>JAIQFK010000047.1 GCA_020073305.1 Terriglobia bacterium
GGAGCGGTCGTGCGCAGGCTGCGCATGATCTCGACGTAGCTCGCGCCGTCGGCCAGCGCCAGAATCAGCCGGGCGCGGAAGACATCACCGGCAGGCAGTGTGCGCGACTGCGCCCACTTCGCCAACTCCACTCGCTGTTCGTCGGTTACCTGCAGCAACTTTCGATACTGTCTCACAACAATGAGACGGATCGGAAGCAATAACGTTATGACAGGGACGGCTTACTAGCCACAGCCCGAACTCACAATGTGTGGAGGGTGTCACGTCTGCTCCCGCCTGGAACTTCTCGGCAGATTTGGCGGACGTCTGCGACTACCTCTGGTCATCAAAGGGGCACTCCTCCGCAGTACCAACTGCCGACCAGCTTCTGGCAATGATTAAGGCTGCATTCTGGGGTAGCCTACAACCATACGAAGCGCAGTATCATAAATTCGAACTCACTTTCCTGTTGCCCACGGATGTGGGCAATGGGATCTGTTTTGATCCCCCTATAGAGCTGTCCCCAGAGACTCTTGGTCGGCTTGCCCCTGCTCTTGTGCCAGGTAGAACGCGGGTGGCTGTAAGTGCGCTCAGCGACGCTGCACCTAATGAGCTCTTCATTCGGGCCCATCTTCCACACCCGCCGACTCGTGCGGTCGAGGTTGTCGCCGCTGCGCCCGGGCATGTCGTGGTCCGATGGGGATTGGAGAGATTGGCGATTATTCGCGACTCAGCGCAATCTTTGATAGTCCAGCCATTCCCAAACCCTCCATTGAATCGAGTTGAGGAACAAATGTTCACGCCGGGACACTATCACCAAGCCCATGCATTGGATCCGTCTCATCTTGCTGGGTTACTCGCCGAGATGCTCCCGGATGTTAAGAAACGTCATATTGTCGGTTGTGTTCTTCTTATGTTGGCTCATGAAATGAGAAGTCATCGCCGGGGAGGCGCTATCATCGTTTGGACAGCCAACAACAAGGAGGATTGGGAGGAGTCGATTAAGATTCCCCACCCTCTTTCACGCTATCAGGGGCTTGCGGAGCACGTCCGGCGGCTAGTCGCCGAGGCCTCCACCGACCTGGATCGTGACAAGGTACCCGCTGATATTTGGAACTACTTAGCAGGTAGGCACAGCGCTATAAATCCTGAACTACTCGAGCAATTGATGACTGTCGGCAGATTGACTGCGGTGGACGGGGCCCTTCTTGTATCAGACAACTTGGAGGTCATCGGCTACGGGGCGAAGATCACAGTCAAACCCCCTGAAAATGCGTCGCAACCACTGGTTCGGAAAGTTCCCGACGTCATCAGCGGTTGGATTTTTGACCCAGAGAAACACGCGCGTAACGTCTCAGAACTGGGTGGCACACGGCACCAATCGGCGTGCCATCTCGTGACCAAGCATAATAATGCGAGCGTAATTGTGTGCTCCCAGGACGGACCTCTTAGTGCAATGTGGTTCATTCCAAATGGCGGCAGGGTAGTAGTCCTCCAGCAGCTCGAAGCGATGATGGACTGACGCACGTGCTTTGTTCGCGTACCTACAACTCCTTGGCGGCATAGTCCAAGCCAACGAGGACCGGCTGGGGTCGCCAACTCTGAATCGTTTCGCCCGATATTGATTACGCCCGAGGGTCCGGTAATCATCTGGACGAGAAGTCGGCAAACCGTGGATGTGAATCGGCCGCGAGCGGACGCAGCGGACTGAATCAGCCCCGATCCGCAAATTGCGGACTGGGCAGTCCCGCGTCGCCTGGCGTGTGGAATCGGCGGAGGCCTCGCCGCGCTGCTTTTCGAAAAATTCGGAAGCTGGTCGGCGGCGTTTTACGGCAGTGCCCTGATGGCGCTGATTTCGAGCGGACTGGCCCTCGCCTTGAAGCGCATGCCGCTCCCCGCGAAAGCCGCCTCTGCACACTCCGCCGCACAGCAGAATATCCCCGTTCCCGACGAAGGCTGAGATCATGTGGCGGATGGAAGCCGCATCTTAAGACCCAAAACTGAGCCGCGACCGAAGGGAGCGGTGGCCCATTCATATAAAAGCGTCAATCTCTAGTCGAACTTGCGAAGATTTCTCGGGTATGATTCAATGTACTATATAAGGTGCAGGGGTGCCGGATCACCTGAACCGCAGAAAAGCCCCTCTGGTTTTCTTTCGCACGGTCACGGGAAGCGAGCCGGTCAGGGAGTGGCTGCAGTCGTTGGATCAGTTGGAGCGTCACGCTATAGGCAAGGACTTGTTGCGGGCGCAATGGCGCTGGCCGGTCGGCATGCCGTTGTGTCGCGCGCTGGGAGGTGGGCTGTGGGAGATCCGAACAAACCTGCCGACGAAACGAATCGCTCGTGTACTGCTGTGCCATTACGAGGGGCACTTGGTTGCCCTTCACGGTTTCATCAAGAAAACGCGCGCGATGCCGGATGACGACTTGGCATTGGCGCGAAAACGCCTGCGTGAGTTGGAGCAATGAGTAGAAAACACATCGGTTCGAGTATTGATAGCTTTCTGAAAAAGGAAGGGGTTTTTGAAGCGGCGCAGGCGCAGGCCATCAAAGAGGTCGTTGCCTGGCAGCTTGCTCAGGCCATGAAGAAAAGGAAGATTTCCAAGGTGCAGATGGCCACGCTGCTCAAGACCAGCCGGACACAGGTTGACCGTCTGCTGGATCCCAAGAACGACATCACGCTCTCCAGCCTGCAGCGGGCCGCCGCGATTGTTGGGCGGCGAGTGATGATCGAGTTGGTGTAGGCATCAGAGGTGCAGCCGAAGAGGGACGGTCTCGTCCGTCCCTGGCTTCTCCTGATAAGTCTTCAATTTCTGCTCCGACGCGATACAGCGCATCTGGTTGTCGCAGATGCCACAGCCAACGAAGCTGCAAAGAACATCCCAGAAGAACATCCCAGGAGAAGAACATCCCAGGAAGAACATCCCAGGGACAGCCCGCGTGTTTACCGGTTTCAGAACACTGCCTCGATAGGCCGGGTAGTCTCTGGAAACTGGAAAACACGCAGGCTGTCCCTGGCTTCTTCCCCGGAAAACACGCAGGCTGTCCCTGGCTTCTTCCCAGGTGGGACAAAAACCGAAGCCAACTAGTGGTTTGCGCCGTGGTCCGAAGCGGAAGGTGTGACCGCCTTTCGTTTCCGCTTCGGGCCGCGTCGGTTCGGATTCTGCGCGGATTGCTTGCGGTGCTCCTCAACGCGTTGTTTTATGACGCTGTGCGGGACGGCAAGCACCCGGTCCACCAGTGCCGTGAAACGTTCGTATTCGGCGGAGTGTTTCATTCGTTAACATCGTACTTGAATTAAACAGCATCAAGCAAATCAGTAAACAATTTCTGCCTATATGCTCGGCGCCCTGGATGAGTTGTTTGCTTCGATGACAAATCCATGTATTCTTTCAGCTTCGCTGCGTGGCCATGTGGGGCAGGTTGCTTATCGTCAATCATCAGCGCCACCTCGTGTATCTTTTTCTTTAGGGAATCATCAAGGGTGACTAAGGTGTGCAAGGTAGTTACCATCGTATAGAAGTGCGGCTGATCGGTTGCCAATTTCGAGGATCTGATTTCTTTGTCGGAATAAGAATTTGAATAGCCTTTTCAGAGTCGTTCGCTCTTGGGCTGTCAGCTTAGCTTGCTCGACCTTTCCGCCAACAAATGCCTTTAGCACTTGGGCCAGAGTCCTGTGCTGACCAGTGCGAACAAACAATACGATTTCTAGTAACTTTTCCCATACCTTATCGACGCGCTCCTGAAAACGGTCTTGCGTAATGGAATCGACCACCTGCAGTCGTTTTATGACGAATGTGAAGTCACTATTGATTAACTTGTAGAAATTGTCGGCCTTCCTTTTTTGTTTAATGGCGATCATCTTGAAAACGTCAGAGAGCAACTTATTGCGCTCGTACATCGTACGCACGATGTCAAATCTACTGACCTTCACACCGTACTGATTAATGTCTATGAATAGGTCGATGACCTCGTTCAGGCCGCCATCTTCGGCGTCCATATCGATTTCTATTGTTGCTATACGGTACTCTCTGAGATCCCGGACAATATCGTCGCTAAGATCAGCACAAGGATAGCTTCTTTGTTTTTCCTGAAGGAGTGACCGTCCTGATTTTAAATCCTGCATCGCCGTGCCCCTTGAAGAAATAGTCTCTCCAATTAGCAATGCACACATCATGCCTGGTTGACGTTATGAAAAGAAGAATGCTTTCAAGACGCTGTTTCCCATCCAGAATATTGTAGGAGTATTTGGTCCCAGCCTCTTCCTTATAGAGAAAGATCGCCGGTATGGGCTTGCCTCTCACCATATTTTCAAGCAACTTCTCGCGCAGTTTAGTATTCCAAACGCGGCGTCGTTGAAATGGCGGTATGAGATTGATCTTTCCGTCTTTGAAGTTTCCGATCAGTTCCTCAATCTTCATCTCCGAATTTCTATATGTCATTGGCGCCTCGCGGGTGTAACGTTTGTGACGACCACCCATCATACTCCGCCCCTACCTGATGAGTCACGGTCGTTATTGCCCAATCTTGCCGATGCAGCCGTCGCAGGAGTCGACAGAACTGTTTCGCATCAGCTATCACGGAAGCTGGCCCGGCGCAGCGCAGTTGTTTGCGCCGGTAGAGGCGTTTCAAACCGGCACAGAACTTACCACGAAACACCCGGCTGAGGACCTTCACCGGGAGAAAGAAAGGATACCGGGAATGCACCCAGCGGCGGCGGTCCGCAGACAGCCCTCCGGCTGGGATGACACAGTGAACGTGCGGGTGCAGCAGCAGGTTCTGTCCCCAGGTATGCAGAATGCTGATCACGCCGATTGCGGCGCCCAGGTGTTTTGGGTCGGCCGGTGGTGGAACCGGTTGGTCTCCGTTACACCGGAAACTGACAGGTGTTCGAGTGGGTTGATCGTCGTTTCCAGATGCCGTCGCGACAAGTGCAGGTAGATGCTGGTGGCCTCCAGATCGGCATGCCCCATCAGGATCTGGATGGTCGGCAGATCGGCGCCATTCTCCAGCAGTTGAGTGGCGAAACTGTGCCGGAACATGTGAGTGGCGCCTGGCGTGTGGACGCGAAGCCAGCCACTGTTATCGCCGTTCCTATCCCCGCAGCAATCGCACGGCTTCACTTAACGCGTTGCCGTTTTTGACTTCGCTCTCCTCGGCTTGCTCGGGAACTCTGTCGCCCTCCCCCGGCGCCAGAAACAGGTTCATCTCCAGGCCGTGCTGGCGGGTGTACAGATCATAATAGCGGCCGTGTGTGGCGAAGAGTGATTCGTGCGTTCCGCGCTCGACGATATGGCCGGTCTCGACCACGAAGATCTGGTCGGCGCGTCGGATGGTCGAGAGCCGGTGAGCGATCACGAAGGTGGTGCGGCCCCTCATCAGGTACGACAGCCCTTCCTGAATGAGCGCTTCCGATTCGGAGTCGAGGCTGGAAGTGGCTTCATCCAGAATCAGGACGCGCGGGTTGGCCAGGATGGCGCGCGCGATGGAGACGCGCTGCTTCTGGCCGCCCGAAAGCTTCACGCCGCGCTCGCCGACGATGGTGTCGTATTTCTTTTCGAACGTCTCGGCGAACTCGTCCACGCGCGCGATCTTGCACGCGTCCATGATTTCCTGCTCGGTGGCGTTGGGGTGCGAGAACGCCACGTTTTCGCGGATCGTGCCGTCAAACAGAAACGTGTCCTGCAAAACCACGCCCAACTGCGTGCGGTAGGAATCGAGGCGGACGGTGGAAAGGTCCACTCCATCCACCCGAATCATGCCTTCCGAAGGCGTATAGAACGCCGAGATGAGGCCGATGATGGTGGATTTCCCCGAACCCGAAGGTCCGATCAGCGCGGTCACCGTGCCGGGGCGCGATTCGAATGAAATATCTTTCAGGACCGGCTTTCCGGGATCGTAAGCGAAGCTGACATGATCGAAGTCCACTTCGCCACGAATGGGGCCCATCGCCGCTGTGCGCCTCGGGTCTTCATCTTCCGGCCGCTCGCCCATCACTTCACGGGTACGCTCGAGCCCAGCCAGGGCTTCGGTGATCTGCGTCCCGATGGCCACCACCTGGAACACCGGCGCCACCAGAAACGCAAGAAAAGCGGTAAATGTCATCAGGCCGCCAATGGTGAGGGTGCCGGCCAGGATCTCGCGCGCGCCCACAAACATGACGACCACGCCCACCATGCCCATGACCATGGTTGCGCCGAGGCTCATGACCGAGGTTGCGGTCAGCGACTGGAGCACGTTATCCAGCAGCCGCTGGACCCCGCCCGCGAATACTCTCGCCTCTCGCTCTTCCGCGTGGTAACCCTTGATGACGCGCACGCCGCCCAGCGATTCGGTGAGCCTGCCGGTGACATCCGCGTTGATTTTCGCGCGCGCACGAAAGATCGGCCGGATGGTGCGGAACGCGTGGCGCAGTGCCAGGCCGAAGATCATCAGAAACAGGAAGGCCAGGCCGGTCATGAGCGCGCTGATGCGGAGCAGAACCACCAGCGCGATGACCGCCGTGAGCAGTCCGCCGACGAATTCGACCAGGCCGGTGCCGATGAGGTTCCGCACGCCCTCGACGTCGCTCATGATCCGGGAGACCAGCATGCCGGTCTTGTTGGCATCGTAATAGGCGACCGGCAGCCGGCCGATATGCTCCTGGACCCCTCGACGAAGCTCGGCGATCAGCCGCTGGGCGGCCTTCGAGAGCAACTGCGTCAGCGCAAACGAGGTCACACCCTGGATGAGGGTGGCGCACAGTACCGCCAGCACCAGCGGCAACAGCAGGCTCATATGCCGCTTGCCGATGATGTCGTCGATCAGATACTTGGTGGAATACGGCAGTACCAGGCCCGAGATGCGGTTGATGCCCATGAGGACAAAACCCAAAGCCAGCAGACCGCGGCGCGGCCGGACGAGTTTCCAGATGTCGGGAAAAAGAGCCCGCAGGCGCTCCGACGCGGGAGTTTTGTCTTTCTCTTTTTCCGGAGGCAAATTGAGGCCGTTTCCTTATTTTACACAGCACCGGACTCCTGGTTCACAGCAGTCCGGGCGATTACACGGCGCGCTATGGTCCCGCTTCATCAAGCGCTTACGGGTATGAGATGCTGCTCGCTGCCATCGAGACTCTTCCGTCCCGGGGTAATATGCAGGCGAAAAGGAGCCGTCAAGGGAATGAGCTTCGATCTCGCCAGAACACCGACCCTGGAAGTGGTTGCCACCGAAGACGAGAAGGTCCTCTCGCACGACTTGCAGACTCGCGTGGAGCAAGCCATCCAACAGGCTGAAGCGCAGCCAGAGGTGGTGGAGGCGGTCAGCGCCCAGCGGTCCGCCGACACACGTTTAGGAGAATTGAAGAAAGCCGAGCGGGTGCTAAACCAGTTCGCAAAGGAAGCCCGAAACCAGATGGCCGCGGCTTCGGACGCCGCGATCGACTCGATCGTGGCGTCGGCCGCGGCCGGTGGACCCAAGTTTGCAAACCTCAAGGAGTTAGCGTTGATCGAGGTCCAAAGCCGGTATGTCAGCCGCGCGATCGAGCGGATCGTCGAGCACCTGATTCCCGGGGCACAGATCAAGAGCCTGCGCGAGGAATCCAACGCCCTGATGACCACCGCCCGGACGTTGAAGCGGATTGCCCACGATCGTGCGGAAAAACTGGTCGGGCAGCTGCGTGAAGCGGTGACCGAAGAAGTCGTTCTTCCAGTGGATATGTCGAAGGGAGTTTCCGGCGCATTACTTGCGCAAGCGCTTGAACTCAAGCGCCGCGCGGGCGTGGCATCGGAGGATGCGAACCGGCTGGAGAAATCGTATGGCGCCCAGCGGGAGGCGACCGCATGAGCATGAGCGCAAAGTTCAAAACGTTCGTCCACGGGCTGGATCCACGGGCCTTGGAGGAGTTGCAGCAATCCGTGGCGGCAGAGATCGAAGGGCGGCAGGACGAGGCCAGGTTCCGGGTTGAAGATATCCACCCCCGCATGTCGGCGGCGGACAAGGAACTGGCGGCCAGCGAGATTGCGCGGGTACTGAGGGAACGAGGCTAAATGCCCGACTTGAAGCGGTACTGGCGTGAGATTCGCGCCATTGAGAGCACTCTGCTTGAACCTACCTGGCTGGTTAGCGTGGACGACCCTCTGCTGGAATCTCGGGGTATGCCGGTGGTGGAAGTTCCTGCGGCGGTGGCGGCACGACTGCTCTACGCCAAATCACACCGCCTGGCGACCAAGGGAGAAATCGAAGCTCAGCGGACCAAAGAAGAGGCTGCCAAGCGAGCCGCCCTTCATGACGCGCTGCAGAAGCGAGGCATCGCCGTTGTCGCTCTTCCCTCTCAGAAGTAGATGGAATTAGTAGGCTGCGCCGCGGGTTCGGCGGAGTTCGCGGAGCTCGCCAAGGTCGCGGGTGAGCAGATCGCGGTCCTCGGGCGACAAGGTGTTGTTTTCCACGACGTTCTTCACATCGTCAATGGCTTCGTCGAGCTTGTCTTTATCGAACCTGCCTTCGCTTAGCTTGTGATCGAACTCAGAAAGGTGATGTTGCGCGTTGTGATAGCGCTCTTTTTCCTTGTCGCTGGGCGGGGTGAAATGCTCGGCGCGGCGCAGGTTCTTTTGCACGCGGTCCACCAGACCGCGAGCGGTGCCGTACCGGCCCTGGGCGCAAACAACACCCGTTACCGCGATAAGTAAAGTTACTATTGCGAACGAACGCAGCGACATGGACGGCTTAATCCTCCTTCCAGCAGTATAGAAGAACTACCCGCCAAATTCCGCATTGGCGCGCTCCAGTAGCGCTTTCATGTAGCCCACCGTGTATGCCACAGACGCGTGCGGCCCGCCGACCATTTCGGGGAAATGATCTCCGATGACCGCGCCGTCAAATCCCACCTCGCGCAGAGCGCGCATGATTTTCCACATTTCCATGTAGCCGTTGTCGACGAAGGCCTCGACGAAATGCGGGATGGGTGAGCTGACGTTGCGGAAGTGGATCTTCCACAGTTTGCCCATGCGGCCGAAATAGCGGATGGCGCCCACCACGTCCATGCCCATCAGTTCCCCGCCCTCGAGCCAGGTTCCGCAACAGAGGCAGACGCCGACGTTGGGGCTCGCAGCGATTTCGAGCGCGCGCTTATAGCCTTCGAAATTGCCGAAGATGCAGCGGGGAACGCCGCCGAGCATGGGGACGGGCGGATCGTCGGGATGAACGCCGATGAATACGCCCTGCTCTTCGGCCACCGGGACCACCTGCCGGATGAAGTACTCGTAGTTATCCCAGATTTCCTTTTCCGAAAAGATGCGGCCGTGCGTGAGGGGGCCCTTGAAATCCTTGCCCTGCCAGTGTCCGGTGGCGTTCTTCAGGTCGAAGGCGCGGGCGCGGGCGCCGCCGCGCGTGGTTTCGGGCGCGGAACTCCAGATGCCGTTGCCCATGTGCGCGTAGGTGGTGTACTGGAGTCCGGCGCGGCCCAGGTTGCGCAGGAAGTTCTTGTAGTCTTCGATCTTCTTGTCGCGGCCCGGCAGATTGAGTGTGACTTCCTCCATATTGTGAACGTCGCTGTTGCCAATGTTCCAGACGAGCAGGCCCGCGGACTCCACTTTGTATTTAAGCCTGGCGAAGTGTTCGTAAGTTGCGGTCTCGCCACTCGTCGGAATGTTGACGTAGCGCGCGCCAAGCTGATTGACGAACTGCAGGTCTTCATCGGAGGGGTCGGGACCCGGCATCTGCACGGAAATCTTGATGCCCGGCGGCCAGGGATGCGCGGGTCGCGATTTTTGCTGCGCGCTCAGTGCGGCGGCGGAGAGCGCGGTGCCGAGTACAGCCTTGCCGAATTCGCGGCGTTCGAGTTGCGGTTTCATTATGCGCGAGTATATCTCCGCCGGGGCGATGGCGCCTACAACCATGCGGCGCAGCATGGAGACACAGCCTCATTTACGATCGGCTGGGTGATATTTTCAAGCCCGCAGAAATCGGATTTCAGTGTACTGTCCCGGTCCAGGTCCAGGTCCCGGTCCAGGTCCGGTCCAGGTCGTCCGGGTCCGTCCCGGTCCGGTCCCGGTCCGGTCCGCGGGAGCGCTGATTCTACTCTGGTTCCCATACGGGAACCAGGCTTACGCGGGAATCTCCTCAGGGAGGGGCTTGCGTACGGCCCCAATCGCATCTTCGCTACTGGCTCCAAGGCGAGCAAAGTTGCTGCGGGCCTGCTCAAGGCTGACCCGGTTAGCACCGCCTTCCAGTGTCGGGTTCGCGGCTTGGGCAGCATCGTCTTCCCAGTTGCATACGGGACAGATCTCAAACGTTCCGGGCGGCTGCTCGCTCAGTGTAAGGCAACCACAACAAGGACATTTGTACATAGCTACATCACTGGCCATTGAAATAGGCCATCCCTCCGCTCGGTTTGAACATAACAGAAACAACAGGAAACAACAGGGACAAACAACAGGGACGGACGAGACTGTCCCGGTTCCCGCCATCCTCACTCCGCGTTCCAAAATTGCAATTGATCGGCGCAGCCATCCGCGATTGGCCTCGTTCGCCCACCTGTGCGAACCTCCAATATCCGGCCGAGCGTTTTTTCTAATCCAGCAATGAACTGCTTCGATCCCAGAGGGCGGCCGGTGCGCGGAGTAGCAGGGGAGTAGCGGGGATGGTCTCGTCCGTCCCTGCTACCCCTCCCTGCCCAGGTGCGCGCCCGCGCTCGACCATTCGAAATCTTCCGCGCGTTCCACCATGCCAGCCCGCACCGGGTTGTTCTCCACGTACGCCATCACCCGGCACACGGCCAACTCCTCCACCGGGCAGGAGTAATAGCGATTCTGCCACAAATGCCCCGTCCGATTCCGATCCGTGTTCCAGTATTGCGAGAAATCGCCCGTGCGCGTGCCGGAAGGTATTCGCCATAGAGGAGTCTGCTTCCGGCACAGCCACGATATGCACATGATTGGTCATGAGGCAGTAGGCCAGTAACCGCAACCGGTTGCCAGCGGCGTGTTCCGAGAGCAGTTCCAGGTAGGCGCGCCGCAATGCATCCGTTGTAAACACATCCTGACGGGCATTGCCCCGCTGCGTAATATGGTGGGGCAGACCGACGGCCACCACCCGAGGTTCCCGAGGCATACCGACTTAGTACGGTAGGGCGGCCGGCTGTCTCAAAGTTTCGGGACGGTCTCGTCCGTCCCTGCTGCTCCCCGTTTATGAACACGGTGTGTTGACGAAGAGTGATGCCCAAAGTGCCGAAGAACGGTCCGTTCGGATTCTTTGGATCGTAAACCTGGAATGGGATAGTCGGCATCGCCAGGCAAGACTCTCATCGGTTTCGGGGTTTCGTAGCCTGTCCCCGAAACTGTCTCCCGAAACTGTCTCCGAAACTGTCTGGGCAGCTAAACGAAAATAGCCTCCGCGATTCGTCGATGGGGAGTCGGCTCATGCGCGTCTACCGGGCGCTGGTTGCGCTTGCGCTCCGGGCCGCAACCGCCCAGAGCATTTTTTCTTTAGACGCAGCTTTTCAGGATTTGGTTACTGCACAGCAACCATCGGTTGCTCCACAGCTCCCAACTGGGGGAGACGTGTCCTCCCTAAAACCGATGCGGAGCAGCGTGGGCTTTTGCCGGTCGTGGCAAGGCTGCCGACTTGTGGCTAGACAGGGCGGAAGCTGATCTCCCCGATGCTGCCGTCCGAGCCAACTTCAAGGCGCGTACGCAAGGGAGCGCCACCGCATAGGCCAGCACCGGGAGAAGACAGCACGATCCATTCGACCGCATAGCCGCTGCCGCTGCGAGCTGCTGTTTGCTGGAAGGAGACATTCGCATAGGCGGTCTTTGCGTGTTTCCACCACGCCCCGAAGTCTCGCTCGTTCGGGTCGAAGGGGACCGCCTGACACTGCCACTCTGCGGCCTGTTTGAGATCAAGCAGACCGGGGAGTCGGGTCATCGAACGACGCTCTGGATTCACATCACGGTAGAAGTCTGCCAGAGCTTCCGCTTGATCTGGGCTGGATATCTTCACCTTCAGAGCGCCCATCAGCCGATTAAAATCGGCCTTCGACTCGGCGAAGCCACGGATCAGATAGGCGCTCCCGTCGAGCGGACTAACGGCTACGAGAGACACAGGATCATCGATGTCCGTGAAGATGTGATAGACGACGGCATGCTCTTTGATCTCATTTCCTGCCGGATTCAACCTGTAGATGAACTCTGACCCGGCCAGTCCTCCAACCAAGGCTGCTAGTTTCAGCTCCAGCCCCTCGTCTCTTTGGACGCCCAGGAACTGCCCAGGCCGAAGATAGCTCAGTTGTGGGCGGGCAACACTTAGGGCTTTCTCCCTTGCGCTTTGCTCGTTCATCTGTGCATTGGTAGGTACTCTCAGCGCTGACAGCACAACCATTGCTAAGGCAGCTAGGAACAGCTTTCTCATCTTCATTGGGACTGCTCCTTTTTCCGTTCCTTCCCAATCCTCTTCACTTCTTTGGTGATCGCAGGTCCCTGCGCTTTTTGCACAGCAATCGCGCGTTGTTCTTGTGGTCTCTTGTCGTGCGGTAGCCCCGCCTCCGCTTTCGAATCCTTTGCAAACTTGGCTGGGTCCTTTTGAGACTCTCCTGCGTGAACGGTCTCATGTGTCAGAACTCCCGGCGTTTCCCCGGCTGTCGTGCGATTGTCAATCGTGATGATCGGACCGCCGGATTTTCCATCCGTTGTGATGTTTGGATCTGTGTTGCCTTGTACGGTTGAGGTCCCAGGCGTTCCATCAGGAGCCGTAGTTTTCGAGTCCCCGGCGCTCAGGGGGAAATGCGGACGGGAAATGCGGGACAGTACACTCAATACACGGCTATTCGCTCGCAGAAATCCGATTTGAGTGTACTGTCCCGAGTTTCCCCCCGAGTTTCCCCCCCACATAGTGTAGTGCGTCATGCAGATTGCCGATTATCTCGTGCGGCACGTGCACGCTTTCCGCGGCCATCGAGTTTGCAGCAAAATCGCGCAGATCAGTGCCGCACGTACGATTATTTGAACGCTGTATTTAGGAGCTCCGCCAGGCGGTATCCCCCCGTGGCTAGTTGTTGGCTCACCACATCGAAGGTGGTTTTGTTGTACAGTTTGGTCAACTTTGGATGGGGATTGATATTGAAAAAGTCCGGAGCCTTCGCGGCACATTCGTTCGGGATCAGTTTGAGGAAGGGTCTCGGCTCCTGGCCGGGCAATAGATGTTTGTCGAGCATCGGCCCGTAAGCCGCCTGGAACGCGAGTTCGTGTGACGCGAGAGCCATGTCGTCCACATCGGACATTTGAATAATATCGTCGAATTTACCGGAGAATTGCGTGTCCAGAGTCTGTGCCAGGTTGGCTTCGTTCGTGTTCTTAAGCAGGACCTTTCGAATGATTCCGCCATCCCACACCGCGTGCAGCTCCGACGCGCCGAAACCCGCGGTCCTCAAGCAATTTCCGCCCGCGTCTGCATTCGTGGCGCAGTGCAGGGGCTGGTGCAGGTCGCCCACCAGGTGAATGATGAACTTGAGTTCCTCGGTGGGAGTAAATGGATTCGGATCGTGCGGCAGACTGGTGCCAGGCTTCAGGTTGGGCGCCATGCTCTTAACCTTCCCGGTAACGCACTCACCGAGAGGACATCGCGCGGCGAGATCAGCCTTCTGGTCCGAGGATGCGAGATCAATGAAGTGCCATTCCTGGGTTCCCGTTTGAGCCTTGACGGCGTCCGCCCAGTTAGCCACCGCAGCCATGGACTGCGCCAACGCAGTCGTACCCGCGCGTGACCTGGTACGGCGCAAGGCCTGCACCGCGGGATCCGATTGGAGCAGCGTGGTCACGCCGTTCTGGGCAGCGGGCGACAGATGAGCCGCAGCGATCATCGCGACGATGCGGTGGCCCTCAGGTCCCCAACCCAGGGCGTAATTAGCGCAAAGGACCGCGGCGAGGAAAATTCCCCGGCCCGCGTAAAATAGCCTGATCCAATTGGAGCGTCGATAAGGCAGTTTTCGCATGCTCAATTTTACTCTCTTTCTTACGGAGCATCTGCCTTTTTCCGCGCACGAGGACGGAATATTCGATGAGTTGTGGAAGAAATCGATCCCCTTTTGGGGGTAGCGCGGGCCGAAAATGCTGATGAGCAATAAACCGCTTGCTTGGCGCGCGGCTCAGCGAGCGGCCAGACTGAATGTTATAGTCCGATGCATGGGAAAACTGCTGATCGCGGCGGCATTCGTCTGGCTCCTCGCCGCGGCTGACACAAAACCGGATTATGAAATGACCACGTACGTGGTGGGCTTCTTCCACCGAGGGCCGAATGCGGGGAAAGGAGACCCTGCCGAGGCGGAGCGCCTCCAGGAAGGCCACCTGGCGAACTTTGGAAAACTGGTGGCGGCCGGAAAGCTGATTGTGGCGGGTCCGTTCAGCGACAACACCGAGCTGCGCGGCATGCTGATCTTCAAGCTCAATTCGGTAGACGAGGCGCGCGCGCTGATGGAGGCGGACCCGATGCTGAAGGCGGGCCGGCTGACGCTCAAGCTGCATCCGTGGTTCGCGGGCGCGGGGTTGCGGGTGAATGGGCCGAAGGGGGCGAGGTAGGCGGGGGAGACGCTGACGTCTCGGAACCGATCGGTGTTGTTGAAAAGCGCTCGGAGGCAGGACGCCAGCGCGATCGGCGCGCAGCGTTGATCGTGTCGCGGGTTTCGTGAAATGACCGATCCCATTGCCGCCCAATAGCGTACGGCTCCGCACGGAACCCGGGAGCGTGCCGCAACTGCCGGGCGGTTGAATCATCCAATCGACGAGAGGGATGAAACCGATTGTTCGCTATTGACCACGCCGCCACCGCTCTGCTGGTGAAGAAGAAGTACCCCGCCGCCTCCATGGTGTGGCTTCTGCTCTCGGTGCAATTGATGGAGATATTGTGGGTTACCTTCAACTACCTGGGGCTGGAGAGGACAACCACGGAAAAGGCCGTCGCGAGCGTCAGCGATATCCATCTTATTTACATGCCGTATTCGCACTCGATTCTGTCGGGACTGCTGCTCGCTGTGTTGGGATACTTTGTCGCTCGGATGATCTCGGGGAACAGAAGTGTTGGGCTGGCGGTGGGGATGGCTATCGTTTCGCACCTGGTCTTGGATCTGATTACGCATGCGCCCGATATTGCGCTGGCGCCAGGGATCAATCAGCCCAAGTTCGGCCTGGGCCTTTACGGCAAGGCGCCGATGGTGGCGTTCGTTCTCGAAATGGTCTATGGCGCTTTTTGCTGGCGGGTTTTTAAAGGCAGCAAATCTTTGCTCGCGGTGATCCTGCTCTTCAACCTGGCCAACCTGTCGATGCTCTCCAGCGCGGTTCGGGGGCCGGAAGAACGGCTGGCGGGGCACCCGACGATGATCGTTACCGTCGTTGCGGCTCAGATCGCGATCACGCTCGTTCTGGTAGGAGCGCTGAGCAGGCGGCCCCGTTTTCCCGCGAGGTTGGCGGTTCCGCTTAGTAACCCGTAATGTTTATCCATAATCCTGCCGATTTCCTCTCGTAGATGGACGTCTTCGTCGCACGGCAGGCTATCTTTGACCGGCAGCTGAAGGTCTACGGGTACGAGCTGCTCTCCCGCTCTTGTTCGGACGCGGTTAGCGCGCCCGGCAAGGACCTGATGGCCAGCCTCCAGGTGATTACCAACAGCTTCCTCTCGATTGGCATGGAGAACGTGTTAGCGGGCAAGCTGGCGTTCGTCAACTTTCCGCAGGAATTGCTGGGGGATGAACGCGCGCTGGTGTTGCCGCCGAAGACCACCGTGATCGAGATTCTGGAAACCGTCGAGCCCGAACCCGCGGTGATTGCCGCGTGCAGCGTGCTGCGCCAGAAAGGATACACGCTGGCACTGGACGATTTTGTACCCAACAACGGCCGGGAGCGGTTCATGAGCCTGGTGAGCATCCTCAAGGTGGATTTCCGGGCGACCTCGCGAGTTGAGCGGCGAAAACTAGTGAAGCGGTACGGCCCGCAGGGACTCCGGATGCTGGCGGAGAAGGTAGAAACGCAGGCTGAGTTTCAAGAGGCCCGGGAGATGGGCTACGACTATTTCCAGGGCTACTTTTTCGCCCGCCCGGTGATCCTCGCGCGGCAGGAGATTCCGGTTTGCAAGCTCAGTCACCTCAGGATTCTCCAGCAAATCCACCGGCCGGAGCTGGACTATCCCGCAATTGAAGAGCTGATCCGGCGCGAAGTATCGCTGGCGAGCAAGCTGCTGCGCTTCATTAACTCAGCGTTATTCGCCTGGCACCAGCCGGTGCAATCCATCGTGCAGGCCTTGGCCGAAATGGGAGATCAGGCAATCCGGACCTGGGTTTCGCTGGCCGCGCTGCCATCCCTGACGGTAGACAAGCCGGATGAATTGATGCGCACGGCTCTGATTCGTGCCCGTTTCTGCGAACTGCTGGCGCCTTATGCGGGGCTCGGGCATCGGATGCCAGAGATGTTTCTGATCGGCTTGTTTTCGCTGCTGGACGTAATGTTGGGCCGGCCCCTTTCCGAAACGCTGGCGGAGATCAAGCTGAATGGGGAGATCGGGGATGTTCTGCTGAACCGGGCCGGCAGCGAAAACCGTATGGCGGGTGTCTATGCCTTCGTCCGCCAATACGAGGCCGGCGAATGGGACGCGCTGGCGTCCACTACGGACCGGCTGCAACTTTCGATAGACCGGATTCCCGAACTTTACCTGGATTCCCTTGCGTGGTCGGAACAGGTTTTCCGGTGCTGACGGCGGTCACACTTTGAAACGCTCGTCGATTTCCACCTGATATCCGGTGACGAGCCGGTTGGTCTCATTCGCCATGCCGACAACGGCCATCAGCTCGGCCAGCATCCGATTGGTCATCCCCGCCTTGCGCGCCGCCACGGTGTGCGAGGCGATGCAATAGCCGCACTGATTGGTTGTGCTCACGGCCAGATAGATCATCTCCTTGGTGAGAGCGTCCAGTTCGCCCGGCGCCATGATCTCTTTGATGCTGTGCCAGGTGCGGCGCAGCGTCGGCGGGTCATTCGCCAGCGCCTTCCAGAAATTGTTAATCCAATCGGTCTTGCGGGTGGCCATGATGTCGTCGTAGACGGCCCGCACCTCGGCGCTCGCGTTCTGGTATTCGATCAGTCCCAAAGTTGCCATACGGGCAATCCAGTAAGCTGTCCCTGTCATAACGTTATTGCTTCCGATCCGTCTCATTGTTGTGAGACAGTATCGAAAGTTGCTGCAGGTAACCGACGAACAGCGAGTGGAGTTGGCGAAGTGGGCGCAGTCGCGCACACTGCCTGCCGGTGATGTCTTCCGCGCCCGGCTGATTCTGGCGCTGGCCGACGGCGCGAGCTACGTCGAGATCATGCGCAGCCTGCGCACGACCGCTCCTACCATCTCGCGTTGGAAACGGCGCTTCGAA
>JAIQFK010000048.1 GCA_020073305.1 Terriglobia bacterium
CACTTCACGCCGACGTATTCGTCGTGGCTGAACCAGGTCGAGCTGTGGTTCGCCAAGATCCAGCGGGACGTGATTGCGCGCGGCGTATTCACCTCGGTGGCAGATCTGGGCAAGAAGCTGCGGAAATACATCCGCGCCTACTCCAAATCGGCACGACCCTTCCGCTGGACCTACACCGATCCCAAACGAAGAATCACGGCTAACAAAATCGCCGGGACAGCTTACTAGCAAGGGCGAGAAAATTCAAAGTGACCCACTACCTAACTTTCGACCTACTAAGGTGTACTTCGGAAGTTAGTCGTAAACAACTCGAAAGGGGTGCTTAGCTAATTGCTCGGTCTATACCGGCTTAGACCTTTTATGTATCCTAAGGTAAATATTGATTTGGGACCCTTGGTAAGTTAAGCTCGTCCCAGTGAGCTTTCTATGAACGCTGTCTTACTCGGCGCCGCGCTCTTCCTCCTCCTGTTAGGGATGGGATTCGGAATGTTATTCGCCAAGTTACTGGCGCGGGAACGCACGTCTCCGCTACCGGACGACTGGGAGGATATTTTCTCCGCGGGCCGGTACAGAGCCATGGAACGCCTGCTCCAGGACACGGACTATCAGTACCTGGCTTCCAGGTCTGGCGACAATAAGAAAATCGAAAAGCAGTTGCGCGAGAAGCGCCTTCGCATCTTCCACTCCTACATCCTTTGCCTCTCGCAGGACTTCACGCGCATTTGCGCGGCCATCAAGAAGATCATGGTGGATTCGCAGGTGGACCGGCCGGACCTGGCTGGGCTGCTCATGAAACAGCACTTCATTTTTAGCCTTACGGTCCTGGCGATTGAAGTCCGTTTGGTCTTCTACAACTTGGGTATTGGAACGCCGGATGGCCGCGATCTCATCAATTCGCTCGACGCCATGTGTGGACAGCTTCGTACGCTGTCGCTGGTCGTTGACGCAACGTAAGTGCAATAGATCCAGTACGCCTCCGCTTTTTCTCGAAATTCGCCCAGGTGGCCCGATAAGTCTAGTGTGGGCCGCTTTCTCGAGGACGCCGAAGCCATCCTGACCGCTGCAGAAACCGCTACCCAAGCCACCCCCACTCCCACGAATTTCACTATCCTCATTAGTCCCGAAGGCGGCATCCACATGCTCGCTGACTCCGATTGGCCACTCGCCTCGCTCGAAGCGCACCACGGCGCCCGCACGCTGTACCGCGTCAGCCAGGCGAGCGGCCGGATCGCCGTTGAAGGCCGTTCCGGAAGTCATCGCTGCCGCGTGGAAGCAGAACATCCGCAAGCCGTTGCCCGCCGCCTGCTGGCAGGCCCCATCCCCGCTCTCCCGCTGATCCCCTGAGACTATTTCCCTTCAGTCAACACTCTTAGTAGGTGTACAGGCGAGCACGATGCCCTCAGTTTGCCTGGCGAGGACTCCCCTGACTGACCCCATTCCCCGAGAACCCGAGCCGCTAGTCAGCGACGCCGTCGTGCGCCTGGTGGAGAAGCGCGCTGCCGTAATCGACGACGAGGTGGCACGGTTGCGGTTCGTGCGCCGGTCGATCGCCGCGCATGAAGCCGCGGCCCGGCGCAGGGTCAGTTTCCTGCGGCGCTCTTTTGCGGCGCACCGCGCCTCCCGGCGCCGCCTCTATCTGTCACTTCGTATCGTCTTCATGGCGCTGCTGCTTGCCGTCGCGCTGGTGCCCGAAGCGCCGCGCACCGTGCCGCGGCGCACCGTACCATCCAATCCCGTCCGCAGGATCGCCGCCGATATCGCGGCGCCCGGGGTCTGGCTGGTGGAGCGCCAGGCGACCATCGAGATTTACAGCAATGGCCTCCGTGTCGACAACGAATTTCTCACTTCCACTCGGGCTCGCGCTTACCGTGCTTTCGACCGGCTCGGATGGCGCGCCTCGGCGGTCAAAACCCAACCGGCCGGGATTGTCTTTCACACCACCGAAAGCCGCATGGCGCCGTTTGAGCCCAGCCAGAACTCACGACTGCAGCGCAATGGGCGCAATCTGCTGGCTTACATCGCTCAGCACCGCTTGTATCATTTTGTGATCGACCGCTTCGGCCGGATTTTTCGCGTGGTGGCGGAAACCGATTACGCCAATCATGCCGGGCAGTCCATCTGGGCCGACGAGGGAAACATCTACTGGGGCTTAAACCAGAGCTTTCTCGGCGTCGCCTTCGAAGCCCAGACGGAAACGCAAACCGGCGACTCCAATGACATCGCCACACGCGCGCAAATCGACGCCGCGCGCGTGCTCGCCGAAATGTTGCGGTCCAAGTACCACGTCGCCGCGATGAATTGCGTCACGCACGCCCAGGTATCCGTCAACCCGCAGACTATGCGGCTGGGGTACCACACCGATTGGGCCGCCAACTTCCCATTCCGTGAAGTGGGACTGGGCAACGGCTACGAGACCCCCATCGCCGCATTGACTCTGTTTGGGTTCGACTACGATTCCGCCTTCCTGCAAGCCAACGGGCGCCGTGTTTGGCAAGGGCTCGTCACCGCGGAGGAGCAACTGGTCCGCGAAGCCGCCGCTCACGGCACCACTGTCGAACTTTACCGGCGAACGCTGCGCCAGAGATTTCGTGCCTGGAAGGCGAGTGAAGCCACCGCTTCGACGGAAGACGCAGCGGCCGACCGGCCCTAGCTCTCAGTGGGCCCCCGGCGCACCAGCAGCACCGCCAATGCCACTCCCAACCCCAGTTTGAGCAACTCACTTCCGGAATAAGCGCCATGAAACTTCCAGAAACGCGCGCGCTCAGCGGAGGTTGCGCCCGGCGGCGCGAAATCGATCGCTCGTCCTAAACGGGTGATCTCAGGCGTCAGGGAGAAATGCATGATGAGCACGATGCCTATCATCACCAGCGTGATGGCTAGCATCCAGCGGTTCCGGCCGCCACCGCGCAGCAGCACAAGAAACACGGCGACGCCGAGCGCCATCTGCACCTGCTCCCACGTTTCGAAATACCAGCGGTTCTGCTCCGCTACCTGGTGACGCAGGATCATGCGCGCGGCATCGTGGCCGCCCATGGACTGGATACGCTCCGCCAGTTGCGGCGACGGCGCGGCCAGCAGCCGATCTACCGAGCGAAAGTTCTGGGTGGCCACCATGTCCATAAACAGGCAGCCCGCCAGCCAGGCGCCCGCCAGAAGTGCAGCGAATCTGTGAAAGTGCATTTGCGTCTACAGGCCTCGTAGTGGCCGGGCACTGCCCGGCCATCCGTCCCGACACACATTCCTACTTCAATCTCGCAGGCTTCAGCGTCCACGCCTGCAGCCGGGCTAGCTCCAACAATTCCGGCGCGCTGAACCCTTCCGGATGAATCGGCCAGTTGAACGTGCGCTGCGCATCAGTGGCGACGTATTTCTCCAGCTCCAGATTCCCCCTGCGAACGGTGACGACAGCAGAAACGCCGTCATCAGCCGCCACCGTGGCTGCGAAATCGGCCAAGGAAAGCTTCTGGGACCCAACCCACACCTCCGCCGGCAACCGCCGGTTCGCGCGAATGAATCCGGGGGCATCCGTCTTCGCTCGCTCGAAAGCCGCGCGCGGGATCTCACTTTCGCGGTATGCGGTCTGGCCGCGCACGAGGGGCCCTTCCACGACAGCCGGTTCCATCCCGAGCAGGATTTCAAGCATCTCCGCCGCCGAGAGGGTGTTTTGATCCGTCACGAGGAATGTTTCGTGCTCGGCCAGGTGCCGCGCCACCACGACGCGATCGCTGCCGCGGCCCGTCGCGCTCTCATAAAGCAGCGGCAGCTCGCGCGCGGTGACGAACCGCACGCCGGGCCGCGACTTGGCGTGTTCCACCCAGCGCGTCAGAATGCCATAGCAGCGCTCGGAATCCTCGGCCGTGCGGCGCGGCGGCTTCTTCCATTCACTGCGTTCCGGATTCGCGCCCTTGGCGAAATTCAGATCCCAGAACGCGGTGGTGACAAACTCAGTCGGATGGTAATAGGTGCTGATGACGCCGCCGCCTTTGGCATCCAGCTCGTCCGCTGCGCGGTCAAACTTCTCAAAAGCCTTCGGCAACTGGCTCTCGTCGTTGAGTTCGGCCCGCATCAGGTATCGGCCCATGTTGAACACATGCAGCATGCCACCCATCCAGAACGGTTGGTCGCCGAGCCCCACCTGCTCCCCTTCATCCAGATACACGGGAATGCCCATGCGGAGCAGCGCGCGATAGGTTTGCGGTCCCCACGAACTGCCCGGCTGGCCATAGCAGCTTGGCGTCACTCCGAAGATCCGCCGAATGTCCTCCACCCCCGGTCTTTCGCGTCGCTCGAACTCCGCCGCGCCGTCCAGCCATCCCATGCCGCGCAGATAGAGCGCCGGAGTGGGCTGGATGCTGTGGTAATTGGAGTGGTACCCGATGTCGTGATGCGCCAGCGCGCGGATGACGTCCGTGCGCCCGCGCGATTCGAGCACGCGCGCTTTCTCGCCGACCACCTTGAACGTCGCGCGCACACCCAGCTTGTCGAGATCGGTCGCGAGACGCAGCGCGGCATCATCCGCCGCGGGCTCGATGTAGTCCTCGGTGTCAAACCAGAGCACCACGTAAACCGGCCCGCGCGCCTCCAGCGCAGCCACGGAAATCCAGAGCGCCAGAAAGAGTCGCAGCATGCTGCCTAGGTTATCGCAGAAGCGGCACGAGCGAATGGGTCAGATCTTGAGGGGTCAGATCTTGAGCGGTCGTGAATTTTCGGCGAAGAACTCTGTAACGCCAGCCTTCGAAATCTGACCCTGTGCGACTCCCAGAACAAGCTCCACCAGCGCGTCCTCATCGAAGGTGGGCTCAAAGTCGTTCAGAAGCAGGAAAGTGATGGCCGCATTAGCGCCAGCACGCTTGTTACCGTCGATGAAGGCATGGTTCTGAGTGATGTGGAAGAGGTAAGCCGCAGCCATGGCCGGGATTGTGGGGTGCAGATATTCCCCTCCGAAGGTGGCCTGGGGCATGGCTACCGCAGACTCCAGGACTGGCAGATCACGGACACCGTGTGAGCCACCGTACAACTCAATTTGTTGTTCGTGCATTTCCTGGACTTCGTCCAAGGTGAGAAAGAGAGGCTCCATTGTCTCGTGACACGAGTGCTATTCCGCAAGCCGCTTGAAAGCGCGTCCGTAACGCGCGTGTGCAAGTGATTGGGCCTTGTCAAACTTCTTGCGCCGTGCAGAAGCCGGGGCAAGCGCGATGGTAAGCTTCTTTCCGTCAGTACTGAGTTCCAGGAGCGTGTCCTGATCAATGCGCAGCAGTTCCAGAATGGGCCGGTCGATCACCAGCGCCAGGCTGTTGCCGTGTTTGGTAAGCTTTTTGACCATTGGAGTATGTACTTACAATGTATCACCAAAGCACGACCTGAGTAAAACGCTAAATCCCTGCCCCACCCGTGAACGGCTTGGGCTGCGGGCGAATGTAGCCGCGCTGTTCAAGGGAACGGCAGATTTCGTCGGCTGCCGGCTCGGGATCCTCCGGCAGCGTAGCCGCGTTTACCACCACGAACCGGTCGCTGCCCACGGCGCGTTCCACCGAATCGCGCGCGCGGCGGTCATCGCCGGCCACTCTACAAATGGAAATCAGCCCCGCGTCAGTGAACGCTTGGGCGACACCCGCGGCGTCTTCTCCTCTGAGCACGTGCACCAGGCAGCCGCGGTCAAACAGCTTGCGCTCGAGCCCGTATGCCAGATCTTCGCCGCCTACCAGCCAGATGGCAAACGGCCTGTGTCCGGCACGGACATAACGCTCGGCGGGTGTCACGCGGCTGGTGCTGAACTCGACCGCCAGCCACTCCTCGGAGCGCTGCGTTTCTCCGGCAATTCCGCCCTTGATCATGCCCGCCGCCAGAGTCTCGTTGGTGAGCGGATCGATCAAGATGAACGCGCCGGTTAGCCGGTTCTCGTCATAAGCATCGAAGTAGAGCGGCCGCTTGGTCTCTACCACTACCGCGCCAATCTCGTTGAACCCCAGCCGCTCGACCGATTCGTGCTCGAGCGTGTTGATGTTCACGCGGTATCGCACAGCGGCCACCTGCGCGCCGGCCTGCTGCGTGCTGTGCTTGAGCAGGTAGGGCCGTCCCGCGTCGAGAGGCTTCTGGTTCATCCACACCAGCATGGCTTCGAAGCGCCGCGCCACATGCGGAGGGTGTTGCGGCGGCACCAGCATGTCGCCGCGGCTGACGTCCACCTCGTCTTCCAGGCACAGCGTGACCGACATGGGCGGCAAGGCGACTGCCAGATCCCCGTCATACGTGGCGATCGATTTGACCCTCGAAGTGCGTCCGGAGGGCAGCACCATCACCGGATCACCCGGACGGACAGAGCCCGAAGCCAATTGACCGGCGAAGCCGCGGAAATCCAGATTCGGCCGGATCACATACTGCACGGGAAATCGCATGTGCTCGAACGCCCGGTCGCGCGACACGCTCACCGTCTCCAGATAATCGAGCAGGCTCGGCCCTGAGTACCACGGCATGCGCGTGCCGGGCTTCACCACGTTGTCGCCCTGGAGCGCGCTGATGGGAATGAATTTCAGTTCGCCGATGATCAGTTGCCCGGCAAATCCGAGAAAGTCCAACCGCACCTGTTCGAAAACCTCTTCGCTGTAATCGACCAGGTCCATCTTGTTTACGGTGACGACGATGTGCCGGATGCCCAGCAGCGTGGCGATATAAAGATGCCGGCGCGATTGCGGCAGCACCCCGCTGCGCGCATCCACCAGAATGATGGCCAAGTCGGCCGTCGAGGCGCCGGTCGCCATGTTGCGCGTGTACTGCTCGTGCCCGGGGGTATCGGCGATGATGAACTTGCGCTTGGGCGTGGAGAAGTAACGGTACGCCACGTCGATGGTGATGCCTTGTTCACGCTCGGAGCGCAGCCCGTCGGTCAGCAGCGCGAAATCCAGAGGGCCCGCCGTCTGGTTCACGGACGCTTTTCGCGCCGACGCAATCTGGTCTTCGTAAGCGCCCTTGGAGTCGTAGAGCAGGCGCCCGATCAACGTGGATTTTCCGTCATCCACGCTGCCCGCCGTGGAGAGGCGCAGCAGGTCCTTCTCTTCGTCTTGCCGGAGCAGGCTTTCGAAGCCGGTCGATGGCGAATCGCAAGCCGTGGCCATCAGAAATAGCCTTCCCGCTTCTTGATCTCCATCGATCCTTCCTGGTCGTGGTCGATCACACGATTCTCCCGCTCCGAGCGCCGCACCAGCATCATCTCTTCAATGATCTTCGGCACCGTGTCGGCTTCCGAGTGGATCGCTCCCGTACACGGGCTGCACCCCAGCGATCGCATGCGGCACATCACCATTTCAGGTTTCTCGCCGGGCAGCAGCGGAATGTCCTGCTCCACCGGAATCAGCGTATCGCCGCGCACCACCATTTGCCGCATCTTGGCGAAATACATCGGCACAATCGGGATATTTTCCAGGTGGATGTACTGCCAGACATCCAGTTCTGTCCAGTTAGAAAGCGGAAAAACGCGGATCGATTCGCCTTTGTCCACCCGGCTGTTGAACAGGTTCCACAGTTCGGGGCGCTGGTTTTTCGGGTCCCACTGGCCGAAGCTATCGCGAAACGAATACACGCGCTCCTTGGCCCGCGACTTCTCCTCGTCTCGCCGCGCGCCGCCAAACGCCGCATCGTACCCACCCTCCGCCAGCGCGTCGAGCAGTGAGCGCGTCTTTAACAGCCCACAGCACTTCTGCGTTCCCAGCCGGAACGGGTTGGCGCCCTGGTCGATGGCTTTCTGGTTGATGTGGACGATCAGCCTGGCCCCGATTTCTTGCGTGAACCGGTCCCGAAACTCTATCATTTCACGGAACTTATACGTCGTATCGATATGCAACAGCGGAAATGGAATTTTGCCGGGATAAAACGCCTTTTGCGCCAGCCGCACCATCACCGACGAGTCCTTCCCGATCGAGTACAGCATGACCGGCCGCTGAAACTCGGCCACCACCTCGCGCATGATGAAAATGCTCTCCGCCTCCAGGACACGGAGATGGGTTAGGGTCGGCTGGTCCACTCTCTGAAGATTAGCACAGACAGCACATTCTATACTATGTCCATCGAGATCATGGAGATAGTGGCTGTGTTAAGGTCAATCTATACAAATGATTACGAATACACGTATCCTGCTGACGGGCCTTTGCGCCCTGACTTGCCTCTTTGGGCAGGAACCGGCCATATCTCCGGAACGAATCCGAGCGCATGTGAGGTTTTTGTCGGGCGATCTGCTCGAGGGCCGCGGACCGGGCACGCGCGGCGGCGACCTGGCCACCGAGTACATTGCGAACCAATTCGAGCTCGCCGGGCTGAAACCGGCGGCGGACGCCGGCACTTTTTTCCAGCCGGTCCCGCTCATTGGGATTGCGACCCAGGCCTCAGCTCAGCTCTCCGCTTCGAAGGATGATCGCGCGCTCGATTTCAAATGGGAACAAGAATTCGTGGGCGTGAACGAGAAGCTGACCGCCGAGGACCAGTTCGAGGCGGAAGCGATTTTCGTCGGCCACGGCATCGTCGCGCCCGAATATCAATGGAACGATTTCAAGGACGTAGATGTGCGCGGCAAAGTGCTGGTGCTGTTCACCAACGAGCCGTCGTCTAACGATCCGAAGTTTTTCGGAGGCCGCGCGCTCACTTACTACGGCCGCTGGAGCTACAAGTACGAAGAAGCTACTCGCAAGGGCGCAGTAGGCGTGATCATCATTCACACCACACCCACAGCCGGATATAGTTGGGAGGTGGTTCGCAATTCATGGTCGCGAGAGCAGCCTTACGTCAAGCTGGTACCGGGCCAGGAGGCGCTATCGCTGGCGGGCTGGGTCAGCAAAGACGCTGGCGAGAAGCTGGTCGGCCTTGCGGGGCATCACGTGGATGATTTGTTGAAGGCATCGGAGGCGCGCGACTTCCGTCCCATCCCGCTGGGTGTTCGCATCCGCTGCAATCTACCCACGAAAGTCCGCGACATCTCGACGCGGAACGTCGCGGGACTGGTGGAGGGCAGCGATCCCAAGCTGAAATCCGAAGTCGTCATTTATAGCGCGCACTGGGATCATCTCGGAATCGGAACGCCGGTGAATGGCGATGCCATCTACAATGGCGCGGTGGACAACGCAACCGGCTGCGGGATTCTGATGGAGCTGGCGCGGGCGTGGGCCGCACAGCCCCGCAAACCACGGCGTTCGGCGCTGTTTCTCGCGGTGACCGCCGAAGAGGGCGGGTTGCGCGGATCCGAATACTACGCCGGGCATCCCGAGATTCCTGCTGGAAAAACGGCGCTCGCCATCAACTATGACGGCCTGTTTCCCTTCGGCCGCACGCGCGACGTGGTGGTGAACGGCGCCGAGCGCACCACCGTCTGGCCGGTTGTGGAAGCCATCGCCAGGCGAATGGAGCTGACCATTCATCCCGACCCGCGCCCGGAGCAGGGCGCCTATTACCGCTCCGATCATTTTGCGTTCGCGCACATTGGTGTTCCGGCGTTCTCGGTGGAGGAGGGCGACGATTTCATCGGAAAACCAAAGGGCTTCGGCGCGAAAGCGTTTGAAGACTACAACGCGAAGCACTACCACGCCCCATCCGACGAGTTTCAGGAGAGCTGGGATTTTTCCGGCCTCGCCGAAATGGCCCGCTTCGGATTTCTCATCGGCACAGAGGTGGCGAACCAGGAGCGCTTGCCAAGCTGGCGCGCAGGCGACGAGTTTCTCCCGGCGCGGGAGAAAAGCGGAGTCAGGTAGGCTTCAACCCCGGCGGCGCACGAGCCTCCGAATGCTGCGCAGGAATCCAAGCACGACCATCCCTAATAGCCCGATCGCCCAAATCGGAAACAGCGTCTGTCGCATTTCGGCGATGCTGCCTTCTGGAAAGAGCAAACTGGCAACGCCCGCGAGGGCGCCGGCCAAGAGCCAAGCCAGCATGATTACAAGCAGAGGCAGTCTCTGCCACAGCCTTCGCACGGCCTGCCGTGCCGCTCGAGTCATGGGCCGCCGGCGGCTTTCACTCTTGACCGCGGCCATCGGAGCCAGAGGCGCAACCTTGGATCGGGCAGCGATCTCCTGCACGAAAGTGGCGGCTTGGGCGGCCACAACGTAGCCGGCGTAAGAGGTCAACTGGAAGTGTGCTTGCGCCAGGTCGAGGTAGGCCTGCGCCTGTTGCATGTCACCCCTCGTGTGAGCAGCGGGGTCCGCTTCGTGGGCCGAACTCGCGTCGCCGATCACCGCCTCCGCCCGGATGCGTGCCAGCACGCTCAGCCGGCCCACCAAGTCCCGCACCTCGCCGCGCATCGCGTTGAATGCCGGATCCTGCTGGGCCGCTTCGGCATAGGCGGGATGCGCCAGGACGGACCGTTCCAAGTGTTGCAGGCTGGCGGCGTGATCTCCGTGCGCCGCTGCGTCAATCGCCAGTTGATACTCGGCGGCGCCGGCGAGGCGCGCGGGCCCGTCGTCCCAATGCTGCAGCAGGTCCAGTTCCAGCGCCGCGGTAACAGCATCCCGCAACGTAAGACTGTCGGCGGACGCATGCGATAGAGAGGCGGAGGGTTCCGCAAGGCGGGCCGACGGGAGCAAACCGCGGTCTACTCCCAGCGCTGCCTGAGCCGGGTCAAATCCCGGGCCGGAAGGAAACTGGATCGCCACGTCTACTTATCGGCCAAAGAGCGTCGCTTTGTGTGAAAAATCGGGTCGGGCGTGCCCGACCCCTACGAGCGCTCTGGAGGCGTTGTAAGGGCCGAGCTCTTACGCCCGCGACCGTTTCGTCGGAATCCGGATCAGCACATAGGCCAGAGCCGCAAACCCCACGATCGACAGCCAGCCACCCCACGCCGGAAAGAAGCTCAATTCGTCGCGGCCCGTGAGCAGGTGCGTGAGCGAGCTGATACCCGTCAGAAACATCACCGCCTGCAGAATGCCGACGATGGCTTCTCCGGCAATTAGCTAGCCAGTGCCGAGCGCAGTCTCATCAGCTGCCTAGCGAACGGAACGAACAGCTGCAAGTTAACGTAAACCAATTCCCGTTGAGGATGAGTAGCGTTTGCATGACCTGCGTCGTTACGTGAGATACGTAGCACAGATTGAATCTGTGAGAAATTCGTATCGAGATCCTCGACAGCCTCTTCAGGAAGACTCTTCGAATTAATCAAGGGCTGTAACCTCTGATGAAACCCGGTGATTTTCTTCCTGATGGGATCATTCTTTTTGCTGAAAGAGAAAACGGAACCGTGCGTTTTGCTTTTTGATGCAACGTCAAGGAGCCTTAGAAATTCAATCTCCGCCGCCACACCAACCATCACACAGGACGAGAGCAAGCAATCTGCATAAAAGGCCGCAACCGCTTCCTCGAGGTACACGATTGCCTCGGAAGAAATATCCTGGACTTCCTTTTTCACCATCGCGATGAATGAATTTGTGTCATGAAAGCGGTATGGGCTGTGCTTTCCTAGTGTCTGTTCGGCGCATCGGCTAAGCCGGAATGACTCGTTAGGGTCATGCCCTCCGAGAACAATATATCCTTGCCTGAACAGGTCCCAGAAGATATCCCGGATCAGTTCGACATCTCGAGGATCAAGTCGCACTTCATCTGGTCCCGAAGTCTGCAGTATGTTGACCGCTGGACTGCCTCTGCGGGCCAAGACCTGAGCGACACCGTCAACCAAGTGTTGGTAAAGGGTCGGTGTGGGTCGCACACTTTCTTGGTTCAGAAGGACGTCCACCATCACTCCGCGGAGCTCTTCATAAGAATGATTCGTTGAGAGTTGTCGCATCTCAGTTTAGGGCACTCAAGGCCAGTATATGATCGAAGATACGGCCGATCGCGAAACTCGTGCGACGGTTACCAGCAACTTGATCGCGCTCTGCCGGCTAGATAACCTTACGCCTGCGACCGTTTCGTCGGAATCCGGATCAGCACATAGGCCAGAGCCGCAAACCCCGCTAGCGACAGCCAGCCGCCCCACGCCGGAAAGAAGCTCAATTCGTCTCGGCCCGTGAGCAGGTGCGTGAGCGAGCTGATACCCGTCAGAAACATCACCGCCTGCAGAATACCGACAATGGCTTCTCCGGCAATCATTCCGGACGCGAGCAGCGTGCCCTTTTCATCCACGGCCAGCTTCTCTTCCCGGCTGTAGCGGACGCTCACGCGATCCACGATCCATTTGATGGCGCCACCCACCCAGATCGCGGACACCGTTTCGAACGGCAGGTACATGCCGACCGCAACCAGCATGGGCGATCGCGCACCACAGAACAGCAGCGCGATGCCGAAAGCCGCGCCGATGCCGATCAATCCCCACGCCATCTGCCCGCCCACGATGCCCTTGGCAAGCTGCGCCATGAGCCCAGCCTGCGGCGCCGGCAGCTCGCGGCCTCCAATGCCGCCCGTGGCCAGGTTCGCCTGGTGCAGCGCAATGATGGGCAGCATCAGAAACAGCGACAACTGGATCACCGCCAGAATTTCCACCACCTGCATTTTCCACGGCGTGCCGCCCAGCAGGTACCCTGCCTTCAAATCTTGAATCAGCGAGCCCGACACCGAGCAGGCGCACGCCACCACCGACGCCACTGCCAGAACCGCCGCCACGCCCGGCAGTCCTTTCGCGCCGATGGCGATCATCACCAGCGCCGACAACATCAGCGCGCAGAGCGTCAGACCCGAAAGCGGCTGGTTGGAGCTGCCCACCAGGCCCACCAGATAGCCACCCACCGCGGAAAGAAAGAACCCCGAGACGCTCATAATCGCCGCCGCTAGAATCGCCGCCGTCCAGCTTTCGGTGAAGTAGTAATAAATGCCCGTGATGGCCACGGTCAGGACGATCGTGCCGAGCACCACCCATTTGAACGGAATGTCGCGTTCCGTGCGGTCTTGCAAGTGGCCTTCCTTGGCGGCCATCCGCGACGCGCCCAGCGCGCCCAGCACCGATTGCATGATGGACTGGCGCATGGAAAACAGCGTGTGGCACGCGCCCACCAGCATGGTTCCCACGGCGATCGGGCGCACGATGTTGAACCAGACCGTATAGGCAGCCACGTCCCACTGCGCGTTCTGCCCGGCGCCCAGGCGGCGCGGCAGGTCGGGATCGAAAAACAGCAGCAGCGGAATCAGAATCCACCAGGCGATGAGTCCTCCCGAGGCGTTGATCGACGCCAGTTCCGGCCCGATAATGTAGCCGATCCCCGCGAGCGCAGGCGAGAGACTCGGCGTGGTCCACCACACGCCGCCCGTGTGCGTTACGTCGCCGATCGGTTTCTTGGCGAAATCGAAGTGGTGCACCACCGAGCGCGGAAACGCCAGAAAGCCCTCCGTGAACTCGCGGAAAATCTGCAGACCTTTCGGGTCCTTGAGAATTTGGATCAAGCCGGCGAAGCCCATGGCGCCGAAAACGTACTTGGGCGCGTCGCTGCCCTTCTCGCCGGCCTTCACGATCTCCGCGCTGGCCACGCTTTCGGGAAACGGCAGGTTGGATTCGACAACCAGCGGCCGCCGCAACACGACGATGAACAGGATACCGATGAGCCCGCCGACCATCAGGATCATGGTGGCCTGCCAGTAATGCTGGCGGAGATCGGCCCACAGACGTACGCCGTTGATCTCCACCATCATGAAAGCTGGAATGGTGAAAATGGCCGCCGCCACCAGCGCCTCGCCCACCGACGCCGCCGTGCGCGCGATGTTCTGCTCGAGGATGCTGCCGCGAAAGTACGGCAGCCGGAAAAGAGCGATGGCAATCACCGCTGCCGGAATCGTGGCTGCAATGGTCTGCCCCGCCTTCATCCCCAGATACGCATTGGCCGCCCCGAAAATCAGCGACAGCACCAGGCCCACCACCACGGCCTTCACGGTCATTTCAGGCGGAGCTTTATCAGGAGGAAGCGGCGCAGGCATAAAGGAGCATGGTAGGCTATCGCGGCCGTGCGGCGCATCTCGGCTGGCAACCGTTTGACATCAACACACGCCTGATATATCTTCAACCAGATGGTTGAATATTAAAGGAAGCGAGGAACCACATGGCCGACATTCTCCATTCCCTCCAGATTTCCGCCCCAGCCGGCGCGATCTATCCGCTGGTTTCCACGGCGCAGGGCTTGGCCGAGTGGTGGGCCGCCGACGTCACCGAAGCCAGCGGCGCCGTGGAACTCGGTTTCTTCAACCGGCAGACGGTCTACCGTCTGCGCCCGCTGGTCCACCAACCTCCCAGCCACTGCGAATGGTCGTGCGAGACCGGAGCGGAATGGAGCGGCACTCGTTTGGTTTTCAAGCTGGAGCCGGCTGGCCAGGGAATGCTGGTTCGCTTCACCCATGCCGGATGGCAATCCGCGACGGACTACTTCGTTTCCTGCACCACAGTCTGGGGCGAACTGATGTTCCGCCTGAAGTCGGCCGCCGAAGGTAAACCGCGCGGCCCGCTGTTTCTGCCGGGGAGTTTGGCCTACTAGGAACGGTCGCACGCCCCCTTGGTATCCCGAAGATCACAATCAGCCTGCAGATTGAGCCATAGCTCCGGGGACACACCGAAGTAAGTGCCCAACCGCAGAGCGGTATCCGCGGTGATCGTGCGTGCGCCATTGACGATCAAACTCATCCGGTTCACGGGAACATCCAGATCGCATGCCAGCCGGTTGACGCTGATGCCCATTGGCTTCAGAAACTCCTCCAGCAGAATCTCACCGGGGTGTATCGGATCAAGCAGCTCGGTTTTCTTCGCCATTGGTGCGCTCCTGATTGTCCCAAAGATGTCATGTCAAACGTAGACTACCGGGCTTCCGCCTTCTTTCGATTACCATGTCCCCATGTCCGCGATCTACGACGGCATCATCCTGGGCGCCGGCCACAACGCCCTGGTCTTGCAGGCTTATCTCGCCCGCAGTGGGCTGCGCGTCCTGTCGCTCGACCGCGCCGCCGTGCCGGGTGGCGGGCTCGCCACCGAAGAACATCCGGGACACCCCGGCTTCTTTCACAACACGCACTCGTTCTTTCACCGCGCGCTGAACGTCATGCCGTGGTACCGCGATCTGGAACTCGAGCGTCACGGCGCCCGCTATATCGAGCCGGAACTGAATGTCGCGATGATCCTGCGCGATGGTCGCGCACTCGAATGGTGGACCGATCTCGACCGCACCACCCAATCCTTCGCTGAATTCTCGAAACGCGACGCGGCGGCGCTGCGCCGCTGGGTCGATGAATTCCAGCCCATCGTCGAGCGTATCCTGAGTGTCGAGGCCCAGTCGCCTCCACTGCCTCCGGAGCGCCGCCGCGAGCTGCTGGAACGCACAAAGCTGGGCCGCCGGTTACTCGACGTCGCCGCGCTCTCGCCCATCGAGTTCGTCCAGCGCGAATTCGAGAACGACGCCGTCCGCGCCGGCTTGCTCTTCTTCAACGGACTGCGCGAAATCGATCTGCGCCTCCCCGGTTTCGGGCACAGCATCCCTGCCCTGCTCGCCGGCCCTCACAAGGCGCAGATGTGCATCGGTGGATCCGCGCGGCTGGCCGAAGCGCTCGTCGCCGACATTCGCGAGCACGGTGGCGAGGTCCGAACGTCCGTCGAAATCGGCGCCATCCTCACGCGTAGCGGGCGCTCAATCGGTGTCGAGCTGTCGTCTGGCGAGCGAATCGAAGCCCGCGCGTTTGTCGCCTCCGGACTCAATCCGCAGCAGACCTTTCTCGATCTGCTGGATGCCGATGCCGCCCCACCGGACCTGCGTGAACGCGCCCGCGGATTCCAGTACAACCTGCTCGCCCCGCTCTTCGCTCTGAATGTCGCGCTTCACGAACCGCCGCGATACACGGCAACCGCGCAGCACCCAGAGATTGCCCGCGCGTTTATGGTCATCCTCGGCCTGGAGCGCTTTTCGCAGTTCCCGGAGATCGTCAGCGCTCACGAGCGCGGCGAGTTCCCACCGCCAGTCATGTGGGGCGCGTGTCCCACGCTCTTCGACCCCACGCAGGCGCCCGCGGGCAAACACACCGCTTTCATGTGGGAGAAGTTGCCGTACGCGCTCCGCGAATCGGCCTCGAACTGGGATCGCGAAAAGGACAATCACGCCCGCCGCATGCTCGATCTCTGGGCCGAGTACGCGCCCAACCTCGCGGAAGGCGCCGTCATCGACTGGTTCTGCCGCTCACCCCTTGATACCGAGCGCAAGCTCCCCAACATGCGCTTCGGCGATCTGCTCGTCGGATCGTTCGCCCACAGCCAGACCGGCTACAACCGCCCGTTCCCCGGAGCCGGCGAGTATCGCACGCCAATCGAAGGCCTCTACCTCTGCGGCGGCTCGACCCATCCCGGCGGCAACATCACCGGCCTGTGCGGCTACAACGCCGCGAGCGTGGTGGCGTCTGATCTTGGATTGAGTTTGTGGTGGGAGCCGACGAGCGCGGAGGCAGAATTAGGAACATTTGAGTGATTTAGGTCTGGAGTGCGCCCCTCGGGTGAGACACAGAAATGAGGGACAGGTGACCGTTCGCTGACAAGTCGTTGTCAGCAGGAACAACGTACCGCATACTGCGCATGGCTGGTGAAGCAGAGGCGGGCTCTGCTGGAGAGCAACCCGCCAAGGAATAGCCGGTCGGAAACTCATCCAGACGATGAGCGGGGGGCTTGGCCCAATGGGTTAGGCCCCCATCGGATGGATAGATTTCCGTATGCCTCAAAAAACTCAT
>JAIQFK010000010.1 GCA_020073305.1 Terriglobia bacterium
TAGTACTACTGTGTTATAAAAGAACAATTTGATGTAGAATTGTTTCGTGGGCAAAAAGACCGCGCCAGGCCCACAGGAACAACGCTTTGCGGCATATATCGAGGGCCTGGCGGAAGCCGCAGGGCACGTTGACCGAAACATCCCACTGAAGAGCTACTGCACGGGACTGTTGTTGCCAGGCGAGCGCAAGAGCGTCGAGCCCATGGCCGCGCGATTGGCTCCAGATAACGTGCGGCGTATGCATCAATCGCTGCATCATGTGGTCGCCGACGCCCCTTGGAGTGATGAAGCCGTCTTGGACCAGTGTCTGGATTTTGTGCTGCCGGCCATGCTCCGTCGAGAGCCGGTAGTAGCGTGGGTGGTGGATGACACCGGGTTCCCGAAAAAGGGTCACGAGTCCGTGGGCGTGGCTCGGCAGTATTGCGGTCAAGTGGGCAAACAGGACAACTGCCGGGTGGCGGTGAGTCTATCGGTAACCACCGAGAAGGCGAGTATGCCCGTAGCTTTCCGCCTCTACTTGCCAGAGACCTGGACCAGGGACCGAAGTCGGCGGACGAAAACTGGCGTTCCCGACGAGATCCAGTTTCAGACCAAAACGGAAATCGCACTGGAGCAGATTCAACGTGCCCGTCAACGAGGGATCCCGCAGGGGGTCGTGCTGGCAGATGCCGGCTATGGAGTGGATACCGGTTTTCGCACGGCGCTGACGAAAATGGAAGTGGCATATGTCATGGGCGTGCAAAGCACTGTGACGGTATGGAAGCCCGGTGAGGAGCCCAAGCCAGCACCGGCACGCCGAGGCAGCAAGGGACGGCCCCGCAAGCTTTTGCGGCGCGATGCCAAGCACCAACCGGTCTCGGCTAAAGAACTTGCCGTGTCCTTGCCGGCCGAGGCTTGGATGAAGGTGACTTGGCGCCAGGGAGTGAAACAGAAACTGCATTCGCGTTTTGCCGCTTTGCGGGTGCGTCCTGCGCATCGGGACTACTGGCGAGCGGAACCGCATCCCGAAGAATGGTTACTGATCGAATGGCTGGCCGATGAAACAGAGCCCACCAAGTACTGGCTATCCACTTTGCCGGCCGATACCGCGCTGGTCGAACTGGTGCATTTGGCCAAACATCGTTGGATCATCGAGCGGGACTATCAAGAACTGAAGCAGGAACTCGGTTTGGGTCACTACGAAGGACGCGGTTGGCGTGGCTTTCATCATCATGCCACCTTATGTATCGCGGCCTATGGGTTCCTGGTGGCCGAACGGAATCGTTTTTCCCCCTCAGCACGCATCGGCAATCTTGGATTACCGGCCCCCGAGCCTCCACCGGACTTCCGGCCCCGCGGTGCGCCGCGTTCGCCCCGAGCGGCATAGTCCCGGTTCGATTACCACTCTCAGAATGATCCTCGCCCGCCACCTGCTGGGGCGGATTCCTCACTGTCCCTTTTGCGGATCGCGCTCCGGTTGATTTTCGGCATCGATGTCGGCCTCGACCACGCAGGTGGCAGGACGCGAATGGTTCGGCGCCGTTTTCCAAGAACCTTCCAACAGTTCCACAGCCCGGAGTTTCTCCAGAACGATGCAGCGCCAATTTGCGGGTGAGCCTATCGGCGCCAAACCGCTCTCGCTCTCTCCACCGTATTGAAAGCAGAGCACGCGAATCTGGCTAGCCTGATTGCGGCCCAATCTATGAGGACAGAACAGCCGAGGAAGATCCTTGTAAATCGCCTTCACAGGCTGTTTGTTGGCTACCGCCGCCCAGACCAGCCGGTAGATTTCTTCCACCGTCTGGATCTTCGCTTCGACAACGCCCATCTCACCTTCACGATACCGCTCGATAAGCTATCCTCAATCCAATCTCTGCATTTTATAACACAGTAGTATTAGGGCAATTGCGGAACTGCTAGCGTGATCATTATGCGATTCGATCGGTCCGATCTAATCGGCAGTTTACTCACCTCAGCATGTCTGTTCGGCGTGTTGGACTACTTCCATCGCCCTATACTGAAACTATGCGCGCGACTCTGGCACTCGCGCTTCTCTTCGCCGCCTGCCTTTGCGGTCAGATCGTGGTCAAGGAGAAACCCGAGGATTATCCCGTGCATGCCGCCTCACGCGCGACTGCGATCGGCGCCGAGTATCTGGTCCACAGCATTCCAACCCACAGCCAGACGTTTTTCGCCCGCGACTATCTGGTGGTCGAAGTGGCCGTGTTTCCTGCGCGGGGTGAGCCGGTCGAGATCAACACCAACACGTTCACCCTGCGGCTCAACGGCAGAAAGGAGATCCTCTACCGCGATACGCCGGGCTTCGTGGCCGCTTCGCTGAGGTACCCGGACTGGGAACAGCCGCACCCGCATACGGAAGTGCAGGCGGGCGCCGGGAACGCCGGCGTGATCCTGGGCCGGCCTCCGGTTGTCGGCCGGTTTCCGGATGATCCCACTCCTGGCCAGAACCGGCTGCCGGCCCCGCCCAAGGCTCCAACGCCCGATGAGCGCGCCGGCATCGATCGGGACGAGCCGCAAACTCCGGACGAAGCCGTGGCGCAATACGGTCTGCCCGACGGCCGCATCGAAAAGCCCGTGAGCGGGTACATTTACTTCCACTTCAGGGGCAAGACAAAATCCATCAAGTCGTTGGACCTGGTCTATGAGGACAATGCGGGATCGGTCACGCTGAAGCTGCTTTGACCGAGTTCACGATCCTTCGCGCGCGCCGAAAAACATCCAGCAGCATCTTCTCGGTGAGCTTGCCGGTGGACGTGTTCTGCTGGCTCGGATGATACGAACTGATCAGAACCGGCAAGCCCGCCGCAACCCGGTGAACGCGATTGTGGCCGAAAACAAACGGAGCGCGGCTCCGGATGATCCCGCGGTCGCGAAGAATCGACAGGTACACATCGAAAGCGATCTTCCCCAGCGCCACCACCACACGCACGCCCGACAGCAACGAGAGTTCCCGCTCGAAGTAGCCGCGGCACGTGCGAATCTCTTGCGGCGTCGGCTTGTTTCCCGGCGGCGCGCAGCGTACCGCCGCCGTGATGTACGCGTCCGTCAGCCGCAGCGCGTCGTCGCGCGAACGGCTCTCGGGCTGCGACGCGAAACCGGCGCGGTACAGCACGCGGTAAAGCGTGGCGCCCGAACCATCACCCGTAAACGGGCGGCCCGTGCGATTTGAGCCGTGCGCGCCTGGCGCAAGCCCCACAATCAACATCCGCGTATCGGGATCGCCGAACGACGGGACCGGCTTCGCCCAATAGTCCCATTCGCGGTAAGCGCGGCGCTTGATGCGCCCGATCTCGGTGCGATACTCGACCAGGCGCGGGCAAAGCTGGCATGCGATCACTTCCTGCTGCAATATCGTGAGGGCCCTGCTGTTAGAATTCACTCGATGAGCACTCCTTTTCGGTTGGACGGGCGTAAGGCCTTGGTCACTGGCGGCGCGAGCGGCATCGGAGCAGCGACTTGTCGCGCGCTCACCTCGGCCGGAGCTTCGGTCGTTATCGTTGACATCGACAACGCCGCGGCTTTAGCCCTGGCTCGCGAGCTTTCCGGTTCTTCCGTCCTTTCCTTTGATATTACCGACGAAAGCTCGGTGAAGCAGGGACTCGCCTCGCTCGCGTCGCTCGACATTCTGGTGAACAACGCGGGCATCGGCCTGGTAGGCAATATTGAACAAACTGGCCTCGCGGATTTTCAGCGCGTATTTCGCGTGAATGTCGAGGGCCTGTTTCTGGTCACGAAATATGCTCTGCCACTGCTGCTCGCTTCCCAAGGATCGATCGTGAACATCGCCTCGGTTGCAGGTCTGGTCGGCATCAAGCAGCGATTCGCTTACTGTGCCTCCAAAGGCGCGGTTGTCGCGCTCACGCGCCAGTTATCCGTCGACTACCCTACGGCCATTAGGGTGAACTGCCTATGCCCCGGGACGGTGGACACACCCTTCGTGGAAGCGTACCTGGAGAGATATCACAAACATGAGAAAGAAAAGGTGCGCCAGGAACTTAGTCATAGGCAGCCAATTGGGCGGCTGGGGCAACCCGAGGAAATCGCCAATTTTGTCCTATATTTAAGTTCCAAAGAAGCCGATTTTATTAACGGATCGGTGTTAACCATCGATGGTGGTTGGACGGCGGCATAAGCCGGCCGCCAATGTTAAAATCAATAAAGGAATTGACTGAATCGCGCTACGTGCTACAAAATGAATTACCGGTTGCTGTACCCGGGGTCATCGTGGCCGTTAGACACGCCACCCCGCGTTTCAGCCCACAGACGTCATTGATTATGTCCGGTTTCCGCGCTCCACTTCGCATCGCAGTCTTCGTTCTTGTGTGTTGTTTAGTCGCCGGCAACCTGTCGGCGGTCACAACCACTAAGAAAAAGAAAAAGCGCGCTCACGCGAGCGCTCAGGCGGTTGCTGTCACTCAAGTTTCAGCGACCCGTAAGGTGCGCCACCGCAAGGCGCGTTACAGCCCGTGGACTGAGCCGACTTACGCCGACTCGACCTCGGGCGACAACGTGGATGGCGAGGATCTGGCGGTACGGCGCGCGGCGGTGGATGCACTGGGACCGTTCAACGGCGCGGTGGTGGTTGCCGATCCGAACACGGGCCGCGTCCTGACGATGGTGAACCAGAAACTGGCGCTCTCGGGCGGCTTCCAGCCATGTTCCACGGTCAAAGTCTCAGTGGCTCTGGCGGCGCTGCAAGAGAAACTGGTCGAGCGCACCACCAAAGTGCACCTCTACGGCCGCACCAGTATCGCGATGACCGACGCACTGGCGCACTCGAACAACTACTATTTCGCCAACCTGGGGATCAAGCTGGGCTATGAGCGCTACAGCTACTATGCCCGGCTCTTCGGATACGGGGAGACTGCGGGCCTCGACATCACTGGTGAGAAGCCGGGCTATTTCCCTCCCGCCCCTCCGAAAAACGGTGGCATGGGCATGCTGACTAGCTTCGGCGAAGAGATTTCACAGACGCCTCTGGAACTCGCCGCGCTGATGTCCGCAGTCGCGAATGGTGGCACCCTCTATTACCTGCAATATCCGCACAGCCAGGAAGAGATTGATCACTTCGTTCCGCGCATTAAACGCCAGCTCGAAATCGCTGACCTGATTCCGGAGATCAAGCCGGGCATGGAGGGCGCTGTCGAGTTTGGCACCGCGCGCCGCGCTCGCCAGGATGACACCATCATGGGGAAGACCGGCACGTGCAGCGAAGGGCGGACGCACCTGGGCTGGTTCGGTTCTTTCAACGAGGGCGGACCCGGTAAGCTGGTTGTGGTTGTGCTGCTGACAGGCGGGAAGCCTTCGATCGGCCCGATGGCCGCGGGAGTCGCGGGCGACGTTTACCGGCACCTGGCTCAGCAGAATTACTTCGCAGCCAACCACCAGCACTCCATCACGCCGGCCGCTCTGGTTTCCACACAAATCTGCTGCGCCCGGTAACTCACCAACGTCACGCTGCGGTTACCGGCGCGGCGCCCAGCACCCGTTCAGCGATCGCATACTTCAGCGCCTCCAGGCCCAGCCCCGTCACGCTCGAAATCTCGAAATAAGGCAGACCTCGTTCCGCGGCTAGGCGCTTGATTGACGCCACGCGCTCCGCGTTTTGGGCCGCATCCATCTTGCTCGCCACCAGCAGCATGGGTTTCCGTGCCAGATCTTCACTGAAGCTCGCCAGCTCGCGCATGACGGTTTCGAAATCCTCCACCGGCTCCCGTCCGGTGGCCTCGGATACATCCACCATATGGACTAGCAGTTTCGTGCGCTCGATATGGCGCAGAAATTGAGTACCCAGGCCATGGCCGAGGTGCGCGCCCTCGATCAACCCGGGGATGTCGGCTACTACGAAGCTGCGGAAATCGTCCATCTTGACGACACCGAGATTCGGCTCAAGCGTGGTGAACGGATAATCGGCGATCTTAGGACGCGCGGCGGAAATGCGGGAGATGAGCGTGGACTTGCCCGCGTTGGGGAATCCCACCAGCCCCACGTCGGCAAGCAGCTTCAGTTCGAGGCGCAGCCGCCGCTCGACGCCCGGTTTTCCCGGCTCGTGCTCGGTAGGTGCCTGGTGGGTGGCGGTGGCGAAGCGCGCGTTGCCGCGCCCGCCTTTCCCGCCGCGGGCCACAAGAAAGCGCTCACCTGCGTGAGTGAAATCGTATAACTTTTCGCCGGAATCAGCGTCATAGACGACCGTGCCGACGGGCACTTCGAGCTCGATCGGCTTGCCGTCCTGCCCGGTGCAATTGCTTCCTTCGCCGTGACGGCCGCGCTGCGCTTTGTGTTCGGGATTGAAGCGGAAATGAAGCAGCGTGTTGACGTGCTCGCTGGCCACCATGGAGACGTCGCCGCCGCGGCCGCCGTCACCGCCGCTGGGCCCGCCGCGCGGTACATACTTCTCGCGCCGGAACGCCAGGCAGCCATTGCCGCCGTCACCCGCCTTTACGTAGATTTTGGCTTCGTCGATGAACATGGCCGAACATAGAAAAGCCGCCGGGCCCATAAACAGGCCGGCGGCCAGGACGAGTGCTGCTCAGGATGGCTAGGAAGCGGCGCGGATGCTGACAAACTTGCCAGAGCGCCCGCGATCGTGAAACTCCACCACGCCGGTGATCTTGGCAAACAACGTGTCGTCCTTGCCCCAACCCACGTTGTCGCCCGGTTTGATGCGCGTGCCCCGCTGGCGCACGATGATGGAGCCGCCCGGAACCAATTGCCCGCCAAATACCTTCACGCCCAGGCGCTGCGCGTTTGAATCGCGTCCATTCTTGGAACTGCCTAAACCTTTTTTATGTGCCATGACGGGATCCTTTATGCGACGATATCGCCCACCCGCACCTCGGTGTAATCCTGACGATGGCCGATGGTGCGCTTGTACTGCTTTTTCCGCTTGAATTTGAAGACCAGGACCTTCTTGCCGCGTCCGTTGGCGGTGATGGTCCCGGTGATGGCGCGCTCGGCCGTTTCGGGACCGGCCAGCATCTCACCGCCGTCACCGAAAATAGCCAGCACTTTTGAAAACGCAATTTCAGAACCGACGTCGCCCTCTAGCTTAGGGACACGAATCACTTCACCCGGAGCAACCCGGAACTGTTTTCCGCCGGTTTCGATAATGGCATGCATTGGGGAAATCCTCGATCAGGAAGCCCAAACACACCACGCGTGTTGGGCCTATTGGTGTAAAGGGCTATTGTAGTACACCGAGCTGCGTCTTGACAAATCGGGGTGTGTCGCTACATAGGGTGCGCAACCGCTCCATGCCGCCGCGACCCGTCTGGCCGCTGGCTGAGCCGCGCGCGAAGCAAGCGGTCTGTTGTACAGTTAGGCCCGCTTCCGTGCCAGGTAAAACGTACGGCAGCCGGGGCTGATCTTGGGATCGTTCTTGAAGAAAGGCGTCGCATCCCACGCCTGGACCCGATCGAAGCCGGCATCGCGCAAGGTGCGGCGAACCTCCGCCCCAGTCCAGGCCACTTGTTCGATGCGCTCGTGATGCCGCCGCCAGCGCTTTCCGTCGCGCAGAAACCATTCGACATCGCTCCAGCCCTTGTCGCGCTTGCGATCGTATCCTCCGTGCATCACGAGTGCGACGCCGGGTTTTTCGATCCACCAGCAGCCGGGCCAGATCGTCTCAAAGGCGCGACGGTTATTCACGTCGAAATAGAAATATCCGCCCGGTTCGAGAGCACCCGCCACCGCGCCTGCGACACGCCGCAGATCCGCTTTGCGCATTACATGGTTGAGGGCATCGAATTCGCACAAGACCAGGCCGACCGGCGCAGGCAGCCGGAAATTTCGCATGTCGGCTCGGATCACGCGCAGCGGCAGACCGGCACGATGAGCCTTCAGGCGGGCGAGCCGGCACATGACCGCAGAAAGATCCACGCCGTACATTTTGATGCCCCTGCGCGCCAGCAGGAGAGCGGTGGTGCCGGTGCCACAGGCCAAGTCGCACGCGGAATCCAAGCGCGGCAAGAGATCGCCGAGCACGCGCTGACGGGCTGCTTCAAAACAAGGCAGATGAAATGTGAAGAGCTGGTCGTAATACTCCGCCAGCCATTTGTAGGGCCGGTTGGCAATGGTGGGCATGATCGCGCCGATGCTATTTGCATTGTAGACCGGTCGGGTTTTCCTCGGTCTCGAAAAGAAGGCGCAGGTCCCGCGGAAATCAGGCGTGGACCTGCGCTACAAGGCGCGTCAAAGTTCCTTACCCGAAAAGAATCACGTTCGTTAATAGGATGACGTTCTCTTTGGCAAACACGTTGGTATTATTTGCGCGAATCTATTGAACTTCACGCTAACCGGGCGTTTAAATAGAAAAGGCAACCAAGCACGCGGCGCCTTCAGTCACCAGGAGCGATCTAGGTAGAATGCAAACCCAAGGCAAGTTCGTCGATTACTATGATCTGCTGCAGATCAGCCCGAAGGCCGAGCTGGAAACCATTAAGCGCGTGTATAAGATGCTGGTCGCTCGCCTGCACCCGGATAACGCCGACACCGGTAATGCGGAACAGTTTATTGTTCTCCAGCGCGCGTTTGAAGTTCTGTCCGACCCCGAACGCAGAGCCGCGTATGATGCCGACTATGTGGCCCGCGTGAGACAGCCTCTACCTTCGGTCGAGCCGGGTGAAGTGGCCTCAGGAGTGGATGCAGAACTGAGCCGGCGCGTCGGTATTTTGTGCGTGCTGTTTAAGCAGCGGCAGACGAACCCTAATCGGCAGGGGTTGTCTATGCTGGAGCTGGAACAGATCACCAAGTGTCCGTCCGAATTCGTCTCGTTTACGCTGTGGTATCTGCAGAACAAGAACTTTGTTGCTAGCTCGGACAACAGCGATTTCGTGATTACCCCGCCTGGTATCGATTACCTCGAAGCCAACCTGCCCGCCAACACGCTCGCTTCCGGACGTCTCGAATCAGCCATGCCTTGGGAGCGCGAGAACGGCCGGCAGCCGATCCATTAGCCTGGGAGTCGGGCGTCATTTCGATTCTGACTCCTGCAGCAACTGGCCGAGGTACCTACCCCACACTGACGGCAGCGAATGCGTGCGATGACCGCGCGTCTCATCGCTGATCGGGATCAGTATGAACCGGCCGCGCTTCACCTTCTGGATCTCGCGCTGCGCGATTCCCAACTCGGGAGGATTCACCAGGTCGTCGGCCGAGTTGATGGCCACGAGTGGAGCCTGGATCTTGCCAAGGTTCGGCTCCGGATTGTAGAAACGCGACGCCGCAAGAGCGTAGATCAGGTCATTGGCGTCCTCGCGCGCAACACGCTCCGGAATGGTCTTCTCCAGCATCGCATCGACGCTCTCGCGGGTGGGGTATTGCTTCTGCAACTGGAGCGGGCTGCTGGTCATGATCGTGAGGATAGACACGGCGCAGGTGAGTCCAGGGACCGGCTGCGTGGTGTATTCGCCGTTCTTCCATGCCGGATCGCGCTCAATAGCGTCGATGATTATTTTTCGGACCATCCGATTCTCGCCGCCGATCTCGACCGGCTGGCTGGCGAGCGGCATCAGCGCATCCATGAAATCCGGGTAGGTCTCGCCCCAGAGCCAGGTGTGCATGGCGCCCATGGACGTGCCCATCGCCAGCCGCAGATGGTTGACACCGAGTCCTTCCGTGACGAGCAGGTACTGCGCCCGCACCATGTCGTCGTAGGTGTATTTTGGAAACCGCATGCGCAGGCCGTCGCTCGGCTTGCTCGATTTGCCATGCCCGATGGCGTCGGGGAGGATGATATAGTGCTGAGCCGCGTCCAGCAGTTGGCCGGGTCCAAAGAGTTGGCCGGCGAATGCTTCCGTCAGGAACTGCGCTCCGGTGCCGCCGGTTCCGTGCATGATCAACACAGCGTTGCGCACGGCGCCCGAACCGGACCGCTCGGGCTTTCCGATGGTGGTGTAGTGCAGCCGCAGCTCGGGCAACGTCTCGCCGTTGGTCAAGCGGAAATCTCTGGCGATCCAGTCTCCTTCAACCGGCGCGGGATAATTCGCGGCCGCGAGCGCGCCGCATAGTGTGAAACCGAGCGTCAAATTTCTAAGCATGGGTCCAAATCCTTGTGTGGTTGAGAAGAGCTACGCTGCCCCGTTCGGTCCCGTGCCCCAATATTGTTCTCCCGGCGCCAGGTATTTCTTGAGGACATCCGGATTCAGATCGGCTCCAAGCCCGGGTTCCATCGGCACCTGTAAACGGCTTTTCCGCACAACCGGCGGATTGCCGGCGGCCATCTCTTCGACATAGCGGGTTGGCCGTCCCAGCGCGCTCTCGGAACGGTAAAAGTTCTGGATGGACGCGCCGAAGTGCGCGTTCGCGCAGGTCAGCACCAGGCTGCCGACGTTGTGCAGCGCCACCGGACTGCGGGTCAAAGCCGCGAAGTCCGCGATCTTCCGCGTCCCCGTGATCCCGCCCGCAAACGCCAGATCCGGGTGAACGATGTCCACCGCCTGGTTGTCCAGGAACGGCCGGAACCCGCGAACCAGCTCAAGCTTTTCGCCGGTGAGGATGGGAATGCGCGAGGCCCGTTTCAGCGCGATCCATCCTTCCGAATACGGAACGTTCAGCGGGTCCTCGAGAAACAGCGGATCCATCGGCTCCACGGCCTTGGCCACGGCGATGGCGCTCGGCGTATCGAATTCGTTGTGGCAGTGCACCGCGATTTCGATCTCGTCACCGACGGCCTCGCGGACATTCGAATACGCGCGCGCGATCTTACGCAATTGCCCGTGATCGAGCGTGGCCGTGTACCGCGCCGGGGGCACTCCGATCACCGGGTCGATGCTGTTCTTGAAGGCATCGAAGCCCTCGGGCATTTGTTTCACGCGTTGCGCCCACGCCCGGCACGAACCCGGGTCGAGCATGTCCAGATCGAGCCCGTGCGAATACATCCGGATCGAATCGGTGAACGGGCCGCCCAGTAGGACGCACACCGGAAGCCCGGTGATTTTCCCGGCGAGGTCCCATAGGGCGATGTCGATGCCGCTGACGGTCGGAATGTGCGCAACGTAGGTGTGCATCAGCGTGCTCATGCTGTGAAAATGCTGTTCGATGGCAAGTGGATCTTTGCCAATGAGCAGTGGCTTCATGGTTTCGATGCGCGCTCGCGCCATGGGCCCGGTGGATCCGGCCTCGCCGTAACCAACCAGGCCCGCGTCGGTAATAACGCGGATGAGACAATTGCCGGTTTGCGTGCGCAGCGCCATCGCCTGAATGTCGCTGATCTTGACCTTGCTCCGATAAGGCGCCGCCAGCGCCTCGAAACGGCTCAGGGAAGCGCCAACTGCGGCAAGCTTCAACAAATCGCGACGGGTCCACCTGGGAGTCATCATCAAGTCCTCCGGTGTGCCAGCTTATCGCGTTTTCAGGGGAAGGGAAGTGCGCCGTTTATCCCGCCGCGCGCAAAGCATGGGGCGCTGCAGTGTCAGCCTCTAAGACCTCGCGAATGCGGCGGAGGAGGGTAGCCGGCGAGAACGGCTTGGCCAGAAAGGCAGCACCGTCCTCCAGGAGTCCGTTTCCCAGCAGGGTCTCCCGCGGGTAGCCCGAGATGAACAGCACCGGCACGTGGGGGCACAGAATCCTCAGATGATCGGCGACGGCTGAAGGAGCTTGCCCATCGATGCATACGTCGGCAATCACAAGATCTATGCTTGATTTCGCGTGATCGGCGGCCGCCTGGAGGGTCGCGGCTTCGACGACGCGCCAGCCGGTGGCCCCTCGGAGAATCAGTGCAGTGATTTTGAGGACAGCAGGTTCGTCATCTAGCAGAAGTATGGTTTTCACCGGTGGCGCTCCGCGTAATGGAATAACGTATACCACAGTTGAGGGGTACTGTTCCAGGAAAATTCTTATCTTATAGGATTAATCCTGTTTCTTCGGCCTGAGACAATGTGGGGAATGGAAGGAATCAGGATTTTTGTAACGGGCGGAACGTTCGACAAGGAGTACGACGAGCTTACCGGCAAGCTTTATTTCAAAGATTCTCACCTGCCGGAGATGTTGAAGCTGGGGCGGGCGAACCTGAAGTTGGAAGTGCGCACGCTGATGATGATCGACAGCCTGGAGATGACGGCGGCTGCCCGGAACCTGATCCTGGAGCAGTGCCGCGCGGCGCCGGAGAGCCGGATGGTGATCACGCACGGGACCGATACCATGGTGACGACAGCACAGATGCTGGCGGCCCACATCAAGGACAAGACGATTGTGCTGACAGGCGCCATGGTGCCGTACAAATTCGGCAGCTCCGACGGCCTGTTTAATTTGGGTAGCGCTCTGGCGTTTGCGCAGACGCTCGCGCCCGGGGTCTACATCGCGATGAACGGGCGCTATTTTCGCGCGGACCAAGTCCGCAAGAATCGCGAAAACGGAATATTCGAGGAGCCTGCAAGCTAGGAATGGCCGAGGACGGGATGCGGCCGGTAGGGTTCGGCGAGCGATTCCAGTTCCGCTGCGTCCAGCTTGAGACTCAACGCAGCGACGGAATCGTCAAGGTGCTGCATCTTGCTTGCGCCGATGATGGGCGCCGTGACTCCGGGCTGGTGGAGCACCCAGGCCAGCGCCACCTGCGCATTAGGCACACCGTGCTTTTTCGCAACGTCGGTTAACCGATCGACGACCGCGAAGTCTGACTCTTGATAATACATACTGTGCGCGTAGCTATCGGTCTTGGCGCGGATGGTGTCTCCAAAACCCTCCGGGCGGCGATTCCCGGCAAGAAAGCCACGCGCCAGAGGACTCCACGGCACAAGTCCGATGCGCTCTTCGCGGCACAGCGGAATCATTTCGCGCTCTTCTTCGCGATAAATCAGGTTGTAGTGATTTTGCATGCTCACAAAGCGCGTCAAGTTGAGCCGGTCCGCCAGGTGAAGCATCTTCGCGAATTGCCAGGCGTACATGGAAGAAGCGCCGATGTATCGCGCTTTGCCCATCTTTACGACATCGTGCAAGGCGGCCATGGTCTCTTCGATGGGGGTTTGAGAGTCGAAGCGGTGGATCTGGTAGAGATCGACGTAGTCGGCGCCGAGCCGCCGCAGGCTGTCGTCGACGGCGTGGAAGATATGCTTGCGCGAGAGGCCTCGCTGGTTCGGATCGTCACCCATCGGATTGAACACCTTGGTGGCGATGACCAGGCGGTCGCGCGACGGGCCAAAATCTTTCAGGGCGCGGCCCAGAATCTGTTCGCTCACGCCGTCTGAGTACATGTCAGCGGTATCGAAGAAGTTGATACCCAGCTCCAGCGCGCGGCGGATGAACGGCCGGCTCTCCTCTTCTTCGAGCACCCACTCTCTCCAGCGCTTGGCGCCGTAGGTCATGGCGCCCAGGCAAATCCGCGAAACTTTCAAGCCGCACGAACCCAGATTGACGTAATCCATACTCCTTCTTCGATACCACGGTGGCCCGCCGGGCCGCCAGAAAAGGGGATAGAATTGGGGCCATGGAGTGGCGAGCGCAAAACCAGCCGACGGCGACTCGCCTTGCGTCGTTCATGCCGGTTGCGGCGCTCGTTGCATTCGCGGCGCCGGCCGTGCACCAGGGGTGGCTGGTTCCCGCGCAGGCGGAGGACGCGCCGAAGCAACTAGCGGCCGGGAAGCTTCTGGTAGCCCGCCGCAGCCTTCAAGATCCGAACTTCGCCCAGACGGTCATCCTGCTGGTCGAGCACAGTGACGACGAGGGGACCGTAGGGCTGATCCTCAACCGCCAGACGAAAATCCCATTGTCCCGACTCTCCAAAGAACTCGAAGGCGCCAAAGGCCGTTCGGAACCGCTATATCTGGGTGGCCCGGTCCAGACCGACAGCATCATGGCGCTGGTTCGGAGCCGCAGCAAACCCGAAGAGTCCAAACGTGTGCTTGCCGATATTTACGTGATTTCGAGCAAAGGGGGCCTGGAGAAAACCATCACATCGGGGCCAGCGCCGGGCACATTGCATCTCTACCTGGGTTACGCAGGATGGGACGCCGGACAACTGGAGTGGGAACTGGAGATGGACGCTTGGAACGTGCTGCCCGCCACTGCCGGTATGGTGTTTGATGCGCATCCCGAGACGCTGTGGTCGCGCCTGGTGGACCAGGAAGAACTCCAGGTGGCGCATGCCCGCCACCTCCAGTCCGCTGCCCTGACGGATATCCTGTAACGCCTAGCATTTACGTATAGCTTTAGGGTTGGCACCTGATTGTCGGGACCGCGGGGATCTTCTATCCTAGGGAGATTAGTGCTATGGGAGTCATCTCCGATAAACAGCCCGCGGCATCGACGGCTGGGACCGGAGCGGATGGCCTCACCCCCCTGTTTGTCGATCTCGACGGCACGCTTCTACTCACCGATACCCTGGCCGAGATGGCGGTGCACTTCGTCAGGACTCTGCCATGGAAAGCGCCGCTGCTTTTGTTTTGGCTGATCCGAGGACGCGCCTACCTGAAGAGCCGGCTGGCGGAATATTGGACACCGAATCCGGCCACCCTCCCGATCAACGAAGATTTACTTGGGTTCTTGCGGAACGAACGCCTTAACGGACGAACGCTGATACTGGCCACGGCCTCGCCGGAGCGTGTTGCGAAGGACATCGCGGACTATTTCGGAATCTTCAGCGGCGTGCTGGCGACGTCAGAAACCGTGAACCTGAAGGGACAGCGAAAGGCGGCGGCCATCCAGTCCATGGCGGGCGAGAGATTCCTGTACGCGGGCAACTCGACCACGGATTTCGCGATCTGGCGCCAGTCTGCTGGAGCGGTGCTGGCGGGCGCACCGCGAAATTTTGCGAGCCGTTTGAAGAAAAACTCGATTCCCGTTCTGGCGACCTTCCCGCGGCCTCCGAGGCGACTCTGGCGGATTCTGCGAGCGCATCAATGGGTGAAGAACGTGTTGATCTTTCTGCCCATTGCAACATCGCACCGGTTCTTCGAGGCCACAGTCCTCCGCACGGCCCTTATGGCCTTCGCGGCATTTTCTCTGACTGCGTCCGCCATCTACATTGTGAATGACATCCTGGACGTTGAGTCGGACCGCGCGCATCCCCACAAGAAGTTGCGGCCCTTTGCGTCCGGTTCTGTTCCACTGGTGTGGGGCTTGGCCGCTGCGGCCTGTTTGCTGTTGCTGAGCGCAGGCCTCTCCCTTGCATTGCCCGTGAATGCGCGATGGCTGCTGGCTGCCTACCTGGCAGGGACCATGGCGTATTCGCTCAAGCTCAAGAGAATGCTGTTCGCGGATGTTCTGGCGCTCGCGGCTTTCTACACGATGCGGGTTCTGTTTGGCGGCGCGGCGACGAACATCACGATATCCAGTTGGACGCTGGCTTTCTTCATGTTTGTCTTCCTGTCGCTGGCCATGACGAAGAGGTTGAGCGAGCTGCGATTGAAATCGGCCGCGCAAGACACGGACCTGCTGCCGGGCCGCGGCTACCAGGTGGTCGACATTCCACAGATCACCGGATTGGCGGCTGCCAGCAGTTATGCGAGCGTGCTGGTCTTCGCGTTATACATCAACAGCCCCGAAGCCACCGCGCTCTACCACCATCCTCACCGTTTGTGGCTGATTTGTCCTTTCCTCATCTACTGGCTGAGCCGGTTTCTGTTGATCTCCAATCGCGGCACTTTGCACCACGATCCCATCGTTTTTGCGACGCGGGACCGGGTGAGCTACCTGGTGGCGTTCTGCGTCGCAGTAATCGTCCTTTTCAGTATTTGAGCCCCCGCCGCCTGCCCCCCATTGCTCTCCTGGCTGTGGTGGGTTATGAATGGTTCGCGAGGTAAATCATGAAGACCAGTCTGTTCACGATCCTGGCGCTCTCGCTCCCCGCGCTCGCCCAAACAACCGTCAAAGACGCACTGGTGAAGCATTGGAAGACGTCGGGTGAATTCACCATAGCCGTAGCGAAGGCCATGCCCGCCGAGAGCTACAATTTCCGTCCGAATCCGGAGGAGATGAGCTTCGGCCAGTTGATGGCGCACATTGCGGGAGTCAATCTGAACGCCTGCGCCAACGCCAGCGGAATGGCGCGGCCGGCGCTCCCGCCCAAAATCGCGGAGTGGGCGAAGGACACCAAAAAGGTGGACGTCGATCGAGAGACGGCTCTCCAGTTTCTGAGCGACTCCTTCGATTTCTGCGACAAGGCCGTCGCCTCGATGACGCCGGAGCGCATGGATACGGTGGTGGGCCCGCCGGCGCGAAATCTGACCGGCTTCGAATGGCTGTGGGCCTACTTCACACACACGGCGCATCACCGGGGGCAGGCGGAAGTTTACCTGCGCGTGAAGGGAATCAAGCCGCCGGACTATAGGTTTTAGAAAAATCCAAACTGAACGAGGGCTATAGATGACTGCTGGTTCTGGGTAAACAAGCAACGGAACTGAAGGAGGGCGTATGCGGGAATTCCTGACCGAACTGTTCTCGTCGGATTTCATGCCGCACGGCTACTGTTATCTCTGGAGGCCGGAAATCGTCTGGTTACACGCCATATCGGATGCATTGATTGGCCTTGCCTACTATTGCATTCCCCTGGTGCTGGCCTATCTCGTGCGCAGACGGCGCGATCTGCCTTTCCACGGGATGTTTCTCATGTTCGGCGTATTCATCTTCGGCTGCGGCACAACCCACCTGATGGAAGTCTGGACCATCTGGCACGGCACCTACTGGCTGGCAGGTGTGATCAAAGCGGTTACGGCGGGAGCGTCAGTTGCGACGGCGGCGTTCTTGGTATTGCTGGTTCCGCGAGCGCTGGCTCTCCCCAGCCCCGAGCAATTGCGGGCCGCAAACATGGAACTCGAGAGAGAAATCTGTGAGCGACGCCGGGCGGAGGAGGCAGTGCGGGCCAGCGAGGAGCGCTGGCGAGCGATCTTCGAGAATTCGGCCGTAGGCATCGTTGTTACGAACCCACAAGGCGCCTTTACCGCGACGAATCGAGCTTACCAGCAGATGGTAGGGTACTCAGATGACGAGCTCCGGGGGGTGTCATACCCGGACATCACGTACGAGGAGGACCGGGCGACTAACCACGTTCTGGCCACGACGCTATGGGAGGGCAAACTGCAGCAGTTCACGCTCGAGAAACGCTACCGGCGCAAGGACGGCAGGCTGATCTGGGTGAGGAGCACGGTTTCGCTAGCGTTGGGTAGCGAAACGGTGCCGCCATTTGGCATGGCGATCATTGAAGACATTACCGAGCGCAAGCAAGCAGAAGAGGCGATGCGAAGGAGCCAGATGATGTTCGAAAAGCTCTTCGACTCTTCTCCAGATGCCATCGTGGCGTCGGACCGTCAGGGGCGCATCGCAAGGGTCAGCGAGCAAGTGGAGAAGATCTTCGGATACACGCGCTCCGAACTGCTGGGGCAGCCGGTCGAGGTTCTGGTGCCCGAGGTCTTCCGGCGCGCGCATTCAGCGGACCGGGAGGATTACTACGCACAACCTCGTGTCCGTCCCATGGGCGCAGGCTTGGAACTTCATGGACGACGCAAAGATGGCACGGAGTTCCCAGTGGACATTTTGTTGAGCCTGATCGAGACGGAGGAGGGTCCTCTTGTCCTAAGCGTCGTCCGCGACATTACTGAGCGCAAGCAGGCAGAAGAGCGTTTGCGGCGCAGTGAGGCGCACCTGGCCGAGGCTCAGAGACTCAGTCATATAGGCAGTTGGGCAGTGACTATTACTCCCCCGAGAAAGTTGCTCTTCTGGTCCGAGGAAAATTACCGCATCTGCGGTTTTGACCCTGCGAACGGGACACCATCTCTCCGGGCGGTTGTGGGACGGATACACCCAGAGGACCACGCCAAGGGCGATGAAGCCGTCAGGGCGGCGATCCGCGAGCGAAGAGACTTCGTCTTCGATTTTCGAATCGTTCTTCCGGACGGAACCACAAAATTCTGTCACAGTATCGGCCACCCCGTGGTAAACCAAACTGGTGACGTTGTCGAGTTCACGGGCACGGTCATGGACGTGACCGAGAGCAAGCGGTCGGAAGAAGCGCTGCAGCGGTCGTTCGACCAGTTGCGTGCGCTTACCGCGCAACTGCAGAGCGTCCGGGAAGAGGAACGAACGATGGTGGCGCGGGAGATTCACGATGAACTGGGGCAGGCTTTGACGGCCATCAAGCTGGACGTGACGGCGCTGGTGCGTGAACTACCGGCAGACCAGGGGCCTGCTGTTCAGAGAGGTCAATCCATCTTGAAACTCCTGGATGAGACGATTCAATCCGTCCAAAGGATTTCGACCGACCTGCGCCCGGGAATTCTGGACGATCTGGGTCTTGCGGCTGCCGTGGAGTGGGCGGCGGAAGAGTTCGAGGCTCGCACGGGAACGAAGTGCCGGGTTCGCATGCCCGACGAGGACATCAACATTGATTCGGACCGGGCCACGGCGCTCTTTCGCATCTTCCAGGAGACACTGACCAACGTGGCGCGGCACGCGAAAGCGACCGAGGTGAACGTACGGCTGGAAAAAGAAAATGACGACCTGGTCCTGGAGGTTCACGACAATGGCCTGGGGATCCGCGAAGAGCAGCTTTCGGCAGGCAGGTCGCTCGGGATACTGGGAATGCGCGAGCGGGCTCTGCTGCTGGGCGGCGGGTTCATTATACAAGGCGACCCGGGTGGCGGCACAACCGTCAGAGTGCGGATTCCACGCTTGGAACCCCAAAAAAACGGAACAGCGAAGTGACCCGGATTCTCATAGCCGATGATCATGCGATCCTGCGCAGGGGATTGAAGGAGATCCTGGTACGCGAGTTGGAGGGCGCAGTGTGCGGTGAGGCGGAAGATGCACAACAGGTTCTGGCGCAACTTCGGAACTGCGAATGGGACCTGGTGATGCTGGACATCACCATGCCGGGGCGAAGCGGCCTCGATGTTCTGAAGGACCTCAAAGCGATGTGCCCCAAACTCCCCGTGTTGGTCTTGAGCATGCATCCTGAAGACCAGTACGGCAAGCGCATCCTCAAAGCGGGAGCCTCGGGCTACATGAATAAGAAAAGCGCCCCCGAAGAACTGATCAAGGCCATCCGCAAACTGCTGGCTGGCGGCCAGTATGTAAGCCCGGCATTGGCGGAGAGGCTCGCTTTGGACCTCAAACGCGATGCGTCGCGGCTGGCTCACGAGATTCTGTCTGACCGGGAATTTGAGATCCTGCGAATGATCGCCTCAGGAAAGACAGTGACCCAGATCGCCGCGGACCTGCATCTGAGCGTATCAACAGTGAGTACGCATCGTGCCCGCATTCTGGAAAAGATGCACATGACGACCACGGCGGAACTGATGCACTTCGCGATAAGCAATCATCTCGTGGATTGAGAAACCAGAAACGCCCTGAACCGTAACTCGTTTCGACCTGACCTCGCCCACTGGAGCGATGCGGGCCGAGCGTGTAGTCGAAACCACGACACGCACCCCTTCGATAGTTCTACACGAGAATCCAATTGCCAACGATAGGGGCCTGTTTCCTGGATTCATCAAGATGGACACAGTGGGTGAGTGAGACTGCCGAGCGCCGATCGCGCCGGATGAAATTTTCAGCATCAAGACGCTGATGCGGCTAGGGCCCCGCCAGAGGAAGCGATGACAAACCTTTGGGGACATTCAAGGACCAGCTCCGGGAGAGCCATCAAGAGAACGCCATGAGCCAGGATCCGCAGCCAATGACCGGCGTCTCAAACGGCCTAGTCGAACGAAAGTGGTTTTCCCGGGAGTTTCAAGTTGTGCATTCCGTCCTGCTGGTATCGAGTTTTCGCCTTGTCCGTGAAGCCGTGAAGGCCTTGATTGAGCGCCATGAGGACTTTCAGGTCATTGGCGAAACAGACGACCGGGACCATACGCTGCGGCTTCTCAGCAGTCTCAACCCGGACGTGATCCTGGTCGATCTGGACCCGGAACATGATGCAGCGATTGAGACGATCAGGGAAATCATCGAAGATCGTCCTGGCATCAAGATCGTCGCCCTTTCGATGCACAGTGAGGATGCCATCGTGGAGAACGCGCTGCGCTCCGGCGTCCGCGGGTACATGTCCAAAGGGGGATCGTCGGCCGATGTTGTCGAGGTTCTCAAGGCTGTAGCTCGGGGTGGAGCCTATCTCAGCCCTGTGGCCGCCGCCAGAGCCATGGACTGGATAAGGAACGCGAAGACCAGGCTGAACCCCGCTCTGGAAAGCCTGACACAAAGAGAGGTGCAGGTACTGCGGCTGATTGCCGGGGGCAAAGTGAGCAAGGAGGTTGCTTCCGAACTGAATCTGGCGGTTGAGACTGTCCGCACGTACCGGAAGACTCTGATGAAGAAGTTGAAAATCCACAACGTGGCTGAGCTTGTACAGTTTGCGCTCGCGGTCGGGGTAATCGTGATCCCTGGGCCGAAGGATAGCGGCGGCGATTCCGGCGGAAATCCTACCTGAGAGGAGGGTTCCACCGGCGCGGCGACCAGCAGCGACGGGTAGTGATATGGTTTACCAAGGAGACATCCTGTGCGCTTGATTCTCGTTTTGGTAGCCTTGTTGCTCGCTGCAGTTCCATCGTTGGCTGCGTCGCTGCGGGCGGGGACCGCGAAGGCGGACATTACGCCGTCCGGCGGAGTCCCTTTGTGGGGCTTCGAGTCCCGGCTGAAGCCGGCGGCAAGCACCTTAGACCCGTTGTTTGCGCGCGTGCTGGTATTGGAAGCCGGCGATAAACGGCTGGCTCTGGTCACGCTTGATCTGGGCCGCAGCTTCGGACCTGCGTCGGTCGACCAGATTCGCCAGTCGGTGAAGAAATCGAGTGGAATTTCGTGCCTGTTGGTAACCGCGTCGCACACACATGGCGCGCCGGTGATTCAGGACCAGTATAAAGACGGCCCGCCGGCCTGGGAACGGACGGCGCTGGAGAAAATCGAGCGCGCCATCCAGGAGGCAACCAATAGTCTGGTGGAAGCGCGGATCGGAACAGGCACCGGGGCGGTGTACATTGGCCACAACCGGCTGCGGGTGAACGCCGACGGTACCGTGAGCTGGTTCGAGCGTAACCTGACGCGCATTCCGACCGCGCCCGTCGACCCGACGGTTTCCGTAATTCGCATCGACAGAACCGATGGTTCGGCGATGGCAGTTCTCACGAACTACTCGTGTCACCCCGTGGTGTTCGGCTCGGACAATCTTCAATACACCGCGGACTTTCCGGCCGCGACGAATCGGGTGGTGGAGGCAAAATTCGGAAGCCGCACGCTCAGCTTCTTTCTGCAAGGCGCCCCTGGAGACATTAATCCGTACTATGCGGTCACGCCGCTCGAGGAAGACCCGGTGAAGGCGCGCGAATGGACAGGCGAGAAGCTAGGCGCGGAAGCCGCGCGAGTTGCCGCGGAGATTCATACCCAGGCGGCGACGGACTCCAGCATCCAATTCGCGGAGGACATGATGCCGGTCCAACTGCGGTGGAATGAGCAGCGGTTTCGTGAAGCGCTGGTGAAATTTCTCGGTCCCAACGTGTTCGAAGAATACGGACCGATCCAACGCGAGTTCCAGGTGCCGGTAGCCACGGTGCTCATCAACCGCCAGATCGCCTTCATGACCTTTCCTGGAGAGCCATTTGTCGATTTCCAGATGAACTGGCGTGACCGCTGCCCCGTGCCCGCGGCGTTTTTGCTCGGCTACACGAACGGTTACTACGGATACTTCCCGACCATTCGAACGGCGGCGGCCGGCGGCTATGGAGCGGCGAGCGCAGCGACGTGGGTCGAGCCCGGGGCGGGGGAGCGCATCGTCGATCATGCGGTGGTGAAGACCCTCGAAATGCTGGGGCGTCTGACGGATATGCCGGACGATCTCAAGGGCGACGTGTACAAGTGAGTGACGCCACCCTATTTCCGTAGCGCGATACTGCGCCAGTCCATGAGCAGACCTTCCGGCAGACGGAAGCTGGAACCTTCCATGAAGAAGGTACTGACGCCGGGGATTTGAACAGGCAGATAGGCTACCGTCCTTGAGCTCGTGACGCTTCCGCCCAGGCCAATGTCGTCACGCGTTTCGGTCTGCGACGCACTCAATGTCAGGCTGAGGCCGGCACCCGGGGCTACACCGGTCATCTCTCCGAAGAACCGGGCGTGATGCCCGGGAAACTCAATATCGGTGAACTCCAGACCAACGACCCAGTGCGGGCGAGGGGTCGAGTAGCGCTCCAACCGGCGTATGCGGCCGCGTAGCATCGCACCCTTGGGAACGACGAGGTTGTGCTTATATTCGACGGACGAGACCATCTCGGCGGCTAGCGGGTCGCCTACCTTTGCTACCTGAGAATCGACCGGTTTCGCAAGCCGGATGGAGAATCGCAAGCCGGCGGGAAGCGAGACTTCGGCCACTGGGGCGAGCGGTTTTTCCATAGTTTTAGGCGCGTCGAAACTGAGCCGGGCTTCGGCGGCGAACTCGCGGCAATGGCTGAACTCGATCAGATTGCGGCTCTGTTTGCCGTTCCAATGCGTGACCAGGTTCTCGGCGGTTTGAGGCAGCAGCAGGTCGCGTGAGCCAACCCGCATTGGGGAGTAGTCGAACGAATCGTTGGCCGCCGTGATGGGAAGATCGGGCGGGATGTCTTTGGCGTTGATTTCCAGGCGCAGCAATTCGAGAGTCTCGGCATCAGCCCAGAACGAGCCGGTTTCCGACACGTTCCCCTGGCGCCCTTCAATTCGCAAGGTCCAGTCGCTCAGGTTATACGGGATGCGATAGTCCCAGCGGACAGCGCGGCGGCCTCGCAGGTCTTCATTGCCGTGCCATGTAATGGTGGCGATGTTATTCAACAGGACGTTGCTAATTGCGGATGTGAAGCTGCCGCTGGAGATCATGCCGGCGCCGATCATGTCGCCCAGATCCCGATCTTCAAACTCGTTTGCCCCCGGCCAGGAATAGAGTTCGCGATTGCTGATGACAGCAACTTCGATGCGGACCGTATCGAGGAGCCGGAATGGCTCCTGTGCGTTACGTCGCCGTGAGCGCTGGATGGTCTCGACGCACGTATAGTTGGGAAGCGCCGCGAGGCGTGACTTGACCTCGCGCTTGAGCTGGGCAAGCTGGAGCACATTCTGGGGCAAGTCGGACTGTGCCATTGCCAGAAACGAGCACGCCAGTGCGCAGAGTTGACCGCAGAGGGCCTTCACTGCCTGGATTCTAGCGCTCGCAGAAGGGGGGCGAAAGGGGCTCAAAACACGGAATCCCTGGGTTACTTTGGGGTTTTCGGCTCAGAAAACACAAACCTGCTAAAATAGGCCGAGGTCGTTGCGTTTTCAGTATGCCTCTGTACGAATATAAGTGTGAGTCCTGCGGTGAGACTTTCGAAGTGATCCAGAAGTTTTCCGATGAGCCGCTCAAAGTGCACGAAAAGTGTGGCGGCGGGCCGGTAGAGCGGCTGATTTCTCCTTCCGCGCTGAAATTCAAAGGCTCCGGCTGGTACGTCAACGACTACGGTGGCTCGAAGAACGGAAAGGGCACCGAAGCCAAGGCGGCCAAGGATAGTAAGAAGGAAAGCACGGGGTCGTCCACCGATTCCTCCACAAAGTCTGAATCCAAGAGCTCGTCCAGCACTCCCGCCAGCACATCTGATAAAAAGGGGTAGTGTTCAACCGATTCGGAAGCACCCGCGCCATACGTGTGCTTCTGGTACTGCTGGCTCTCCCACTTTGCCAGGCTGACGACATCCGTGTAGCCGGGCTGTCGCAGCCGGTGGAAATCATCCGCGACCGCTGGGGCGTTCCCCACATTTACGCTCAGTCGGTCCACGACCTGTTCTTCGCACAGGGCTATATCACGGCGAAGGACAGGCTGTGGCAGATCGATCTCTGGCGGCGCATCGGAACCGGCAAGCTTGCCGAGGTGCTGGGACCTTCGGCGATCGATCGTGACCGGCTGGCCCGCTCTGTGCTTTTCCGCGGCGATTGGAATGCCGAGTGGCGCAGCTATGGGCCGGGTACCCGCGAGATCGTCAGCGCGTTTACTGACGGCATCAATGCCTACATCAAGGCGCTGGGCGGCGCGCGTCCGCTCGAATTCCGGATGGCCGGATACTCGCCTGGCCTCTGGGCGCCGGAAGACTGTCTCAGCCGCGTGGCTGGGCTGCTGATGACGCGGAATCTGACGCGCGAAGTAAAGCGCGCCGAACAGGTGCGCCGCTTTGGAATGGCGGCGGTCGAGAAGTTCTTTGCGCTCGATCCGCCGGCTCCTGCAGACGTTCCGCGCGGCCTGGACCTCACCGAAATCACGCACGACATTGTGCGCGTGTACGAACAAGCCATTGGTCCGGTGGCGTTCTCCACCGAACAAGGCAGCAACAACTGGGTGGTGGATGGCAGCATGACGGTGACCGGCAAGCCTCTGTTGGCCAACGATCCGCATCGCCCGGTGCAGATTCCATCTCTGCGCAAGACGGTGCACCTGGTAGCGCCGGGCTGGAATGCGATCGGCGCGGGCGAGCCGGCCCTGCCGGGAATCGCGCTTGGGCACAACGAACGGATCGGCTTCGGTTTCACCATCGTGGGAATTGACCAACAGGACCTCTACGTCGAGAAGCTGAATCCCGCCGATGCGGGCGAGTACTTGTATCGCGGGGCGTGGAAGAAGGTCGAGACCGAGCGCCAGACTGTGCAGGTAAAAGGCGCGCCGGCCCGGCAAATTGAACTGCGTTTCACCATCCACGGACCGATCCTCTACGAAGACCGGGCGCGCCACCGGGCGTACGCCCTGCGGTGGGTGGGAAGCGAACCGGGCACGGCCGGCTATCTCGCGGGCCTGGCGGTGGCGCGCGCGAGGAACTGGAACGAGTTCGTAGAGGCGATGGAGCGGTACCACGTGCCCAGCGAGAACATCGTGTACGCGGATACGGAGGGAAACATCGGCTGGCAGGCCGCAGGAATGGCGCCCATCCGCAAAAACTGGCGGGGAGTGCTGCCTGTGCCAGGTGATAGCGGCGAGTACGAGTGGAGCGGGTTTCGCCACGCCGCGGAGCTACCGCGATCGTACAACCCGGCGACGCATTTCATTGCCACCGCCAATCACAATATTCTGCCGCCGGGGTACAAAATCCCGCTGGGCTATGAGTGGGCGCTGCCGTTTCGTTTCCATCGCATCGAAGAAATGTTGCACGCGAAGAAAAAGTTCAGCGTGGAAGACTTCGAGCGTATGCAGCAGGACGTGGCCTCCCTCCCGGCGCGCCGGTTCCAGGCGATTCTGCGCAGGTGGGCGCCTGAGCCGGGGACACGCGAGGCGAAGGCCGTGGAGCTACTGCTGGCGTGGGACGGGAACCTGGCGGCCGCATCGGCGCCGGCGCTGATTTACGAATACTGGATGGCGCAACTGCCGCGCGCCGTCTTCGGCCCCGAGATCGGTCCCGACGTCGATTTGGAGACCCTGTTGCGAGCCCTCGAAGAGAAGCCTGATCCAAAGGTGCTCGCTGGTTCGCTCAGCCAGGCGCTCGATCAAGCCGGGCACGAATTTGGCCCCGACATGACGTCGTGGCAGTGGGGAGCCCGGCACCAGATTCGCTTTCACCATCCGCTAGGGGTACGGACGTTCGATCGCGGACCTGTTGCCCGGCCAGGCGATGCCCAGACGGTGAATGCCACCAGCGGCGCCGCGTTCACGCAGACAAACGGCGCTTCGTACCGCGAGGTTCTGGACCTGAGCGACTGGGACAGGTCGGTAATAACGAACGTGCCGGGCGAGTCTGGGGATCCGGAGAGCCCGCATTACGACGACTTGATCGAAGATTGGGCCGCGGGGCGATATCATCCGTTGCCGTTCACGCGCCGGGCGGTGGAAGCTGCCGCGGTGGAGCATATCTGGCTGTTACCGCCGGTGGCCGCAGCGAAATAGACCGGCCTGTACCCCCTCGCATGAGGGCACACCTGTAACGCCTAGTACTACGATTGAGCGCAAATCCCTCAGCCTGGCGGTATTATTTAGGTAAAGGCGCTTCCCCCATGCCCAGGAGTAGTATGTCGGAGCAAGACCGTACACGCTTCTTGAAGTTGCTGCAAGGCCCCCTGATTCCACCTGACAGCCACCCGAAAACCCCGGGCCTGCGGGACGTCTTGTTCCTGACCGCGTTGCGGCGCCACTTCACTGCTCACTACCGTGGATGGGTGATTGGGGCCGTTGCCGTAGTGAGTCTGGTCATTCTGGTGGTGGCGGTGACGGTCAAGGGCCGCGGTGCCGGTAAGTCGGTCCAGTTGCAGGCGCTGGATCAGAGCGGCCGGCTCCAGATCCGCTGGGATCCCAACGCCGATCCGATTCGACGTGCGGTGGACGCCAAACTCTACATCGTGGATGGCAGCGAGCGTTTGTACGTCAAGTTGGACAGCGCGCGACTGCGGCGAGGCGCAGTGAGCTATGTGCGCCGCAGCGATCGCGTGGAACTCCGCATGGCGCTGGCCGAACCCGACGGCAAATCGGTGGAGGAGCAGGCCACCTTCGTGGGGACACGCCCGCCCAACGCGGATGAGTTTCTGTTGGAAGCCGCCCGGCCAGCGGGTTTGCCGGAACCCTCCTCCTCAACGGCGCAAGCCGCCGAAGCCGAACTGCCGCGCGAGATGGCAGGAGATGCCGCACCGTCGGGACATCGCGCGCGGAAGAAACCGTTGGAGCAGAGCGGCACCAGCCTGCCCTTCACATGCTCGACTGGAGACACGTTCCTCAAAACGGACGCAGCCGCGGGTTGGGACACGTTCACATGCCGCGGCAACAACGTGTGGAGTGTCGCTCCGGCTGGGACGCACCAGGACCGTCCGGCCACGCCGGGTCCCAACACGACCACGCTCACGGCAAAGCCAACCACTGAGCCGGCCACGTAGTCATATCGACGGCCAACGCGGCGTCCGATCCGCACCCCTACTACAAGCAACAAATACCGAACAGATAAAGTCCGCAGAGAGGACCGGTTCCCGTGGACGCCCTGGGTTAGAGTATAGGAAAAGGAAAGCGCTATGCCCACCACCAGACGACATTTTCTGCAAAGCACCGCGGCCGCGGGGCTATACAGTTCGGCTCTGGCCGCGAAAGAGAAGAAGGTGCCGGCCAACGACCGCGTGCAGGTGGCGACCATCGGCCTCGGCGGCATGGGTACCGAAGATACGCATTCGTCTACCAAAGTGCCGGGTGTCGAACTGGTAGCGGTCGCGGACATTTACCAGGGCCGCCTGGATCACGCCAAAGAAGTTCTCAACAAGAACCTGTTCACCACCCGGGACTATCGCGAGGTGCTGGCGCGGAAGGATGTGGACGCGGTGATCATCGCCACGCCCGATCACTGGCACTCGCAGATCTCGATTGACGCCATGAACGCGGGCAAGGACGTGTATTGCGAAAAACCCATGGTGCAGCGAATGGATGACGGCAAGAAGGTGATCGAAGCGCAGCAGAAGACGGGACGCATTTTGCAGGTGGGCAGCCAGCGCGTGAGTTCCATCGTCTATCAGAAAGCGAAGGAGTTGTTCAGAAACGGCGCCATCGGGGATTTGAACATGGTCGAGGCCTGGTGGGACCGCAACTCGGCGATCGGAGCGTGGCAATATTCTATCCCACTCGATGCCACGCCGGAGAACATCGATTGGGACCGCTTCCTGGGCCGTGCACCGAGGGTTCCGTTCGAGCCCGTGCGACTGTTCCGCTGGCGCAACTACCGCGACTACGGCACGGGAGTGGCCGGTGATCTGTTTGTGCATCTTTTCTCCGGCATGCACTTTGTCACGGGGGCGATCGGCCCCACCCGCGTCTACGCCACCGGCGGGCTTCGATTCTGGAAAGACGGGCGGGACGTGCCCGACGTGATGCTGGGGCTTTACGATTACCCGGCGACGGAAGCGCACCCGGCCTTCAACCTCGCCCTGCGTGTGAACTTCGTGAATGGCGCGGGCGAGACTTCAGGGTTCCGATTCGTGGGCAGCCAGGGTACGATGAGGATCGATTCCGGCGTAACGATTTCCAGGCAGCCGCGCGAAACCGAACCAGGTTACACGATCGAGACCTTCACCGACGCCATGCAGAAAAGGTTGCTGGAGGAGTACCGAAAACAACATTCCGCGCCCCCCATGAACGCCGACAGCATCCGGCCCCAAGGCGAAGAGAAATACCTTCCGCCGAGCGGCTATAGCGACCACCTGGATCACCACAGCAACTTCATCGAGGCCGTTCGCACGCGCAAACCCGTGGTGGAAGATCCGGTCTTCGGTTTTCGCGCCGCGGGGCCCGCGCTGCTCTCAAATCTGAGCTATTTCGAGCAACGGATGTGCAAGTGGGACCCCAAGACGATGACGCTTGAGGGGTAGAAGAGGTAGCCTCAGAGCACATCCGCAAATCCCCGCTTCAGATGCCGGAAAATGAGGCCGCCGAGGACAAATGCCCCGACGCCATATGCGGCTACGACCCCGGCGTCGGCCAGGCTGGGCACCTGCTGGGAGAGCAGCGTGAGCCGGTAGGCGCGCACGACGTAGGCCAACGGGTTGGCGTACATCAGCACACGCAACCTTTGTGGGAACTGATTCTCAAAAATAAAGATCGGGGTCAACCAGAACCAGAACGTCAGCACCACCATCAGCACCTGCGAGGTGTCCCGCAGGTAGACCTGGAGCGCCGCCACAATCCAGCCCATGCCCACCGCGAGCAATCCGAGCAACAGCATATAGAGCGGCAGCACCAGAACGGCCGGACCGAGCGATCGCAACCAGACTTCCACCGCCACCAGAAGCAGGGCGAGCGCCATGAGGTGGCTGACCAGCGACGACAAAAATACCGAGAGAGGAACCATCTCGGCGGGGAACACTGTTTTTGTGATCAGGCTGGCTTGGTCCAGCAGCGACGACGAGGACCGCTGTAGGGTCTCGCTAAACAACAGCCAGGGCAGCATGCCGGCGAACAGGAACAGGGGATAATTGCCGGGTTGGCCGGGGGGTGGTTTCTGATGGAGGCAGACACTAAACACGAACGTCCAGCTCAATAGCAGCACCAGGGGGTGGATCAGGCCCCAGAGCCAGCCCGCCACCGAGCCCACGAAACGCTGTTCAAAATCACGTCTAACTAATTGAAAAAGCAGGCCTCTGCGCTTGACCAGGTTTTGCAGGAACAAATATCCGGGTAAACGTTTGGGCAAGCCGAATGCTAACAAGGGGCAGGCTTGACACGCAAGTTAACTAGCTGATAAATTCTTAGTCCCAACCAGTCAGGCCGACAACACAGGCTCTGACGATCAAAGCGCCGCTCAAAATCCGGAGTTTGAAAGGAGAAGAGATGAAGCAACAGTATTTTATCCTCGTACTCGCGCATTCGCTTCACGGCAGACTACGCCGGATTCACGTACCGCATCAAGTCTTGTACATTGTTCTTACTCTCGCCCTGGTAGGTGGTTTTTCGATCTTTGGTTTTGTTTCCAGTTACGCTCGGATGGCCTTGAAGGTAGCCGATTACAATTCCCTACGGCACGAGGCCGCCGAACTGCGCGTGCGGTACCAGAATCTGCAAAAAGTGGTGAACCAAACCAACGAGCAGCTTGCATCGCTCGAAGTGCTCGCCAACGAAGTCAGCGTTGCCTATGGAATCAAGCAAAAGCTGGAGGGCCCGAGTGATATCAGTTGTGAAGGCAAGCTCGTGCCCACCTTTTCGGAAACCGTGGATGAATACAACTACCTGCGCAGCTCAAATCTGTCGCGGTTTGAATTCGCCCGGCGATGGCATGTGAATACGCGCCCCGGTATCTGGCCGGTGGATGGCCTGCTGATGAGCAGCTACGGGGAGCGCAGCGATCCGTTCTCGGGTGAAGGGGCGTATCACAAGGGCGTGGATATTTCGGCTCCCGTGGGCACTCCGGCTCACGTCACGGCGGACGGGATCGTGATGTTTGCCGATCGCTCTGGCGGCTACGGACGTCTGGTGATCGTGGACCATGGCAATGGGTACGAGACGTATTACGCCCACCTTTCGCGGTTTGACGTCGTCCCGGGCCAGGAGATCCGGCAAGGCGAGCTGGTTGGCGAGGTAGGCGCTTCCGGCCGCGTGACGGCTCCTCATCTGCATTACGAAGTGCGGCTGCGCAAGGCTCCGGTGAATCCCTATCGCTTCCTGGCGCCCAAAGCCCCGGCGCAGCAGACCCGAACTGAATTCCTTTTTTGACGGCGGCTCCGGTCGAATACTGCCAAACAAGCAAAGGTCTCAAACCTGATAAGCTAGTCGGCTCAGGATTTGGAAATGAGACATTTGTCTTTTCGTCTGGCAGCTCTTACGATAGGAGCGGTCTTGCTCACGTCCGCCTATTACCGCATCAATTCCTCCACTGTGATGACGCAAGCGGCCCAGCATTTTCTGGCGTCGCTCACGCCCGAGCAGCGCGCCAAAGCCGCGTTTGCCTTCCCGGAAGACGAGCGCATGAACTGGCACTACATCCCCAAAGAGCGCAAGGGCCTCCCGCTGCTTGAGATGGCGCCGCCGCAGAAAGCTCTGGCACAGGCGCTGCTGAGCGCGGGATTGAGCCAGCAAGGCTACATCAAGGCCGTCACCATCATGAGCCTGGAGGACGTGCTCCGCGTCATGGAAAACGATGACGGCAACCGGCGAAACCCCGAGAAGTATTACTTCAGCGTGTTCGGCGAGCCCTCGGACACGGGCACGTGGGGATTCCGTATTGAAGGGCACCATCTCAGCCAAAACTTCACCGTGGTGAACGGCAAAGTCGCAGACACGCCGAGCTTCTTTGGAGCCAACCCGGCAGAGGTCCGCGAGGGACCGCGCAAAGGGCTCCGCACGCTGGGCATGGAGGAGGACCTGGGCCGCGACCTGCTCGAATCGTTGAGCCAGGAACAGAAGAAAGTAGCCATCGTGACCACCGAGGCGTACAAGGACATCCTGACCGAGGCTTCGCGCAAGGCTGCGCTCGAAGGCCAGCCATCGGGCCTCTCGGCCGCGAAGATGAGCCAGAAGCAGTTCGATCTGCTGCAAAACCTGATCGGGGGTTACGCGCAAAACGTGCCCGAACAACTGGCGCAGGCACGGATGGAGCAGCTCAAGAAGGCCGGCACCAATGTGTTCTTCGCCTGGGCGGGAGTGGAACAGCGCGGCGGCCCGCACTATTACCGCATTCAGGCGCCGACGTTCCTGATCGAATACGACAACACGCAGAACAACGCCAACCACATCCACAGTGTGTGGCGCGATTTCAATGGCGATTTTGGACTGGACCTGCTAGCGATGCATTACCAGGCGAGCCACAAGCAATAGGCGTCCGACCCGGCCGGCCACTCACTAAGAAGCGAGCACGGTTTCCGCGGCAGGCTGCGGCGCGGGGACGAATTCTCCGATCGGCGGCGCCGAAGCGTTGAGGCTGACGCGGGCAACGCCGTTGTTGTTGAGGAGCTTGCGATCTTGTGCCCGGTAAAGCATGAGTTCAAAGCGATCCCGCACCTTGGTCTTCTTGAACAGGCGCGAAAGGTACACTTTGACGGTTCCCTCGGCCAGTTGCATCGCAGCGGCGATTTCTTTGTTCTTTAGCCCCTGCGCGAGCAGTTCCACGACCTGCTTCTCGCGCTCGCTGAAAGTGACGCGCTTGTCACTGACTGTGTCGAAACCGGCGTCGGTAACCTCGATCAGCACCTCACCGTTGGCGATTCGCTGGAGCGAGCGGATGAACATCTCGGGGGAGAGCTGGACGGGCAGGATGCCGCGCACCCCGTATTCCAGAGCCTGGAAAATCAGCTCCCGCGACATGGGACCAACACGGATCACCAGGTTGCATCCGGGCATGCGGGCGTGCGTCTCCGCCAGCGTCTCAAAAGTGAACTCGCCGGTGAGATCCAATAGCACCATTTCCGGTGCCGTGGCCTCGGCAGCGGTTTCGCCCGCCGGATCGCTCTCCGAAACGACCTGAATTCCACCAGCCGTCAAGGTCTCCTGAAACCCGCGCGCGAGCACGGGTTGATCTGTCAGTACAAGCACTCGAATCATTTCTTTCTGCCTTTCGGTTTAGATTTCTGGGCGAACCCGATTACGACGCCAGCCGCAAATAGCGCTTGGTTCTCACCCGGCGGCGTACCGCCTGCTTTCCATACTTTTCAAAAAAAGAAATCAGACTTTCAATATCCGCCTTACGCTGGTAGAGCTGACTCAAGAGGCGCCGTAAGGAATGCCGGTCAATCATCACGTGCTCCTTCTAAGTTGTGGTGGTCTGGTGCTGCAATTCATAACTAACGCCGCGCGACACGCGAAGCTTCCGGTACCAGGGTTCTTTCCCGCGACCGTGGAGCTGGTCCTGATCTTCGATGCCGCTGATCTCGGTGGCCAGCGCGGAGATCTGTTTGAGCAACGGGCTATCCGGCGCGAGCAAGCTGCCGCTGGCATGAGCTTCGGCCAAGCCAGAGCCGTCGTTGGGAAATGAGTAAAAGCTGGCCGTGCCCAACATGTGCTGCGCCTCGTCAGCGATTACCCGGTCCGTGTATTCGGCGCATTGATTCAGGATCAGGTGGAGGCGTTCCATCTTGTACTCCCTGCGTTCGAGCTCGTGCATGATCTGCTTTACTTGGTAGAGCCCCAGCACGTCGGCTGAAGCCACCAAGTACAGCTCATTCACGCTCTCCAGAATGCTCATGGTGGGCAGAGTCAGGCCAGACCCCAGATCCAGCACCGTCCACTGATAGCGCGAGCGCGCAAAGTTCAGGAGCCGCTCGATCTCGCGTTGCTCGGGCATGCGCTCCAGACGCAACTCCGCGGGACCAGCGATGACTTCGAGACCCGGGTAGTTTCCACTGACCAGGAGATTCCAACTGGCCAGGCTCAGACCCTGATCGTCCTGCATAGCATCCAGCACGGAGTGGGGCGCCTTGGATCGCATGAGAAAACGAACGTCGCCCCCGGTCCAATCCAGATCGGCCAGCAGCACATGATACTTTCCAGTCTGGTGCATGCGTTTTCCCAACTCCAGAGCGGCGTGGCAAGCCACTGTGGTTCCGCCACACCCTCCTTTTGCCGATAGGAAGGCGATCGTTTTGCGGTCGGAGGTGGTGAGGAACTGATCTCTCACATGCAGATCGATCCTGCGTTCGAGCACCTGGTGGAGGTTCTTTGCCAGCGGAGGATAGAAGTACTCATCGATGCCGGCACGCATCCCGGCAAGGATCATCTGGGAATCGGCCTTGTGGTGCAGGGCGATGAGCATCGACTGAGGCGAGGCAGCCTTGATTTGCCTGACTCGCTCTTCGGCGGCGCCCTGGAAATGTTCCACGTCGATGAGCAGGACCTGGGGCTGGATCCGCTCCAGCCATTCCATGAAACTGGACCAGTTGGCGCCATCGTGCTTTTCGACGATGGTGTGATTGGCCAGTTCCTGGCAGCAGCGCTCCGCTTCTTCGAGCAGTTCCCGCCGTTTGATCACCAGACCTGCCGTCATCAGCCTCATGATGTGAGCCTCAGCGGAGCGGCATCGAGCGTTTTACAGGACCCCAGCACAGTATCGGTTCTCCCTCAATGAGTGGCCGGTATGAGCTGCGGAACCTGAGATGCCGGCTTGTGCGACGCCGCGGGAGTATACTTGCGAAACTTGGTGGTGTTGATGCGCACGGCCACCAGAGGCGAGTTATCATCCGCCCTGGAAACGCGCACGACCGTGCCGCCGCAGAACCAGCACTTGCGGTCAAAGTTATGGTTGGCCGGAAGCGCCATCTCGATGTGGAGCGTATCGCCCGGGCGTGGAACATCTTCGGGGCCATCCGATGACAGCCAGCGAATCAGGATGCCGGTGCGGCTGATGTTCTCAACCAGCTTCATGGATCCACCGGATCGTTTGTTGCCGGCAGTTACGCGGCATTCCAGCGCTAGGTTTACCCGTTCGTGAGAACGCTGCTCCAGGCCCTGCAAGAGTTCACGATACCGGGCTGCCATCTTGTTTGTCGATGCGTACATTCGTCCTCCGTGCTGATTCCTAGTAGTTGTGGGCGTCGCTGGTCATTTGACTGTGCCGCCCAATCATTCATCTGGTGATAAGCACGGGCAGTTCCAAAGCTAGCATCGTCTAAGTCGAAAGAAACACAGGACAATCCCGTCACCTATTGCGGCTTCGAGACACTGTGTCTCACGGGCTAACGAGTCACATACGCGAAACTATGTGCACACTAACGACTTACTAGGGCCGAGATTCAGCGTGACACTTTGTCACGCTTCTGCGACCCAATGTTACGTCCGGAGCGACAGAATGTCCTATCTAAAGTTAACTCGTCTGCGACAAGCTCTTGAAATCTGTTAGTTGCGAACGGCGGTTACCTGGAATTCGACTTGCCTAGAATGGACCCGTTGGAGATCCCTATGAACGACAAGCGTAGAAAACAGAGACAGTTGTTCGATTGTTCGCTGGAGATCTCCTGGAAGGACAGCCAGGGGCACAGCCACACCCTCACAGCGCAGGCAATCGACGTATCCAACGCGGGTATACGGCTGGAAGCGAGTGAGCCCATCGACATGCACACGGAGGTCTTTGTGCGCGCCGAACGCTATGGCCTCACGGGGAGCACGGCCGTGCGGCACTGCAGCCGGCGGGGAGGCAAATACCTATTGGGGCTGGAGTTCAATCCCGATGGCACTGCGGCCGATCACGAGGATACGGAGGTTTTCGTCGATTACTACGAGCTGATGCAGATCAGCCCCAACGCCGAGCCCGAAACCATCCACCGGGTCTTTCGCATTATGGCGTCTCGCTATCATCCGGACAATGCGGAGACCGGAGACAACGAGAAGTTTCTCTTGCTGACCAAGGCTTACGCGGTGCTTTCCGACCCGGTGCGGCGTGCCACATACGATAATGTCCATCGCGCCCGGCATGCCCAGCCTTTGCCTGTGTTCGGTTTGAAGGAGTTCGCCGAGGGCCTAGAGGGCGAGGTCAACCGGCGGTTAGGCATTCTTTCTCTGCTCTACAATCGGAGGCGCACGAATCCCGACAATCCGGGTATCTCTGTGCTTGAGTTTGAGAGCGTGATGGCGTTCCCGCGCGAACATCTGGAGTTTGCTATTTGGTTCCTCCGGGAGAAGCAGTACATCCGGGCTGGAAACACTTCCGATTACATGATCTCGGCAACTGGCGTGGAGTATCTCGAGTCCGAAGTGCCGTCAAATGGAGTGTTGAGCAAACTGTTGAATGCGCCGCGGCCTCAGGCCGCGCGCCAGCCGAGTCCCGAGAAGGACGCTATGGCAGAGGATGCTTCCTCTCTGGCGCTGGTGCGGGCGCGGTGAGAGAAGACAATAAAGCGGGCGTTGGCTATGCCACCGACTGGCAGGGCACGCCTCGATACAGCTTCAACTTGCGAATGAGCGTACGCCGCGAGATACCGAGAATCTCAGCCGCCTTCTGCTGATGGCCGCCGGTTTGAGCCAGAACCTTGAAGATCGTATTCTGCTCCAGTCCATCCAGCGAGCAGGCGCCGATCTGATCGGGGTCGACGGCGGCCGTGCGCTTGCCCAGGATCTCCTGGGGAAGGTCACCGGGCCCGATTTCTTCCTCCGAGCTATAGATTGCGGCGCGCGTGACCACGTTGCGGAGTTCGCGCACGTTACCCGGCCACGAGTGGCGGCCTAAGAACTCGATGGCTTCCGGCGTAAAGCGGCGGCGAGGGTCATGTTGCTGTAAAAAGAATCCGGCCAGCGGCCCGATATCCTCAACCCGTTCCCGAAGCGCCGGAACTTGGATCTGAATGGGCGCCAGGCGATGGAACAGGTCCTCCCGGAACCTTCCTCCTTGGATGGCTTCCTCCAACTCGACGTTGGTGGCGGTCACTACCCGCACGTCCGCCGTCACCTTCCTGATGCCACCGAGGCGGTAATAGGGCACGCCGTCCAGCACACGCAGCAGCTTCACCTGGGTCTTGATGTCCAGTTCGCCGATTTCGTCCAGAAACAGCGTGCCGGTGTTAGCCACTTCGAACAAGCCCGGCTTCATCGTCTCGGCTCCGCTGAAGGCGCCTTTTTCGTAGCCGAACAGCTCGCTCTCAATCAGATGGTCGGGAAGAGCCCCGCAGTTGAGGTCTACCCATGGTTTGGTGCATCGGAGGGAGTAATGATGCAGGGCCCGAGCGACCAATTCTTTGCCGCTGCCGCTCTCCCCAGTGATCAGCACCGTGGCATTGGTCTGCGCCACCTTGATGACCAGTTGCATCAACTTGTGCATCGCCTGGCTGGCGATGATCGCGGAGAGGCCGAGGTAGGACTGGGGCCGCAGTGCCTGCTCTAGGATTTCGGTCTCATGCGTACGGGCAAATGCTGGAACCTTCTTGTTCGACTCCGTGCCCCCAGCAGTCATGTGCTCCTCCGAATCCGCCCCTTAGTTCCGGGTCTGAACCACGCGCCCGGTACTTCAATATTGTTATTACCTTTTATTTCGAGATGCAAGACCTTCGTTCCGAATTCAGAACATAATTCCGCAAAGCCTATCAGAAGTTATCAGAAATTAATCGTTTGTCCACGCTAACCATAAACTATTTGTCACAGGCAATTACGAACCTACGAACTACACGATCAGTATTCCAAGCAGATGATAACTACATGTATTAACCCGGATCTTTCGGGCCGACCGTCGGAGTTACTCTAACCAATGGCCACTCTTATGTATAGCCATCTCCGATGCCAGTGACAGACTGTCACTATGAGCCTGTGTCATGCAGTCGCAAATCACTGGTGCCGGACGACTCCGGATAATACCGAAAGCAAGATCAACTATTGCAAACAGACCGGCTTACAACTCGTGGAGAAAGTCAGCAAGGGTTGGTATCCCGGTTGCACTCACAGGCGTCCGGTGGAACAGAAATATCAATCGTTGCCTGCTGCCGCCAAGATCTACATCGGCGCGGTCAGCGTTTTCGGGGCCTTAGCCATTGTGCTTGTAATGAGCCAGTGGAGCTCCCAGAACTTGACCCATGCCCTGTGTTTTTTAGTCGTTTCGGCCATCGCGTCGGGCCTCAAGGTCACCCTCCCCACCATCACCGGCACTATGTCGGCGAATTTCCTCTTTATCCTCATTGGCATCGTCGAGTTGGATCTTCCGACCACGCTGATTATCGGTTGCACCGGTAGTCTCATTCAGTGTCTTTGGAATTCCAAGACGAAGCCAAAGCCCTTTCAAGTAGTCTTCAATACCGCCGCGATGGCCCTATCTGTTGCCGTTTCCTACTTCATCTATCACGCAAACATGGCGGGCATGCCGAGCGATACCAATCCCGTCCGCCTGGGTGTGACCGCCTGCATCTTCTTCCTCATGAATACCATCCCGATCGCGGGGGCGATCGCCATCACGGAAAGAAAATCGCTCACTCGGATCTGGTACGACTGCTATTTCTGGTGCTTTCCATATTACCTGGGGGGCGCTTCCATCGCATGGATCCTCAGCGTGCTTAGCCGCCAGACGCACTGGCATGCTTCGCTGGTCTTAATCCCGGTGATTTACTTCATCTACCGTTCTTATCGCACTTATCTGGGCCGCCTCGAAGATGAGAAAGTGCATGTCGAGGAGATGGCCGCATTGCATTTGCGGACGATCGAAGCCCTGGCGCTGGCGATCGAAGCAAAAGACCACAATACTCACGATCATCTGCGGCGCGTGCGCATCTACGCCATGGAGGTCGGCAAGGATTTGGGACTGTCGCCCGCGGAAATGCAGGCGCTGCGGGCGGCCGCGCTGCTGCACGATATCGGGAAGCTGGCGGTGCCTGAGCAGATCATCTCCAAGCCCGGTAAACTGACGCCCGAGGAGTTCGAGAAAATCAAGATTCATCCCGTGGTAGGCGCCGAAATTCTCGAGCGGGTTCAGTTTCCGTATCCCGTCGTGCCGATCGTACGTGCGCATCATGAGAAATGGGATGGCAGCGGCTATCCTGCCGGCCTCAAGGGCGAAGAAATCCCCATCGGCGCGCGGATTCTTGCGGCCGTCGACTGCCTCGATGCCCTGGCGTCCAATCGTCAGTATCGCCGTGCTCTTCCGCTCGACCGCGTCATGGAAATTATCTCCTCAGAAGCGGGAAAGAGTTTTGATTCCAGAGTGGTCGAAGTGCTGGAGCGCCGGTACAAAGAGTTGGAACAATTGGCGCTGGCACAGAGCTGGGATAAGAAGCGGCTTTCCACGCACGTCAGAGTCGAGAGGGGCGTAGCGCCCGCGGCCGGATTTGAACAGACACCGCCCCCGAATGGCCGCAAGGACGCCTTCGATCCGCTGTCGTCGATTGCCGCGGCGCGTCAGGAGGTCCAGATGCTCTTTGAGCTGACCCAGGACCTTGGAAACTCACTCAGCTTGAACGAGACCTTGTCCGTCGTCTCCGTCCGTTTGAAACGGCTGGTCCCCTATGATTCCATTGCTGTGTACGTGCTGCGCGACCACAAGCTGGTGCCTGAGTATGTAAACGGCGAAAACTTCCGCCTCTTCTCGTCGCTGGAGATTCCGGTTGGCGAAGGCCTTTCAGGTTGGGTGGCGCAAAATCGGAAACCGATTCTAAACGGCAACCCGTCGGTGGAAGCAGGCTATATGGGCGACCCCGGAAAATTCAGCACCCTCCGTTCCGCGGTGGCCGTGCCTCTTGAAGGATTGAACGGCACAGTCGGAGTACTCGCGCTTTATCGCGCCGAGAAGGACGCATTCACCAAAGACAACCTTCGCATCCTGCTCGCCATCAGCTCCAAAGTCTCGCTGGCCATCGAGAATGCGCTGAAGTATCGCCAGGTCGAGAATTCGGCCACCATCGATTACCTCACCAGCCTGCCCAACGCGCGGTCGCTCTTCCTGCGCCTGGATAGCGAGCTGGCCCGTTGCCGCCGCATGAACATTCCGCTCGCGGTCCTGGTTTGCGATCTGGATGGTTTCAAGCAGGTTAACGACAGCTATGGCCATCTGATGGGTAACAAAGTGCTGAGCAGCGTGGCCAATGGCTTAAAGGCCAACTGCCGGGAATACGACTACGTGGCCCGCATGGGTGGCGATGAATTTGTTCTCCTGCTCCCGCACATCACTCCCGAGTCGGTGGATGAGCGAATCAACCATCTGGTCCACATCGCCACCGAGGCGGGAGAGATGATACCGGGGAAACGTTTCCTTTCGATGAGCGTGGGGGAGGCCTTCTACCCCATCGACGGCAACAACGCGGAAGAGCTGCTAGCCACCGCGGACCGCCGCATGTATAAGAGCAAGCAGCATCACAAACTCCAGCGGACGGGCCGGACGACGGCGAAGGAAAACCCGCCGGTGACCGTTTTGAGCGTGCAATAAGGTTCCAGGCGCACTAACCCGCGAGTTTCTCAGTGGTGGTCCACCCGCGGACCGATTTCGCGCACGCGAAATTCCTTCAGCAGCGCGACCATCCTCTCAACTACCGATTCAACAAACTTCTGCCCTTTTTCGCGCGTCGCCTTGGTAGGATCGCCTACGGAGCCAGTTTTAGAGTACCGGCTAAACCATTCCTGAAAGAACACCGGCGACGGCGCGGCGAGGTCCCAGTAGAAAAACTCAGTTTTCTGAAAATGGATGTCACGCGTGGCCTTCTCAAATTGCACCAGGTCGCCCCGCAGGTACAGCAACACCGACGTCTCCAGCTCGCAGCCGTGCGCCATACCGCCGGGAAACTCCGATTCACGCAACTCCTGCAGGAGGCCCTTCGGAATTAAGTTCCACCAGGGCACCATCGCGCAAATGGCTTCGGTCTGGTTCGTAATGTTGCGCGCGGCGATGTCGAGAAACGGCACATTGCTTCCGTGCCCGTTGACCAGCAGGATCTTGCGGAATCCGTGATGCGCAAGACTCTTCCCGATGTCGGTCACGTAGCGGACAAAAGTCTCGCCTTCGATCGCAATGGTGCCCGGAAAATCCATGTGATGCACGTTAAATGCGTAGTAGACCGGCGGCATGAGCATCGCTTCCTCGGGCATGCGCTCCACCGCCATGCGCGACATCTCCGCCGCTGTGAGGACGTCGGTCACCAGAGGCAGGTGCGGTCCATGTTGCTCGACAGTTCCCACCGGCAGCACGCACACGCGGTTTTGCGCCACCGCTTCGCGAATCTCCGGCCAGGTGAATTCTTCATAACGGTACTTTTGGGGCATGTCAGTAATCCGGGCGGTACACTCGGGGTAGGAGCAATTATGGCACATCCCAAGGATGGTTCCGGCACGCTTCGGCCACCCACCGAAGTGCTCACGCGCGGCTTCGATCCCAGCCTGTCTTTCGGCTCGGCGCGGCCCGCCGTGTTTCGCAGCTCCACGTACGTGTTTGCCAGCCCCGAGGCGGCTCAGCGCGCGTTCGACATTGCCAGCGGGCGCGTCCCGGCCGCAGACGGCCAGCGCGCGGAGCTGATCTACTCCCGCATCTCGCACCCCAACGCGGAAATCCTGGAAGATCAGATGGTGCCGCTTGAACGCGGAGCGTGCCAGGCTGCGGTTTTCAATTCCGGAATGGCCGCCATCATGACCGCGTTCTTCACGTTCGCGCGGCCCTCCAGCAGCATCGTCTACACCATCCCTCTCTACGGCGGCACCATGCGCTTGATCCACGAATTCCTGGAGCCGTTCGGAGTGACCGGCGTTCCCGTGGTTGCCGGCGACACGGTGGGCCTCGAGCACGCGATCCGCTCGGCACGAAATTTGAGCATCGTGTTCATCGAGACGCCGGCCAATCCCACCATGGTGATGACCGGCATCCGGCGTGCGGCCGGTGAGGCTTCCGAACGCCATCCCAAGCCCACCGTCATCGTCGATAACACGTTCCTCGGGCCGGCCTTTCAGCACCCCCTGCTGCTGGGCGCTGACCTCGTGCTTTACTCAGCGACCAAATATCTTTCGGGCTTCAGCGATCTGCTGGCTGGTGCGGCGCTGGCCACTGATCCCGCCATCATCGACCAGATGCGCAGCCGGCGCGTCATGTTCGGAAACATTCTGCAGCCGGATGAATGCTGGATGCTCGACGGGCGCCTGCCCACGGTCGCTTTGCGCATGAACCGCCAGAGCAAGAATGCTCAGCGCATCGCCGAGCGCCTGTTTAGCAAACCGCAGATCCGGCGTGTTCACTATCCCACGCTGTTCGACGATGATGAGCAAATCCGCATCCGCCTCGATCAATGCGATTATCCCGGCGGAATCTTCTCCATCGATTTCCATGGAGGCCGCGACGCGGCGTTCACATTTCTGCGTAATCTCAGGATCGCCCGCGATGCCGTCTCGCTGGGAGGAGTCGAGACCCTGGCTTGCCATCCCAAAACCACCACACACTCCGGCATGTCGCCTGAAGAGATGGAGAAAGCCAAAATCGGCGAGGGTCTGGTGCGGATCTCGGTGGGGATTGAGGACTGGCGAGACCTGCTGGCGGATTTCGAACAGGCGCTGGAAAAGATCTAGCGCGCGCCCAACTTACTCCGCCTTCGGCCGGAACTTATATAGTTCGTTGATCCGCGTTACTCCCTCGCGGATGAGCTTCTGTCCCTTTTCCTGCGCGCGGCTTCCCACGAAACCGCTGTGGCCCGTGCGGTCGTCCATTTCCCAGGAACTGTCCTGCTCGTTGACGGCATCGGCAACAAACAGCGACCTGCCTTCGTCGGAAAGAATCCCGTAGACGGCTGCATAACTGGCCGCCAGCATGAAGTTGTCGCGATGCCACATGGCTTGTTCCTCCCGGGTTTCGGTGAACAAGGGGCTGCCGACAATCTCGTTGTGGAGCGATGGCGCGTGACCCAGCAGGTAGTAGAGGCTAGGCGTGAGATCGGTCGAAAACGCAACCCGGTTGGGATCGTGGTTAAGGCGTTCAAAGCCCGCGGGAAGATGAATCAGGAGCGGAATGCGTACCACCTCCGGCACCAGCGAATAGGCGTGCCCCCAACGGCCCTGCTCACCCAGCGAATCGCCGTGGTCCGCCGTGAACACCACCACGCTGTTGTCATACGTGCCCCGCGCTTTTAGAAAGTTGATGAACTGGCCGAAGCAGCCATCAATGCGCCGCAGGCGCGAAGCGTACGGAGCATAGAACCCCGGATAGTTTCCCGCGTCAATGGATTTCGCGCCCTGCCGCTGGATCACCGAAATATGCATGTTCTGCGGCTGCGTGTACATGAAAATGGGGGCGCTGCCGTGATAGTCGCCGATCTTGGCCTCCAGCTCTCCGGCCGTGCCGCAGAAGTCGAAATCCATGTTGAGCTTGTTATGATCCAGCTCAATCAGGTTCGGCATCGGTTCAACCACCGAGTTCAGAATCGTGTCCATGCTCACAAACGGCTGATACCTCTCCGCCTTGACCAGCTTCTCCAGCGTGTTCATGGGATAGAACGGCGTGACGTACTGTTTGTGCAGAATCATTCCGCCCACCCAGATCGATGGCTCAGAGAGGCCAGTGCCCCCATAACGTGTGAACGCGTTGCGAAACACCACGCTCTCGCGCGCAAAGTTGTCGAGATTCGGCGTGAAATCGACGCTCGAGTTGTACACGGACAGGTAGTCCCGCCGCAGACTGTCCACCACGAAGATGAAAATGTTGGGCGGCCGCTTTCCCGAGGGAGCCACCGGATTGGCGAACTCAATATTGACCGGGTTGACTTGAACCGAGCGCGGGATATTCGTGCTGGCGCGCAGAAAGCTGTAGAACGAGTTGTCGCGCGGCGGAGGCGAAAGCATGTCCCGAATCATGCGGAAAGACACGTCGAAGCCCGCATAACTCTCGAGCGCGGCCCCGAGTTGCGGCCTCGGTCCCATGGCTGAAGCCGTCGTACGGTAACCGATCATCGCGATCACTATAATCACCAGCATGCGGCCCCGGCCGGCTCCCGCGTCGTCTGCGGCGAGCGGCGCCGCCCTGCGCCAGACGTAGATCGACGAAAACGTCAGCGCCCAAATGAACAGCACCGTCAGTTTCTGCACCAGGTAATTCCAATCCATCACCGCGGTGTTCACGGCGAGCAAGCAAGCGAGCCCCGCAACAGCGCCCAGCTTCATCATCTGCCCGCTGTTTGAGTGGAAGCGGCCCAGCGTAAACGGAAGAACCGCAAGTGCGAGACCCGAGGCCGCACCCCGCTCCGGATAGCTCCAAAACCGGAGGCTGAAACCGGAGATTGTGGCCATGACGCACACTGAGAGTGCCGTGGCGGATATTGCCGCGAGCGAACCGTCGAAGGAGATCGGCTTGAATACAAGCACACGGATGACCGCCCACACGATCCCGCCGGCGAGCACGTTCGACAGCGCGAACTCCACCTGCGAAGGCCAAGGCGTCAGGCTCGCCGCTGATCGCAGCAGATTTAGCCCTACGAAGATGCCGAACAGAATGGTCAGGTGGGAGAGCAATGTCGACGCCAGTGCTACCAGGCTGCCGGTCGCGCCGATCGGCACCGTGCTACGCAACTGATAGACGCCGGCGTACACGACGGAGAGAAATACCGCGGCCCGCCAGGCGGCTTGAAAGATGCGGCGGTCTTCCGCGCGCTGGAACTCCGCCCACTCGATCTCGCCCCAGTGCCCGGCCCAGTCAATCGCGGCCAGCCACGCGAGCGGGGCCAGCGTAATCAGACTCCAGTAAAAACTGCGCAGCTCGTTGCGCAAACTGGCAAGCAACGGATGCGCGGACAGCCAGAGGCCGCAGGCTCCATGCACGGCAAGAAAGGCCATGGCCAGCCATCGGGTCTTCGGGCGGCGAAGATCGGCTAGAAGCGTGAAGGCCGCCAGAGTGAATATCACCCAGTAGATCTGTGGATGCCACTTCACGAAGACCGTGAGCGCAGGCAGCAGCCCACCCTTCACCACTTGTTGATACGTGAATGGAATCCAGGCGAGCAGGCAGTAGATCGAGGTGAGCAAAATGAACAGGACTACGAGCACACGGCACACCGCGAAACCAAGACGAGCCAGCATCACGGTCTCCTCGACGACGGAAGCCAGTGGTGCGGCACCTCCGCGTTGTCGGGATCCAACTCGAGCACATGCGCATAGCTCGCGCGCGCCAGCCTCGCGTCACCCTGCCGTTCCGCGATTTTCCCCAGCACGAGGTACAGATCTGTATAGCGGTCCGATAACTTGACGGCGCGCTCGAGGATTCTCCTCGCTTCGGCGAGGTTGCCCTGACTCCAGTTGACCAACGCCATCACCAGCAGGGCGTCCGTATTATTCGGCGAATACGCTAACACTTCTCCAGCCATCTTCCGCGCCTGGACTGCGCGGCCCCGTCGAAACAGCACTCTCGCCACGCCAAGCTCGCAATCCGAATATTTCGCCGAAATGGAAACACACTGCCCGTAGAGCTTTTCCGCACGATCAAACTGCTGCTCCATCTCGAGCGCATGCGCCAGGAAGAAAAGCGAATCCGGCTCGGTGGTATCGAATGCCAGGCAGCGCTCGAACGCGTTGATAGCTTCCTTTCGCTTCCCCAGCTTCTCGTACGCCTTGGCGATCTGCGGGCAGCCTTCCACGGGCACAGGCGCGTGCTGCAGGAACTGCTCCCACGTCGCCGCCTCTTCTTTGTATTGCCCCAACCGATTGTAAATGTCCGCCAGGCGCTGCAAGTAAACCGGATTCTCCGGATAGGAGTTGTAGAGCTTCAGCGCCGGCCCGAGGGCCTCCTTGAATTCGCCCTTGCGGAACTTGGAATCGCTCAATGCAACCAGCATCTTCACTTCGTCCGGCGGCAACGCCCGGGGATCCCTCTCACCCGTATTCGATACCCCCATGCGTGCCACGAACGGGCTCGTCAGAAGATCAACGTAGAGCAGAGCGACCAGTAGCGGCGGTAACACGCGCCAGATCGCTTTGAGAATCGCGCGCATCAGAAGCGGTAGACCAGGCTGCTGTCGAGCATGTAATGCATCAACGTATTGCGGTTTAACCGGTCTTCGCTGCTGGCTCCGGCGCGAAAAGTGAAGTTCCACCGCCGGGCAACGGTCCGGCTGATTTCCACTGAACCCGATGTAGAACTCAGCAGGTCCAGGTCGATCGTGCGGACGGATTCGAAGAGCGACGACCCGCGTCCGAATCGAAATCCAAAGTAGTCGCCCTTGTCGTTCAGGTAACGCCGTGCGGAAAAGTAAACGGAATGCGACATCCCGTTGCGGTCCGGTGAGAGGTACGTGCGTCCTGTGAACAGCCAGTTTCCCTGATATCTCCCGAGCGAAGCCGTGTAGACGTTAATGTTGGTGGAGAAGGCCATGTGCCGGATGCCGACGGAGCCTTCCAGGCGGTAAGGGAAGTTGTGATACAAGTCGGCGTTCAGCCGGTAGTGCGGATATAGACTGGCATCCCGGGAGGTTCCGCCGCCGAGATACGCATACGTGCCGGGACGCAAGTGCCAGTAATACTCCAGCTCGGCTTGCTCGCCAAGGATGCCGTAGTGCTGAGCGCGTGAGAAGCGGAAGATCACCGTGCCCGCTGGGACGCGCCGCCCCAGAGAAAGTTGGGACTCGTCCCATCCGCCGATTTTGGGATCAGTGAACCACTCATGCGTCTGGCTCACGTTCACGCTCCACTCTCGGCCTTGGTCTTCCAGATCGCGGCGCATTTGCGCGGCGCGAGGATGGTCCGGCTTGATTTCGAGCAGCCGGTCGACCAGTTCGATAGCTTCCCGCTCCCGTTTCAGCGCTTTGAGCGCGCGCACGCGATTGTAGAGATATTCCGGATCATCGGGGCGGTTGCGCAGCGCGATGACGGTGAGTTTGTCAACGCGATCGGGGTGTTCCGACCACAGCTCCAGGTTGATGAGCGCCCGCAGTGCGTCGTCATAGTCGGGGTGGGTCGCCAGCACGCGCTTGAGTTGCTCGCGGGCCTCGCTGTACCGTCCCCGTCCCTCCCAGGAAAGCACCAGTCCGTACAGCAGCCGTGCGTCCACGTCCGTGGGATGTAAGCGCAGATGCTCCTTCAGCATGGCAATCGCTTCCGGGCGCATCTGATTCGTCGCCAGCGCGCGCGCCTGGCCGAGAACATCGTCACCTGGCTCGGTCGTGGCCATTAGCGCCGTAGCGAGACTGACAAAGAAAAACAGCCGCAGGAGATTTTTCACCGTTGGGTCCGCGCGGGGCTTGCTGAGGCTCGGCTTTCTTTTACGTAAATTTTTACTGTTAAAACTGGCCTATTAGCAATTCTTGGTTATCATGCAGGGTTAGTCTAGATGTCATTAGATAACGGCGTGACACTCACGAAAGGCAGAGTCCCGGCGCTCTTGCTGGCGGTGACCGTGGTTTCCTGCGCTGCGCAGACCGTAGTCCTCGATGGCACGACTGCGCAAGCGGCAGTCGATCTCGCGGGCGGCTCCCTCATCCGGTTCCAATTCAAAGAACAACGCCTCAATCCCTTGACCTGGACGTCCGGAGAGCCCGCGCCGGCCTATCCCGCGGGACACTTTCTTTGCCTCGACCGTTGGGGTCCGCCTTCTGAAGCCGAGAGCCGGAACGGCATGCCGTTTCATGGCGAAGCCTCGCACGTTGTCTGGAAGCTTCTACGCGGACCCGCTCACACGCAGGGCGAAATCTTGGCCGAGCTGGCAGCCGCGCTACCCATCGCCGGTTTCGAAGTGACGCGGCGCATGCGATTGTCAGACAATGCCGCGCTGTTGCGTGTTTCGGAATCGGTCACCAACACCGGCAAGCTCGGCCGCGTCTACAACATGGTGCAGCACCCGTCCATCGCGCCCCCGTTTCTTGATGAGACTACGGTAGTCGATGCCAATGCGGGCAAGGGCTTCATGCAGTCGAGCCCCCTGCCCAACCCGGAGGAGCGCGCAGTTTGGTGGCCGCAAGCATTGAAGGACGGCCAGCCCGTGGACCTCCGCCGCTTGACGAATGACGCTGCTCCCGAGGTCGTCTCCTTCACCATTGACGGAGAGTATGCATGGGTCACTGCCAGCACCGCCGCCAAAGGCCTGCTCATTGGCTACATCTGGAAGACATCGGATTATCCGTGGCTGGACATCTGGCGCAACGTGGCGAACGGAACGCCGGCGGCTCGCGGTTTGGAATTTGGCACCACCGGGCTGCATCAGCCGGTTGCCATTCTGGTGTCGAAGGGCAAGATATTCGGCCGCGCGATCTACGCGTACATCGATGCCGGCCAGACCGTCACACGTGCTTATGCGGCGTTTCTATTCAAGATTCCGGAAGACTACCGCGGTGTCGAGCGGATCACCTATGATTCTGGTCACCTGATTTTGCACGAGCGCGGCAGCGGTCCGGACAGGGACCTGAGGATGGAAGCCGGCGGACTCTTCAATGAATCCGCGCCCCGCAACTGAACTTCAAGCGGCGGAAACCTCAACCTCTCTTGCCAGCGAAGTCGGCGCGGGGATCGGTTCGCCAATTTCCTTCATCGCCCGGAGGTGAAGTTCGATCGCTTCCCGGATCAAGCGCTCGGTTTCCTCGACGGTCCTGCCCGTGGCGATGCAACCGTCCAGGTCGGGTACGTAAGCGGCGTAATTGTTTTCCGACTTCTCAATGACGACTGCGTACCTCACGCTCATCAACTTGGTCCCGCCTTTCTAAGGATCGATTTCAGCGTACCGACAGGTGCATCGTCGTTCGGATGACCCGCCACGGTGATTACCTTCGGACTGTTAGGATGCCGGTATTGACGATGCCTGCCCTTGGTCCGCATGTGTCGTACCTTCACGCGAGCCTAGTGCGCGTGCCACGGAGGAACTCTCTTCCGGCCGATTACCGGCAGCGCGCGCCAAGCTTCCCCTGCCTACCAAAGTGTACGCACTGCATACTGCGCGATCAATTCGTCTGGCGTCAGAATCGGCATTCCGTGGACAATCGACTGGCATATGAGCATCCGGTCGAAGGGATCGGCATGGAGTTTGGGAAGACGAGAGATGTAAAGAGCCGCTTCTTCGTCGAGAGGTAAGGTGTCGACTCCATACCGCTCCCGAAACGTGGGAATCAGTTTCCATGGGGGTTGTGGAAGTTTCAGCCGCCCTGCCGCGTGTTTCACCCCAACCTCCCAACATGAGGCCACACTCAGAAAGACATCATTGTCCGGATCTTCAAATGCTTTCTTGGCTGCCGAAGGCACCCTGTCGGATTCCGTGGCCAGCCAGAAAAACGTGCAGGTGTCGAGCAGGATCCTCACGGTTTTTCGCCATTGAAGTAGGCGAGCAATTCATCCGGGAGCGGCTCGAAGAACTCCGGCCCGAGTTTGATCTTGCCTTCATCAAGTCCGATCGGCCGCGGTTTCTTGCGCTTGGCAGCCAGAGGCCGGATCTCCGCGATCGGCTCGTTGCGCCGGCACAGCAGGATCGTTTCCCCCTTCTCCAGCTTCGCCAAGTACTTGGAAAGATGCGTCTTGGCCTCATGGATATTGAGCCGAATCATGGTTCTATAGTAAACTAAGTTATAGACTAACATCAAGGCCCATCGCGGGTTTTCGCCCCATCGTGTTCTCGGCCTCGCCCTATGCCAAAATGAAAGGTACCGCTTCCCTGGAAGGACTCTGTGACAGGTAACGAAATACGCCAACGCTTTCTCGACTTCTTCTGCGCCCGTGGGCATCGTCTGGTGCCCAGCTCATCGCTCGTTCCGGCCAACGATCCCACCCTGCTGTTCACCAACGCCGGCATGAACCAGTTCAAGGAAGTGTTTCTGGGCCAGGAGAAGCGCGATTACAACCGTGCCGCTAGTTCGCAGAAGTGCGTGCGCGCCGGCGGCAAGCACAACGATCTCGAAAACGTGGGGTACACCCGCCGTCATCAGACGTTCTTCGAGATGCTTGGCAATTTTTCATTCGGCGATTACTTCAAGGCTGAAGCCATCGAGTTCGCCTGGGATCTGATTACCAAGGAATGGGCGCTGCCCAAGGATCGCCTTTACGTGACGATTTTCCGCGAGGACGACGACGCGGAACGGCTCTGGCAATCCGTCGCCGGTGTCCCCAAGGACCGCATTTTCCGCCTGGACGAAGCGGACAACTTCTGGCAGATGGGCGAAACCGGTCCGTGCGGTCCTTGTTCGGAGATTCATTACGACCTGGGTCCCGAGGCCGCCGAACCGGGCCGCGAGAACGAGCCGTTTCCCAGCGATGCGGGCGGCCGCTTTGTTGAGATCTGGAATCTGGTCTTCATGCAGTATGACCGTGATGCCGGCGGAAAACTGACGCCCTTGCCTAGACCCTCCATCGATACTGGCATGGGCCTGGAGCGCGTCGCCGCCGTGCTACAGGGAAAAATCTCGAACTACGACACCGATCTGCTGCTGCCCATCATCCACCGTGGGGCGGAGTTGTTCGGTAACCTGGCCTATGGGTCCGATCCGAAAGTCGATACCGCGCTGCGTATCGCCGCCGACCACGCTCGTGCCACTGCCTTTCTGATTCACGATGGGGTGCTGCCCTCGAATGAAGGCCGCGGCTACGTGCTGCGCAAGATCATGCGCAGGGCCATGCGCCACGCCCGCATGGTTGGCGTCGAGGAGCCGTACCTCTACGAACTGACCGGCTTCGTTGCCGAGCTGATGCGCCCGGGCTATCCCGAGCTGATGGAAAGCGTGCAGCGCGTGGCGCGCGTCGTCAAAGACGAAGAACACCGATATACGACGACGTTCCTGGTCGCCGAGAAGATGTTCAACGACGAGGTGAAGTCGCTGGATGGGTCCGTGCTTCCGGGCGCAGTGGCGTTCAAACTGTATGACACCTACGGCCTGGCGCTCGACGAGCAGGAAGACATGGCCCGCGAGCGCAGCCTCGAAATCGACCGCGCAGGCTTCGAGCGTGAAATGGAAGAGCAGCGCCGGCGCGCCCGGGCGAGCTGGAAGGGCGCCGAGAAGGGCGCTGTCCCACCGGTCTACCAGAGTCTCCTCGAAAAGGGTCGCACCCGCTTCGTGGGCTACGAGCATCTCGAAACTCACGCCCGCGTGATCGGTCTGCTGGTGGACCAGCAGCTCGTCGACCGCGTCGAGCCCGGAACCCATGCCGAGATGGTGCTCGATGAAACGCCGTTCTACGCCGAAACCGGCGGCCAGGTCGGAGACCAGGGCGCGATCTATTCGGAGACCGGTGAGAAGCTCGCCGACGTCGAGACCACCTATCCCGCCATTCCCGGCCTGTCCGTTCATCGCATCGTGGCGCATGCGCGAATGAGCGCGGGCGACGAGGTTTGGGCGCGCGTGAACGATCCGGTCCGTCACTCGACCATGCGCAACCACACGGCCACGCACCTGCTGCACGCCGCGCTGCGCAAAGTCCTCGGGCCGCACGTGAAGCAGGCCGGCAGCGTGGTTGCGCCCGACCGCCTGCGTTTTGATTTCACGCACTACACCGCCATGGACCACGCGGAGATCGAGGAGGTCGAGCGCCTCATGAACCGCGAGGTCCTCGAAAATATTTCGGTCGACACCGAGATCATGCCGCTCGATGTCGCCGTCTCCACTGGCGCCATGGCGCTATTCGGTGAAAAGTACGGGGATCGCGTGCGCGTCGTCTCCATTCCCGATTTCAGCAAAGAGCTGTGCGGGGGAACGCACGTCTCGCGCACCGGCGACATCGGCGTGTGCAAGGTCGTTTATGAAAGCAGCATCTCGGCGGGCGTGCGCCGCATCGAAGCCATTACAGGAGAACGCGCGGTCGAGCAGTATCAGCACACGGCGGATGCTCTCAAGCGGATTGCCGAAATGATGAAGGTGTCGGAGCCTGAGCTGGTCGAGCACGTGGAAAAGATGCTGGTGCACGACCGCACCCTGGAAAAACAGGTCGAACAACTCAAGAACAAGCTGGCGCAATCCGCGGCGAGTGATCTCGAAGGTCAGGCCCGCACGGTCGGGAACGTTCGCATCCTGGCGGCTCGTCTGGATGGCATGGACCGGCAGCAGTTGCGCGCCCTCGCCGATTCTCTGCGTAACAAGTGGAAAACAGCCGTAGTCGTCCTGGCTTCGGCCGAAGATTCGAATGTGTCCATCATCTCCGCCGTCACCAAGGACCTGACCTCCAAAGTGCACGCCGGCAAGCTCGTTGGAGCGGTGGCCCAGGCCGTGGGCGGCAAAGGCGGAGGTCGTCCCGACATGGCCGAGGGCGGCGGGAAAGATCCGAGCGCTCTGCCTGCCGCGCTCGAGAACGTTTACGCCGAGGTCGAGAGCAAGCTGTGAGCCCGTTCGATGCGATCGTCGTCGGCGCCGGCCCCACCGGTCTCGCCTGCGGCATCGAGTTGAAGCTGCGCGGTCTCAACGTGGTCCTGATCGAAAAAGGCTGCGTGACCAACTCGCTCTACCACTACCCCACCAACATGGTCTTCTTTACCACGCCCGAGTTGCTGGAGATCGGCAGCATCCCCATGACCAGCTTGAACGAGAAGCCCAACCGCACAGAGGCCCTCAAGTACTATCGCCGTGTCGCCGAGCACTACAAGCTGGATATCCACCAGTACGAGAGAGTAGATAACCTCAGCGGCGCCGACAATGCCTTCGAAGTCCGTACCACCGACCGGTATGGCTGCCACCATGTCTACACTGCACGCAAAGTCATCCTCGCCACCGGATACTACGACATCCCCAATCTCTTGAAGGTTCCCGGCGAGGACTTACCTAAGGTGCTGCATTACTACAAGGAGCCGCATCCGTATTACAACCAGGATGTTGCGGTGATCGGCGCGAAGAATTCCGCGGCCATCGCCGCGCTTGAGCTTTTCTGGACTGGCGCGCGAGTCACACTTATTCACCGCGGAGCACAAATCTCCGAAAAAGTGAAGTATTGGATTCGTCCGAATATTGAAAATAGAATTAAGACCGGTGAAATCAAAGCTTACTTTGATTCTCAGGTTGTGGAAATCCGGCTCGACAGCATTGTGCTTGACACGCCACAGGGTGAAGTTTTATTACAGAACGATTTCGTCTTTGCTTTGATTGGTTACAGTCCTGACCTTGAATTCCTCAATTCCATTGGAGTTATGCTCGATCCTGGCACTCAGCGGCCGCGCACCAACCCTACCACCCTGGAGAGTGAGCGCTCCGGTGTTTACCTGGCTGGAGTGATTGTTGCGGGCATGCACACTAACGAGATCTTCATAGAAAACGGGCGTTTCCACGGACAGCAGATCGCACGGGACATTGCAGAAAAACTGGCCCATCTGAAACGCTAGCCTTCGTCGTACCACTATAAGAGCATGAGGACGTTGGAGTTGCTGGTGACACCCTCGGCAAGTGTAGCTAAACGCAGGAATTTAATAGAACTTTCGTCCTATAACTCACGGGTTTTTAGTTACATTGAAACTCTTATCAGTTATCATGTATCTAAGTAAGGGAGAGAACAATATCTTATGTTAGCGTCCCTGCTCAATTCGATATTTGGTTGCTCGCACCGGCGAACCACTTTTCCGCTGACGCCTAGCCGCAAGATGGCTACCGCCAGCAATCGTCACGGCACCTACGTGGTCTGTTTGGATTGCGGTCAAGAATTTCGCTATGACTGGAAGGCGATGCGCGTTGGGGAACCGGTTGCGCCTCGCGCAGCGGCCGCTACAACCTCGCTCTCTCCCGCAAACCACTGAGTAGGCGTGCGTCCCCGGGCTGTATAATGCCCGGGGTAGTGCTTTGGCAGATTCCGCGGTTTCCCTTGCATCTGAGCCAGTTCATCAGCGCGTAAAAGCAGAGCGTCGCGCGCTGATATGCGTGTGCGCTGTCGGATTTGCCTTCTCCGCGAACTACACCAATCACGCCCCCCTCGCAGCCACGCTTATGCGCCAGTTCGGCTTCAACCAGGCGCTGGCAGGACTGCTGACCACGGGCATCTTCTTTACCCATGCAACCATGCAGCTTCCAGGCGGCCACCTGGTAGACCGGTTGGGCGCCCCGCGTGTTCTCACTTTCGCTCTGGCGTGGGTTGCTGCGGGCAATTTTGCGATTGCGTTCTCCGGCTCTTATTGGCAGCTTCTGGCGTGGAAAGTCTTCGTCGGTTTGGGAACGGGAACATGTGTGATGGCGGGCGCCCGCTACATCCATGACGCCCTTTCCACGCCGCGACTGAGTTTCGGCCAGGGACTCTATGGCGGCTCGATACTTCTGGGATCGGGCTTCGTGATTTTCGCGGTGCCACGAATTTCCGCCTGGCTGGGATGGCGCGGCGCGTTTCTCGTCAGCACCTCGGTAGCCGCTGTCGCCTGGATTCTTTGGGTGCTGGCAGCCCCGCCCGCTCCGCGGGGCGATCAGGCGCCGGGGCGCTTTCGCGAAGTGCTCCGAACGCGACAGCTTTGGCTGCTGGGGCTGATGCAGATGGCGTCGTTCGGGCTGGCGATTGTTGTGGGCACGTGGATCACCGCGTTGCTGAGTAACGAGTTTCGAATGCCGGCGGCCAAAGCCGGATTGGCCGGGTCATTCGTGCTGCTCCTGGGGATCGGGATGCGCCCGCTGGGCGGCGTGCTAAGGTGGGGCGTCGGCATTCGCGTTTTGCTCGCTGCGAGTTTCCTGATGAACGCGCTGGGGTGTTTCGCTCTGGCGTCGGGTGGCCATAGCCTTTCCCTCGCCGTCATCGCCGTAGGACTCATTGGAACCGGCTGCGGCCTTCCTTATGCAGCCCTCTTTACGCGCGCCGGAGCGCTCGTTCCGGGCCGTGCCGGCGCCGCCATGGGGATGATCAACATGCTGGGCATCGGCATGATTCTGGTTGGGGCGCCTCTGGCCGGCCGTTTGGCGGATTGGAGCGGTAGCTTCCGGTCGAGCTTCCTGGCACTGGCGATCTTCTCGCTCGTGGCCTGCGCCGCAGTTTCTTTAATCAGCCGCGATGAACCTGCTCCATCTCTTTGATCACTCCCTGGTTGGCCGACGCGACCAGCCGGCGCTCCAGTTTGTCGCTTGCGACGGGCGCCGGGAGGACCGCACCTTTGGTGAGATCGAAGACGCCAGCAACCGCTTTGCACACGCGCTGGCAGCCCGCGGGCTGGAGGCCGGAGACCGGTTGTGTGTCTGCCTGCCGAACGGCGTGGAAGTGATCCAGCTGTTCCTGGCGTGTGTGAAACTTGGCGCGATCTACGTCCCAGTGAATATTCTGTATCGGGAACGTGAGGTCGGGCATATTGTGAGCGATGCGCAGCCGAAGGCCGTCGTCACGGCCGCGGAATTGTCCGAGCTCGTCCGCGCGGCCGCTCAGAGCGATACACAACGAATCTCAGCGCCACGCCTCGATGGGGACTCACCTGCAGCTATTGTCTATACGTCCGGCACTACCGGCACGTCCAAAGGCGCGGTGCTCACTCATAACAACTTCGTGGTCAATGCCCTCAGCGTGGTCACCTGTTGGGAGATCACGAGCGCCGACCGGTTCCTGCTTCCGCTGCCGCTCTTTCACGTTCACGGCCTCGGCAACGGGCTGCACGCGTGGCTCGTCAGCGGCTGCCGCATGCGCCTCGTGGAGCGATTCGAGCACCAGAAAGCCACAGAGATGTTGCTTGATTTCCGGCCCACGCTCCTCTTCGGCGTACCCACCATTTACGTCCGCCTGCTTGAAACGCCCGCGGCTGCCGCACGCGAGATTGGCAGCGGGATGCGGCTATTCGTATCGGGTTCGGCGCCGCTCGCGGCGCAAGTTCTGGAAGATTTTCGCGCGCTGTTCGGCCACACCATTCTCGAGCGCTACGGTATGAGCGAAACGCTCATGAACCTGAGCAATCCGTACGTTGGCGAGCGGCGCGCGGGTACTGTGGGCTTCCCTTTTCCGGGCGTCTCGGTCCGGCTCCTGGACCCGGAGGGAAACCCCGTCCCTGACGGCGAGACCGGAGAGATCTACCTCCGCGGACCCAACGTGTTTTCCGGCTACTGGAACCGTCCGGAGGCCACGGCGGAGGCGTTTCGCGACAACTGGTTTCGCACCGGCGATCTGGCGGTCCGCTCCGCCGACGGCTACTACACGCTGGTTGGCCGGCGGAGCGATCTCATCATTTCGGGCGGATTTAACATCTATCCGCGCGAGATCGAGGAGTTTCTGACGGAGCAGCCTGAGATCGCCGAAGCGGCCGTGGCAGGGGTGGCCGACCGGCTTCGCGGTGAGGTGCCCGTGGCCTACGTGGTGGAGAGCTCGCCGGTCAATGCGCGTGACCTGGAAGACCGCTGCCGCGCGGCGCTGGCATCCTATAAGGTGCCGCGCGCGTTCATCTCCGTGGAGAAACTGCCGCGCAACGCTATGGGCAAGATCCAGAAGCATCTGCTGCCGCGGCCGCCTCAATAGGTTTCAGCGATAGAGCCGGATCAGCCACTCGGCCACCAGCGCCGGTTTGTCCGATCCTTCCACGTCGACTGTGACTAGCCAGGTAATCTGATGACCGCCTTCGACCTCGCGCAGTTCCTGGAGCGCGAGCCGCGCGCGGATTCGTGATCCCTCCGGCACTGGCGCGGGAAACCGCACGCGGTTGAGACCGTAGTTGATGCGCATTCCGAACTTGCCCCGGACCTCAACCGCCTCGTTGCTCAAGCGGCTCAGCAACGAGAGGGTTAGAAAGCCGTGCGCAATCGTTCGCCCGTATTTCGACTCGGTTTTGGCTCGCTCGGTGTCGACGTGGATCCACTGGCGGTCTCCGGTGGCTTCAGCAAACGCATGGATCATCTGCTGATCGACCAGCAGCCAACCGGTCGCGCCGACTTCCTGACCGCTCAAAGCGCGTAATTGTTCAAGATCGACGATTCTGGCAGCCACGAGTACAGCGCCTTTCCGCCTATTCGCTCAGAAACGCCATGCTCTTCACGCCGGAAATGTCGAAACGCTTGCGGCAGCGAAGGTTCTTGCACGCCACTTTGTCGTCCAGAAGCACCATGTAGCTCTGCGATTTTTGAAAGCGCGCGCGGTCGCGTTCGTCAGCGCCGGGCGGTATGCGGTCCTTTTTCTTGCGCACCATCCAGCGCAGTTCGTAGGTCTCGCTGGTTTTGCAGAAAGGGCAGTGCAGGCTGGCCGGCTTGGTGGCCTGCGATTCGGTATAAAACGCGCGCTCGTCCACTACCGGTCCACCATCGGCACCCACTTCATGCCGTCCGGATTACCTTTGTACTCGGCGCGCGGGCGGATGAGGCGGTTGTTTTGGTACTGCTCGAGCACGTGCGCCGTCCAGCCGGCCATGCGGCTGATGGCAAACACCGGTGTGAACAGGTCGACCGGAATGCCGAGCGAGTAGTAGGTAGATGCGGAGTAGAAATCCACGTTCGCGTTCAGCCCTTTCTCGTGCTTCACGGTTTCCTCGACGCGCCGTGACATCAGATACAGATCATAATGTCCGGTCCGCTTTCCGAGTTCTTCCGACAACACGCGCAGGTGCGTGGCGCGCGGGTCCTCCGTACGGTACACGCGATGCCCGAAGCCTGGAATCTTCTTTTTGCCGGAAAGCGTATCCTTGGCGTAGGCCACAGCGTTGTCCGGACTCCCGGCCTTGAGCAGCATGCGGATGACGTCCTGATTGGCGCCGCCGTGCAGCGGGCCTTTCAAAGCTCCAATCGCCGAAGTGATCGACGAGTAAATGTCGGAGAGCGTGGCTGCCGTAACTCGCGCGGCGAAGGTCGAAGCATTCAGTTCGTGGTCCGCGTGCAGAATCAGCGCGACATCGAAAGCGCGCTCCATCACTTCATCGGGACGCTTGCCGGTCAGCGTGTAGAGAAAGCTCGCCGCGAAACCGAGGTCCGGGTCGCCTCCAATCACGGGCAGGTCCGCGCGTTTGCGATGGAAGGTAGTGACAATGGTCGCCGTCTGCGCCATCAGCTTGACGGCCTTTAGCGCATTCGCCTCTTCCGACATATCAGGCGCCAGCGGATCGTAGAGGCTCAGCATGGAAACCGCCGTGCGCAGCACATCCATGGGCTCGGATTTGGCGACGGTGCCCAGAAAATCCTGAACGGGTTTGGGGATCGCCCGGTTGGCGGCCAGGTCCGATTTCAACTGGCTCAGTTCGTCGCGCCTGGGCAGGCGGCCGTTCCACAGCAGGAAAATTACTTCCTCGAAGCTGGCATGGTCGGCCAGCGTGTGGATGTTATAGCCACGGTAACTGAGAATCCCTTCTCCGCCGTCGATATAACAAATCTCGGATTCTCCGGCGACCACGCCTTCGAGACCCGCACCCGTTGTCGTTGTTAAGGACATGCTGATCTATGCTCTACTTTATCCTAAGACGACCTCGCCGGGGCCGCCACCTGAAATCAGCTAGCGCCCAGGCGGGCAGCCCGGCCAGGGCGAGAACCCAATGATCAGATCGTCGCGCTCCACCCAAAGCTTGTCGGGTTCCTGACCCTTGCCATAATCGACGGTCAGGATCACACCCGATCCGCAGGAACGGCTCTTTTTGATGTGATAGGCGCTGACGTCCGCATGCGGGCTCTTCGGCCCCCAATCATCCATGAAATTTTGAAACGGATAATCGCGGCAGGGCTTGGCGTCCGTGCAGCCCCATAACGTGTATGCCGCCTGATAATCGTGCTTTTCGAGCAGTTCGAAAAACTTGCGGGCCTGCTGCTCCTGCCGGAAATTCTTCAGAAAAAAATATAGAATTCCTCCGGCGACCACCACGACAGCGGCAATTACGACAAGCCGAAGGATGAGCTTCTCCCGCTGCTCCTCGCCTGCTCCGTAGTTTGCGAGATAGCCGGCCATGTGCCGCTCGGGAATTGTCTACTTCGGCGCCGGATACGCTTTGTTGTACTCGGCGAGCGCTTCGGCCGTGATGTCCAGCGCCGGCTTGAAGTACCAGGTGTTGGTCACATCCACCACCAGGTCGTAGCCCTTTTCTTCCGCCAGCTTCTTGACCACTTGCGCCATTTTTTGCTGGCTTTTGCCCAGGACGTCGTTACGCTCCGTGTTCACGTCGCCCTGCAGATCATCGCTCAGGCGTTGCAGATCGCGCTGCTTCCGCTGCCCTTGCGCCGTCAAATCGGCTTCTGCCTGCGGCGTCAACTTGCCGGCGCCGGCCTGCAGTTGCTGCTGGATGCCCTGGAGATCCTTCTGGAGCTTTTCAATCTCCGTCTGCCGCGGCTTGTACTTGGCCTCCATCGCCGCGGAGGCCTTTTGAATTTCGTCGGATTCAAGCACCGCGCGCTGGATGTTGATGACCGCCACCTTAGTCTGGGCGGACGCCGACATGCTCATTAGAAACAGGCCCGAGCACACCAAAAGCGCCCGGAGCCCCGGGATTCGAGACATTGCCAAAACTCCTTGTGAAGCGTTGTTGAATTAACAGGTTAGCACAAGGGGTCGCACGGCAGGCCAGCCGCTATCTTCGTGAGACTAGGACAATGAATCGTTCCTCGCAGCTTGCAGCTTCCTCCGCCCCTTGTCTTTCCTGCCCCGCAGCGGGTCTGCCGGCTCATAATCGAGCTCGGTCGACAGGACCTCCACGAGCCTGGACAGCACCTTAGTCCGCGCCCAGTATTTGTCATTTCCTTCGACCAGACACCAAGGCGCCACGCTGGTACTCGTTTTCACCAACATCTCCTCGACGGCCTCCTCGTAGGCATCCCATTTCTTGCGATTCCGCCAGTCCTCGTCGGTGAGTTTCCAGGCTTTGTAGCCGATGGCTTTGCGTTCCTCGAAGCGCCGGAGCTGCTCCTCGCGGGAGATATGGATCCAGAACTTCGCCGTGACGGCGCCGAAATCGTGCAACTGGCGCTCAAAGGCATTAATTTCCTTGAACGCGCGCTTCCATTCGTTCTCCTTGGCGAATCTTTCCACGCGTTCCACCAGCACGCGGCCGTACCACGATCGATCGAAGATCGCGATCTGTCCTCGCTCCGGCAGCCGCCGCCAGAACCGATTGAGGTAGTGGCGGGTCTTGTCCTCACCCTGTGGCGCACTGATCGGATAAACCACATAGCCGCGGGGGTCGAGTTTTTCGGTGATTCTCTTGATCACGCCGCCCTTGCCTGCTGCATCCCATCCCTCGAAGACCAGAATCACCGGGCGCTTCTGCTGGTAGACCTGATATCCCAGCTCCCGGAGTTGGATCTGCCACCGCGTGACCTCGCACACGTATTCCTCGCGGTCGAGTTTCCGGGTCAGATTTAGAGTCTCCAGCATGAGCGCTTTACTCCCCCAGCGATTCCATCGCCGCCCGCAGGTCCGCGTCCTTCAGCGCTGCTTTTTTGAATTCCGCTCTGGGTGGCGCCTTCGCTCCCAGACGCTTCTCCACGGCGGCGATAATCGTTTCGAAAACCTTTTTTCGCGAGTACCATTTTGACGTCGCCTGAACAATGGTCCAGGGTCCGTATTCCGAATCCGTCAGTTCCAGCATCTCCTCGATCGCGGCCAGATACTGGCCGTATTTCTTGTGGCGTGCCCAATCCGCCTTGGTCACGCGCCAGGCTTCCAGCGGATCCGCCTCAATGGTCCGAAATCGCTTTTTCTGCTCCTTCTTGCTGATGTGAAGAAAAAATTTCAGGATAATCGTGCCGTCGTCGGCCAGCATGCGCTCAAATTCGACGATGTCGCGGTAGGCCTGGCGCCATGCCTTTTCGGGAATCGTGCGCTCCACGCGTTCCTCGAGCACCCGGCCGTACCAACTGTGATCGAAGATGAGCATCTCGCCCCGCGTCGGCACTTTGAGCCAGAACCGCCACAACCACGGCCGTTGCTGCTCATACGTGCGCGGGGCGGTAATGGGGTAGAGCTTGAAACCGCGCGGATCCAACCGTTGCGTCAGCGCGGCAATGGTTGTGCCTTTGCCCGATGCATCCCACCCTTCGAATACGATTACCGTGGGCACGCCCAAATCCCAGCATGCCTTCTCCAGATCGTATAAGCGTCCTTGCAGGCTGGGCAGGATCCGCTTGTATTCTTCCCGAGGGAGCTTCTGCTTGAGGTTGATGTTCTCTAACATGTCCCGGTGTTCAATTCTACTGTGTACCTCGCGACCGGGAAATCTCAGCGCTGCCGGTGAGCAGATGGGCCAGGCTTGTTTGAGACGCGCTTAATCGAGCACGCCCAGGATTTCGTCCTCGCGCAAGATCAGGTATTCTTCCCCCTCGATTTTGATCTCCGAACCTGAGTATTTGCCGAACAGGATACGATCGCCGGTCTTCACCTCGGGGGCAAAACGCTCGCCTTTTGGAGACAGCTTGCCGCTGCCGACACCCTTGACTTCGCCTTGCTGCGGTTTTTCCTTGGCGCTGTCGGGAATGATGATGCCGCCGATCTTGCTTTCCTTTTCTTCCAGCCGTCTGATGAGTACGCGATCGTGCAGGGGACGAATGTTCATGAATGGCACCTCGCTAACAGTCTATCTCGCGATCATCTCCACCAGCACGCGCCCCACCGAGCCGCTCGGCGTCTCGATGCCCAGGAGCGTGGCCAGCGTGGGCGCGACATCGTTCACCGCGATGGTCTCGTCGAACTGGCCGGCCTTGACGCCCGGTCCCATGAAAATCACGGGTACGTGCGCGTCGTAATTGAACGCGCTGCCATGCGTGGTGCCGTGGGCCGCGAACATCCAATAGGGTTCCAGCAGGATGAAGATATCCGCGGCGCGCCGCTCGTAGAACCCGTTCATCACCCTCCGTCCAACCGGGTCTTCCATCGCGCTCCCTCCGATCAACTGCTCGCGCGTGTACACCCGGGACACATGCGGGATGGCGCGCGCCGCGTCGGACGCCGTTGCGTCCACCTCGGCCCGGTCCAGCTTCTTTTCGCGAATCAGGTCCAGATTCAGATAGAGCGAATGCTCCGAAGGGCTGGAAATCCAATCGCCCTTGCCATACTTTTTCGTAAGCGCCGCCTGCACGCTATCGCGCACGATCCTCGAAGGCATTCGCCCGCCGGGCATCTTGCGCTCCCGGTTCACTTCAGGAACGGGCGCCACGCCATGATCGGCCGAGAAGACTACGAGCACATTCTCCATCCCGACTTTGCCATTCAGGAACTCAAACAGCTTGCCGAGGACCTGGTCGGTGCGCACGGAAACATCGTGAACCTCGGGAGAGTCCGGGCCCAAGCCGTGTCCGATCGCGTCGTTGGAGGAAAAACTGATGGCCAGCAGGTCCGTCACATCGCGCTGGCCCAGTTTCTCGCTCACTACGGCGCGCTCCGCCAGCGCTTCCAGGAACTCGTTGCCGAACGGGCTGGCGTAGACCGCCTGGTAAAGTTTGGTTCCCGTTTCGTTGGGAAGTCGCTCTCCCTGCCAGCGAGCGCCCTTGTACCGGTCCAACGGGTGCTCGTCGTTGAACGTGCTCACCCACGGCGGCAGCACCGGAAAGTAATACGTGCTGCTGACAAACTGGCCGTTCTTTACATCGAACCAGAAAGCGCCATCCGCCATGTGGCCGGCGGGCAGAATCGCGCTGCGATCCTTTAGCGACATGCCAATCACGCGCGAGCGCGCGCCGTTGGACATCTTCAACTCGTCGCCGACCGTGCTCACCAGCAGCCGTCTGGGTGAGGCTCCGCCATCGCCGTCGCCCCCCAGCATTTTCACGGAATCATCCGAAACGCTGGTGACCGTTTTGCTGCTTTCGCGCTCGTACCAATCGTTGGCAATGATCCCGCTAACCGACGGCGTGGCCCCGGTCAGGTACGTGCTGTGGCCAACGGCTGTGACTGTCGGAAAATGCTGGTAGTAAGCGTTGGAGAATACCGCGCCGCGCGTGAGCAACCGGTCCAGACCCTGCTTGTACTCCGAGCGGAAGCGCAGCAGATACTCGTAGCGGAACTGGTCCACCGCGATAGCGACGATCAGCTTCGGTTTCTCGGCGGCGCACAAAGACGCCGCGGCCAACAAAAGTGCCAGGAGCTTTTTCATACGTAGCAAACGCTCATTTTACTGTCCCAGCTCATGACAAGTATTACAATCCGATGACACGGGACAAGCCGGTTCTGCGGTGAAATCACGGCTGCGGCTGCCCCGCTTCGCGTTTCACCCAGCGGTACGCCGCAATCGAATTCTTCCAGAAGTATTTCTCCGCCGCGGTCGGTCCTTTGCCGGTGAAATACTCGCGGACAACCTGCAGCACTTGCGGGTAAGGAGCCCAGAGATCGCTATTCGGCCAATCGCTTCCATAGATCAGCCGGTCCTCGCCGAAAATCTCCCAGAGCTCATCGAGTCTCGACCGGTAGAAATTCACGTCATCCGGAACCCGCCCATCTACGTGGCGGAGAACTTCCGACACTTTGACGAAAACTTGCCTGCGATTCCCTAGTTCGCGTAAGTTCGCCTCATACGCGCGGCGGGCTGTTGCCTGCGGCGGTGGCTCGAACTGGGGCAGGTGATCGATAACCACGCGCAGGTCAGGCACCAGGTCCGTGAGCCGCACAGTCGCAGCGATCAGCGCCGCGTCCTGGTTGGCGGTATCCAACTCCAGTCCGGCCTCCGCCAGTGCTTTCAGGTCCTCAATAAACTGTGGCTTAGACAGCTCCGCGCTGAGATCCCGGTTCCACAAATTTCCGTACCGGATCCCGAGAAACAGCGGGTTGCGATGGAACCGCTCCAGTTGCCGGCGAAACTCCGGCTTGCCCGGTTCCAGGTCCCCAACGGTGCCGACGATGATCGTGTCCTTCGCGGCCACGTTGAGCACCCATTGGTTGTCTTCTAGCCACGGGCTGGCTTCCACCTCAATCGCGCCCACAATTCCCAGCGGCGCCGCGATCTTGCGGTATCGTTCCGGCAGCGCCGGATGGTACAGAACCGCATTGCTCTTTTCCGGCCAGGGCACGCCCTGTGGGCGCCGCGGGTCGAACAGATGAATGTGCGTATCGATGATCGGTACGGTTGCGGCTTGCGCGCCCATGTTTGCGGAAGCGATGCCTCCAGCGATGCCTAAAAAGGTTCTGCGATCCACCATCTTTGACTGTGCCATTGTAATCAAGTCTGGTGGAGAGAGGAGCGCTCTTAATCCGCACGCGCGCCGAGGGTCTGGTAGAACGCCTGAAGCCGGTGACCGTAAGCCGCACCGGCTGCCTCGACAATGTCATTGTGGCCGGCGCCGGGCACGACCCAGAACGATTTGGGCTGGGGCGCGGCCGCGTACAACGCCTGGCCCAGCCGTAACGGGATGATTTCATCCCGATCGCCTTGGAGGAACAGCATGGGCGCGCGTATGCGGCCGATTTTTTCCAGTGAGTCGAAGCCCCAGACCAGCATCGGGCCAATGCCCGGAAGCACGGTGCGTGACACGTCCCGGGCCGAGGTAAACGGCGCCTCGAGAACCACACCCGCACATGCTCTTCGGGCTGCAAGATTCACCGCCACAGCCGAGCCCAGCGATTCGCCGTGGATCACGATCTGCCCTGGACCATATCCCGCCTTGAGAAGGAAATCGTAAGCCGCATCGGCGTCCCGGAAGAGCCCTTGCTCGGTTGGCCGCCCGGCGCTCTTTCCATAACCGCGATAATCCAGCATGAGCATGGAAGATCCCGCCGCCGTGATCTCACGAAAGTGCGCCGCGCGGTCGGTGATGTTGCCCGCGTTGCCGTGGAAGAACAGCGTGACCGGACCATCGCCCCGGCTCACACGCCATGCATGAATCCGCACTCCGTCGGCGGTGTCGAGCCACACATCCGCCGCGCCCACCTGCGCCTGCAAGCCCCAAAAACCCTCTGGATATTTTGACGGGAAATAGACAGAGCGATTCGCCCAATAGCAGAGCGCTCCGAAAGTAGCGCCCGCAATCAGCGGGTAAGCGATGTACCAGGGAACCTGTAACACGTGCATCGTCTGCCGCGCGGCTTGTCACCGAGCAGGTTCAAACAGCGCCGAATCCAGCCGATCTGTCCCGGTGCGGGCTTCTTGGAATCCGCCATCGCGCTTTTCAGACGAACTTATACACGCCCGGCACCGGCAACGGCGGAACATCCATGGGCAAATCGTAATCGAACGCTTTGGGGAACAGATCGAGCTGCGAGCTCATCATCTGGTCCCAGGTGATCTTCTGGCCCGAGTACGCCGACTCCCGCGCCATGATGCACGTCATGGTGCTCTCCGCAACGGTCATACCGTGATTGATATACGGCCCCTGCCCGCGGATGCTCTTCACCAGGTCGATGTGCTCCTGCACGTAGGGATCGATGCCCTTCGCCCCCTTGTCCCTGCAATTGCTCCGGCCCTTGGTCCCCACCACCAGTTCCGAAACGTTATCGGGCAATCCGCGTGGATATTGCCGGCAGTAGCTCGACATGTGCACGCCATTCGCGTAAACGAAATCCGCGCTGATGTGGTCGAAGATGTTGCCGTAAATTTCTTCGCGAGGCCGCCACGCCGCGCCGCCTGTGGCCAGAACCTCCACCGGATGCCCGCCCATCACCCAGTTGATCACGTCGATATTGTGCAGATGCTGCTCCACCACCTGGTCGCCGCAGATCCACACGAACGAGTACCAGGCCCGGTGCTGCCAGGTCATGTCTTTCCAATTCGCGTCGCGCTCTTTCTGCTGGATCACCGGCGTCCCCACCCAGTAGGCATAAGTCGCCGCGATGTCGCCGATCGCGCCGTCATGGATGCGTTTGATGGTTTCGACGTATTCTTTTTGCGAGCGCCTTTGCGCGCCCGACATCACGGTCAGCTTCAGCTCTTCCGATTTCTTCGCCGCCGCCATGAAGCGCCGCACATTGACGGGATCCGTGCCGAAAGGCTTCTCCGCGAACACGTGCTTCCTGGCTTCAACCGCGGCCTCGAAGTGCATGGGACGGTAACCGGGCGGCGTGCACAGCATGACGAGATCGATGTCCGAAGCCAGCACTTTCTTATACGCGTCGAATCCCACGAAATGATGCTCCGGATCGACCTTGACCTTCCCTGCAATGCCCGGATACTCGGTCGAATTGCGGATCTTGTCGAGCGACTCCTCCAGGTGGTCCTCGAAGATGTCACCCATCGCCACCAGCTCGACATTCTCGTTGCCATGCAGAAGCTGCTGCGCCGCCTCCGTGCCTCGGCCGCCACACCCGACCAGCCCGGCTTTCAGTTTCTCGTTGCCCGCGCCGCGCACCAGCTCCGGTTTGACGATGGTGAACGCCGTAGCCCCGGCCGCTACGCCGGTCGACTTCTTCAGAAACGATCTTCGCGATACTTCGTTGGACTCTTCCATAACCTGCCTCGCAGTCGAAGTGATTGTATCGTAACGGAGAAATCGGGAGAAACCGTCAGGCCTGAAGGTGCGGCCCAGTTCCACTCCCACGCCGAGCACCGTGAAGAAGCTGACCGGCCAAGGTGACGCCTGGCGTCTGACGGGAAGCTCCGTGTCTGCAAACTTCATTTGCTGCAAGGCAACGCCCCCCCAGGAGTGTAATAGCCATCGTTCGTCGCTTGGACCAATCGATCCGAGTCAGGGTACGGCAAGGGCCGTATGAGCACTGCACTCACCATGCGAAACATGGCCGCATTGCCGCCGATGCCAAGCGCCAGCGATAGAACCGCCACCGATGTGAAACCCGGACTTCTCCTTAGCATGCGCAACGCATAGCGCAGATCCAGCCAAAGGTCCGCTACGAGGCTCTTCTGTTTCGCCATTCCCAGAACGACGGGTTCCTGTGTCACGCTTGGCTCGACACCCCGCAGTTGATCGCTCAGCAGCTTCTCGTCGTGGAGTTCCTCGAGTGTGATCTCATTGGCTTCAGCTTCATCGGCCCCGCTAGCCACCGACCTCTGATAGAGGTCCTCCAGATGCTGGGCCAATTCTTCGACAATCTCCTCCTCACGCGCCGGCGCCAGCCTCAGGCCTTTCAGTCGCGTCCTGATTTCTTCCCTCCATCTGACGCTTTCAGGCATGTTCCGCTCCCTTTAGAAACTCCGCGCTTCTTTTCTTGAACTTCCGGTCGAAGAATCTAACACCATATGTTTCATAACAATATATTGCAGTCAAGCTTATCATAAGTCACAAAAACGGCTTCAGTGCGCTGCTCGCCACAGCCGATGGCCCGCTTGACTTCGACGTTGGGCAGCCCTCCAATTGAGATGGCCCTTCTTTCGCGTAAGGAGGATTTATGTCTGCATTTTCCAGGCGACTGTTATTCTGGGCGCCGCGTGCGCTCGGTATCGCATTTGCGCTGCTGATCAGCATGTTCGCGCTCGATGTTTTCGGTGAGGGCTATGGGTTCTGGAACACGCTTCTTGCCCTCGCCATGCATCTCATCCCAACCGCCATCGTCGTAGCGGTCCTTTTGCTGGCTTGGCGTTGGGAATGGATTGGCGCGCTGCTCTTCGCCGCCGTTGGAATGTTCTACGTGGTGACTACGTGGCGGCACCCCGATTGGATTCTGATGATCTCCGGGCCCTTGTTCCTGATCGCCGTACTGTTTCTGATCGGCTGGCTGAAACGAGCGGAGCTCCATTCGAGGCCGCTAGGGCACTGACGGCCTCGGCTTCGAGGACGCTATAATTTCGATACATGGCCGCACGGCTGGAGCCGGTTCCCGGCGTACGCGAACTCGTTGACCTGCGAAAGCTCTCTTCCCTTCACTTCGAGAACCTTCTGGAAGCGGAAACACGCGAATGGGACAAAGAGCTGGACTGGGATTTCAAGAAATCGGCCGACTTGGTGCGCCGCTTCCTCGATCTGCGGGCGCTCAGCGGCTGCGCCCTCATCGATGACCATCAGGCGGTTGGCTATTCCTATTTCGTCCTGGAAGAGCACAAAGGTCTGATTGGCGACCTCTACGTGGTCCCCGCGCACCGCAGCGCCGAGACCGAAAACCAGTTGCTGTACGGAGCGCTCGAAGGTCTCATCACCGGATCGCAGGTGAGCCGCATTGAGGCGCAGCTCATGATGATCCTGCCGGATGCGCAGCGCGTGCTGCCCGGCGCCGATTTCCTGGCGACCTACGAGCGAGACTTTATGCTGCTCGATTTGGGAGCGGCGCAGCCGCTGCCGGACAAGCCTGCGCGCCGGCGAGTGCACATCGAGAAATGGTCGGATCACCACCACGACAGCGCTGCACAGTTGATTGCCTCCGCCTACGCCGGCCACATCGACAGCCGGATCAACGACCAGTACCGTTCGGCCGCGGGCGCGCGGCGCTTTCTCTACAACATCGTGCAATATCCCGGTTGCGGCAGCTTCTTCCGGCCCGCTTCGTACGTGGCTTTCGATCTCGCGCGCGGCTGGCTGGCCGGCCTCTCGCTCACCAGCCTCGTAGGGCCCCACGCCGGGCACATCACGCAGATCTGTGTCGCTCCGGAAGTGCGCGGCGCGGGCGTGGGCTATGAACTGTTGCGCCGGTCGCTCCTGACCTTGCAGGAGCACGGATGCCGTAAAGTCAGCCTCACCGTCACCACCGCCAACATCGAAGCCGTCACTCTCTACGAGCGCATGGGCTTCCGTACCATCCGCAAGTTCTGCGCCTACGTGTGGGAAGGATTCACGCGAAGGTGAGGGCGGGCGCGCTTGCCACGGAGAGTTCCGACAGTTTACTCTGGAAGTAAAGAGTAAAGACGTATGGCTTTCACAAGCAGGATTTCCGGAAAAGGCCAGGTTACGATTCCTAAGAAAATCCGCGAGACGTTAGGTGCCTCGCCGGGGGACCTCATCGCCTATGAGGTCAATGGCAACATCGTGACTCTCAAGCGCATTGGGCCGTTTGACGCTGCTTACCACGCGTCGCTCTCGCAGACGCTGGACGAGTGGACCACCGCCGAGGATGAAGAAGCTTTCCATGATTTGTGATTCCTGGGACGTGGTTGTAGTGCCTTTTCCGTTCACGGAGCGTGCTGCCGCCAAACGCCGGCCGTCACTGGTCCTCAGCAAAAAGTCGTTCAATCGAAGCGGTAACTCTATCATGGCAATGATCACGTCGGCTAAACATCAGCCTTGGCCTGGAGACGCGCCCATTCGAGACCACGCCGCAGCGGGCTTGCGCGTGCCTTGCACCGTCCGGCTCAAGCTCTTTACTCTGGACAACCGCCTGATTCTGAGAAGAGCCGGCAAACTCGCGGCTGCGGACCGGAACCGAACGAAGCGAAACATCCAGGCTAGCCTGGCCTGATCTCAACCGCCGTATCCCACTGCCAACAATCTCTGCCGAGCCGCCACGGAACGGAGCGGGATCTGAAGAAAACCTGAAACGGAGCGGATGCCACCCGCCTACTCACGCCATGGATATTTCCCAAACCGTGGTTGGTCCGGCCACTGAATCCGAGCGTATCCTCGCACTGGATGCCCTCCGCGGGCTTGGCGTGCTCGGAATTCTGGTGATGAACGTCGAGTCCTTCGGGCGGGTGGGCGCCGAGTATGTGAATCCCACCGCGGTCCAGCCGCTGGTAGGCTCCGATTTCTGGATGTGGTTGGTGAGCACGCTTTTCGTGGATGAAAAGTTCCTGGGGATATTCTCGATGCTCCCATCGTAGCGTTTCACCATGGTTCGGCGCAGCCTGATCTGCCTCCCGTTTTCTCTCTCCTCCCCCTGCGATACAATCCCTCCCATGCTGAAACGCACCTGCCTCCTCGCCCTCTCTCTCTCTGCCCTTGCCCACGCCGCGCTCCTGCGCATCGAGCTCTCCGAGCGCTCCGACGTCCTCGCCGGAAAACCGTTCGGCTCCGCCGGCTCCTATGAGCGCCTCATCGGCAAAGCGTATTTCGCCGTCGATCCCTCGAACGCCGCGAACCGCATCATCGCGGATATCGACAAGGCCCCGCGCAATGAAGCCGGGCTCGTCGAGTTCTCCGCCGACCTCTACGTGCTCAAGCCTCGGGACCCCGAACACGGCAATCACGCCGTGCTGTTCGAGGTATCGAATCGCGGCGGCAAAGGCATGCTGAGCTTCTACGACCGTGCCGCCGGATCTTCCGACCCGCGCGCGCCCGAACAGTTCGGCGACGATTTTCTCCTCGAACGCGGATTCACGCTGGTCTGGCTCGGCTGGCAGTTCGACGTTCCGCAGCGCGAAGGATTGATGCGGCTCTACGCCCCGGTGGCTCGTGATGCCGGCCGGCCCATCACCGGCCTGGTGCGCTCCGAGCTGGTCCTCGATCGCCGGCAAACCAGCTACTCGCTCGCCGATCGCGATCACATCCCGTACCCGGCATTGAATCCCGATGATCCGAAGCTCACGCTGACCGTTCGCGACTGGCGCGACGCGCCCCGGCGCACCGTGCCGCGCGCGGACTGGCGCATCGAAGACCGCACACGCCTTGTGATGCCCGCGGGATTCGAGCCCGGCAAGATCTATGAAGTCGTCTACACGGCCCAAGATCCCGTGGTGGTGGGACTCGGCGCAACGGCCATCCGCGACCTGATCTCCTTCCTGAAATACGGCGGCGCCGAGACCCTGCTCGGCGACCAGAGCGATCACATCAAGCGCGCCTACGGCTTTGGTATTTCGCAGAGCGGCCGCTTCCTGCGCACCTTCCTCCACGACGGATTCAATCGCGACGAAAAGGGCCGCCGCGTCTTCGACGGCGTTCTCTGCCACGTCTCCGGCGCGGCGCTCGGCAGCTTCAACTTCCGCTTCGCCCAGCCCTCGCGCGATGCCCATCCTTTCTACAACACGTTTTATCCGACCGATATTTTTCCCTTCACCGATATCGAACAGGCCGATCCCGAAACGGGCCTGACCGACGGCCTGCTCACACGCGCCATGAAGGATCACGTCGTTCCCAAGATCTTCTATTCCGATACCTCTTATGAATACTGGGGCCGTTCGGCGTCGCTGATCCACACCACCATCGATGGCCAGAAGGACGCGCCTCTGCCCGATACCACGCGCATGTATTTCCTCACCGGCGGGCAACACGGCCCGGCGCCGTTCCCTCCGCCGAAAAATCACACGCGGAATCTCACCGATCCGAACGATTTCCGCGGGGCCATGCGCGCGCTGCTGGTGGCCATGGACCGCTGGGTGCGCGACGGCGTCGAGCCGCCTCCATCGCTTTACCCGCGCATTGCGCAGGACACGCTCGTGCCCCTGGGCGCCGTGCAGTTTCCCAAGATTCCCGGCGTGAGTTTGCCCACTCACATTCAGAAAGCCTACCGGGTGGATTACGGACCGGAATTTCGGACACACGGCGTCATCAGCGTGGAGCCGCCGAAAGTCGGCAATGCATTTCCGATGCTCTTGCCGCAGGTCGATCGGGACGGCAACGAAACCTCAGGTCTGCGCATGCCGGAGATCCAGGTGCCTCTTGCCACGTACACGGGATGGAACCTGCGCTCGCCGGACATCGGCGCGCCCGACGAGATGTTCAGCATGGCGGGCTCGTTCATCCCCTTTGCCCGCACCAGAGCGGAGCGCGAGTTGCGCCACGACCCGCGCCCGTCCATCGAAGAACGCTACTCCGGGCGCGCGCAGTACCTCGAAAAAATCGAGGCCTCCGCCCGCCGCCTGGTCGCCGGCGGCTATCTGCTCGAGGCCGACGTGCCGGGCGTCATCGAGCACAGTGCTACGGAGTGGGATTATTTGAACGGCGCGCCGTAGTCGTAGTTCATTAGCATGAGGCAGCCACTCCCTTCGATCACGGTTCAGTTTCGTGAGGCTTTGCTGAGCCGCGACCAGAGGGAGCGGTCCTGGCGTTCTGGCCGCGACGGGCCATTATGCTTCGCTCGATCAGCTCCAGAAATTCCGCTTCGCGATCGATTGCCGTGCGAATCTTCAGCCAGTAGAGAGGCAGAGGCGTCATCAGCCCGGCGTTCCCCTCGCCCAGATTGATCGCATCCTTCTCGGTAGTGACCGCGGCCTCCGCTTTCGCGGCGAGGAACTGTTGGGCCATCCGGCGTACCTCCTGCGCGCGGTACATGTGATGGTCGTTGAAAACCACGCGCTGCGCTGTCTCCATGCCCATCATCTCCAGCGAGCACCAGAACGATTCCGGATTTCCCAGCCCGCAAAACGCGCCCACCCGGGACACGGTCAATTCCGGGAGTTGCCTTCCGCTGGCGGCTTCCACCCAATACTCCGGGACCGCCCGTGCGTAGAAGATCGGGGCCCGCGCATTGTAGCGGCGCAACGCGCACTGGAGATCGAACGTTCCGCGGCTGCACTCGCTTCGCGTGATCACGATGATCTCGGCTCGTGACAGGGCTTCGAGCGGCTCGCGAAGCCATCCCAGCGGAAACACCTCACCCCCGCCGAACGGCCTCAGCGCATCGATCAGCAGGATGTCCGCCTGCCGCGAGAGACGCACGTGCTGGAACCCATCGTCCAGGATCAGTACATCGGCCCCGAAGCGCTCTTGAAGCATCCGCCCGGTCTCGAAACGGTCTGAACCAATGCCTAAAGGCGCGATGCCCGCCCGCAGGAACATCTGGGGCTCGTCGCCCGACTGCGAAACCGGCACGCGCGCGCCCGGCTCAAGGATCAGATGCCTTTCGAGCGAGTGCCGCCCGTAGCCGCGGCTGAGAATGCCCGGCCGGTGGCCCGCGCGCTGCATCTCCTCAGCCAGGTACAAAACCAGCGGCGTTTTCCCCGTCCCACCCATCGTGAGATTGCCCACGCTCACCACGGCGGCATCCAGCTTTCTCCGCCGCCCCATGTCGCGCCGCCGCTTAAACGCTCCCACCCAGCGCCACACACAGGAAAGGGGCCAATAGAACCAGAATTCGGCGAAGTTCGGGCGAAAACGCGGGCAGGCCTCCGCCGTGGCTTCGCGAATCGCCGCCAGCGCCCGTTCCGTGGCCCCGCGATTGGACTCCGCGCACTCGAGCGCCCGGCGCCCCAGTTCGGTCGCACGGCTCCGGTCCTTGAGCAGCCCATCGACTGCGCCCGCCAGTTGCGAAGCCGTCGCTACCTCCACAAATGCTCCTGCCGCGCGAAATTGTTGGGCAATTTCCCGGAAATTCTCCATATGTGGGCCACATATAACGGGCCGCGCAAAGAAGGCCGGCTCCAGAATGTTATGCCCGCCCCGTTCAGCCAGCGTTCCCCCCATGAAAACGGCATCCGCCAGCGGGAACAGGCTGCTCAGCTCACCCATGGAATCGAGTAGGAGTACGGCGGGCAACTGCAAGGAGCCGTGCAGGTTGCTCCGCCGAACGAACTTAACGCCCGCCCGCTCGAGCTTACCGGCAACGGCGTCAAACCGTTCTGGCTTGCGTGGGGCGATGAGCAGCAACAAGCGCGCATGTTGTTGAGCCAGCTCGTGAAACACCCCAATCACGGTATCTTCTTCGTCAATATCAGTGCTGGCAGCAATCCAGACCTCCGCGGGACGCAAACCTTCAACAAACTGGTGTACGGGCGCCTGCCGGTCTGCCGGCTGCGGCACAAAGTCATATTTCAGGTTGCCGCCCACGCGAACCCTTTGAGCCGGCGCACCCAGCGACAGATAACGCTCCCGCATGGTCTCGCTTTGTACCAAAATGGCGTCGGGCCAGCGCAGTACCTGGCGGAAAAACCAGCGCTGCAGTTGATAACGGCGCCAGGTGCGCTCGGAAATGCGGCCGTTAACGATAATGAGGCCGCATCCGGCCCTTTTCGCCTCTCGGAACAGGTTCGGCCAGATTTCGGTTTCAGCCACGATCACCAGGGCGGGCTGCAGCGTTCGCAATACGCGGCGGACGGCGAAAACATGGTCGAGGGGAGCGAAGAAGACCCCGGTTGCCAAGCCGGAAAGCTTCTCGCGGGCTGTGGCGCGCCCGGCCAGCGTCGCCGTAGAGACAAACAGCGGGGCCCGGGGGAACTCGGCGCGCAGCCTCCGCGCCAGTTCGATCGTCGAAAGGACTTCACCCACCGAAACCGCATGCAACCAGATAGCTCCGGGAACAGTCTGGTTAAAGGAACGCGACAAGAACCCAAGTCTCTGCCAAATTGAAGGAAAATAAGCCAGATTACGCACCGAGCGAAAGAAAAAGTAAGCCAGGACCGCTGGCAGTGCTAATGCCTGGAGAAAGCGGTAAAGTATATAAATGCCTTTTGTTTTCAAACGCTTGGCTCTTCTGATGAGTATAGCGGCCCTGGCCGGGCTGGACAAGGCGGCACCCCCGGATAAAGACCAGTCAAAATTCGAATTGGGCCCCGCCGCCAGCTACCCCTCCCATCAGACGAGCGAGAAGGTGACGATCGGGGCTTCGGTTTACGACAGCGCCGAGAAGGCCCACGCGGCGTTCGGCAAAGTAAACCCTTATCAATATGGCATTTTGCCCGTCCTGGTGGTCATCCAGAATGATAGCGGCCAAACCATGCGCGTGGACCGCATGCGCGTGGACTATGTCAGCCCCGGCGGCGGCCATGTGGACGCCACACCGGCAGCGGATGTGCGTTTCCTGAATCCCGCGCGGCAGCCGAACGTAGTCACGGGGCCCCTGCCGACCAAGGGGCCGCACATTTCGCGCAAAAAGAACCCGCTCGACGCCTGGGAGATCGACGGACGCGCGTTTGCGGCCAAAATGATCCCACCCGGGCAATCCGCGGGCGGGTTCTTCTATTTCCAAACAGGCAACCGGCCCGGTGCGCGGCTGTACGTGACGGGCCTGGAGGAGGCCTCCTCGGGCCGCGAACTCCTCTATTTCGAGTTTCCCCTCAAGGACGAACCCCGGTAACCGGGATGGAAATCCGCGGCTTGACCTTCGGCAATATATGCTTATTTCCCTTCTAAATGCTAACCGAAATTAGTGAAAATCAATGCCCGCTGTTACTGCCTACTGCCATTCGTTATCGCCGCAGCCCGGGCTCTAACCTTTGACAACCGGGGCCCGTATCCCGTTGGAAATTAAACTATAATTAACAGAATCTTTTTAACGTTTTTCTAAAAAAATCACTAGAAAAAGTCTTTAATTGAGAGAGTTTTCCTTTATAATGAAAACCGCGCCAAGGAAGGGCGCGAATGGCAAGTGCGCTGTCAATTTTGTGGCAAAAATCTCTGGCCGCTGCGAGGACTCTTCGACGAGGACTTCTGCAGCAAGGATCACCGCCAGCGCTATCACGAGCGCGTGCGCAAGGCTCTAGAGCACCTGCCCAAAGGACAGGCAGGTCCCAAAGCCTCCGGAATCGCCGGCTTCCAGTTTGAGAAGCCTCGCGTGCAGGAAGCGCCGCAGGCGAAGGTCTTGTCGACTGAGCTGTGGCAAAGCCCGTCCGGTCCGGCCGTGCCAAATTTCGCGCACACGACGGAAGGGCCCTCGTTTGGAACCAGCTCGTTCTCCTTCGCGTCCGTGAGTCCGGCCACTGGAGCGGCGCCGCGCATGGCAGAAGCCAGCGCGACCGCGATTGCTCCCAACGTGATGAGCATTGCGAGCCTGCGCCAGCGGGTTCATGAGAGCCAGGGAATCGTTGCCACGTTGGTGGAAGCGCCGGCGGCCATCGCGCCGCGTCCGGGCAACATGGCTCTGAGAGTTTCCGAGCGCTGGACGCCGAGTCCCGAAGTATTCGACGAGCTGAATCACGTTTACCTGCATGAACCGGATCCTGTGCTCATGGCCAGTTTCCCGCTCGCGGGAAGCCTGACCGCAGGGCTGCACGCAGTGCCGGTGGGCGCGAAGGCCAGGCACACCGCCAGCGCGGGCCCCTCAGGCGCGGGCCGTGTGGAATTCTTCCCGATGCAGCCGCGGTTGAGCGGCGTCCTACCCAACGCCGACCGAGCCGGGGACCTTCTCGTGGAGATGGCTTCCGCAGAGGGCGAGAACATCTGGCTCGAAGACTTGATGAGCTGGCGTATCCCGGTTGCGCTGGCACCGAACCGCTCCTCGATGGCAATGCTTCCGGCTACGGACCGCATGGCCGCGCTCGAGCTGGTTCGCAATGTGCAGCTCAATTCGGCGGCGAGCCCCGCGCCTCTTGAGTGGCGATTCAAAACCGCCGATCTGGCGCAGCGCCGCGAGTTCGAAACCGCGCGTCCGGCCGTCGCACCTGCGATGGTGATCGAATTTCCGGCTCCGCGTGACGGAGCGTCGGCGCCGTTGAGCACGGAAGTCGCCCTTTTCGACGCGTCCTCGTTCCAACTGCTGGTCCCGGACATCTCCGTCGATTCTGGCGATCTGGATCTGCTGCTGGCGACCGAGCTCGCCGACATAATCCCGGAGGAGACGGACGCACAGAGCGAGGAAGGCGAAACGCTGGCGCCGCGTGCCACGGAGTGGTTGCCGATCGAAGCGCAGGCGGTGCTTCCGGTCTCGTCGCCCGAGATGGTGGGCGCGCTGGCTGAAGCGAAGATCGGCGCGGACCTGGTGGCCCAATCTCTCCCATCGCAACTGCGAAACGGGGCGATGAGCTTGAATCCGGGGCTGCCCATCAGCCTCCCGTATTGCGCCGTACGCCTCAAGAACGGGCCGGACTTCTTCGCCGCCGAACCGGTGATTGCCGATTCCGCGGCACGGCCGGTTGCCGCCAGACCGTATGCGGCTCCGGTGGCGCTCTCGGTTCCCGAGGTGCTTTGCAGCACATCCGATACGCTGCTCCACGCGACGGCCTTGCAGGTGGTACAGCCGGCGGGCGCGTTCCGGGACGAGGAAGTACTCAGCCACGCCGCGGAACCCATGGCGAACGTCAGCATGGCGATGCCGGTGGTGGAACCCCAGCCTGCGGGCTTCGGTTCGGGCGAACTCACGAAGATCGATCTGTGGTTCCGCGACACCGGCGATCGTTCGCCGCATCAGGTCGCTTGGATGGAGCCGCAACTGGCGCTTGCGATTCCGGATTCACACTACGAAGACTATCCGCTGGCTCTGCAGGTGGATGTCCCCGAGCCGCGCACGGTCACCGTATTTGAGACCGCGGCTACCTACGAGCAGCAGGCGCCCAAAGTGCTGGCGATCAACGAAGCTAAATCGAAGCGCTTTGCGGTGCCGAGTTACGTGAAGGGCATGGCGGCGGGCTTGATGCTGGCCTCGTTCCTGTGGTTCGGCAGCTCGAGCATCAAGACGGACGGCATCACGCTGCGGCCTGGAGATCTGATCCGGCTGACGATCCAGCGTCGCGCGGTGGTTGAAGTCGGCGACAACTTCCATGCCGGTCTGGCAGCCTGGGATGGCAAGAACTTCGCCAAAACCTGGGTCTACGACAAGGATGGTTTCATGCGCCCGGGGCGCCTGGCGCTCTATAAGCCGTCGCACGACATGACGGACTACAAGATGGAATTCCTGACGCAGATCGAGCGCAAGAGCGTGGGTTGGGTTTTCCGCGCCGCCGATGATCAGAACTACTATGCCATGAAGCTGGCGGTGACCGAACCGGGTCCGCGGCCGCTGGTGGCGCTGGTTCGTTATTCCGTCATTGATGGCAAGAAGGAATCGCGCGGCGAGACGCCGGTGCAGGTGATGATGCACAACAACCGCCCGTATCGCGTCGAAGTCGATGTGAAAGGCAACCAGTTCCTGACCTCGATCGAAGGACAGCTGGTGGATTCGTGGAGCGACGACCGTCTGAAGTCCGGTGGCGTCGGCTTCTTCGCGGAGGGAAGCGAAAAGGCGCGGCTGTACTGGATGAAGATCACGAAGAACAGTGATTTTCTGGGCAGGCTGTGCTCGATGCTGGTTCCCAAGGAGTCGTAACCGCGAGGCGGGCTGTAAAGGATTCAGTAGCAAACGGGAGAACAGGAAAGAGAGAGTTCAATGAGCTCAGTGAATCGGAACCCGGTGGACCTCGGGGCTTCACCGCGTTTGGCTGTGGTCGGTAAGCCGGGATCGGTGAAGCCGATGGGTTCGAAAACCGGAAACGGATCGGCCGAGAATGCAGAAGAAAAAGGCGGCCGCTCTCGATCTTTGGCCACCGCTGTAGCCCTGCATCTGGAAGGCAAACCCGAAGAGGCCTTGCGCGAGTTGCGGCGGGCCGTGGAGCGTGGCGAGAACAAGCCGGCCATCTTCTCAGCGATGGGCCACATCCTGTATGAGCTGCAACGCTATCAGGAGGGTGTGGAAGCCTACTCGCAACTGGTGGAATTGGAGCCACACCATCGCAGCGGCTACTTTAAGCTGGCGGTATGCCTGGAAAAGCTGGGCCGTTGGGACGAAGCCGCGGCCAACTTCCGCAAGGCGCTGCAGATTGCGCCCGGAAACTCCGAAGCGCAACTGGGATTGGGCATCTGCCTCCTGCACCTGGAAAACTCCGAGCAAGCGCTGGAAGCCTTCGATCAGCACCTAAGCCAGCAACCCGAGCAGCCGGAAGTGCTGTTCGGCAAGGCTGTGGCACTGCAGCAGGCGGGGCGCCTGGACGAAGCGTCGGCCCTCTATCACCGGCTGTTGGAACGTAATCCGCATTCCGAAGAGTCTCTGGCCAACATGGTGGCCCTGGAGATTGCGCGCAAAGATTACGATGCGGTGCGCGATTACTCCGAGAAGCTGCTGTCGCTCCGGCCCCATTCTCAGGCGGCATTGGCCGGTCTGGCCACCTCAGCGTTCGCTGCCGCGGATTTCGAGGCGGCTTCGAAGTTTTGCGCCAAGCTGGTGGACCTGGTTCCCGACAGTTTCGAAAACTGGTTCAACCTGGGGGTTGCGTACCAGAAGATCGGGAATTACCAGGAAGCCACGCAAGCCTATACGCGCGCAACCGAACTCAGGCCGGATTCCGCGCAGTCTCATCTGAATCTGGGGGTGACGTTCCAGGAGACCGGCGCGCTCGACCGGGCCCGCGAGGCGTACGAAAAGGCTCTGAAGCTGGACGACCATCTTCCGGCGGTGCTCTGGAACCTGGCACTGGTGCTCGAGCAGCAGGGCAACTACGAGCAGGCCGAGCAGCTCTATTCGCGTATTCCGGATAAAGATCCCGAGTGGGATGACGCACAGTTCCGCATGGGCTACCTGCGGCTGCAGCGCGGCGATTATGCGGGCAGCATCCAGGCCTTCGAGGGCTGCCTGAAGAAGCGCAAGGACTGGCCGGAAGCCCGGCTCAACGCGGGCATCGCGTACTGGAAGATGGACGATTCCAAATCCGCGCGCAAGGCGTTCGAAGACGTCCTGGGGCTGCGGCCGGATTCGGTGGACGCGCTTCGCGGCCTGGCGGCTCTTTCACTGGCGCAGCAGGATTACAACCAGGCGTTCTCCCTCCACAAGAAGCTTCTGGATCTGGGTGAGCGCAGCGCCGAACTGTACTACAACGCCGGCCTGATCGCCCAGAAACGCAGCGAGATGCAGGATGCCGCGAAGTACTACGAGCAGGCCCTGCAGCAGCAGCCGCAGTTCGCCGAAGCGCTGCTGAACCTTGGCCACGTGCGCAAAGCACTCGGCCAGGAGGAAGAAGCCCGGAACTGCTGGCGCAAGGCTGTAGAAGCCAAGCCCGAGCTGGCCGAAACCTACTTCGAGCCGGCCGCGCAATAACCACTGCTGACAATTCGACACATCCAACGGCCAGGGCCCCGAAGCCCTGGCCTTTTTTTTGTTTTGCCGTGGCCGACGAGGTTGTTGCCCGATCGTACGCCCAGGTTTTAGCCGTTCGGCGGGCCGGCTGCGGACCAGGGGGTACCCAACCACAGGGGCCGCAGGCGTCACCAGCGCAATGTGCACGACTTCTCGCTGGTGATCCGGGCCTGGATGGAAACGGACGCGCAGCCGCTGCCTATTCGGTCAATCCGCCGAGTGCCAGCTTCTTCATGAATGCGCAGACGTGACTGTAAATGTTTTGCGCTGACTCGGTATCGTAACTATCGCGCCCATGCATCACATGATTTCTCCATGCGTCTTTGAAGAACATGAATTCACAAGCGATCTCGGAGTAGAACTTCTGTTTTTCCTTCCAGTCGGCTCCGTGGCTCGGATCAATCTTTCTGATTTTGGATTCCAGTTGTTCGATTACGGTATGCCAGTTTTCGAACTTGAAGGGCACCGAGAAAATTGCTGCAAGGCTTCCCAGTCCTTTTTCCAAAACTCTCATCAGGTGAAAGACGCAGGCATCATCGAATCCGCAGGCGAAACAATTACCCGCCAGCGCAATGTCCCGAAGCGCACTTTGAAAGGATCGTAACGCTTCCGCTCCGAAAGGTGGATCGCTGATCGCTTGTTCTACAGAACGGAAATACTTTGCCTTGTCAGTCTCAACGTATGCGAAGAAGTTGCGGCTCAACTCCTGTTGAAACGTGGCGGATATGTATTCAACTGAGGATTTGACCTGACCGAAATTGTGCGGGTTATTCGAGTAGTCCTCTATCACCCACGAGAGAAGGTCACGAGTACACACGAGTTTCAAGGTGTCACAACCGTTTTTCAGTCCTCCCAATTGAGCGATGAACAGTTCCTTGTCCGCCCCATCGATGACTCTTTGAGGGCTCGCTAGTGATACGAGATTCATCTGCATCGCTTGAAGAACGGTACCAGTGTAGACGAGGTTATCAGCAGCAATCTGATACATCCCCACCAGCGTAGCAGCGTGTACGGACTTTCCTCCAGAGGCAGGCTGGTAGCGCGTCATGGCGAACCTCTCAGCAGTGCTGGGAACGTCTTCCAGATCCGAAGGTACTGGACAGTCTGCTCAGAAAAGAGTAATATATACACAGGAAAGAGAAATAAAAGAGTATGGCGAGAATCCAGCCTGTCCTGACACCAACCGAGCTTGCGCTGGTTGACCAAATGGCTGAGTTGACGGGCTCAAAACGAACCGAAGTGATCAAGAGCGCACTGGCAGTCTATCACTGGTTCGTGCGGCAGGCGCTCACCGGCAGTCGTGTGGTGGCACGCAAGCCAACCGGGGAAGAGGTTGCCATCGAGACCGCCGAACTCGCACTTCTGGAAGGCAAGGGCAACCGCCTTAGCCCGGAAGAGTTGGGACTGCTCGCGAAGCGGCTCGCGGCCGCGCCGAACGCGGTTGAGGCGGCACGGATCAGAGAGCGCCTCACTCGCGGCTTCTACGGGATTTAAGCCCGGGCAGCGAGCATCAGGTTGTGCCTCGAGTCCGACGCCAAAACGTTCCGCCCGCCCTGTTTCAGCACCTGCTCGACCGCGTCCGGAGCCGCAAGATTCCCCCCTCTCAACTGGAACAACTCGCGAAGTGGCTTGACCGCGAACCCGAGGTGCCTGAGGGTCTGTGGTTCACGCGATTCTCAAGCATGACGGTTTGCGGCGAAGGCGAGTTGATCAAGACTTTCCTGCTTCCTGGTCAGGCGCCGAAAGGCCAGCGTGTTCCGTGAGGCTGACTTCTCAGGGGCGGGCGCCTGATTACCACTTCAAAGTAATAACCTCTCGCTGATACCCCGCACCCGGGCGGAACCGCAAGCGCAGCTTGTCACCGGCCAGTTCAGCGCCGGAGAGCTTCAGGCTTGGCCGGTTGATGCGTAGGGGCAGGTCGTGGACGGAACCGCCGGGCGCCTCCAGGGTGATGGTGAGGCGGTTGGCTGCGAGTTGCTCGTCGAGAACTTTCAACTGTCCCGTTCGCGAACCGGGCTCGGGCAAGCCGTGCGGAATTTCGATCTCGACGGGCGGCAGCTCCATGCGCAACTCGGGTCGAACGGTGCGGCAATCTTCGCGCGCAGCGCTTTGCGGAACCAGGCACAGCACCACAGGTTTTTCCGAATGCGCCTGGATGACCAGGTGATCGCTTTCCCGTCTGAATTCGAGATCCACTCGAGAATCCCCGATCGGAACGTGACGCAGCTTGGCGGAACTCCAGCTTGCGGGCAGGTGGGGCGCCAGGCGCAGCGTGTGATGGAGCGCGTCCCAGTCCAGGCCAAACAGGCCGCGGAGGGCCGGGGTGAGCACCATGGCCGAAGACCACGTCTGATGCGAACTGCTGCGCCCCAGCGGCTGGAAGAACTCGCCGGAGAGCAGCTCAGTTACCGCGCCCAAATCCTGCGCGTAGCTCAGGTCCGCGTTCTGCATCAGGTGAGCGTAGCCGGAAAGCGCGCGGCCCGCGCGATATTCCGCGAGCGACACCCATCCGGTGAAAAGCGGCCAGACTGAGCCCTGGTGGTAACTGATGGGATCGAACATCGCCTCCGTGCCGCTCAGGTCGCGTGTACCCCAATCGGTCGAAAACTCGTGCGAGGCCCAGCGGCTGAACATCGCGCCGGCGTTCGGCAAAGACAGGCCACCCGTCCACCACGCGACCGCGGGATAGATGGTCGCGGTCTTGTCGGTCGTTCCATCGGCGTTGCGACTGAAGGCGTAGAACCGGCTGGAGGCATCGAAGTACTCCGGTTCCAGCTTCTCCCGGATCTTTTTCGACTGCTCGCCGGCCAGTCGCGCCAGCGCATCGTCGTGCATCAGCCCAGCCAGGCGAGCCATGGACGCAGACGACTGCTGATCGAGCGCCCCGAGATAGATCTCCTGGTGAGGCATCGCCGGCGGCCACGATTCCACCCAGCCAGTGCCTTCCGTGTTCTCGTAGATGCCATCGCCATCGGAATCGTGCGCTCTCGTGAACCCATATGCGCTCTTGACAGCGGTCCAGTGTTTGCGGAGAAACTCCAGGTCACCGCTGGTGTTGACGTAGTCCTCCATGGTCATGACGAACAGAGGCGTGGAGTCGGCGGCCGCGTAGAAGTACGGCGTGGCTTTCCAATCGACCAGGTCCGCGGTTTGCGAGAACTCGTGCATGATCTTGCCGTCCGCGCGCTGTCGCCGGATGAGGAACTCGAGAGCGGCACGGCTGAGCGCAAAATCTCCGTAGCCGTGAACGGCGTAGAGAGTCCACAGGGTATCGCGCCCAAAAAACCAGCCATAGCCGGGACGGGCCGAATCTCCGGAGGAATAATAGCCGGCCACGAGTCCGGTCTCATCGTGAAACTTCACGTGTGCCTGATCGATGGCCACCGCGGCCCAGCGCATGGCGTCGTTGAACCGGGCGTCGGGAGTTTCGGCGGTCAGGCGATCGTCGAAGAAATGCGCCCAGTAGCTTGCGGTGCGTGAGTACAGGTCCGGAATGCGATCGTTCAACGGCGCCAGCTGCGTGGCATCGCCGGCCGCGATCAGCAACGGAAAGAAGAAGTCCGAATCTTTCTTCGGGTCGAACGAGAGTTTCAGCTCTAGCGGATAGGTTTGGGGCCGTTCCTGGTACGGCGGCAGGATTCCGGGGATAGCGCGCGGAATGGCTACGGCGCCCGAAAACTCCGGATTGTCGGTGTGCAGAATGTAGTAGCCGCTCCCGCCCTGCTTGACCCACTCCGCGCCCGGTCGTCCAAAGTTCGGCGCGGGCCACATCCGCAACATTTCCGGTTGAAAACGAAAGGTAAGCTGGAGCGGCCGAACGGATGCGATCTCGAACAGCACAATGGGAGCTGCGTTGGTTTGGGCGTCGCGCGGCACGAACATGTGCTGTTTGACGGTGAAGGCGGCGTGCGAATACGTGATGGTGGTTCGTTCGGGAGCGACGTCGATCGCCGCGGCGAGCGGGTTGAGCTCGATGGGCACAGGGTAATCGGCAAGATCGGCGGTGATGCGAAACGCGCTCAGGACTTTCACGGGGAACACCCAGGCCTCGAACGCGCCGTCCTGCTGGCCGAAGATCCCGCCATGCTCGCCGGCGACGGTGAAAGGCTTCAACGGTTGCGCGACGCCCGAGATGCGAAGCGAGCCGCCCGGCATGGGAAAGCGCGGGACCGGGTGCAACGGCAGGTTTTGAGCCGCCGCCAGGGCCAGGAAGGCGGGCAACAGTAATACGGATGTGCGCATCGATCCTTGTCGACAGATTATAAGAAACTGGCGCACGCGTTGTTCGCTTTGGTACAGCGCTTCCCAGAAGTGGGACCGGGCGGCGTTCGTCCTTATCCCTAAACTGAGTGATTTCATCAACAGGCTAGACCCGGGCCACGGCCCTGTGTTTGCTTTTTCGGAGATGGATTATGCTGCGTGATCTTCGTTTTGCATGGCGGATGTTGATCAAGAGTCCCGGCTTCTCGCTGGCGGCGATCCTCACTCTCGCCCTGGCGATCGGCGCGAATACGGCGATTTTCAGCGTGGTGAACTCGGTGCTGCTGCGGCCGCTGCCGTACCGCGATGCCGGCCGGCTGGCCATGATCTGGTCGGAATTCCCGGAACGCAACTGGACGCAGAACATCGTGTATCCGGGCGATTACCAGGATTGGAAGGCGCAGAGCCGCGGTTTTGAAGACATCGCCGCCCTGGAGGACCGCGGCTTCAATCTCACGCGCTCGAGCGCCGTCGCCGAAGAGATTCCCGGCGAACGAGTGACGGCCAATTTTTTCTCCGTGCTGAGGGCCTCCGCCCGGCTTGGACGGACGTTTACCCCCGAAGAGGACCAGGCCGGCGGGCCACGCGTGGCGGTGCTCAGCGATGCCTGCTGGAGGCAGCGCTATGCGGCCGATTCCGCCGTGCTCGGCAACTCGATCGCGCTAAACGGGGAGATGTACACCATCGTCGGCGTGATGCCGCCCACCTTCCAATTTCCTCCCTACGCCACCCGGAAGGCGGAGTTGTGGACGCCGCTGGGCGCGGATTCGCACAGCCGCTCGCGCGATAATCATGAATTCCTCTGCGTGGGCCGGTTCAAGCCCGGTGTTCTGCTGAAGGATGTCCAGGCGGAAATGAACGTCATCAACGCCCGCCTGGTTCGCGAATATCCGGTGAGCAACGCGGGCTGGGTGGCGCGTGTCTCACCGCTGCGCGAGCAAGTGGCGGGGCCGGTGCGCCCGGCGCTGCTGGTCCTGATGGGCGCAGTTGGGTTCGTGCTGCTGATCGGGTGCGCGAACATCGCGAACCTGCTGCTGGCGCGTTCGCTGGGACGCCGCAAAGAGATCGCGCTGCGCATGGTGCTGGGAGCGGGGCGTGGCCGTATCGCGGCTCAATTTCTCGCGGAGAGCGTGCTGCTTGCGCTGATCGGCGCGGGCGCCGGGCTCCTGATGGCTCAGTGGGGGATCGAGGGCCTGGTCGCTATCGCGCCTGCATTTACGCCCGGAGTGGAATCGGTGGCCATCGATGGCCGCGTGCTCGCATTCACCGTACTCCTCGCGATCGTGACCGGCGTTATTTTTGGTATCGCTCCCGCGCTGGGCGGCGCGGGTCTGGACGTTAACGAGAACTTGAAAGAGGGCGGCAGAAGCTCGACCGCCGGACGCGCGCGCCAGCGACTGCGCGGCGCGCTCGTGGTGGCGGAATTCGGTCTGGCGCTGGTGTTGCTGATCGGCGCGGGGCTGCTGATCCGAAGCTTCATTTCGGTTCTGCATATCGATCCCGGATTCAATCCGAAAAATGTGCTAACTATGCGGATCGCCCTCGACGGCCCGCATTACAAGGACAGCCGCACGCAGGTGGCCTTCTTCCGCAACCTGCTGGCGCGTGTCGAGGCGTTGCCCGGAGTGGAGCGAGCCGGCATCGCCGTGAGTCTGCCGCTCGTCGGCTGGGACGGGGAGGATTTCATCACGGAGATGAATCCGAATGTGCCGTTGTCGGAAGGCCCGGATGGGAACTACCAAACCATCAGTCCCGGATTCTTTCGCACGCTGAAGATCCCGTTGCTGCGGGGCAGGGAATTCAGCGATGCCGACCGCGACAACACAACACCCGTAGCCATCATTAACGAAGCCGCGGCGCGCGAATTCTGGAAAGGCAAGAGTCCGGTAGGCATGCGCGTCAAGATGCTGAGCGAAGGCAAGGACGCGGCGTGGCGCACGGTGGTTGGCGTCGTCGGCAACGTACGCCGGAACGATCTGACCGACGCGGCGCGCCCGGAAACGTACGTTCCTTACACGCAGCTTCCCTGGTCCCGCAACCCGCGTGAACTGCTCATCCGGACGTCCGGTGATGCGGCCGGGATCACACAGGCGGTGCGAGCGCAGGTGGCGGCTCTCGACAAGGATCAGCCGGTTGCCGAAGTCCAGACGCTCGACAGCATCGTTTCCATGGTGATTTCGGTGCGGCGCTTTTCGACGCTGCTGCTGGGGATCTTCGCGGCGCTTGCGCTGGCGCTCGCGGCGGTTGGCGTTTTCGGCGTGATGGCCTACTCGGTCGGCCAGAGGATGCACGAGATCGGCATCCGTGTGGCGCTTGGCGCGCGCCGAGGCGCTGTACTCAGGCTGGTGCTTGGGCAGGGCCTGAAGCTTGCCGTCGCCGGCGTGGCGCTCGGGCTGGCGGCATCCGTCGCGCTGACGCGGCTGCTCGCGAGTTTTCTATCTGACGCTCTCTACGAGGTACGGGACAGCGATCCCCTCACCTTCGCCGGCGTCACTCTGCTGTTGCTGCTCGTCGGTCTGGTGGCGAGTTACTTACCGGCCCGCCGCGCGATGGAAGTGGATCCGGCCATGGCACTGCGGCACGAATAGCCATCTACGCTGGAACCGCTACGGGGCGACCAAAGAGGCCGCAGGCCGGATGTTCTGATTCACGTTGAAGAAATTCTGCGGGTCGTACTTCGCCTTCACCGCCGCCAACCGGTCGTAGTTCTCCCGATAGGTCGCCCGGATGCTCGCCTCGCCTTCTTCCATCATGAAGTTGATGTAACCGCCCCCCGCGCCATACGGATGCAGCGCGTTCCAGTATCTCCTCGCCCAGTCGACGATCTTGTCTTTGTTGGCAGGATCCGGATCCACTCCCACGATGACCTGACTCCACACCGCATCCCGGTAGCTCCAGGCCGTATCGCCCTTCCCAACCTTGTGCGCCGCCCCGTTCACCGGATAGATGTGCATGGTCGAGTGCATCGTCGGCAACTGCGCCGCATGCGTCATGTGCGCAGCAATCGCTTCGTCGGTCAGTTGCTTGAAAAAGTCCGCCTTCCAGTACCATTGCAGGCCCGCTGGATACAACCCGTCGAACATGCCCTGTAACATGGGAAACGGCATTGGCACGAAGAATTCAAAGGCCGGAGGCCGATAGGAGCGAATCGGCTCCAGGATCTCGTTCGCCTTCTCCAACGGGCCGTTGTAGCACCAGACGATCGCGCACATCTTTTTGAAATGCAGTGCTTCCGGAAAGGGCGGCGCGGGAGGCACGGTCATAAATGCGAAGAAGCCATTGATCTCTTCCGGCGCCTGCACAATGAATTCGCGGTACCACTTCATCACGTCCGGAGCCTGATCCAGTTCCCACAACATGGGCCCCGCGCACACCATTTTCACGGGATGCGCCTGGAACAAGAAAGAAGTGACGATCCCGAAGTTCCCGCCGCCGCCGCGAATCGCCCAGAACAGATCCGGATTCTCCTCCGCGCTCGCCACAACAAACGATCCATCCGCCAGCACCATGTCCGCCGAAATCAGGTTGTCGATCGTCAACCCGCACTTGCGCGTCAGGTGCCCGATCCCTCCGCCGAGCGTCAATCCGCCCACGCCCGTACTCGCCACGACTCCCGACGGCACAGCCAGTCCGAAGGCATGGGTGGCATGATCCACGTCACTCCAGGTAGCCCCGCCCCCGACGCGGACCATTCGCGCGGAAGGATCTACATGGACGTACGACATCCTGGACAGATCGATCACCAACCCGTCGTCGCAAACACCCAGGCCGCCCGCGTTGTGCCCGCCGCCACGCACCGACACTCGCAGCGAATGCTCGTGTGCGAAGCGGACCGCCGTCATCACATCCGCCGGGTCGGCGCACTTCGCAATCAACCGCGGCTTGCGGCTGATCATGGCGTTGTACACCTTGCGGGCGTCGTCGTAACCCGCATCTTCAGGAGTCAGAACCTGGCCGCGGAACTGGCCGCGAAAGTCATTGATTGTTTCCGATTTCAGCATAGTGTTCACTCTGCCATCCTATCCGTTCCGGGACCGTTCTAAAAACCCGTTTCCAGGCGTTCGGCCCGGTAAACTTTCAATGCGACCCAGAACGGCCAAGTAAAGCCCGGGCCTGCTGCAAATCCGGCGTATCAAACCCCTCATCGAACTTCTGTAACAATTGGCGCAATCCCGCCAACTCACCCGTCAACCCGGCCAGCCGCGCCTGGCCCCGCAGCTCGAACATGATTGACCCAGCCTGCCTCGCCGCTTCGATCGACTTTTGATAGCTCAGGCGCGCCTGCGCCGTATTCCCGCTCTTCTCGAGCAAGTCCCCATGCGTCCGGTGCAAATCCGCCGCGGACCACATCTCGCCGTTCTTGTTTTGGAACGCAAAGCCCGTTGAGAGGTTCGCCAGAGCCTCGCCCATATTGCCGTTCAGCGCGCACGCCTCCGCCAGCAACCCCTGATAGAACGGCAGCCGTAGCTCCGCGCCCGTCGTTTTCAGCAAGTCTAACCCGCGACGCAACTGCGCCAAGCCTGCCTGCGGATCGTCCTCGATAGCTGCTGCCCATCCCGCCACAATCTCCGCAATCGACCGATAGTAAGCGAAATCGTGCTTCCGGCAAACCGAAATCGCATTCCGCGCATGCTCGAGCGCCGCTTTGCTGTCCCGCCGGAACACATATAGCAGCGCCGCGTAATCCAGCGCGATCGCCATACTGAACGGATTCCCGACCCGCGAAGCCGCCGCAATCGCCTCCTGACTCGCCGTCACCGCCTGATCCGGGCGCCCTGCATGCCACAACAAATGCGCCAGGTACGACCGGCAGAATACTCCCACGTCCGGTCCGGCGAACAACGCCAGTGCGGCATGCGACACGTTACCGTACATCGACATCGTGCGCGCCATGTGCTGGTGCGACAACGCCAGTTGACCCAGATGGAACAAACTGCAGCCGAGGGTAAACTGGCCGGTCGTCACCAGCGCTTCATTTGCCTCTGCGGCCGCGAAATCCAGCAGCTGCTGCCCGAACCCGCGCGCCGTTTCGAGTTCGCCCCGCACGATGTGAAACACCCAAGACCCACTGAGGATAAAAGCCAGGTGCTTCTTCTCTCCGAGGGCCTTCGACAATTCGAGCGCCCGTTGATTCGTCTGCCCAACTTCCTCCATCCCATAGCCCAGAGTCGTGGCCAGCGTCGGCCCCAGCGTCACCAGCAGCTCTAATTCCAGCTCATCACGCTTGGCGGACTCCGGTAACAACCCGCACAATTCCAGCGCCCGCCGAAGCATCTCCGCAGCTTCCTTGTCCGCAAAGCGCTGCTGCGCCACCGTAGCCGCCTGCCGGTAGTGCGCAATCGCCTCATGCGGCATCCCGGCGTCATCGTAATGAGCCGCCAGGTGCAGGCTCACGCTGGCCAGGTCGCCCGCATGCAATTCCTCAAGGGCCCGCGCAATCCGCCGATGAAAAAACCGCCTTCGAATCGGACTCAATTCCGCGCGCGCGACCTCGCGGATCCGGTCGTGCGTGAAATCGTACAGTGCCCCGTCCAGCCCTTCGATCAAGCGCCGGTGCCACAGCTCATCGAGGGCCCGCGACAGACTGTCCTCATCCCAATCGCTCGCCTTCGCCAGCAAATCGAACGAAAACGACTGCCCCACAGCCGCCGCCAACCCCGCCAACTCAAATGCCGATGGGGACAACTGCGCCAGGCGCGCGCCAATGACCGCGTGAATTCGCCGCTCCGCATCCGGATTCCGCAACCCCGCCCGAATGCATTCGACAACGAATAACGGATTCCCCTTCGTGGTCCGATACAGATCCGCCAAATCCTCTTGCGTCACCTCGTAGCTCGCAATCTGCTGCGCCAACGCAGACGTTTCCGGAGCGCTCAACGGCTCGAGCGGAATCTCCGTCACCTGCCTGGCGCGTGCCAGTTCAACCCGCAGGCGCGTCGCCGGATGGTTCCGATCCGTCTCTTCGGGGCGCATGGTCGCCAGCACCAGGAGGTTCCCTGCCTGGTTCGACCGGAACAGCGCATGCAGATAATCAATCGTGTCCTGATCGCACCACTGCAAGTCGTCAATCACCAGCAGCAGGGGATGCGGCGCATGCCCGAACGTTGCATGCAGCGCTTCAAAAAAGTGCCGCCGCTCCCAACTCTCAGTCAGCGGCCGTGGACGGGGAATCGACGGATTGTCGGCCAGAATCTCCGGTAATACCCGGACCACCTCCTCGAGCTGCGTCCGTGGCAACTGCGAAGACCCTTTCCGCAACGGTCCGGTCCGCAACCACTCCGCAATTGGCGCGTAAGCCAGCTGCCCATGCGCCGCGTAGCAACGTGCCCGCGCCACCGCTCCATCGTGATGAGACGCGCACCAATCGTACAACTTCTCGGCGAGCCTCGACTTTCCAATCCCCGGCTCGCCCATAATGACTGCCAGGTGAGTCTTACCGCTTTCGACTAACCGCCAGCAATCCAGCAACTGCTTCCATTCGCGCTCGCGCCCCACAATCGGCATCGCACTCGCGGCGGCACTCGGTGGCGCAGCGGTCTTCACAGCGGTTGACGCCTCCGACTTCAACGCCCGCTGGTACAACTCTCGCGTAACCGGGTCCGGATCGACACCCAATTCTCGCCGCAGCGCGCGCATGCACTGGTGGTACGCACGCAACGCACTGGCCCGGTCATGATTCCCGATATGAAGCCGGATCAGCAGTTGATGGTGCGCCTCGCGCAGCGGATCCTGCGCCACCAGCCGCTCGGCATGACGAATCGCGGCCTGAAAATCACCGCGCTCTTCGAGCAAAACCGCCAATCGCCCCAAGACGTGCGCAAATTCCTGCCGGTACTCGTCCCGCAAAGGCGTGAGCCAGTCGTCGTACAAGCCCCGCGCCAGCTCGTCCTGATACAGGCCTGCCGCCGCTTCGAGCGCCGCACGCTCTACCGCCCAATCGCCCTTCCGCTCCGCCTCCGCGGCCCGCTCGACAGCTTCGTCAAACTCGTGGACGTCCACAGTACACGCGGGATCGCGCGGCCACTGCACGGTATGGTTGTCGGAAATCAGCAGGCAGCAGCTCGCAGGCAGAGCCCGCCTCAAATGATGGAGCAGCTGCCGCAGATTCGTCCGCGCCTGCCCTTCATTCGACTCCGGCCACAGCAGCGACGCCAGTTGCTCACGCGACTGCGGCGTCGCTGCCCGCAGTAGGAGAAACGCAAGCAGCGATTGCAGCCGGTTCGTATTGATCCCTGTAACGGCCGTCCCGTCACAACTGAATTGCGGATTGCCGAAGAACTGGATGCGGGCTGACATGATGGGACCAATCTCGCCCGATTCTACTACTGCGCCCTGCTGCGCACCTGCCGCCGGTGCCTGGATGCCGGCCTGATGCCAGCGTAAGCGCTGTTGCCGAGCCGCAACCGGAGGGAGCGGAAGCCTACCCCTGAAACATCGAAATGCCGGCGATGCCCGCCGCGCCGGCCTCCAGACACTCGCGTGCATTTTGGGCGGTGACGCCGCCCAGCGCGAGCACAGGTATGCGTACCGCCTTGACGGCCTCCCGTAGCCGGTCCACGCCCAGCGGCTCGCCATAAACCGCTTTCGACGCCGTGAAAAACACCGGCCCGAATACGGCAAAGTCCGCGCTTTCCTGTTCCGCGCGCTTCACCTCGTCTATCGAGTGACAGGAGACGCCGATGAGGAATCCAGCAGGCGTGATTTTCCTCAACCGGGCGGGCGCGATGGAGCCCCCCGGCAGATGCACACCGCCCGCGCCGCAAACCAGCGCGACGTCCGTACGATCGTTCACCAAAATTTTCGTGCCGTGCGGGTTGGGAAGCTGCAGCACGCGGCGCACAAGTTCCACCAGTTCGCGGGCGCTGAGATCCTTTTCGCGGATCTGGATGCGCTCGATGCCGGCCGTGAGCGCGCGAGCAATGCAGTCGAGCAGCGGATCCAGGCCGCCCAGCGGTTTGCGATCGGTAATGTAGTAGCGAATCACGCGAGTGGAGTGTAGTAGCCCTCGCCGGCACACGCCTTGCACAGCATGCGTCCGTCGCGCACTACCTCGCGCTTGAAATTGATTCCCTCGCCGCATTCGGCGCAGACCCGGCGCTCGCCTTTGTAGCCCGGAAACTCCTCCGGCCCGAGCGCGACCCGCACCCACTGGATGGAGAACAGATCTTCATCCGGCATCTCGCGGTAGGCGCGCATCTGCTGCTGATTCTTGTTGGTCATCTCAGGGTATAGTTCCTGGGCCCGGCGTTTCGCGGTTTCGCGGGCCACCACGCGCACGGCACGGTCCTGTTTCAAATCGCAGAAGGTTGCGGCTACCTTGCCAAAATCGCGGAACTTGAGCGCGCGCTTTCCCAGGCGGCATCCGGTGACGATAGGAATCGCGTCGGTGGCGCAGCGGTCAATCTCGACGAAGGTCACCAGGCGCTTTCGGTCGTGTCCTGCAGGGTCTTCGATGCCAAGCAGTTTCACCCCGTACATCGCCATGCGCAACCCGAGAATCTGGCCCGCGCACATGTGGCCGTGGGCCTGTTCTGCAAGGGCGGCATATTCGTCGAGGGACTTCATCGAGGCATCGTTTGGTTACAACACGCGCAACGCATCCGGCGGGAACTCCACCACCCAGTCCTTATTATCCTTCTGGCGCTCGAATTCCTGGCGCGGCATGTCGACGGAAATGTCGCCAGAAAATTCGAGGCGGACCGACTGGGGTCTCTCGGAGGTGCGCAGAAGCTTCGCAGGGACCTGGTTGGGCTCGGGCCGCGCACCGTTCTGACGCATGGCCCGCAGGTCCTCGGCGCGAACGCAAAGCCAGACTCGATCACCGCGCAGATGTCCCGGAAAATAGGTCCCGCTGATTTCCTGATTCTGGAACTTGAGCCGGCTGGTGTTCCTCCCCGGATCGAGCGCCGTGATTTCGGCTTCGAACAGATTCGAGATGCCGAGCAGTCGGGCCACCTCCACACTGGCGGGCTGTTCCAGAATCTCGCGGGGTGCGCCGCTCTGCACGATGCGCCCTTCGCGCAGGATCAGCATTTCTTCAGCCAGTTCAAAGCACTCTTCGAGATCATGCGTGACCAGCAGGATGGGGATGGCGAACTCCTCGCGTATCCTGCGGAGAAGCGAGTACAGTTCGGCGCGGAGAGGCGCATCCAGACCGCGCGCCGGCTCGTCCAGCAGCAACAGCCGCGGCGATCCGATCAGGGCCCGCGCAATCGAGCAGCGCTGCTTCTGGCCGCCCGAGACTTCGTGCGGCCGCCGGCCCGAAACATCGGTCAGGTGGAAACGCTCCAGCATTTCGTTGACGAGGCGATGCCGTTCGAGGCGCGGGTGCCGGTCGGCGGCGAAAACCAGGTTCTGCCGGATGGTCATGTGCGGGAATAGCGCGTAGTTTTGGAACACGTAACCGCAATGGCGCTCCTGGGGCCGCAGGCTCACGCGGGAGTCTGCGTCGAACAGAATCTGATCGTCGAGCAAAATGCGTCCGGAATCGGGGTGCATGAAACCCGCGATCGAATCCAGCGTGAGCGTCTTGCCCGCGCCGCTCGGGCCGAACAAAGCGGTGACGCCGGCCCCGGCTTGAAATTCGATGTCGAGGGAAAACGCCGCTGAATCCGGCTGCGGTGGAAAGCGCTTGGTGATGCGCGCTTGAATCATCCCGTCACCTGGCGCTGCTGGAGACGGTTGGCCGCGTAGACGATGGCTATGGCCACCGCGGAAAGCACCAGCACGAGAACGCGCGCGACCAGCGTGTCGCCTCCTTCCACCGCGTCATAGATCGCGATGGCGGCGGTCTGGGTTTTGCCTGGAATATCGCCCGCGATCATGAGGGTGGCGCCGAAATCGCCCAGCGCGCGGGCGAAGGCCAAAACAGTTGCGGCAATGACAGCGCGGCGTGAGAGCGGCAACGTGACGCGCCAGAACACGCGCCAGTCCGAAGCGCCCAGGTTGCGCGCGGCTTTTTCATAGCTCCGGTCCACCGTCTCAAACGCGGCGCGCGCCGATTTCACCAGCAACGGGATTGCGTGAAGGGTGGAGGCCAGCACCGCGGCCTGCCACGTGAACACGAGCGGTCCCCCGAATGCCCACTCGTAAACGTGGCCCAGCGGGCTCGAGCGTCCCAGCACCACCAGCAAGTAATAACCGAGCACGGTGGGCGGAAGCACGAGCGGCAGCGTGACTACGGCGTCCAATAGCTCCTTGCCCCGAAACCTGCGATTGGCCAGCAGGTAGGCGATCCACAGCCCGAGTGCGAGCGAGACAAGTGTGGCCAGGGCGGCCACGCGCAGGCTGAGCCACAGCGGAAACCAGTTGACGGCCATCGCGGAAATTCAATTATATCTGCCGGAATCGCGCGCTAAAGTGGCGCAGAAAGGGTGGCTCGGATTCGATCGCGAGGCCGCGAATCTGGCGGCGCCGCTCGTTGACTTCCAGGATGGCCTCCACGACGTAATCGATGTGGCTCTGCGTGTAAACGCGCCGCGGAATGGCGAGCCGCAGCAGCTCGTGCTGGGCGTTCGCGCCGAACATCACCGAACCGATCTCCACCGACCGGATGCCCGCATGGCGGTAAAGCTCGACCGCCAGCGCCTGAGCGGGAAACTGCTGTTTCGGGATGTGGGGCAGCATGCGGCCGGCATCGATATAAATGGCGTGCCCGCCGGGAGGCTCGACAATGGGCACGCCGTGATCGGCGATGTGGCGCCCCAGGTAGCCGGTCGAGACGATCCGGTAGCGAAGATAATCCGAATCGAGCACCTCTTCAAGTCCCACCGCGATGGCCTCGAGATCGCGCCCCGCCAGACCCCCGTAGGTGGGAAAACCTTCCGTAAGAATCAGCAGGTTGGTTTCCTGAATAGCCAGGCGGTCGTCATGCGTGCACAGCAGACCGCCGATATTGGCAAAAGCGTCCTTCTTGGCGGAGAAGGTGCAGCCATCGGCGAAAGAAAACATCTTCTGCGCGATCTGCTTAGGCGTCCATTCCGCGAAACCGGGCTCGCGGAGTTTGATGAACCAGGCGTTTTCGGCAAAGCGGCAGGCGTCGAGATACAGCGGAATCCCGTGGCGCGATGCGGTCTGTTTCACCGCCGCGATGTTCTGCATGGAAACCGGCTGGCCGCCCCCCGAGTTGTCGGTGACGGTCAGCATCACGAGCGGAATATTCGCGGCGCCTTCGGCTGCGATCAGCCGCTCGAGCGCCGCGACGTCCATGTTGCCTTTGAAATCCAGCCGGGCCTGAGTATTGGCGGCTTCGGGCGTGGGCAGGTCTACCGCTCGCGCGCCCGTAAACTCGATGTTGGCGCGGGTGGTATCGAAATGCGTATTGTTGGGAACCACGTGGCCTTTGCGGCACAGAACGGTGAACAGGATTCGCTCGGCGGCGCGGCCCTGGTGCGTGGGAATCACGTGCTTGAAGCCCGTCAGGTCTCTGACCACGCTTTCCATCCGGAAGAAACTCTCGCTGCCGGCATAGGATTCGTCGCCGCGCATCATGGCGGCCCACTGCTCGGTCGACATGGCGCTGGTACCGGAATCGGTCAGCAGATCGATGAGGATGTCCCTCGCGGGAATCAGGAAGAGGTTGTAGCCGGCCTGCTGGAGAAAGCGCTCGCGCTCCTCACGGGTGGTCTGCCGGAGCGGCTCGACGCTTTTGATGCGGAAGGGCTCGATGATGGTCTTCACAACCCCTACTCTAGACCAGCAAGGCGCGAGTCCGCGGTATGGGCCGAGCAAGGCTCGGCCCGGCCACTAATCCCGCTACCGCATGGCGATCGTTAAGGTGTTTTCTTCCGTTCTCAAGCTGACTTGCAGGTGGTGTTCGGTGCGCGATTTGGGGAAATCGACGCTGTGGTCTCGCGTCCAGATCTGTCCTAAGAAGTACTGGTCGCCATAGTGGCGAAACACCAGTCTCGGGCGCTCCTCGTTGCGGTTTTCCTGCTGCGGATTCGCAAACATAACCTGCACCACACGTTCTTTGGCGTCCAGGAAGCGGATTCCCTTGTCCCCGATCTCGATCGTATACTCGCCGGCCGGGAGTGTTCGGCCGCCGGAAACGAATGCAAAGTTAACCTCCCCTTTCAGAACCGCTGGTCTGCCGGACTGTGCGCTAACTGGTAGAGCCATAACGAACACGACGGCGACACAGGCGGCCCATAATAGTGCCTTTTTCATTGGTGAAGCTCCTTTTGATTGTTATCGGCCGTTTCGGTGAAGACTTTAAGCCCAGATTCGCGTCCCAACCGCCGCGCTACAATACAAGGTTCATGAAAGCTCGTGTCTTCGTCTCGCTCAAATCCACGGTGCTCGATCCGCAGGGGCAGACCATCCGGTCGGCGCTCAACGGCCTGGGCTATCACAGCATCTCTAACGTGCGCCAGGGCAAGTACTTCGAGATCGCCGTCGATGCCGGCGCCAGCCGCGATCAGATCCACAAAGACATCGACGCCATCGCGCGCGACGTCCTCACGAACCCGGTCATCGAGGAGTACCGGGTGGAGTTCCTCGACTAATCCCTTCGTATTACCGGACTACCTCGCTCGCGCGATTTTCCGATCGTTGGGGCAATTCGCGCATGTCTCGGCGGGTAACTTGTTGATTCCCCTCGGAGCCTGAATTGCTCCACTCTGAAGCTTCAGGAGAATTGATGCCTAAGATGACGCGGCGTGCCGCGCTGGGGGGCGGGGCCCTGCTTCTTTCCAAGGCCAGGACGGCGTTCGGCGCCCAGGCCAATTCGCAGGTGGCGTTGGGCGTCATCGGTACCGGCGGCCGCGGCCGTTACGTGGCGACCATTTTCGCCAAGGATCCACGGGTTCGCGTGGCGGCGCTCTGCGACATTTACCACGACCAGATCGACCACGCCAAAACAGAGATCCCCGGGGTGGAGCGAGCGCCTGCCTTCAAGAATTATCAGGATCTGCTGGCGCGCACGGAGCTGGATGCCGTGCTGATCGCGACGCCCGTGTTCCTGCATCCGGAACATTTCGAAGCAGCGGTCGACGCGCGCAAACACATCTATTGCGAGAAGCCGGCGGGAGCGGACGTGGCCGGTGTGAAGCGGCTGGTAAGTGCGGCGAAACGCGCCGACGCCTCCAAGGTGATTCAGTTCGGTTTTCAACAGCGCTTCAGCCCGGAGTACCTGGCCGCGCTCGATATCCTTCGCTCGGGCCAACTGGGCGAGCTGCTGCTGATGCGCAGCGACTGGATGCTGGGGGGCGCCGCGCTGCACGCGTTCCAATCCACCTATCCGGTCGAAGAGCAGCGCATTCGCCACTGGGGGGAGTTCCGCGAGACTTCGGGCGACTTCATCGTGGAACAGGATTGCCACGGTCTCGACGTTCTCAACTGGTTCGCGCGGTCGCATCCGCTAAAGGCCATAGGAGCCGGCGGGCGGAAGAAGCGCGCCTTTGGCGATAATCTCGATCACCTGAACGTCACGTTTGAATATCCCGATGGACTGCGCGGTTTTCTAGCTGCCACGCAGCTTGCCGTCAAGCGTTACTGGGACGTCAAGGAGCAGTTTTTCGGGACCGAAGGCATTCTGGAGACCGAGCGCCAATACTACAAGTGGCACCGCGCGGAAGACAGCGACGTGGTGGTGAAATCCAAGCGCGAGATCACCATCGACGCAGCCGAAGCCTTTGTCAGCGATATCCTCGCCGGCAAGCCTCGCAACATGGCATTCGACGCCGCCGACAGCACGTTCACATCGTTGCTGGGACGCATGGCCATTGAGACGGGGCACGAGGTCAACTGGGACGAGATGCTGCGCTCGGCGTAACTGGAAACAGGCGTGCTGTGTTCTAAGGTTCCACGGCTGGAGGCCTGCCTGATGAACACGGATACGGCGAACCCTGGGGCAAATCGCCCAGCGCCGGCTGCGAGTAAACCGAAGAGAACACCCAAAGCGCCCCGCCAGGCCGAGACGCTGGTGGCGCCCGATGAGCGGGTGCAGTGCGCCGATGAAGTCAACCAGGGCTTTTCGGCGGAGCAGGCCGTTCAGGAAGCACTGCGATGTCTCAACTGCAAGGACCCCAAATGCATCGGGGCCTGCCCCCTCCACATCGACATCCGCAGTTTTATTGACCGCATCGGCGTTGGCGATTTTTCGGGCGCCCTCGACACCATTCTGGAACGCAGCCCTTTCCCGGGCGTGTGCGGGCGCGTGTGCCAGCACGAACTCTTCTGCGAGAAATCCTGTCTGCTGGGGACGAAGCTGCAGCCGGTGGCGATCGGCTCGCTCGAGCGGGCGGCGGCGGATTTCGGTGGTCTGACGCTGCGCGGAGGTCCGTCCGCGCCGCCTCAAGGCGCTCGAGTGGCGCTGGTCGGTAGCGGGCCGGCGTCGTTGATCGCGGCGAACGATCTGGCCGTCAAGGGTTATCGGGTCACCGTATTTGAAGCGCTGCACGAACTGGGCGGAGTCCTGATTTACGGCATTCCTGGTTTCCGCTTGCCGCGTGAAGTGGTGCACAACGAGATCGAACGGCTGCGCAAGATGGGCGTCGAGTTTCGCACCGATTTCCTGGTCGGCAAAACCTGTTCACTCGCAGAGCTGTTCAACCAGGGCTACGCGGCCGTGTTTCTGGGGACTGGCGCAGGCCTGCCGCACCTGATGGGAATTCCGGGCGAGAACCTGATCGGCGTTTATACCGCGAACGAATTTCTCACGCGCCTGAATCTCATGGAGGCGAACCGTTTTCCTGAATCCGATACGCCGGTGCGCGTGGGCAAGCGGACGGTGGTTGTGGGCGGCGGCAATTCCGCCATGGACGCGGCGCGGTGGGCGCGGCGCATGGGCAGCGATACCACCATCCTGTTCCGCCGCGGCCGCAAAGAGCTGCGCGCGCGCCTGGAAGAGATCGCGCACGCCGAAGAAGAGGGAATCAAATTCGAGTTTCTGGCCGCGCCCGTGGCTTTGGCCGGCGATGAACGCGGCGTGCTCGAGCGCATGCAGTGCATCCGGATGGAACTCGGGGCGCCGGATGAATCCGGCCGCGCGTCGCCGGTGCCGATTCCGGGCTCGGAATACTGGATCCCGGTGGATACGGTCGTCGCCGCGGTGGGGCAGGAGCCGAATCCCACGGTGCAGCGCGCTACGCCCGTGCTGGTCACGAAGAAGGGCAAGATCACCATCGATAAGAGCGGCGCCACCAGCATGCCGGGCGTTTTCGCGGGCGGAGATGTCGCGCGCGGCGGCTCGACCGTGATTCTGGCGATGAGCGACGGCCGCGCGGCGGCGGAGGCCATCGATCAGGCTCTGCAGGGCAAGCCGGTGGTTGGCAGTCTCGACGGGCATCGCGTTGCCACGCGGTTCCAGATTGTCTCGCGGCGCGAACTGGGGCCGGACATTTATTCGATTGAAGTCGAAGCGCCCGAGATTGCGCGGCACTGGCAGGCAGGGCAGTTCGTCGTGCTGCGGCCGACGTCCAAGAGCGAACGCATTCCGTTGACGCTGGTGGATGGCGACGCGGCGCGCGGCACGGTGCGCCTGATCTTCCAGGCGGCCGGCAAGACGACGCGCGTGCTGGCCTCTCTGAAATGCGGTGATGCGCTGGCGGATATGCTCGGCCCGCTCGGCACAGCGGCCACCTGCGATCACTTTGGAACCGTGTGGTGCCTGGGCGGCGGCGTGGGCATCGCGGAACTGCTGCCTGTGGCGCGGGCGCTGCGGGAAAAAGGCAACCACGTAGTGGCGCTAGTCGGCGCGCGCTCGGCCGACCGCAGGATCCTGCAAGAAGAGCTGCTCCAAGTGGCGGATGAAGTCGAATGGGCGACCGACGACGGCTCGATCGGACTGAAGGGCACGGTCGTCGACCTGATGCGCTACTGGCGCGAGCACTCCGGTCAAACGCCGCAATTCGTGCACGTGATCGGTCCGATTCCGCTGATGCGCTTTGCTTCCGCACTCACGCGCGAGTGGGGTGTCAAAACCGTGGCCAGCCTGAATCCGATCATGGTGGATGGCACCGGAATGTGCGGCGGCTGCCGCGTCTCGGTGGGCGGCAAACCGGTGTTCGCCTGCGTGGACGGCCCCGAATTCGACGCCCACCAGGTGGATTTCGATTTGCTCACCCGTCGCAACCGCGCTTACCTGGCTGAAGAAAAGCTGGTGTTAGAACAGCACGAGTGTCAGATCGGGCTGGGTGGGTAAGCATTTCCGAGTTACGCCTCGAAGAGACGACGGGGGCAGGTCCCCGGCGCCGGGCACTCACTCCGCCGACGAAGCTGCTATTGAGTGTGCTGTCTCCCGGTGGCGCTTGTACCGCTCCATTGCCTCGTCCATGGCGGCCTTTGTGGTACGCAGCCGTTGCTGAGCCGTTGCGGCTTGCCCGGACTCTACCCCGTTGGAACGGCGAAGAACAGCGTCCCAGTGATCGTCAGCGGTCTTCTCTAGCAGTTGCTCGATTTCAGCGCAGGTGGCGCAACCTCGCATTGGCCTCCTTCAATAAATACGCACGAGCGGATCTAACCTTGCCCAGATCGTGCTAAAGCGTCCTCTGCGAGGCCACGCAAGCGAACATCGCGAAACCCAACGTGCCGTTCAGTGAATCGCCTGCGACGTATTATGCCCCACTTTTTAGCCCGCGACAATGACGAATATGGGAAATCGCTTGAAATGGTGCACTCCCGGTACTGGTCGTTCCCGGAGGAGGCAGGGTTGGCCTTCTCGGAGCGCCGGAGCCGGTCGGATTAAAAAAAAGAGAGAACCGGTCTTCCTCGGAGTCGGTTGGATGTACAATTCATGCTGACCAAGATTGGCCAAATGGAAATCAGGTTTGATCTTCCTGCCGCGACCAGTGCATCTATTCCGTTGCACCCATTAAGGACGATTCGATGACCCCCAAACACAAACACATACTGAAGACGTTTCTGAACGGTTCCCTACGCGTTGCGGAATTTGCCCTCAACAATGTCTGCATTGCTAAATGCAGCTTCTGCGACATCTGGAAGCAGAAGCCCAAGATGTATGTCGAAAAGGAGAAAGGGCTGCAGGCGATTGATAAGCTTGCTGACTTCGGCGTTGCTCATATCACTCTCACGGGCGGGGAACCGCTCATGCACCCCAATATCATTGATTTCGTCAAGAAATGCACTTCCCGCAGCATCCATAGCGTGGTTCTCGATTCGGCCCCTTCGCTCATTACGGATGAGATACTCGACGGCCTGGATGAAGCCAAGAGTGACATGATCTCCATTTCTTTTGATTCCGACGATCCGAAAGTCTTTGAAGAATCCAGACGGATTCCAAACATCATGGGGGGCATCGAAGACGCGGTGAGGAGGATGAAGCGGACCAAAATGAAATCCATGGCTTCCATACTCATCTGGAACAACAACCACGATCAGATGGAAAAGCTCTTCGCCAAAGCGACAGACATGGGATTTGACCTCATTTCCATCAATTACCCGACGTTCTCGAAATCAGTGTTATATCCACTGGGCGGGGAGGGGATCAGCCTGTCCAGAGCCAACGTGATCAAGTCGCTTCAAAGCATCATTGAGCTCAAGAAGCAGAAACGATACCGGATCGTCAATTCCATCGGGTCGATGGAAAACATCATCCAGTACCTCACAGACCCGTCAACGGTCCGCTACGAGTGTCTGGGCGGAAATCGCGTCATGTTTGTGGACTGGTTTTGTGACGTGAGGCCGTGTATGCAGCTTCCGAACGTGCTGGGTAATATCCTCACCATGACAAAAGATGATTTTGCGACAGAGCCCTGTAATCGGTGCAACATGAGCTGGTACCGGGATTTCAGCACGTTTTTCCACGGCGTGAAATCACTTCCTATTTACAAGGAAGCGGTGACGGGGTCGAGGGGATTGTATTAGCTGTTTGCTTGGTGTGCAGAAGTGCGCCACCTACCCTACCCCTGCTCTCTTTCCTGCGCATCCACCACGGCAATCGCCGCTACGTTCACGATGTCGTTCACTTCCGCGCCGTGCTGCAGCACATGTACGGGCTTGCTCATGCCCATCAGGATGGGACCGAAGGCTTCAGCGCCGCCGATGCGGGCCAGCAGTTTGTAAGCCACGTTGCCCGCTTCCAGGTTAGGAAAAATCAGAACGTTGGCCCCGCCTTTTAGCGTGCTGAACGGGTAATCGCGCTCGATGATCTCGGGCACCACCGCGGTATCGGCCTGCATCTCGCCATCTACCATCAGGCCAGGGGCGCGCTCGCGCACCAGCGCCACGGCGCGCGCTACCTTCTCCGCCAGGGGGTGGCGCGTGCTGCCGAAATTGGAGAACGAGAGCAGCGCCACGCGCGGCTCCTGTCCGAAACGCCGCGCCATTTCCGCGGCGCAGATGGCAATCTCGGCCAGGTCTTCGGAGGTCGGCTCGATGTTGACGGTGGCGTCGGCCAGGAAATAGATATCGCCTCGCGGCGTAATCAGGACGTAAATGCCGGAGACTTTCCGCAGCCCGGGGCGGACCGAAATCACTTGCAGCGCCGGCCGGATGGTGTCGGGATAGTGCTTCGTTAAGCCGCCGATCAGCGCGTCCGCTTCGCCGCGGCGCACCATGAGCGCGCCAAAAACCGTGCGGTCGAGCAGCATGTCTTCAGCCTCGCGCTGGGTTGTCCCTTTGCGCTGGCGGAGGCGGTACAGCTCTTCGGTGTAGCTGGCGCGATCGGGTGATTTCGCCGGATCCACGATGCAGCTCGCACAGACATGCAGATGCAAACCGGCCATGCGCTCGCGAATCAGGGCCTCGTTGCCGAGCAGGATCGGAGAAGCGATCTTCTCATCCACCAGGATCTGGGCGGCGCGGAGAATCTTCTCTTCCTCCCCCTCCGGGAATACGATGCGCTTGGGCGCGCGCTGCGCTTTGTGGATCATCACGCGCATGACTTCCCGAGCCTTCCCCAGCCGCCGCTCGAGCTGCTCGCGGTAATCCCCAATATCCAGGACGTGCTGGGCAACTCCCGTTTTGATGGCGGCTTCCGCAATGGCCGAAGCTTCCCACACCAGCACGCGAGTGTCGAACGGCTTGGGAATCAAATAGTCGCGGCCGAACTCCAGCCGCTCGAGCCCATAGGCGCGGCGCACCGAATCGGGCACGTCTTCCTTAGCGAGCGCGGCCAGCGCCCGCGTCGCCGCGAGCTTCATCTCTTCGTTGATGGTGGTGGCGCGCACGTCGAGCGCACCGCGAAAGATGAAGGGGAATCCCAGAACGTTGTTCACCTGGTTGGGATAGTCCGACCGGCCCGTGGCGACAATGGCGTCCGGACGGGCGGCCCGCGCGTCCTCGTAGCTGATTTCAGGGTCGGGGTTGGCCAGCGCGAAGATGACGGGATTCTTGGCCATCTTCCGCAGCATTTCAGGCGCGACACAGCCGCCCGACGACAGGCCGAAGAACACATCCGCATCTTCGAGCGCGTCGGCCAGCGTGCGCGCTTGCGTCTCCACCGCGAAGAATTGCTTGTAGGGGTTCATGCCTTCTTCGCGCCCGCTGTGGATGACGCCCTTGGTGTCGCACATGAGGATATTTTCGCGGCGCACGCCGAGGTGCATATAGTGCTTGGCGCAGGCGATGGCGCTGGCTCCCGCGCCATTGAACACGATGCGAACCTGTTCGATGCGCTTGCCCGCCAGTTCGAGCGCGTTCACCAGAGCGGCGCCCGAGATGATGGCCGTGCCGTGCTGATCGTCGTGGAAGACCGGGATCTTCATGGTGCGCCGCAGCTCTTCTTCGATGACAAAACACTCCGGCGCTTTGATGTCTTCCAGGTTGATGCCGCCGAACGTGGGCTCGAGCAACTGGCAAGTGCGGATGATCTCGTTCGGATTCTCGGTGGCGAGTTCGATATCGAACACGTCAATATCGGCGAACCGTTTGAAGAGCACTCCTTTGCCCTCCATCACAGGCTTGCCGGCAAGCGGTCCGATGTTTCCGAGGCCGAGGACGGCGGTGCCATTGGTCACCACCGCCACCAGATTTCCTTTCGAGGTGTATTTATAGCCCAGGCTCGGATCGCGTTGAATGGCAAGGCAGGGAACCGCGACACCCGGTGTGTATGCCAGGCTCAAATCGCGTTGCGTGAGGCAAGGCTTGGTGGGGCGGATGGATATCTTCCCCGCGGGCGCCGCGGCGTGGTACTCGAGCGCGTCTTCGTCGCGCAGTTTCATGGAATCTCCTCGCGTGCGTCGCGGCGCGAGGCGGGCGCTGCGACTATTCGGTATCGGCCGGGCTCACAGCCTTGGTGTCGCCGTACGATGCCCATTTAATATACGCGATGATGTCGGCGAGTTGTTGGGCGGTGTATCCGGCGGACTCCGGGGGATGCTTCCAGGTGGCGTTGTCGCCGGCGGAAGCAATGTCGGATTTCTGCAGCTTCACCAGCACAGGCGGAGTTGCGCTCACATCGTAAAACTGAACCGTGGTGTCATCTTTCGCGCCCGGCATCCCGGGAAACTCTTTGCCGTCCTTCAGCTTGACCCACTGCACATATTGTGTGCGCGTGGCGCGAATCGCCATCACGATGGCGCGCGCATTGAGCCGGGCGAGCCGGGAAAGGTCGGGCCCGACGGCGGTTCCCTGCTTCGCCAGCGCGTGGCACCCGCCGCAATGCGCGGGCGCGCTCTCATCGAGGAACGCCGCTTGTCCCCTGGCGGCCTGCGCCGGGGGCTTGGCGTCGGCTGCCAGCAGCGAATAGGCGGTGCAAAGCACAAACACAATCATTCTCATAGGATGCCTCCTTGCGGCACAGTCAGCCTTGTTCCGTTCACTTCTGTCCTTGCATCAAGCTTACCAGGAGTATTCGCCCTAGAATGTGCAGGTTCGGAGACCCGGATGTGTAGAGTTGGGGGATATCACCCAGGACAGCACCACTGGCAGGTTTATCCTGCGCCGGTCAGCGTGGGGAGGCGTCCTCCCGGAGTATGCAGGTGGTTTGGGCCAGGACCGCGTTCGTCCAGGATTTCTGTGCGACACGCCCGACAAACGTCTTTCTTGTTTCGCCTGTCACGCGTGTGCCGTTTTGGCCGCCCTGCTGGGTTTCCTTGAAGTGCAGAATCACTTTCTCGCCGCCTGCGCCGACGAGCGCGCCGATATGCCGCCTCTTGCTGGCTTCGATCTCGTTATTGGCATTTCTCCTGATGTGGAAGTCGAGGGTCTTCAGGGCCGCAGCCGCCGCCTTCTTGACTTTGGCCAGAGGCATCGGGAAAAAGCGCTCCTGCGTACCTTTCTCCTTACCGGATTTGTATTGCGCATCCTCGCATCCGGCCGACGGAGCCGGTTCCGAACCGGGCCGAGCTGAGTCGTTCTTCGGTGGATTGCGCACTTCCTCCGGAGGTGCGGGCGGCGGCGCTGGATTTTGCGGTTGAGCTGCCGGCGCGGCCACAGGCGCTGGTGCGGCCGCCACGGATGGAGCAGACGGCGGCGGTCCGAGGAGCGCACGCTTCTTGGCTTCGTATTCTTCTTTGCTCAGGATTCCAGACTGGTAGGCGCTGTCGAGCGCCGCGAGCTGTTCGGCTTTGTTTGCCCGGTGACAGGCCGAGATGCCAATCGAGAGGCACAGCACGATTGGCACAAGCCATGTCTTACCCGGCCTTTGTGAAAACGCTCTCAACCCAGTTCACCTTATGGCTTGACGTGCACGAGGGGCGTCCAGTCTTCCTTGAACGTGACATTCGGATCGAAGCCCTCCTGATCGCTCAGGAGATACTCGCCCCGGTTGTTGACCCAGGCGTGCCCGTACTGGTTGCTCAGCTCGACCGTTTCGCCTGTGCTGGGATTCCGGTATGTCTCGATTCCACGAGTGTTTTCGCTAAACTGCGCGAAGATGTGATCTTCGCTCCGCTGCTGGTTCTCGTAACCCTGTTTCTGGATGTTGCGGATGTCCTCGGCGTTTTTGGAAACGATGGCCGAGCGGTCGCGAACGCCCTTGAGCTCGATCTGCTGGATGGTTTGCGCGTTTGCGGTAATGCGCCGCTGCCACTCCGGATTGATGCGGATGGTGGAGAGGAGTAATTCGAAGAACTTTTCGGAGGAGTCCAGCCGCCCTTGCGGGGCGCGCTCGGCAATCATGACCGCATTGCAGTTGTACGTGAACGCCTGGGTCATGGCCGCTCTGGCTACGTTATAAGATGGCGCCAGAGTCCCGGTGACCATGGTCCTGACGATGAGCCACTCCTCCACGGGCTGGCCTTTCAGGCTGTACTTCAGGCGCGCCCGGACGATATCGGGGCGAACGCTCTGCCGCAATCCATACTGGGCGGCCATTTGTTCGGTTTTACGCGCCTGCTGTAGTGCATCCTGCATGAGCTTGCGCATGGGTTCGATGGCGGTAATCTGCGCATTGGGCCGAATTCTGGCGATGTTTCGCCGGATGTAGTCCGCTGCCCCCATGGGCGGCATGACGTCGCAGGCATGGGCTCCCATTTGAGCCTTCTGCGCGAAGTTGGTCTTGAGGAACGTGGGATCATCGGCCCAGGCCCAGTTGTACTCGGGAAACACCTCGAAGCCGCGGCCATCGGGACCGGTGGCGCGGAAGTAGCTCTGGATGGTGTTGCAGTTGTCCTTGATGTACCACTGCGTGGCTCCCTGAGACTCCCAGTCGGTTGGGATCAGCAGGCTGGATGAGGGCATGGGCCGCTCAAATCCGCTTTGATCCATGATCTTGACCAATTTCATGCGGTAGGCATTCGATTGACCGGCGGGGGAAGGCGGAATGGTTGCGGCTGCTGCCTTCCCGCTGTCCTCGGTGGCCGCAGGCTGATTCGCAACCGCGGTTCGCACAGGCGTCGGCGAGCTATTTACTCTTGCGACCTGGGAGGGCGGCGTCGTGGTTTCCGGCGCGAGCAATGCGGCCTTCTTGGTTAGGTACTCGCTCTTGGACAGGACGCCGCCCCTCATAGCTCTTTCCAGTGCCTCAAGGGTGGCGATTTGAGCACTCAGCCGCGTCTTTCGCGCGTCGTATTCATCTTTGGTGAGAACGCCGGCCTCGAGAGCTTTGTTCAAGGCCGCCTGGGCCGCCGCCGCGCTTTCGAACGCCGCCTTTTTCACCTCGTACTCGTCCTTGGTTAAGACGCCAGCCTGGTAAGCCTTGTCCAGAGCTGAGAGTTCCCTGGACTTTTCACCTCTGGAGCAGCCGGCTCCGCAAATGGAGAGCAGCACGACGACCGCGATGACCGGAGCCCCCAGCTTCTTCATGCTTCACCATTCTGAACAGCCATTCCAGTAATGATACGCGCAATCCCCGGGGTACCGCGGGATGAGGGGGCGTCTTCGACCAGTTAGAATAGCCATTTGATTCCGCGGCGAGCGTTCGTGCTGGGAACGACAAGCTTATTGCTGAAGGGGGAGTCCATGGACCGTTTTGGCATGTACGCCAAAGTAGTCGCCAAGCCGGGGCAGCGCGACGCGCTGGTCGAGCATCTGTTGGAGGCGGCCCGCCTGTTGACGCCGCTCCCCGGTTGTGGGCTTTATATCGTCAACGTCGCGCCAGATGAACCGGACGCAATCTGGGTTACGGAAGTCTGGCGCAGCGAAGCGGATCACGACGACTCGCTGAAGTTAGAAAGCGTAAAGGCGCTGATCCCCAAAGTGAAGCCTTTGGTTGAGAGCACTTCCCAGATTCGCCTGGTGCCCATGGGTGGCAAGGGCATGCCGGCGGTTTGAGGGAGCCGGACATGCCGAAAACGACAGCTACATACTGGAACGCGCTGGGTGCGGAGAGCAGCCAGCGATGGAAGCCGGTTAAGGGCCTGGAAAACATCGCCGAGGAACAGACACTGAGCATCGACGAAAAGACGGGTGAATACACTCGATTAACGAGATTCCATGCGGGTGCGGACACAACACCGTTTGGCGGAAAGAGCCATGAATATCCGGAAGAAGTTTTCATCGTGAGCGGCCGCCTTTACGACCAAGCGTTCGGCATGTGGCTGGAAACCGGGCACTATGCGAGCAGGCCGCCCGGAGAAATTCACGGTCCCTTCAAAACCGACATCGGCTGCCTCGTTCTGGAGCTATCCTTCCCGAACAAGCGAGGCGAATAATTCCGCTCGGTCAGCTTCGCGGACGAACGGAATCCGCAAGGCCAAATCCGAGTCAACACAATATAATGAGACATGTGCGGAATTGTCGGCTACGTGGGGACCCGGAAAGCTGTTCCGATCATCCTCGAAGGCCTGAAACGCCTTGAGTACCGCGGGTACGACTCAGCCGGCATTGCGGTCTATTGCGATGACGACACGCTGGGCGTTCGTCGCGCCTCCGGGAAGTTGCGCAACCTGGAAGAAGCCATCCGCCAGAACCCCGTGGATGGCCGCTACGGCATCGGGCACACGCGCTGGGCGACGCATGGCCGCCCCACGGAAGAAAATGCCCACCCGCATCGCGATTGCAAGGGCGATATCGTTGTCGTGCATAACGGCATCGTTGAGAATTACCTGACGCTCAAGCATGAGCTCGAAACCGAAGGGCATACATTCACCACCGAAACCGACACCGAAGTCATCGCCCATCTGGTGGAGAAGTACTTCAAGGGGAACTTGGAAGAAGCCGTACGGACCGCGGTGAAGCAACTGACCGGCGTGTTCGCTCTGGCCGTGCTGGCACGCACCGATCCGAACAAGATTGTCGCCGCCCGCAACGGGCCGCCGGTGGTCATCGGGCTGGGCGACGGCGAATATTTCGTCGCGTCCGACGTGCCCGCCATCCTGCACCACACGCGCGACATGTTTTTCCTGGCGGATGGCGATATGGCCGTGCTCACGCCCGAGGGGGTGCGGCTGAGTGACTTCGACGGCCGCCCGGTGAACCGCCAGGTCTCGCACATTTTGTGGGACCCGATCATGGCGGAAAAGGGCGGCTACAAGCATTTCATGCTCAAGGAAATTTACGAGCAGCCACGCGCGGTGCGCGACACTACCCTGGGCCGCGTGGGGCAGGAATCCGGCCGCATCTTTCTGGACGAGATGGATATCTCGCCCAAGCAGTTTCGCGAATTCCGGCAAGTCCGGATCGTGGCTTGCGGCACGAGCTGGCATTCGGCGGTGGCCGGGAAATTCATGATCGAAAAGCTGGCGCGCATTCCGGTGGAAGTCGACTACGGCAGTGAATTCCGCTACCGCGACCCGATTCTGGGAAGCGACACGCTGACGATCGTGATTTCCCAATCCGGCGAGACCGCGGACACTCTGGCGGCGCAGCGCGAGGCCAAGCACAAGGGTTCGAAGACACTGGCGATTTGTAACGTGGTGGGCTCCATGATTACGCGCGAAGCCGCCGGCACCATCTACACGCATGCCGGTCCCGAGATCGGCGTGGCCTCCACCAAAGCCTTCACGTGCCAGCTTACCGCGCTGTTCATTCTCGCCATGTATCTGGGGCAGACGCGCGGCGCGCTGGATGAAGCCACCTCGCGGTGCCAGGTGCAGGAACTGCTGCGCATTCCGCACAAGCTCGAAACCGTGCTGTCGCACGATCCGGCCTATGAAGAGCTGGGCCGCAAGTTGTTCCGCGCAACCGAATTCCTGTTTCTGGGCCGGGGCGTGCATTTCCCCATGGCGCTTGAAGGCGCCCTCAAGCTGAAGGAGATTTCCTACATTCACGCCGAAGGCTATCCGGCGGGCGAGATGAAGCACGGTCCCAACGCGCTCATCGACGAGGAACTGCCGGTCGTCGTGCTGGCCACGCACGATCCCTCGCAGCCCGAGAGCCGTGTGCTCTACGAAAAGACGGTGTCCAACATTCAGGAAGTGAGAGCGCGTGAAGGTGTGGTCATCGCTCTGGTCACAGAAGGCGATCATGAGGCGAGCAAGCTCGCCGACCACGTGATCACCATTCCTGCATCGACGGAACTGCTGCTTCCGATCCTGGAAATCGTGCCGCTGCAGTTGCTCGCTTATCACATCGCGGTGCGCCGCGGCTGCGATGTCGATCAGCCACGCAATCTGGCCAAGAGCGTCACCGTGGAATGAAACAATTCACGCAACGCCTGCAGGTCGCCACGCGGGGCAAGGGACTGTACGGCATCACCCGGGAAATCGAACAGTGGGCCGAAGGCCAGGGCGTGCGCACGGGCCTTCTTACGGTGTTCATTCAGCACACCTCGGCTTCGCTGACTATCCAGGAGAACGCCGATCCCGACGTGGTGCGCGACCTCGACGAGTTTTTCGAGCGCATCGTGCCCGAAGACGCGGAATGGTATCGCCATACCGTTGAGGGCCCGGATGACATGCCGGCGCACATCCGCGCCGCGCTCACGCAAACGCAGTTGACCATCCCGCTGGTCGATGCCAGGCTGGCGCTGGGCACCTGGCAGGGGATCTACGTGTTCGAGCACCGCTCGAGCCCGCACCGGCGGAGCATCGTGCTGCACTTGGCCGGCGAATGACGCTCCCCGATTGCGACGGAGGAGGGTTTGCGATAGCCTGAGCCTGAAGGAGTGGCACATGCGGATTTCGCGACGCAGCTTTCTGGGGACCACGGCATTGGGCAGCCTGGCGGTGAACGCAGCCGTGGGCGCGGAGGTGGGCAAGAATGGCGCGCTACCCACCCGCGTTCTGGGACGTACCGGCGCGCGTGTTTCCATTCTCGCCATGGGCGGCGGCAGCCGCTTCCTCATGTACAAGGAGGAAGACAAGGCGCTGGAAGCTCTGAACCGCGCCTTTGACCTGGGCATCACCTACATGGATACGGCCTACGGATATGGCGACGGCGTGAGCGAGGCGCGCGTGGGCAAAGTGATGGCGGTGCGGCGCAAAAAGGACGGCATCTTCCTGGCAACGAAGATCAACAAGCGCCCCGGCGATGAGGCCATGCGCATTATCGAGGGTAGCCTCAAACGCCTCGAAACCGATCAAGTCGATCTCATCCATATCCACTCGCTCACCGACGAAGAGGACTTACGCGCGATCGAAGCTCCGGATGGCGTGCTCAGCCGTCTGCTCAAACTGCGCGAGCAGAAAGTGACGCGCTTCATCGGAATCACCAGCCACAGCGACCCCAAAGTGCTCGCGACCGCGCTCGAGCGCCACGATTTTGACTGCACGCAGATGGCGCTCAACGCCGCGCAGACGGGCATGCAGGACGGCCATCACGGCATGGAGATCAACGAAGCCATGAAGACCAGTTTCGAGACGGTCGCGCTGCCGGTCGCCGTGCGCAAGAACATGGGCATCATCGCCATGAAGGTTCACGCGCAGGAAGGTTTGACCGGTCAAGCGCCGGCCGAGAAGCTGCTGTATTATTCGCTGTCGCTTCCGGTCTCACTGGCGGTTGTGGGGATGCCCACGCTCGATTTCATCGAGCAGAACGTGCATCTGGCGAAGGCCTTCAAGCCGCTCCCAAAATCCGAGATGCAGGAGTTGTCAACGCGCCTGGCCGCGAAACACAAGAGGGCACTAGACCAAAGGTTCGCGAATCACGTGGACGCGTAGACTTTCCTGTCTAAAACGACAAAGCAAGTTGTAGCGCAGGTCTACCGCGTTTTGGGCGGGAGACGTGCGGATTTAGATTTGCCCATACGAATCAAACGGCAAATCTACCTCATCCACCTCCAGCGGACCGCTTCGGTCTTTGAGCCAGCTTGCGCTGGACCATTTCCAATCCAGCGAATTCTGGACCAATCTTCGTTCGACAGGATTCTGGTGGATGTATTCCAACGTCTGATCAAACTCTCGCCGCGTTCTCAAGATGTGATCATAGAACCTGGACTGCCAGATTGGGGCCGGAAACGCGCGGATTTTGCGAATTCGCTGCGCTGATGAGATCTTGATTCGGTGCATCACGCCGGAAATCGACGAAGTTTCAAATGGCAGAAGGATGGCGTGCCAGTGATCCGGCATCAGGACGTAGGCGCACACGGCCACTACTGTTTTCGCGCGAACGGAACTGAGAGTATCAGCTAAGACCGCCAGTTCCCCCTCATTCAAGTGCGCGATCTGCCGGCGCAGATTGCAGGTGACAAAGAACAGCCGGGAGTACTGTTCGATGCGGCGCAGTCGGGACATCGGCGAAGGGCCGCAGGTCCTCGCAAACGGCGCGCGGACCTGCGCTACAAGAATGTGTCGAGTGGTTTGAGAAATTTCTCAAGCAACGTGGCTAATTCACCATCTTGCCGCGGCGCAGGTACGCGGGCGTATCCAGATCATCGGGGTCGTAGGCCAGCGCTCCGGCGCTTGCCGCGGCTGCGGCCGCTGCCGGCTCGAGGGGCTCGGCCGGCTCTTCGACCATGGGTTCCGGCTCGGGCGGCGGTTCATGGACCACCGCCACCGGGCGTGCGGGTTCGGGCGCCGCGTCGGGGACCACGATGCGCGGCTCTTTCGCCGACGGCCGTTCGGCGACGGGTGCGTTCTCCGGCTGGAATCCGGTGGCAATCACGGTGATCTTTACCGCGTCTTCCATGGACTCATTCAGAATGACGCCAAAATTAATCTGAACATCGTCGCAGTCGGCCGCTTCGCGGATAATCGAGCAGGCCTCGTTGACCTCGTGCAAACCGAGCTGGCTCGATCCCGTGATGTTGATGAGAATGCCGCGCGAGCCGGTGATGCGCGAATCTTCGAGCAAAGGGCAGCTGATGGCCTTGCGCGCCGCTTCGACGGCTGCGTTCGCGCCGTGTCCCACGGCCGTCCCCATCATGGCGTAGCCCATGCCCAGCATGGTTGCGCGGATATCGGAAAAATCGCGATTGATCATACCCGGCGTGGTGATGATATCGCTGATTCCCTGCACGGCCTGCCGCAGGATATCGTCGGCCAGGCGGAAACCTTCGAAGAAGCTGGTGCCGCGCGGCACGAGTTCCAGCAGCCGGTCGTTGGGAATCGCAATCACGGTGTCCACCGTGCCAGCCAGCTCGGCCAGGCTCTTGTCCGCCTGGCGCATGCGCCGCGCGCCCTCGAACATGAAGGGCTTGGTCACCACGGCCACCGTCAGCGCATCGAGTTCTTTGGCGAGCGTTGCCACCACCGGCGCCGCGCCCGCGCCCGTGCCGCCGCCCAAGCCGGCGGTGACGAACACCATGTCGGCGCCTTGGAGAAGCTCGATGATGCGCTCGGTATCTTCAAGCGCCGCCTGCCTGCCGACGGCCGGATCCGAGCCCGCGCCCAGGCCGGCGGTGATCTTCACGCCGATCTGCAGCTTGTTGGGAACGATCGACGCCTCGAGCGCTTGGACATCGGTGTTCATCACGTGAAATTCCACGCCTTCGAGCCCTTCGTGGATCATGCGCGCGACGGCGTTCGAACCGCCTCCGCCCACGCCCACCACCTTGATCCGCGCGCCCTTCCGGCTCTCTTCCTGCAGCTCGTATTTCAACCGGTCAAAACCCGTATCGAGCAGTGCCATCGTTCCATGCTCCTTCCGTGTTGGACAAATGTAGCTACCTTAATATCCGCGCCAGCAGCCCCACCGACTGGCGCTCCAGTTCTCCCTGAACGTTCAACTTCGCCGAGTACATGGTGAGCCCGGCGGCCGTCGCCCACGCCGGGTGGTCGAGTTTCGCGGGCCAGTCTCGAATTCCAATGGGCAATCCGTTTCGTGCCTGGCAGCGGAGTACCGTCTCGGCGATGTCGCACATGCCCGGCAAGCGCGCGCCGCCGCCGGTCAACACCACGCCGCCCAACAGCGACCGCTCCATCCCCACTCGCTTCAGCTCGCGCGTCACGTACTCAAACAGCTCATGCGCTCGCGCTTCGATGATTTCGTTCAACAGCCGGCGAGGCAGCTCACGCGACGTGCTGTCGCCGGCAGAGGTCACCTCGACCAGGCTGTTCTCCGCGGTGAACTCGGCGGTGGCGCTACCGTATTCTTCCTTGGCCAGCATGGCCTCTTCCAGGCTGATGCGGAATGCCTGCGCCACATCGCGCGTGAAGTGGTCTCCGCAGATCGGCAGGCTGGAGGCAAGCTGAAGGCTCTCGTCGTAGTAGGCCACCAGGTCGGTAGATTGCGAGCCGATGTCGATGAGCGCGGTGCCTTCACGGCGATCCTCGGGGAGAATGCACGCGAAGTGCGCGGCGACCGGCTCGTAAACGGTTTCCTCCACCGCGATATGAGCCTGATTGACCGCGCCTACGATGCAGTTATGCTCCTGCACGGATCCGGTGATCAGGTGGGCATTCGCCTCCAGGCGCTGGGCCAGCATGCTGCGCGGGTCACGATGGCCCGGCTGGTCTTCCACGATAAAGTCTTGCGGGAACAACTGCAGCACCACGCGGTCCTCGCGCAGTTGGACTTTCGAAGCCCGGTCGAGCGCGCGGTTCACATCGCGCTGCTCAATTTCACGCGGCCGGCCCAGCTCGATGCGACTACGGCTGTTGGCACCGCGCACCGTTGTTCCGCCGAACCCGACGGTGGCGGCCTCAATGGAGATCTGGGCGCGCGCCTCCGCCTGACGCAACACCTCGAGGACACACTCCGTTACGGCGTTCTGATCGGCAATCCGGCTCTTCAGCCAACCCCGCGACTCGCACTCTCCGTGGCCGAGAAAACGCAGGCGTTCGTCTTCCACCAGGCAGACTACGCATCGCGTGCGGCTGCTGCCCAGATCGAGACCGACGGCCGGAAACATTTTCGTCATCGCCCGTGCTCCCCCGCGGTAATGCGATCGTCGAGACGGAGGTCGAACGCGCGCGCATTGATGGATTGCCGCTGGATCTCCGGATAATGATCGAGGAAACTCTGCATTCGCCTTGAAAAGTTCTGATTGCCCATCACCAGCTCGATAGCCCGGCCTTCGGTCTGCGTCACGATCACGAGGTTGTCAGGCGTCGCCGCGTTCACTTCCGAAATGTTTTTGCCCAACGGGCCGAGCTCGTCGAGGAGGCGCAGCATGGCTTCGACGCGCTGGCGGCGCTCGGCCTCGGTCTGCTCCTCGGTGACGCCGCTCAACACGGGAAAGGTAAAGCGCGATTGCGCGGGTGGCTCGAGCAGCACGCCCTCAGCGTCGATCAGCAGCACGCGCGACGATCTCCCGCCCGGAATCGGCAGATTCACGAACGCCACGGGCTTGCGTTCCTTGATCCGCACGGCCAGGCGATTGGGCCAGATGCGGGCAATCGAAGCGTCTTCCACCCAATCGACAGCTAGCAGCCGCCGGCGCCGCTCCGCAAGAGGCACCAGGTATACGCTCCGCCCGAAATCCTCCGCAAAAGTGGCCAGGACTCGCGTACGCGAGGCGTGCACCACGCCGTCCATGGAAAGACCGGCGCTGCGTACGTCGGCGGGCGCGAGCGTAAAGCGCGGATCGCTGGTGACAAACTGCCGCACCCTGCGCGCGGTGTAGACCACGACGGCGAGGGCCGCGCATGCCAAAACCAGGTTGAGCCACACTCGCCAGCGAATTTTCTTGCCTGGATCCGTTCGCGCCATTCTAGTTCGTCCGCCCTGCCGTGCCGCGAGGGCTATTCCTCAGTCCGTCGAGGACCAGATCTCCTGCTCGCCACACACTGCCTGCTCCCAAAGTCAGGACCGCGTCGCCGGGCTCCGACGCGGCCAGCACTGCTTCCACGGCGCGGTCTATGGTGCCCGCGTACTGCACCGAATGGTGGCCGAACTGGCGGATCCGTTCCACCAGCACTTCTGCCGTCACTCCCTCGATGGGCTTCTCCGAAGCGGCATAAATGTCGAGCACATACAACTGGTCCGCCTGCATGAACGAGCGTGCGAATTCATCCATCAGGTGATACGTGCGGGTGTAGCGGTGCGGCTGAAAGATGACGTGGATACGGCGATATCCGCACAACCGCGCCGCCGCGAGGGTCGCGCGGACTTCGGTCGGATGGTGGCCGTAGTCGTCAATCACCGTGATGTCTCGCTCCTTGCCGCGGACTTGCATCCGCCGTTCCACCCCGTTGAACTGGGCGAGCCCGGCCCGTATCACATCGGGCGCGACCTTCAGCTCGAGCGCCACGCCGATCGCCGCCAGGGCGTTCAATACGTTGTGTTCGCCGGCGACCGCCAGATGAAACTCGCCGAGGTCGGCGTCCTTCAAGCGGACTCGAAAGTCGCTGCCGGAAGCGCCCAGGCGGACATCCAAGACTTCGATATCGGCCTGCGCGCTTCGGCCATAGGTGACCATGCGGCGCTTCACTGCGGGCAGAATACTCTGTACGTTTTCATCGGCCACGCACAAGATGACCGCGCCGTAAAACGGAACCTTGTTGACGAACTCGATAAATGCGCCGCGGATGTCATCGAGCGATGAATAGCAGTCCAGGTGCTCGCGATCTATATTGGTTACCACCGCGAGAATGGGAGCGAGCTTCAGGAACGAGCGGTCGCTTTCATCCGACTCGACCACCAGGAAATCACTCTTGCCCACCCGCGCATTGGAGCCGCCCATGGCCGCGGCTTTGCCGCCGACCACGACGGTTGGGTCGAGGCCGGCATGGTTCAGCACCGTGGCCACCATCGAGGTGGTCGTTGTCTTTCCATGGCTGCCCGCAACGGCAATCCCGTACTTCAGCCGCATCAGCTCGGCCAGTAGTTCGCCGCGCGGGATCACCGGAATCTGCAGCCGCCGCGCTTCCTGCACCTCCGGGTTCTGCTCGTCGACCGCGGAACTCACCACCAGGGCCTTCGCTCCTGCCACATTGCCCGCCTGGTGGCCCTCGTAGATAGTGGCGCCCAGCTTGGCCAGCCGGTCTGTGACCGGAGTGAGTTTCAGATCGGAGCCCGAGATGGTGTAACCCAGATTGAGCAGCACCTCGGCGATGCCGCTCATGCCGATTCCCCCGATTCCCGTGAAGTGCAGATGTTGAGCTCCAAAAAACATTTTATTAATGTATTGTTTCGGCTTCCAGAGCGAGAGTCAATTTAATTCGCAATTCGCTGGCCGCTTTCCTCATCGCGCTACTTCCTCCAGAACTTCAGCTGCCCGCCGCGCCGCATCGGGATGCGCGAAGCGCCGGGCCAAATCTCCCATTCGGTCGAGCCCGTCGCGATCCGCCGCGAGCGTTTTCACCAGATCGAAAAGCTTTGCGCCCGTGAAGTCGCGGTCTAACACCAGCTTCGCCGCACCGGCGCGCTCAAAAGCCTCCGCGTTGCGCAACTGGTGATCGTCGGCGGCAAAAGGAAACGGCACGAGCACTGCCGGCTTCCCCGCCGCTGCCAGTTCTGCCACCGCGCCAGCCCCAGAACGGCATACGATCAAGTCAGCCCGGGCAAACGCGGCCGGCATGTCATCGATGAACGGCCGTACTTCCCCCTGGATGCCCCCTTGCGCAAATTCGGCCTGAATCGCCTCATACTCGGGCTTGCCCGACTGCAAGAGAAAACGGACCGGAAATGCGGCCTGACGAAACAGCGGCCAGCTCTCCCGCGCCGCGCGATTCAGCGTCCGTGAGCCCTGGCTGCCTCCAGTTACCAGAACCGTGAACACGGCTTCACGAGCCTTCGGCGGCAGGGCAAAGAATTCTTCGCGTACGGGCAGACCCGTCACTTCGGTCCGGCCCCGCGGAAAGTGGTGTGACGTTTCCGGAAAGCTCACCAGCGCTCGCGCGACGAGCCGGCCGATGTGGCGATTGGTAAAACCCGGCACCGCGTTCGGTTCCATCACCACGAGGGGCGTGCGAGCCAGGAGCGCCGCGGCCACCGGCGGTCCGGCCACGTAACCTCCCATGCTGAACACCGCCGCGGTGTGCCTGCGCCGCATCACCCCGAAGATGCGCAGCGTGCTCAGCGGCAACTGGCCGAGAGTGGCGAGCCTCTGGATCGCACTCACGCGCTTCAATCCTCCGATGCGGATCATCTCCAAAGGAAACCCCGCTGCCGGAGCCAGTCGCGCTTCCACGCCTCGCTCCGTGCCTACGAAAAACACGTCATGGCCGCGCTGCTTCAACTCCCGCGCCACCGCCAACGCCGGAATCACGTGTCCGCCGGTTCCTCCGCCCGCCATGAGAAAGACCTTACCCGGCATGCTCCGACACATTCATGAGGATGCCCAGGGAAGCGAGCGTGCTCACCAGCGAACTGCCGCCGGAGCTGATCAAGGGCAGGGGAATGCCCTTGGTCGGCATCATGCCGAGCACCACGCTGATGTTCATGAAAGCTTGCACCACCAGCATAGTGGTGATGCCCAGAGCCAGATACCGGCCGAAATCGTCGGGCATGCGGACTGTGGCGCGCAGCCCTCTCCAGAGGATCACCAGGAACCCGGCGAGCACAAGCACCGCACCGATCAGTCCCAACTCCTCGCTGACCACGGCGTAAATAAAGTCCGTGTGAGCTTCGGGAAGATAAAGCAATTTCTGTTTCCCCTGCATCAGTCCGAGCCCCAGCGGGCCCCCGGCGCCCACCGCGATCTTCGACTGCTCCGCTTGATAGCTGGTGTCGCGCGAAGTGAGCGATTGGTTGAGGTATGTTTTCAACCTGCCCTGGGGGTCGATGCGGTCCACCAGTTTGTAACTCGGATCGGCATAGTGGACGATGCGCGCCAACCGGTAGGGCTTGGAAGCCACGAAGAACACCATGCCCGCCGCGGCAGCCGCAAGGGCGATCAGGCAATACCGCGATTCGAGGCCGGCAACAAAAAACACCACCGCCACTGTGGCCACCAGAACTACCGCGGTGCCCAGGTCGGCCACCGCCACTCCCACCGCCACCAACCCGACGGCCATCGCGGCTGGCAGCAACGTATGCCGCGTATTGATGGCGCGCGCCCGCAGCGTCACAAAAAACGCGAGAAAGATCACCATCGCTGGCTTCGCCAGTTCAGACGGCTGCAATCCCAGCGGTCCCATCCGCAGCCAGCGGTGATGAGCGCCATCGGCGAAATACACCACCAGGAGCAGGATCAAGGCCACGCCCATGGCCGCGAAAGCCACCGCCGGATTCTGCAGCGTGCGATAGTGCGTGCGCTTGAGCAGCATCATACCCGTGATCGCGACCGCCATCCAGGCGAGTTGCCGTTCAAAGAAGTGCCAGGAGGATCCAAATTTGAGCTGCGCCATCACTGACGATGCGCTGTACAGCATCACCAGGCCGAAAAATACCATCACCACAATCGTGGTGAACAGGATCCAGTCAGTCTTTAGTTTTTGCGCCATGATTCCTTGGGCTCCAATTGCTCCACCAGCCGCTTAAACACGCGGCCGCGATGCTCGTAGTTATCGAACTGATCGAAACTGGCGCAGGCGGGCGCGAGCAGAACCGTGTCGCCGGGCTGCGCAGCCGCATAAGCGTCACGCACGGCTGTCTCCAGCGTCTTGGCATCCTGCAAAGGTACCGCGCCTGCGATCTGCTCGCGGATTTTGTCTCGAGCGGCGCCGATCAGCAGCGCGGCACGAGCTTTCTGTGCCAAGGGCTGGCGCAAAACCGTATAGTCGCTGCCCTTGTCCTTGCCACCCAGAATTACCCACAGCCCGCCCGCGAAAGCGTCGAGCGCCTTGAGCGTGGCATCCACGTTGGTGGCTTTCGAGTCGTTGTAAAAGTCGACGCCGCTCACGTTGCGAACGAATTCGAGCCGGTGCTCAACCGCACGAAACGTCCGTACGGCAGACGCAATCTGGATGAGGCTCGCGCCCGCTACCCGGCAAGCCGCCGCCGCGGCCATGGTGTTCTCCACGTTGTGCCTCCCGCGTATGGGAATCTCGGCGGCGGGCATCAGCAGGGTGCCATTGAGCCAGACCGCATGATTGCGTAGCGAGGCCCCCGGGCTCACCGCCTTTGTGCTGCTGAACCAAATCGGCGACGCTTTGGTGAGGGTGGCATAACGGACGCAGACCGGGTCGTCCGCGTTCAGAACCGCAAAGTCATCCGACTGCTGTGTTTCAAATAAGCGGCCCTTTGCCGCGGCGTAGTTTTCGAAAGTATGGTGACGGTCGAGGTGGTCGGGCGTCACATTCAGCGCAGCTGCGATGTGAGCGCGAAAACGGCAGATGGTCTCCAGTTGGAAGCTCGACAGCTCGAGCACATTCCACTGATCCGGCCGCGAGGACTCAATCATGGCGGTCACCGGCGTCCCGATATTTCCTCCCACCTGCACCGCAATCCCCGACTCCCTCAAGATATGGCCGGCCAGCGCCGTCGTCGTCGTCTTCCCGTTCGAGCCTGTGATGCCCATCACCGGACCTTCCAGAAAATAGCTGGCCAGCTCGACTTCACCGATAACCGTCGCGCCGCACCGTCGCGCTGCTTCGAGGGGCTCCAGATCTGCCGGCACCCCGGGCGACAGCACAATGAGATCAGCCCCATTGAAGACTTCCTTCGACTGCAGGTTGAACGGCACTCCAAGATCGTCCAGCCTCATCCTGGTCTGCGGATCGGTTTTCAGATCCGTCGCGCGCACCTCGGCCCCATGCTTCACGAGCAGCTCAACCGTGGCCATCCCTGACTTCGCCATGCCCACGACTAACGCGCGCGCGCCCTTCAACTCCATCCCTGACACCTAACACCTGGCACCTGACACCTATCTCAATTTCAGCGTGGTCAGCGCAAATAGCGCCAACACCAGCCCCGCAATCCAGAACCGCGCGATGATCTTCGACTCCTGCCAGCCCAGGGCCTCGAAATGATGGTGCAGCGGCGCCATCTTGAAAATGCGCTTGCCGCGCAACCGGAAGCTCCCGACCTGCAAAATCACCGAAATCGCCTCAATCACGAACACGCCGCCGATGAAGATCAGCAGAATCTCCTGCTTGATGAGCACCGCAATCACCGCCATGGCGCCGCCCAGCGATAACGAGCCCACATCGCCCATGAAGATTTCGGCGGGATGCGCGTTGTACCAGAGGAACCCGAGGCTCGCTCCCGTCATGGATCCGCAGAAGATCGTCAGCTCCGAGGTATGCGCGTTGCGCTCCAATTGCAGGTAGTTCGCCAGTTCGGCGTGTCCGCCGGCGTACGTCAGGACCGTGAGCGCGCCCGACGCAATCACCATCAGGCCGATGGCCAGGCCGTCCAATCCGTCCGTCAGATTCACCGCATTGGACGCCCCCACCACCACAAACGCCACGAACAAAAAGAACGGCAGAAACGCCAGCGGAAAGAAAATGCGGTAGGTGAGGAATGCGTCAATCAGCAGGTTGGGCTTCCATTGCTTGAAAAACGGCACGTTCATGCTGGTGGTGTACAGACCGCGCACGTTGAGCACCAGGAGCACGCTCGCCAGCACGAATGCGACCAGCACCTGCATCAGAAACTTGCGCCGCCCGGTCAGCCCCAGGTTGCGCTTCTTGATCACCTTCGCGTAATCGTCGGTGAAGCCGATGGCGGCATATGTCACCAGGCTGAATAGGGCGATCCATACGTAGAACTGCCGCAGATCGGCCCACAGCAGGGTTGGAATCACGATCGAAATCACAATTAGCACGCCGCCCATGGTAGGCGTGCCGGCTTTCTTCTGGTGCGACTTCGGCCCTTCCTCGCGGATGTACTGGCCAATCTGAAACTCCCGCAGCTTTTCGATCAGCCACGGCCCCAGCGCGATACAAAGAAACAATGCCGTGAGGCTGGCAAAAGCGGTGCGAAATGTCGTGTAACGGAATACGCGGAACGGGCTGACGTACGGAAAGAGCTTCTCGTAGAGTAAGTAATAGAGCATTTCCTACCAGGACCGGCCCCCAGTCCTAACCCCCGTTCCCAATCACCCGTTCGAGCGCCCGTTCCACCCTGACGCCTCGCGAGCCTTTGAATAGCACCACGTCACCTTCGTGGACAAATCCCCGCAGAAAATCGCCCGCTGCCTCGGGGTCTTCAAAAAAGTACGCGGCGCTTTCCGACAGTCCCGCTCGCACGGCCTCTTCCACCGTGAAGCGGGCCGCGCCGCGTATTCCAAGCAGCACATCAATCCCCTGCGCCGCGACGTATTTTCCAATGTCACGGTGCAGAGGCTCGGCCGATTGACCAAGCTCCAGCATCTCCCCCAGGACGGCGATCCTCCGCCGTGCGGGCGTCTCGCGCAACACATCCACCATGGCGCGCGCCGCTTCCGGGTTCGAGTTATAAGAATCATTCCAGATCACGATGCCGTTGCGCTCCAGGCGCTCACCGCGCATCTTGCCCGGCGCCAGTGTGCTCACCGCTTCGCGCAAACGCCCCGGCGGGATCTCAAATACCTTCGCCACCGCCAGCCCCGCCAGCACATTCAGCACCCCATGCCGCCCGACCAGCGGGCTTTCAAACCGGATGCCACCGTAGCTGAACTTCACCGGCGCGGTTCCCAACTCGACTGCCTCCGCCCTCACATCGGCGCCTTCGGAAAACCCGAACGTCACCACGCTCCCGCGATGGATCTCCCGAAATCCGGCCACCCGCCGGTCATCCGCGTTGAGCACAGCCGTTCCATCGGCCGGCAGCTCTTCAATCAGCTCGCGCTTCGCCATCGCCACCGCTTCAATCGATCCGAATGCCTCCACGTGCGCAAAGCCGACGTTTGTCACCACGCCCACATCCGGCCGCGCCATCCGGGCCAGCGCGCGAATCTCACCCGCATGGTTCATGCCCATCTCGAGCACCGCCACGCGGCATTCGTCCGGCAGGCGCAGAATCGAGAGCGGCACGCCCACGTGATTGTTCAAATTTCCGATGGTCTTGCCGGTGGCCATTTCGGCGGCCAGCAGATGGGCGATCACGTCCTTGGTGGTGGTCTTTCCCGCGCTGCCGGTCACCGCCACTACCCGGCCCCCCCACTGCATGCGCGCCCATGCCGCGACCTTTTGCAGCGCCGCCAGCGTCTCCTCGACGATCAGCAGCGCCCCGCGCCCGGAGCCTTCCTCCACCACCGCGCCCGCCGCTCCCTTCTCGAGCGCAGCCTCCACGTAATGGTGCCCGTCGTGCTGCGGTCCTCGCAAAGCAACAAACAGGTCGCCTGCCGCGAGGGTCCGCGAATCGATGCTCCATCCCGAAATCCGGCGTCCGGGCGCGCGGGCCGGCTCCCGAGCCTCCATCACCCGCGCCACGTCATCCCACTCCAACGTCATCCTGTAGTTTCCGGCCGGCGCCGGTACCCAAAGCCCCGCAGCACTTCGCCGGCCACTTCACGGTCATCGAACGCAATGGTGCGATCCTTCAGCACCTGGTATGGCTCGTGGCCCTTTCCAGCCAAAATTAGAATGTCGCCGGGCCGGGCTTCTTCGATTGCCTTCTTGATTGCCGTGGCCCGATCGGGTTCCACCAGACACGGCGTGTCTTTCCGGCGCAACCCCACCAGCACATCATTCATGACAGCCAGAGGGTCTTCGGATCGCGGATTGTCGCTCGTCAGCACGACGAAGTCGCTGAGTTCGGCCGCCACCTCGCCCATAATGGGGCGCTTGGTGCGGTCACGGTCGCCCCCGCAGCCGAACAGCGTGATCACGCGTTTGGGCTCCAGGCTGCGCGCCATTGAGATGACATTGCGCAGCGCGTCGTCGGTGTGCGCGTAATCCACAACCACCACGAAAGGCTGGCCCTCGTCCACCCGCTCGAAACGGCCCGGCACGGCTCGGCATGCTGCGATACCCCTCGCGATGGCGTCCTCCGGCAACCCGTAGCTCAAGGCCGCGCCGCAAGCCGCCAGGATGTTGTAGACGTTAATCCGCCCGATCAATGACGATTGGATCGTGAAATGACCCGATGGAGCATGCACTTCGAAGCGCAGGCCTTCAAAGCTCGAAGAGATGTGCCGCGCCCGCACGGTGGCGTCCTTGCCCATTCCATACCAGAAGACTTGCGTATCCTCGCCGGCCCGGACGCGGGCGCCATATTCGTCGTCCCGATTGATCACAGCAAAAGGCGGTGCCGGAGTGCCGGCTCCCGAGAAAAGCATTTGCTTGGCCGCGAAGTATTCTTCCATAGTGTGGTGGAAGTCCAGATGATCTCGCGTGAGATTGGTAAATACCGCCGTGTGGAAGCGCATGCCATACACGCGCCCCAGCGCCAGGGCATGGGAGGAGACCTCCATGGTGGCAAACGTCCCGCCCATTTGTTCCAGCTCCGTAAACAGGCGAAACAGGTCGAGTGATTCCGGTGTCGTGTTCACCGCTGGAAGCACCCGATCCCCCAGGTGATATTCAATGGTGCCGATCAGAGCCGTGACTTTTCCCGCCGCCCGCAGAATCGAATCCAATAGGTAAGCCGTCGTGGTCTTACCGTTGGTGCCGGTGATGCCGGTTAGCGAAACGCGCTGATCCGGCCTTCCGAAAAACGTACAGGCCGCCACCGCCAGAGCGCGCCGCCCGTGCTCCACCTCAATCCAGTTGCCGCTAAAACCCTCGGGCGGCGCCAGCTCGCTTACCACGGCCACCGCGCCGGCCTCCATCGCCTGCGCCGCGAAACTCCGCCCGTCGGCGCGCGCGCCCGGAAAGGCGAAGAATAGCGCTCCTGGCGTCACCCGCCGGGAATCGTATTCCAGACTCTTCACCTCGTAACGAGCAAGCTCCGGCGCGAGCGGCTGCTTCAGCCGCACTCCCGCCAACAGCTCGCCGAGGTTCATATCTGGCGCGCCTCAACGCGCGAACTGCACCCGTACTCGCTCGCCGGCGCGCAAAACTCTGCCCGGCGGTGGAACTTGCCCGCGCGCGATCCCGCTTCCATCCAGCAATACCGGCAGGCCCATGGCGGAGGCTTCTTCCACGACCGCACGCACCGTCTTGCCGCGGAAGTTGGGCACCTTGGGTCCGGTTTCCTCGGGGGTGGCTTCGGCTCCGCCCTCGGATGCGGCCACTTCCTCCATGATGTTTGGCTCGGAAGAACCCAGGTCTGCGATGGAAAGGTCGTCGGTTGCCTCGGGAGCGGCTCCTTCTTTTTCCGGGGATGCCTCCGGCAGGTCCTTGGGTACGTCCAGCACGCGCAAGGCCTCGGTGGCGACCGCTTTGAACACTGGGCCTGCAGCGCCTGCACCATATCCCGACGTCCCGCTCGTACCGTTCACCGTCACCACGATCACCAGCGCGGGATTTGTTATCGGCGCGAACCCCATGAATGAGGCGTTGTATAGATGCGTGTAGTGGTGCGTCTTAAGGTCAAAGATCTGCGCGGTGCCCGTCTTCCCACCCGAAGTGTATCCCTCCAGACGGGTCTTATGGCCCGTGCCGTGTGGGCTGATGACGACACCTTCCATCAACTGGCGCATCGTGATGGCCGTCTCGGGGCGAAGAATGCGCTGCGCGGGCTCGACGGGCGTCGGACGATTCCCTTCTTTCAGGATCACTTTCGGCTTGATCAGCATTCCGCCGTTGGCAATGACCGCGCAAGCGCGCGCCAGTTGAATCGACGTGGTGCTGACCTCATGTCCCATTGAAACCGACGCCAGCGAAGTCGTCCCCCACCGGCTGAGCCGCCGGAACATACCGCCCGATTCGGCCGGCAGCCGAAGACTTACCGGCGAGCCAAAGCCGAAACGGCGCACGTATTCGTACATGTTCTGGGCGCCCACCCGAAATCCAATCTGGATGGCTCCGATGTTGCTCGACCGCTCCAATACCTCGTGCATCGGCAGTACGCCGTAACCGCGGTGCGCTTCGTGAATCACGCGGCCAGGAAGCCGCAACACTCCGTTGCCGCAATTGATCGGCGAGTCCGGCCGGAGACTGGTGGTTTCGAGCGCCGCCGAAAGCGTCACTATCTTGAAGACGGAGCCCGGTTCGAAGGGCACCGAGACCGCCAGATCGTACCGCCGGAAGGGGTCTTCACCAGGTTTGGGTGGCTCGTTGGGATCGAACGTCGGATAATTGGCCAGCGCCAGAATCTCACCGTTGTACGGGTTCATCACGATGATGCTGCCGCTGCGTGCGTGGTGCGCTTCCACACCTTTCGCGAGTTCCCTTTCGGCCGCAAACTGAATGCGCGAATCAATCGTCAGCGTCAGGGTTGTCCCGGCGTGCGCTTCGGTCGCGAGCTGCGAATCGATGCCGCGTCGCTTGACGTCCGTCAACATCATTTCCGAACCCGCACGGCCGCGCAGTTCGCCATCCAGGCTCAACTCGATTCCGCCGTTGCCTTTTTCGTCGTGATCCACCGACCCCAGCACGTGCGCCGCCAGCTTCCCGTTTGGATAATGGCGCTGGCTCTCGGTCTGAAACTCCATCCACTCGAGATGCAGACTTCTTAGCTCCTCGGCTTCCGTACTGGTAATCTTCCGCTTCACCCAGAGGAAGCCGCGCTGGTGGTCGTAAGCCCAGCGCATGCGGTTGCGTAACTCGCCGGCATCCAGGCTCAGGATACGCGCCATCAGCTCCGACGCGACGCCCATATCCGGTACGCGCAGCGGATTCACGAACACCGATTCCATCGGCACGCTGATCGCCATCGGCTGGCCCGAACGGTCGAAGATCGGTCCCCGCGGAGCCGGAATCTCAACCCGGAGTTCCTGCTGCTGCCGGGCCAATCGCGCGTACACTCCGTGATGAATCACCTGGAGGGAAACCAGCTTGGCAAGAATCAGGGCGAGCCACAGCAGCGCTCCGCCAGCCACCCAGGTCAGGCGTCGGGAGTAGGCCGGAGGGCGGCTTTTTGGCGCCAGCCTGTCGATGGCCGCCAGTCTGGTCATCACCCCGGGGACAGGCATGACACCACGCGCTCTACTTGCGGAGATTCATCGCCAGCGAGCCATCGGTGTGGGGTTCCAGATGGATCACTTGACCCGGCGCCGGCTCAAGCAGCCTCTGCGCGTGCGCCAGCCGTTCCAGCCGTTCGGGGCTGATCAGCGCCGCCTCGTCCACTTCGAGCCTGCTGCGCTCATCCACCAGCCGCTGGCGCTCCTGCTTGAGTGCCTGCAGTTGGTAGCCGGCGAAGGTCCCGCCCACGCTCGGCGCCAATGCTCCCGCCAGCAGAATTGCCAGCGCGGCAAAAGCTCCAATCGCTGACCAGCATTCTTTCGCCGCCCGCGGGTCCTTCTGTTTCTGCAGGCGCGAATTGTCAATGCTCTTCGAGAAGAAGTACACGTTCTCGTTGGGCAGGGCTCTCAAGCGATAGGGATCTGCGGGTTGCGCCGCTGCACGCGGGGCCATCACCGCGGATGCCTCGTCACCGTAGATCACCGCCTCGTCTTTCCTGAAGTAGGTCGGCAGCGTTGCCATTCGTTTCTCAATTCCTCGTTACTTCATCGCGACGGCCCGCAGCTTGGCGCTGCGTGACGCCGGGTTTTCCTGAATTTCTTTTTCTGAAGGCGTCACTGGATGCTTCGTCAGTACTTCGGCGCGCCCTTCTCGCCCCCAAATCCGGAACTTCTCTTTGACTTTCCTGTCTTCGAGCGACATGAAAGAGATGATGACGATCCTGCCTCCGGCCGCGGTCAGGCCGGGCGCCACTTCGAGCAAGCGGTCTAACTCCCCCTGCTCGTCGTTGACCACCATCCGCAGCGCCATGAATGTGCGCGTCGCGGGATGCAGGCGGCCCGTCCGGGGCACGGCCCGCTCCACTACACCGGCCAGGTGCAGTGTGCTCCGTATGGGCCGCGCCCGAACGATTGCTCTGGCTATCTTCCGCGCCCTCCTTTCTTCGCCGAGTTGGTAGATCCAATCGGCGATTGCCTTTTCGGCGGCACAATTGACCAGCTCGCCCGCCGTCATGCGCTGGCTTTGGTCCATTCGCATATCCAGCGGGCCATCGGTCAAGATCGAGAAACCCCTGTGCGCTTCGGTCAACTGATAGCGGCTCACTCCCAGGTCCGCAATCAGGCCGTTCACTTTGCCGGCGCCATGCTTCCGCAGCGCTTCTTTTAAATTCGAAAATGTTCCGTGATGAAAATGAATGCGATCCGCGAATTCCACCGTGTTGGCGCGCGCAAACTCCAGCGACTCCGTGTCGCGGTCGTTCGCGAGGACAAAGCCCGTGGTCAGCCGCCGCGCGATCTCTCGCGTATGCCCGCCAAGCCCCGTGGTGGCGTCCAGGTAAATCCCCTCGGGCTGAATCGCCAGGTAATCGAGAACCTCGGCCGCCAGCACTGGGAAATGCATCGTTCATCACTTCAGCCCCGCCCGCTCGAGCTGTTCCACACTCTCCGTGGCTGTCTTGGTCGCGCGCTGGCGGCGCTCCTGATACAGGGCTTCGGTCAGAACCTTGATGTGGCCTCGGTAGGCGTAGAGGTGCAGCTCCTGGTTCTGCAGGTCCAGATCTTTGCGCAACGAGGTGTTGAACAGTACCCGGCCTTGCGAATCCATCTCCGCATCCGCCCCAAGATCGTTGGCATTGAACGCGACGTCCTGCGCTACCTGCGGGTTGTCGCGGTAGCTTTCGAAGAATTTTTCGTTCTCGCGCCAGACCGATATCGGATATATTTGGGCTATGCGCCGGTCGAGACTGGTCACAAACAGCTTTTTTTCGGGTAACAACTGGAGAAAATGCTGGAATTCCGCCGGCAGCTTCAAACGACCCTTTTCGTCGAGCCGGCAGGGGTACATTCCTCTTGGAGGCTCGATTGGCTTTGTTTCGCGAATTTGATCGTCGCTGGCCACCTAGTCTGTCCACATTAGGCCACTTTGGGCCACAACCGATTGTGGCATAGTAAATTCAAGCATTTCAAGAGGGTTGTTGCAGAAATCTTTTAGTGTAAGTAGGTTACCGATGCACTACAAAATCGGGTGCGGGGTTCTAGGACCACAACATGTTGTTTTTGCGGCGAATATCAGGCGAAGATCAGAGCCCGTCGATCAGGTGGCCCATCTTGTGCTTTTTGGTTCGCAGATACGCTTGTGAGGTTGCGACGGGATCGACCAGGCAGGGAATCCGTTCCACAACTTTGACGCCGGCGCGCTCCACGGCCTGCACTTTTTCAGGGTTATTGGAGAGCAGCCTGACCTGGTCCAGCCCGAAATAGCGCAGAATCGCGCCGGGCAGTTCGTAGCTGCGCAGATCGGATTCGAAGCCCAAGCGCTCGTTCGCTTCCACGGTGTCGGCGCCCGCATCCTGCAGTTCGTAAGCGCGCAGCTTGTTCAACAAACCGATCCCGCGGCCTTCCTGGTGTTCGTAGATCAAAAGACCCCGGCCCTCTTCGGCAATTTGATAGAGCGACAGTTCCAGTTGCGCGCGGCAATCGCAGCGCAAGCTGTGAAAGACGTCGCCGGTCAAGCACTCCGAATGGATTCGCACCAGCGGGGCGGGTTGGCCGGCCAGATCGCCCATTTCGAGCACCACCGCTTCTTCGATGCGATCCGAATAATGTCCAGCGAAACCGTAAATGCGGAACTCTCCCCAACGGCTTGGGAAGGCAGCTTCAGCGACCTTTTCGAGGCGAAAGGCGCCGTCGGCGGGCGTTTTGTTGTGGCTGTTCTTCAGATTGCTTCTATTATTATAATGGCTGCGAGTGGAACGGCTCCTCGTCACGCTGCTGGTCAAGCTCGGGGTGGTGGCATCGCTGGCCAGTATTCTGGTGCGGCCGTACGCGGTGCAGCGCATGTTGATGCGCGAAAACCGCACGTTGAATCAAAGGCTGAAGCTGGCTTTGTCGTTTTCCGCCGTCTTCGCAGCGGGTGTGTTGACGCGCGTGCTCACCTCTTACCAGGAAGTAGATCTTGGCCTGGAAGGCAGCCTGTTGGCCGGGATTCTGGGCGGCTACGTGACGGGGCTGGTTTCCGGAATTCTGATTTCGATTCCGGCGATGTTCCACCACGAGCCGTTGACCATGCCTTTATTGGCGGCGATCGGCGTCCTGGGCGGCCTGGTGCGCGATTGCGCACCGGACACGGAAGACATCTGGCATTTTTCGCCCTTTCTGGATTTGAACCTTTACCGTTTTTTCAAGCAGAGGAATTATCGCCGGAGCGCTTTCCAACTCCTATTTCTCTGTGTGATCCTCAGCGCAGAGTTGCTTCGCCAGGCACTGCACCGCTTTGTGTTCGCGCTGCCGGCGGGGCCGAATCCGCATCCGATGACCTACGTGGCGCTGTATGCCACGACCTTGTTCGCCGTGGTGCTGCCGCTCAAGATCTGGAACAATACCCGGAACGAAAAAAAGCTCGAAGAACAGCAGCGCCTCCTGACCGAAGCGCGCCTGCAGGCGCTCGCCCGGCAGATCAATCCGCACTTCCTGTTTAATACGCTAAACTCGGTCTCCTCGCTGATCCGCACCGATCCGCACCAGGCGCGACTGATGGTGCTGAAGCTCTCGCGCATCCTGCGGCGTCTCTTGCGCAAGCATGAGAACTTCAGCCCGCTGCGCGACGAGCTGGACTTCATCGAAGATTACTTGTCCATTGAGGTCGCCCGGTTCGGGGAGAAGCTTCACTTTGAAAAGGAAGTGGATGCCGGCAGCCTGGATATGCTGGTGCCCAGCATGCTGCTGCAGCCGCTGGTCGAGAACTGCGTCAAGCACGGGCTCAGCAACAAGATTGAGGGCGGCACCATCTGGTTGCGTGCGCGCCGCGTGGATGGAAGGTTATATTTGGTAGTGGAAGATGATGGCGTGGGGATCCCCGAGCCGAAGCTGGCGAAGTTGCTGGAAAACGGTGTGGGTGTCAACAACGTAAACGAGCGGCTGAAGGTGCTGTTCGGCGCCGATTACCGCATGTGGATCGATAGCCATCCTGGCAAGGGCACGCGCATCGAAATCGAAGTTCCCGAACTGCAAAACGAGTGGGCAGCGGTTTCCTAATCTGCCCTATGGGAGAAGCAGCGCTTTGAACAAGCTCGAATACACGATTACCGCCTGGCCCGTGAACGGCCTTCCGGCCACGCTGGCCGACCGCACCCGCAGGATTTACGACCGGTTGGCGCCGGTGTACGGGATATCCACGAAGCTTTTCCACTCGCGCGCTCACCGGCAAGCGCTCGAAATCTCCGGGATTCGCGATGGGATGCGTGTTCTGGAGGTGGCCACCGGCTCGGGCGAAATGTTCCGCCGCCTGGTGCGCGCGAACCGCGGCGGCGCGACCTTGGGAGTGGATCTTTCACCCAACATGGCCTCGCGCACGCAGAGCCGCGTGCAGCGGGAATTTCCGGCTTCGCAGACGCTGTGCCAGGCGGTGGACGCGCGCCACATGCCTTTTCGCGATGCCACCTTCGACGCGGTTTTTTGCTGCTATCTTCTCGAGTTGTTGTCGAGCGAAGATATTGCGCGGACCATCGGTGAATTCCACCGCGTACTCCGCACGCGCGGACAACTGGTGCTGGTTCTGATCGGCCAGAACAAGGCGGCATTCAACAGCGTTTATCGCGTGTGCGGCAAAGTCGCGCCGGCGTTCTGGGGCAGGCAGGTGGAGCAGCGTGTCCCTGAACTGGTGGAAGCCAGCGATTTCCGGATCGAGCGCGAGGCCACCGTGCGCCAGATTTTTTACCCCTCGCGCGTGCTGGTGGCGAGAAAAGAAGCGGATTGAACGCGGCAAGGCTGAGGACTTGAGCGGCTCACAAGTTGTCGAGGCGGACGCACGCATCGCTGAGTTACCTCGGTCGTTTGCGCAGCTACGAGCCTGTTGAAAACTCCGCTGAGCAACCGCTCCCTTTGGCCGCGGCTCGGTAAGTTGCTGCCAGCGCAAAGGGGGCATTCCAGCTACTGCGTGGTGAATTCTATGGTGGAGACCTCGCCCTGCTCCAACTTCTCTGGGTCATTGGGAGGCTTGAAGTCGTTCATGCTGAAAATGCGCCACGGTTCACCAAGTGGTGCGACTGCCAGTACGAGTGCAACAGTGAACCGCGGGCCCTGGAAATACTCGATCTTGATCTCGTAGACCCCACGTGTCAGGGTAGCGCCCCCGCTGACCGCCGTTGCCCGATGCGTTCCATCGTTGTCGATTACTACTTTATTGTTCAGGTACAGCTTGGCTCCGTCGTCCGCCAACAAGCTGAAGTGGTATTTTCCGGCGTTCTCGATCCAGAACTTGCCGCTATATTCGATCGCGAACCACTCGAACCGGTCCGTGATGCTCGGGAATCCCTCATCGAAGTTCTGTGGCCACACGTTTAACGACGTTGTGTAAACCGAGCCGACCGGGCGCATGTGCCCGAAGTTGGGCAGCTTCTGGGTTCCAGGTTTCAGGTGATAGACGCGACCCTGCAAGCCAGCCGAGTCTACGACAGTTGTGCCAAACGTGTAGGCCGGCTTATCCTGCGCCCGCGCCGAGGCAAGCGCAAGTCCCAGAGCCAGCCAGATTTTCCCGAATCGCATATCTGATATACGCACGGGTGAGCCGCCAGAATGCGAAATTGGGGCCACGGGCTCGCCGCGTGGAACCGGCAGGCCTTGATTGGCCGGCGACCCCCGTCTTCGAGTTGTTACGGGACTCGCTTGGATTCAAATGAGAATACGTGCCAGTACTTGCCACCCTTTTCGACGCGAACCGAGGGGATCGTCTCACCCGCGAATGCCGAGATGGCACGCTCCCAAAACTGAAGCGCCGATTGATTCGACTCCATCACACGCACCTCCCAGGGGCCCGGAAACCACCGCCACACTTCATGTGCTGTGCCAGTTCCAATTCCGCGCCTCCGGTACCGACGGACAATAAAGAACTCAGCCATGTCCCAGATGGCCGGGTTGCTGGAGATCTCCGACCCCCTCTTCACCAAAACCAACCCTGCCAATTTGCCGTCCATCCTGACAAGAAACGGGTGACGGTCAGGCTCGCGCCAATAGAGCGGAAGATACTTGTAGCCGAATCTGCCGTCTGCTCCGAGCTCTAATTGGTGGAACTCGCTGAAATCGTGTGCATACAACTCAAGAAGATTAGCCAGGACAGGCTCCTGATCCGGCGCCGCGGGAATCACTTCGATCTGTGCCGATCCCCTTTCCGGGTGTCTTGCCGTAATCGCTTCTCCGTCAGGAACTGGCCCGCGTCAACCGGTCGACAATCCCGGCCCAGGCGGGCTCGTCGGGTGGCGGCTCGACGGCAATCCAATCTAATTGCTCGTCATCCAAACGGTGCAGGGTTTCATAGAGCGCGGCAGCGTAGTGCGCCGGGTCTGCGGGCATACGAATGCTGCGCGCCGCGTCAGCCGGCCGCGTACGCCACAAATAAGCACCGCGGCCCGAGAGCGGAAGGTGCAGCAGCAGCGGCGTGCGCGGACTATAGTGTCTGGGGTGCATGCCGGGTGATGCGTGCGCGCCCTCGCTGGACGCGCCGGCGATTTCGATTTTTCCGATCACCGCCTCGATCTGTTCCGCCGAAATCATCCCGGGGCGCAACAGGGTTGGCTTGGGGCCGGCCAGTGACAGAACCGTAGATTCGATGCCCACCTGGGTCGGGCCGCCGTCCACGATGAAGTCGATGTCGCTACCCAGGGACTTACGAACGTGCTCGGCGGTGGTGGGAGAAAGTTCGGTGAAGCGGTTGGCGCTGGGCGCGGCGATGGGGACACCAGCATAGACGAGCAGCGCCAACGCAAACGGGTTGGCAGGCACGCGCAAGCCGACCGACGGCAGGCCAGCCGTCACGATATCGGGGATGCATTCGTGCTTGCGTAGCACCAGAGTCAGCGGCCCGGGCCAGAACTCGCGGGCGAGTTTTTCCGCCTCGGCGGGCCACGTTGTCACGAAGGCGGGAGCTGCCTCACGCGACTCCACGTGCACGATCACCGGACTGGTCGACGGCCGTCCCTTGACCTGAAAAATCCTGGCGACGGCGCGGGCATCCAGGGCATTAGCTCCCAGGCCGTAGACCGTCTCGGTCGGAAACGCGACCAACTTGCCTTCACGGATGAGCGCGGCGGCGCGCCGGAGGATTTCGGGGTCCAGGCTAGTCGGGTAGCTCATCTTTGGCGTCGCCCACGGTTTTGCCGGTCTTGCGGAAGACCAGGTAAGCGTGGATGAGCGGATCGAGATCGCCGTCGAGGACGCGATCCACGTCGCCGACGGCCAGCTTGGTGCGGTGATCCTTGATCATCCGGTAAGGCGCGAGCACGTAGCTGCGGATCTGGCTACCGAAGTTAATGTCGAGCTTCGAAGCTTCGGTCTTGCGCGTTTCTTCCCGCTTTTTTTCCAGCTCGAACTCGTACATTCGCGAACGCAACTGCTTCATGGCGCTGTCGCGGTTCTTGTGCTGCGAGCGCTCGTTCTGGCACTGCACCACGATGCCGGTGGGAAAGTGCGTGATGCGCACCGCCGAATCGGTCATGTTGACGTGCTGTCCGCCGGCGCCGGACGAGCGGAAGGTATCGATGCGGAGATCGTCGAGTTTGATGTCGATCTTGATCTCGTCATCCACCTGCGGATAGACGAAGACCGAAGCGAACGAGGTGTGGCGCCGCGCATTAGCGTCAAAGGGCGAGATACGCACCAGGCGGTGCACGCCGATCTCGGACTGCAGAAGCCCGTAGGCATTTTCGCCGTTCACTTCAAAGGTGACGGATTTGATGCCAGCGCCTTCGCCCTCGAGCCGGTCGGTAATCACCGTATTCAATTTCAGACGCTCGGCCCAGCGCAGGTACATGCGCAGCAGCATCTCGGCCCAGTCCTGGCTCTCAGTGCCGCCGGCGCCCGGATGGATGGTGACGATGGCGCTGCGGGCGTCGTTCTCGCCCGAAAGCAGCATGGCGGTCTCGACCTTGTCCAGGACTTCAGAAAAGCTCTTCAATTCCCGAGAGATATCGCCTTTGACATCTTCGCCTTCGCGAGCCAGTTCGAACAGAGTGTCGAGATCGGAGGTAATGGCGGCGATGCGCTGATCATCGCCGATGGTCTCCTCCAGGCGCTTGCGCTCCTGCATGACCTTCTGGCTCTTTTCAGGCTGCGTCCAGAAATCGGGGCGGTTAATCTGCTCTTCTAATTTGCTGATTTGAGTTTTCTTTTGAGGGACGTCAAAGATAGCTCCGCACGGCCAAGGCCTGTTCGCGGAGCGGGGAATATTCTCGTTCGAGTTCGTCTAGAGTCATAGTTCAATTCAATTCTAACAAATAGCCGCGCTTGCCGACGTTGACCGCCCGGGTTTTTCCGATATGGACCTCGACACCCTCGGCTTCATGAATGTGGCCGCAGAAGAAGTGTTCGGGTTGGTAGCGGTCGACAAAGTCGCGGACCGACCGGCTCCCGCCGTGAACGCCGTCGCGGATGCGATCGAGCGCGGTGCCGTGAGGGGGCGCGTGGCAGATCAACACCAGCGGGTTCGACTTTTCAAAGGGCGAGAGGCGCTCGGCCAGTTCGGCTTCGCTGTATTCGCCCGGGGTGTTGAACGGCGTGGGGCTGGAGTAGCCCAGCCCGGCGACATGATACTTGCCGATCTGGAGCGTCTGCCCGTGAAAATTGTGGAACCCGAACTGCGTGCAGAAGGCGGCGATTTGTGCTTCCGATTCATGATTGCCGGGAAGGACGTAAACCTTGTCGGCGCGCTTTTCGAGAATTTTGCCGCAGGCATCGAGGTCGCGGCCCCAGTTGACCAGGTCGCCGGCCGCGAAATAGTAGTCGGCGTCGGTGTCCATCAGCCGTTCGAGGGCCGCGTGATTGCTGTGGATATCGGAAAAAATGAGCAGCTTCACGGTTTCATGATAGCCCGCGAAGACACCGTGCCAGAGGCAGAGCAGCAAGACCGCTAAAGCTTGTGGGTCAGTTCGGCGAGTGCGGCTGCGTAGATGATGCCGACGATAAGCCCGGCGGTGACGACGCCCACGACGATATAGATTACTATGTGGCTTTTGACAGGCCTGAGGGACTCGACCTGGTCGAAAGCGATGGTCCGAGTCATTCCCTTGCCCGCTTTCAGAGGCTCAACATTGAAACCGGAATCGGAGATCTGGCCCATCCGGCCGCGAATCTGTTCGCCAGACTGCAGTCTGACGGCGATCTTCGCGCCTCCTTTAATTTTGGCCGCTTGCACCTTCACAGACGGCGTCTGCTGGCCGCCGAAGGAATAGCCGGGCATAAGAAGAACGGACAGAATCATGCTCACGAGTGGACGGAACATCGGACCTCCTATGGCTCGGGCCGCCGCGAACCAGTGCCTTTTTTAGCATAAAAAGGTCTGAAAATATAGCATGCAATCGCTACATGCCTCTGGCCATCGAGGCCGAGGAGCGCGTAGTCTGGTTCGTCCGCGATCGCCGGTTTGGTGGCGTTCCCTTCTGACGAGCACTGCTGTAACCGAGTTTTACAAGAACCGTGAAGCGCCGATGTTACGATGGGCTTTATGGGTCCTTTGGCGGCGCGACCGCGCCGTTGGACGCGCCGCTCCGTACTCGCGCTCTTTGCGGGCTCCGGCCTGGCAGTGGAACGCGGCAAAGGCGCGTTGTTCAGTTCGGAATTCGAGCGATTTCCCGATCCCGCGACCGAACTCGAAGTCTACCGCCTGACCAGCCCGGAGTATGCCGCGCACCTGCCGGCGTATTACAACCGGGCGCTTTCGCGAAGAGGCCAATTTCTGATTTGCTGGAGCGACCGGACCGGCTCGCCGCAGGCTTACCGCATCCACCTGAAATCCGGAGAGTGGCTGCAACTCACCGATGCGACGGCGCTGGACGGTTCGACGGTGACGCTCATGCCGGATGAGCGCAGCTTCTGTTATTTCGACGGGGCGGCCCTCAAGCGCGTGGACTTTGCCAAGTTTCGCGAGCGCGAGATCTATCGCGTGCCCGACGGATGGAAACGGTGCCCGGGCGCGAGCCTGACCGATGACGGCCTGTACGCCATCTTCGCGGAGTGCCGGAAGGATGCCTCGCGCCTGCGCCTGGTGAGCATGGCGAAAGGCACGGCGGCCACCATCGCGGAAGCGCCCTGGGTGATCAGCGATCCGATGGGACGGCCGCGCCGCACGCAGGTGCTTTACCGGCAGGAGTCGGGCGGGCTGTGGCTGGTGAATTTCGACGGCCAACAAAACCGCAAGCTCAAGATCGCACCGGGGCCGGTGGGACCGGCTCGCTGGGCGCCCGACGGCAGAACCGTTCTGTACTTGTATTTTCCCGAAGAGAAGACCCAGCTCAATACCATTCGCGAACACACGCCGGACGCCAACCAGGATCAGCTCGTGGCCAAGACGAGCCAGTTCGTGCATTTCGATGCCAACCGGGACACCTCGGTGTTTGTGGGCGCAAGCCGAAATAAAGCTTCACCGCACATTCTGATTCTGCTGCGCACGACGGGGCGCGAACTGACTCTGTGCGAGCATCGGGCGAGCGATCCGAGTGCCGTTGCGCCTATCTTTTCGGCCGATAGCCAGCAGATTTTCTTTCAAAGTGACAAGCAGGGGAAGACCGCCATTTACCGCGTGCACATCGCACGGTTTGTGGAGGCGACCGAAGACGAGCTGTGACCCGCCATTTTTTCTAATCCCCCCGACAATCTGACATTCCTTGCGCTACCAGCGACTTAGCGGCGCCCGCGACGCGGCTGAACCGGTGCACCCTCTGACAAACTGTCTTTTCCGGCTGCAACTGCCCGCTCCGAGCGCGTGTCTTTTCAGGGCGTTGCGCGGCGTGCCGCACTTGGCGCGACGCGTGCATTCTCCATAGCGCGAAACCGCGAAGGAGAGCGAATACCCATGCGTAAGACAGCGCTGTGGATCATGCTTTGGGGAAGCTTGCTGGCCGGCACGCTGTATGCCGATCGCCACAAGATTTCGAAGGATTTGGCGGACAAGCTGGGCCAGGATGGCGACGTAGACGTGATCGTGCAGTACCAGCAGGATCCGTCGGATGCGGATCTGGCGAAACTGGCGGTCAAGAAGGCCAGGCTGAAGGATCACTGGAAACGGTTCCGGGCGGCGAGCCTGACGGCGCCTGGCTCGGCGCTGGACGCGCTTTCCGATGACGCCAACGTGGTTTACGTTTCGCCCGACCGCGAAGTACGCGCGCAGTTCGATTATTCCGAACAGGCCATCAACGCGCCTTATGCCTGGCAGATCGGCCTGGACGGCACGGGTGTGGGCATAGCCCTGATCGACAGCGGCGTGGACGATGCCGACGATTTGCAGCGGGCGAATTCGAATAAATCGCGCGTCGTGTACCGGGAAGTGTTCAACGGCCGCAAGACAGACGAGTACGGCCACGGGACGCACGTCGCCGGCATTCTGGCGGGCAACGGAAAGGATTCGACCGGCAAGAAGTATACGATGACGTTTCAAGGCGTCGCGCCCAACGCGAATCTCATCGATCTGGAAGTGCTGGACCGGAATGGCGTGACCACCGACAGCGCGGTGATCAAAGCCATCCATCGCGCCATCGATCTGAAGGACCGATACAACATCCGTGTGCTGAACCTTTCACTGGGCCGGCCCGTCGAAGAGAGTTCCATGCTGGATCCGCTGTGCAAGGCAGTCGAAGCCGCATGGAAGGCGGGCATCGTGGTGGTGGTGTCGGCTGGGAATCTGGGGCGCAACGGATACTCCTCGATTCTTTCGCCCGCCAATGACCCCTACGTCATCACCGTGGGCGCTATGAAGACCATGGGAACGGCGGCGCGGGGCGACGATTTGATTGCGAGTTACAGTTCCAAGGGTCCGACGTGGCTGGACATGACCTTGAAGCCGGACCTGGTGGCGCCGGGCAACCTGGTCACCTCGCTGCTCGCAGCGGACTCGACGCTGGCGCGGACGTACCCGCAGAACATCGTACCGCTGTCCTCGTACAGCACGATCAAACGCGGCGATTCGAATTACTTCACGCTCAGCGGCACCAGCATGGCGACGCCCATGGTAAGCGGCGCCGCGGCGCTCATGATGCAGCAGGACGCTACGCTGACGCCCGATACGGTCAAAGCGCGCCTCATGAAGACGGCGACCAAGAATTTTCCGGCAACCAGCGTCGCCGTGGATCCGGCAACGGGCACGGCATACACCAGCGAGTACGATGCGTTCACCGTGGGCGCCGGCTATCTGGACATCATGGGTGCGCTGGCTTCGACCGATGTGGCGACGGCGGGCACGTTGTCGCCCACGGTTTTCTACGACGCCGCGAGCGGTAACGCGTATATCGTCGACGACAGGACCCAGGTCTGGGTCAGTTCGTCGGCCTTCCGCATGATTGCCATCTGGGGATCGAGCGCCATCTGGAGCGCGGGCTCGCCGGTCCAGGGAACCATCGCCATCTGGGGCACCAAGGGTGGGCGCAGCCAGGCGGTTTCGGGCACCATTGCCATCTGGGGCAGCCGGCAGGTCTGGAGCGGCTCGAGCGTGTGGGGAACCGTTACGGTGTGGGGAACCGCGGACGATTGGGGAACGCTGCTGGAATGCCTGGGCGAGTAATCGCCCATCCGGCTTCGTTCGCGATGCCGGTACGGAGGCATCGGGGTGACGGCTGATTGCCTCCCCCCGGTGACCGGTTTTCAAGGCGCCGGCCCAGGTGGCCGGCGCTTTTTTTTGTGGTGCGATTCAAGAACGAAAAAGCCGCTGGTCTCCGGCACACCCTGCGGTATAGACCTGCGCTACAGCGGATGGCGTGGGATGGAGGCGAGGAGCTTTCGGGTGTAGGGGTGCTGCGGCCGAGCGAAGATCTGCGAAACGGGGCCGCATTCGACGATGGATCCCTGGTGAAGAATGGCCACGCGGTGGCACAAGGACGCGACCGACAGCAGGTCGTGCGAGATATAGAGGATGGCCGTTTCGAGTTCACGGTTCAGGCGCGCCAGCAGCCCGAGAATCTCCGACTGCGTGATGGTGTCGAGCGCGCTGGTGGGCTCGTCCGCCAGGATCAAAGCCGGGCGGTGCACCAGCGCCATGGCGATGAGAACGCGCTGCGCGATGCCGACGCTCAGTTCGCCCGGATGGCGGCGCAGGAATTGGGGTTCAGACGGGAGGCTGACGCCCGCCAACAGCTCGCCAAGGCGCGGTTCGAACCCCGCGTACGGCGCCGAGGAGTGTGCGTTCCAGGCTTCCCGGAACTGTGTCCCGATGGTGAGGGCCGGATTGAGAGCGGCGATGGGACTCTGTGGCACGAGTGAAATTTCACGCCCGCGGATACGCCGCATCTCGCGCTCGGAAAGCGTCAGCAGTTCCCGGCCGCGGAACCGGATTTCACCCGTGGCCTTTCCGCCCCGAATGGAGAGCAGTTTCAAGATCGCCATGGCGATGGTGCTTTTGCCTTCGCCGGAGCGTCCCACCAAGCCCAGAATCTCGCCGGGCGCCATGTCGAGTTCCACATTCTCGACGACTGGCGGACGTCCTCTATAGCCGGCTGAAAGGCGCATCGAGATCAGGGGTGTCGACGGGCGCGGATCGACGGCTGATTCGGGCAACCCGGCCGGGGTGGTCAACGGCCGGCTCCTCCGCGGAGATAGATCCGGTCGATATTCCAGAACGTCTGCGGGTGCAGCACCGCCGGCGTGACATCGCCCAGCGAACGCGACACCGCCGAGAGGGCGTTCTTGTCCACCAAAACCACGACCGGCGCTTCTTCCACCACGATCTCCTGGACACGATCGAACAGCGCTTTGCGCCGCTTGAAGGAAGTCTCCACAGCTTGCGCACGCATGAGGCGATCGATGTCGGCCTCCCAGGAGGTTTCGGGCGACGTTTGCGCGGGGTTCCACGCGTGGCTCGACGCCGAGCTGAGCCAGACGTTCATCTCCGCGCTGGGGTCGAGGTCGACGTTTACCATGCCCAGCAGGCAGCTCTCGTAGTCGAAGGTGCGCGTGATGCGCTCGATCAGCGAGCCAAAATCGAGAGTCACCACATTGAGCCGGATCCCGATGCGCGCGAGGTCCTGCTGGATCATAGTGGCCAGACGTTCTCGCGACTTGTTGCCGGAGTTGGTGATCACCGAGAACTCGACCCCATGGCCCTCGCGATCGTGCAGCGCGGAGCCCGCCAGAGAGAATCCTGCCGCTTTCAGACGCGCCAGCGCCGCGTCCGGATCGAAAGTGGGGACACGGAGGTTCGCGTTGAACCACGCGAGATTGGCGGGCGATACCGGGCCGATGGCGGGAGCGGCGTGACCCCGGTAGACCAGGCGAGCCAGGTCGGCGCGGTTGATGGCTTGCGCCACGGCGCGCCGGAACTCACGCGAGCGAAACCACTGCTTCCGGTACTCGGGAATGGGCGCGCGCGCTACCTGGTTGAACCACAGCTCCTCGCTCTCGAGCGACCTGCCGGTATCGCGTGCTTCGCCGGGACTCTTGGCCGCCACGCGCTCGAAGGACTCGGCGTCCAGGCCATTGATCAGATGAATCTCGCCATGCAGGAAGCGGGCGAGTTCCAGATCCCGGTTCTGCTGAATCGAGAGGCGCACCGAATCGAGATACGGCAGGCTCCGCCCGGCCTCGTCCCTCTTCCAATAGAACGGGTTCCGCGCCAGCAGGAGCGAAGATCCGGGCCGGTATTCGACGACATGGAAAGGTCCGAGTCCGGGCATATCCGCCGGATGTGCCGACTTCTCAACGGCGCGCGCGCTGGTGATGGGCACCTCGTCGAACAGCCGCTCCACTCCCGGCATGGGGGCCGCGAGCGAAACCAGAATGCGGCGGCTTCCGGGCTGGCTGACCAGAGGTTTGCCCTGGCCGGTGCGGAAGGGCTCTCCGGCCGGCGAATGCAGAGCCGGATCGAGCACCGAGCGCAGGCTGAACAGCACATCCGCGGCCGTAAGCGCGGAGCCATCGGAGAAGCGGACGCCCTCGCGCAATTTGAACTCGATCTTCCGGCCGCCATCCAAAATCCGCCACGATTCCGCCAGCTCGGGCTCGAGGGCCTGGGTTTCGCGATTCATGCGGATTAGCACGCCGCCAGTGAGGAAGCGAACCACCTCGTCCGGCTCTTCGGAGACCATCAGAGTATTAAAAGTCTTGGGCTCCGCATGCAGGCAGAAGCGCAATTCGCCTCCCGGCACGGGCTCGGGGATGCGAGCGGAGCGCAAAGGCGATTGAACGACAAGCCACGCAAGAGCGAAGCCTGCCCAACGTACGTTCATTTCGAAAAATCCTCCATGGGAACAATAAAGTGAAAGCAGGCCATCACCACCAGCAACAGAACCAGCGGAGCGAGACGCCACGGGCAGCCGGCCACGGCGTCCAGATTCTGCAGCCCGGCCAGCAGGTTACCCCACGAGGGCACGGGCTCGGCTACGCCCAATCCGAGGAATCCCAGATTGGCCTCGCTGAGAATGAAGAGGGGAATGGACATCCAGAACTGAGCGGCGAGTACCGGCGCCAGGTTGGGAAGCAAGTGGAGACTCAGCACGCGGACGGGGCTCGAGCCACGGGCTCGAGCCTGGACCATGAAGTCCTCACTCTTGACTTCGTGCGCGGCCGCGCGCAAGACGCGAGCCGGCCCGGCCCAGCCCAGCAAGCCCAGAAGCAGAAACGTGATGCCGATGGATTCGAGCGGGCGCACATTGAGCGGCAACACCGCGCGCACGCTCAGCAAGAGAAACAGCCAGGGTACCGAGAGAAACAAATCCATCAGGCGCGCGAGGCAAGTATCGATCCATCCGCCCCAATACCCCGCGCTGACACCGGCAACCGCGCCGACCAGGGTTGCAAGCGCCGCGGCGGCCGGCGCGAGCGATAACGAGACCCGGCTTCCGTAGAGCAGGCGGGCGAAGGAGTCCCGTCCCAGTTCATCGGTGCCGAGCAGAAAGACGGCGGAGGGCTTGGCGTCCGGTGATTCGCGGAACTGCCGGGCATAACCGGCGGGCGCGAGCCAGGCCGCCGCGAGCGCCGCGAGGTAGATGGCGGCAAGCAGGGCCATGGCCGCGCGGCGCAGCGGCTTCATGACGGCTCGACCGCCGGAGCCGACCGGGCGATATCCGCAGCCATACCTGCAATACCGGCAACCAGCGAGACCAGCAACGTGATGTCGACGAGCAAAGGCAGATCCCGCTTCAGAGCCGCCTGCCAGGCCAGTTGTCCAAGGCCCGGCGAATCACACAGGACCTCAACGGGAATCGCCGCGCCGAAAGCCACGCTCACCGAAACGCCCAGTAACGCCAGGATCGCGGGAGCGGACGGCCGAATGAGGTGAGCCCACAGCAGGCGCCAAGGACGAACCCCTCTGGCCCGCGCCATGAGCACGTGGGGCGCGGCGGCAATCCGGCCCAGAATGGCGCGCGCATACCGAAAGACGCGCGGAAAGATCACCAGGGCGATCACCACCGCCACCGCGGTTTTTCCACCGAGCCGGCCGGCAAGCACCATGGCCAGTGCCAGCACCGACGAGGGAAGGCAGAGGAAGAACGCCGCCGCTGCGCCCGCACCCAGATCGAAGGCAGGCCGCGAAAGACCCGCGGCGGCGAGGGCCAACAGCATGCCCGCCGTCCAGCCGAGGGCCAGACCGGCGCCCGCCGAGCGCATCGTTGCCGGGAATCGCTCGGCAATGAGCGCGGCCACGGGCCGGTGGAAACTGGCGGAGGTCCCCAGGTCGCCGGTGGCCGCACGCACGAGAAACCGCAGATAATCCGGCAAGGCCCCGCCGCCGGATGGTTTCGCCTCTTCCCGGATGTGGCGGATGCTGTCCTGGCCGTAGCGAGCGTCGAATTCCCGCTCATCCACGCCAAAGCCGGGCGAACGCCGGACCAGTGCCGCGGCGATGAGCCCGCCCACGAGGACGGTCAGCAGGACGGTGGTGAGGGAGTGAATGAGACGCGCGCGCATCCTCATGAGAGATCGGCTGCTGCACGCGATGAGTTTAGGAGGCGAACCGGTCCAGGATGCGCGGCGTTCCCCCTATGGGGTGAGGACGGGTTTAGCGCTGGCCTCCGGCAAGGTCCGGGTTCGCGTCTGCTTGGCTTGATACATGCGCTTATCGGCGGCTGTGAGAAGCTGCTCGGCGTCGGCGCCATCTTCTGGAAAGCAGCCTTCGCCGACGCTGATCGAGAGGATATCCTCTCCGCAGAAAGAGAGCCCGACCTCGCGGGTGAGCCGCCGGAAATCGCGCGACTTCGAGGCGATGGCCTCGCGCGCGCTGCCGGCCAGGATCATGACGAATTCATCGCCGCCCATGCGCGCCACGCAATCGTATTCGCGGCAGCAGGTGCGCAGACCCTGGGAGATCAGTTGCAGGACCTTGTTGCCGGCCAGATGCCCGAACCGGTCGTTGATGTCTTTGAATCCATCGAGATCGAGCACCAGCACGACCAGAGGCGCACCCGTGCGCTTGGATCGCGCCAGTTCGCTGTCCAGTTGGAGAAACAGAGAGCGCGCGTTGGGGAGCCCGGTCAGCTCGTCGGTGACCGAAGAGTTTTCCACCTGGCGGTATTTGAGCGCATTCTCGAGGGCAATCCCCGCCTTGGAACTGATGGCCTGCAAAATGCGCAGATGGTCGCGGGTGAAGGCATCGGCTTCGGCGTGATACAGAGTGAGGACTCCCGCGACTCCCGCGAGGCCCTCGAGCGGAACCGCCAGGGCGGAACGCAGGCGGCTGAACTTGCTGGGATCGTTGAGATAGCCTGGCTCGACCGATGGATTGCCGTTGATGATGGGCCGGCGGTTTTCCGCCACCCAGCCCGAAAGCCCGTGTCCCAGCGGGATCTCGAGCGACGAAAACAGGCGGTATTCTTCGCCGTTGACGAACTGCGGAACTAAGTGATTGTCCTTGCGCACGTAGATGGCCACGGTATCGTGCGGGATCAGGTGCTTGAGGCGCGCCGCCAAAAGCGAGAGCGTCTCGTCGACGCTCAGTGAACTGCCCAGCTCATTGAGCACCTCGGCCAGCATGTGGAACTCCTGGCGAGCCGCAGCGATGGAGGTGAGGAAATCCCCGGTGGTCTCGACGCGCACCGGCCTGCCCGCGCTCTCAAAGCCCGCGCCAGGAGCTGCGCCGCGCTCGATCTTCGCATTGGTCGAAAGCTTGGTTTCCTCATTGGGCGTGGCCCTGGCCATGCGCTCGAGTTCGACACATCGCCGTTCTAAGACTTCGACCACGCGAGGATCGAAGGCCTTGCCGGTGTCCGCCACGACTTTCTGTAGCGCCACGTCCAGCGGAAACGCGCGCCGGTACTGCCGGTCGGAGGCCAGCGCATCCAGGCAATCGACCACGGCCAAAATGCGCGCGCCCATGGGGATGCCTTCGCCCTTGAGCCCGTCGGGATAACCCGACCCGTCCCATTTCTCATGATGGGAACGCACGATGGGGACCACGGGATAGGGAAAGCGCACGCGCTCGAGAATCTCAGCTCCCACCACGGGATGGATCTTCATCTTCTCGAACTCTTCCGGAGTCAGCTTGCCTGGCTTGGAAATAATGTACTCCGGCACAGCCAGTTTGCCGATATCGTGGAGCAACGAGGCCGCCTCGAGCGCCTGCTGGTCGCGTCCACTGAGATGCAGTTCCCTGCCGATCTCGGTGGCGTAGACCTTCACGCGCCGCAGATGGTCGTGCGTGGTGTCGTCTTTAGCGTCGATGGCCAGGGCCAGCGCTTCGATGGTGCGCAAATGCAGGTCCGCCATTTCCATGACGTGTTTCTTCTCTTCTTCGAGGCGGCCCAGGTACAGGTCGTAGGAGCGGTAAACCAAATAGATGACGGGCAGCAGGAGCAGGGTGATCTGCCACTCCGATTGCCGGGCCAGCCCATGCACCAGTCCCGCGAGCGCCGAGCCGACCAGGTATTGCGAGGCCGTCCACACAAAGCTCTCGCGCCAGACGGTCCACAGGTGCTTGCCTTCGGTCAACGCCACGATCCCCGAGACGGTGAGGGTATTGGCCAAGAAGAAGACCACCGTCGAGGCGAACAGGAGGGTGGGCAGCGAGTCATCGAGCGCGCGGAGGGTAGGCCAGTGGTACACCTGATAGCCGACATAGGCAGCGAGGGTGATGCTCGCCAGGTTGAAGACCAGTTGCTCCGGCCGCGGCTTCTTGGTGGCGCGCCACAGCATCTGGCCCAGCGCGCTGGCGCAGGTAATCACGAGCACTTGCTGCAACTCCATCTCGATGATGGCGATGGTGATGAAAAAGAAATTCACCGACATGGTGCCGGTGATTCCGGGCAGCCGCACTTTCAGCCGCGAGGAAAGCACCGCGCAGACCAGATAGCACAGGTACTGCGCGGCCTGATCCGACCGGGACACGGGTGGCGCGTGCTCCAGGATGAGCACGGCTAACGTGGCCGTCAGGAAGATGTACGATTTGGCCTGAATTGACACGCGTCCCCGGTCCTGAAATGCCATCGGCTGCGCCGAGCTAAACCTTTAGTGGACAGTGGAGTCCGCCTCACGAGGCTGAAGTTTTCCCCACGAACTGACGAGCTTTAGAAAGACCCCCATGGACGGTCAGGTATCGGCTTTCCCGAGTCCGCAGAATGCTTTGAACCCGGTGGGGGAACTGCTGGCGCACGCCGGATTCCCGTGCGAAGCCATCCAGGTCCACACCTTCCTGGGGATGCCCGCGGTGATCAGCAGCCCGCCGATGCGGCGCCTGATCGAGTTTGTCGAGCGGGTGGCGCGAGCCAATGCGGCCATTTTGATTACCGGCGAAAGCGGCACGGGAAAGGAGCTGATCGCCCGCGCGCTTCATCACTACTCGATGCGCTGCACGCGGCCCTGGATCGACCTGAACTGCGCGGCGCTGCCTGAGCTGCTGATCGAAAGCGAGCTGTTCGGATACGAGAAGGGCGCTTTCAGCGGCGCCTTATCGACCAAGCCCGGCATGTTCGAGCTGGCCCAGACGGGCTCGGTATTTCTGGATGAGATCGGCGATTTGCCGCCGCGCATGCAGGTGAAGCTGCTGCGCGTGCTCGACGGAGCGCCCTACTACCGGCTGGGCGGAACGAAGAAAATCTCGGTGGATGCGCGTGTGATCGCCGCCACTAACCAGGATCTGGAACGGGCCATGGCCGCAGGGAATTTCCGCCGCGATCTCTACTACCGGCTGGCGCAGGTACGCATCCACGTGCCGCCGCTGCGCGAGCGTCCCGACGATGTCCGGCCGCTGGCGCGATTCTTTCTGGAGAAACAGGAACCACGCTGGCAGCTCTCCGAGCGGGCCATGCAGGCGCTCGAACAATACGTCTGGCCGGGCAACGTCCGTGAATTGCGCAACGTGGTGGTGCAGGCGGCGGTGGTGGCGGAGGGCGACGTGATCGAGTCTGAGGATCTGCCCTTCGTGGTGCAGTCCGCGCCTCCCCGGCCGGTCACGCTCGAAGACCTGGAACGCGAGATGATCCTCAAGGTGATGACGGATACAGGCGGACAGCAGCAGCAGACCGCCGATATCCTGGGCATTTCACTGCGGACGCTGAGCCGGAAGCTGAAACAGTACCAGGAAGACGGGCGATGCGCGCAGGGTCAGTAGGAACTTGTTAAAGAACGCACTCTTGGGACCGCTTGCTACTTACGCGCCTCGGTAACAGCTCAAGATCCGCGATCGTTTTCTGAGCCGCGACCGAAGGGAGTGGTCCCTGTAAGTATTTTTCAGCCGAGCACTGAATCTATCCTCCCGAGTAACTAAGTGTGATGCGAAACGCTGAGTTGTAAACCGATATCCTAACTTAGGCGTCCGCAACCGCAAATTAGTTACTCAAGAATCGCCAGTCCCGGCAAACACATCTTTGCGTACTTCCTTGAAACCTAAGCTCACACAGGGCACGTCTCACTGATTAACGCAGCAGGGGTTCCAGTCCGGAGGTTCCGGCGCCGCCGATCGAGGCGCGCGGCCGGTGAGATTGTGACTCATGCCGTTGCGAACCACATCTTAAGCGACGTAGAGGAGATTTCTATCGTGAGACGAACTTCCCGTTATCTTGCCCTTTGTTCGGGGCTGATTTTGTGCGCCTCATTGGCGAGCGCGCAGAGCACGTTCGATGTCAATCTCGGTTTCGGCAGCACCCATGTCAATTCAAATGGACAGGGCATTGACGGCCTGACGTCCGCGAACGCATTTGGCACCTGCGCGTTGTCTTCAGGAGACACGCTGTGCCAGAAGACGCCGGGCCTGAGTGGTTTCTTTCTGGGCATCGGCGGTGACGTCATGCTGACGAAGCGTTACGGGATTGGAGCCGAAGTCAATCTCCAACCCGCCAAGAGCGACTATGGCCCGCTGCAGTATCGGCAAACATTTTACGATTTCAACGGCATTTACGCGCCGATCCACCAAAAGCGTGTACAGGTGCAATTGCAGGGAGGAATTGGAGGCGCCAAAACCGGCTTCTCCTTCTCGCAGAATTCCTGCGTGGGAACCGCCGTGTGCTCCAACGTGGCGCAGCCGGTAGGAAGCGCGAATCATTTCCAGGTGCACGCGGGAGTAGGTGTCCAGTTCTTTTTGACGGAACACATATTCATCCGGCCACAGTTCGATTATCACTATGTGCCGGGCCTGACCGACCAGTTCGGCAGCAACTCAGTGCCCTCGGGCACGATCTGGGTGGGGTACAGTTTCGGCGAGCGGTAATTACCTCGCGTCAATTACGGCCAAATGAACGCAGGATCCGCCTGGCGCGCCGGCAGCGTCCCATACCGCCCGCCCCGAGCTTTTCGAGAATGCGGTAATGGGAGACCGTGGTGCCGATCATGGCTGGATTGACTCTGGAAGGATAGCCCTCCAAAGGGGAGCAAAGCAACCTTTAAAGGACGGGGACAGGCAGCGCTGTCCACGCGCCCGCGGGCCGGAATCGTGCCGACCTGGCACGCCACCGGCTTGGGACAGCGAAGCCAGTCCCCGTCAGCTACTTCAGCTTCACCGGCGGCGCGGGGCGCTGCGGCCACTTCACCGGCTTCTCTTTCAGGCGCTTTTGGACTTCGGCGACGGCGCGTTCGAGTTGAGGGTCGCGGCCTTCGATGACCGATTTTGGATCGTTATCCACTTCGATGTCGGGATCCACGCCGTGGCCTTCGATGATCCACTGGCCATTTAGGTTGGCATAACCAAACTCCGGCACATTCACATGCCCGCCATCGATCAGCATTCCGTGATCCGTGATCCCGACCGTGCCGCCCCACGAGCGTTTTCCGATGAGCGGGCCCAGGCCGGCTTCGCGAAACATCGCTGGAAATATGTCGCCGTCGGACGCCGAGTTTTCATTCAGGATCGTCACCATCGGCCCGATGAAGGTCCCGTCAGGGTAAAGCTGCGGGTCTTCGAGCGTGCGGGAAAAATCCGCCGCCAAGGGCTTCCGCCGCAGGCGCTCGATCAGCATGCGCGACACGTTGCCGCCTCCGTTGGCCCGGTCGTCGATGATCAGCCCTTCTTTCTTGAGCTGAGGATAGTACCACTTGATGAACTCGCGGATACCGTCCGCGCCCATGTCCGGCACGTGCAGATAACCGATCTTGCCGCCGGAGAGTCCGTCCACTTTTTGCCGGTTGTGATTGACCCAGTCGAGGTAGATGAGCTTCTCTTCGTCGGTCACCGGCCGGTACGAAACAGTGCGCGCACCGTCGGCGGCGGGTTTACTGTTCACCAGCAATTGGACGGGATTATCGGCCGCATTGCGCAGGAGTCGATACACGTCGTCTTTGCCGGTCAGGTCGCGACCGTTGACGGCGAGAACATAGTCACCTACCTTCACGTTGACGCCGATTTCCGTTAGCGGAGCGCGATAGATCTCTTCCTCATTTTGGCCTTGGAAAATCTTCGAGACCTTGTACCGGTTGGATGTCGTGTCCAGCTCGAATCGCGCGCCGGCGAGAGCGACGCGGGGGCGGGGCGGAAGTGGGATATCGCCTCCGGCAATGTAGGCGTGCTGCACGGTCAATTCAGAGATCATCTCGCTGATCACGTAGTTGAGGTCGGAGCGATCCGCGACGTACGGGAGCCACGGGCGGTATTGTTCGCGTATGGCTTCCCAATCGTACCCGTGCATGGTGGGCACATAAAAGAAATCGCGGTACCGCCGCCAGACTTCGTTGAAGATTTCCGGCCACTCCTCCGCCGGGACGCGATCCACCATCAGTCCTGCGGTGGGGACGGTTTTCTTCGAAGCCGCACCCGTGGGAGTGGCGTCCATCACCTGCCAGGCCGCCGGCTGGTTCGGCTGTTGCTGGCGCACCAGGACCTTGGAGCCGTCATGCGAAAGCCAGAAGCCGGTTGCATCTTCGAGCAGCACGGTTTCTTTGCGGTCCTTAATGGAGTAGATCTTCAGCGCGGGTTTCGTATCGGCTTCCCGTCCGTAGTAGAACGGAGGAGCGGTGGTATAGAGCAGGTTCCCGTCTTTCACGGCCAAGCCGCGGTAGTTGCTGGAGTCCACCGGGACCCGCGCCACGCGCGAATCGAGCCTGTCGAAATCGATGGTGAGTTCCTTGGCGGCCTCCTTTTCTTTCGTTTTGTCCTTATCTTTCGCTGCATCCTTGTCCTTTGCCGCGTCTTTATCTTTCGAGGCGTCGTCTTTGGTAATGGTCACCTCGTCGCTCTCGGGCGGGAAAGGATGCTTGACGTCCTTGCGCAGTGCCAGTGCGTAGATGCCGGTGGAACGGTTGAGCGCGAAGTTGAACTCGATCGTCGAAATCAGCGGCGCGAATTCGTGGTTACTGAGGAAGTAGAGATAGTCGCCCTTCGGATCCCACGCCGGAGCGCCGGCGTCGAAGAACTCGCTGGTGGCCTGGTGCGCCTGACCGTCGCCCGCACTCCAGATGTAGATCGAAGCGAATCCGTTCGAGTGGTTCATGCTGAATGCGAGAAAGTCTCCTTTTGGCGACCACACATAATCCGCAATGCGGCCGTGGCGAGACTGCACGATCTCTGCCACTTTCTTGTCCGCCAGGGTCAGCACCGCGAGCCGGCCGTCCTTGTCGCCGAACGCGATGCGTTTGCCATCCGCAGACCACTCGGGCGCATAGCGCATGGCTTTGCCGCCCGTGGTCAACGGCTCCGCGGGCGTTGCCCCATCCTGCGCCACCACCCACACCTCTTCCTCGCCGCTCTTGTCCGAGATGAAGGCCACCTTGGAGCCGTCGGGAGACCATCGCGGCCACTTGTCGTGGGCTCCTGAAGTCATCGTCAGGTTTCTTGTCGGCCCCTTCTCCACCGGAGCCGAGAAGATGTCGCCCCGCGCCGAGAACAGCACCCGTTCGCCCTTGGGACTGAGAGAGGCGTGTTCGACCAGGCTTGCGGCCGGCACGTGCGACGGACGCCGCGCAACGCCGTCATCGGGCACGTTGATGGAGATCGGCACAGCCTTGCCGGATTTCACGTCCATCACCTGGAGTTCGCCATTCAGCTCATACACGATGCGCGACTGCCGGTCTGAACTCGGCCAGCGAATGTCCCACTGCTTGCCATGGGTCACCTGCATGGTCTTGTCAGAAGCTATGTCGTAGGCGAACAGGTTGAAGTGCCCGTCGCGGTCTGAATTAAAGTAGATCTTGTCTCCGATCCACATCGGGTCGCGGTTCGACCGCGGGCTCTCCGAGATCTTCTTCGCGTCATGCGTCTCGACATCAAAAATGTAGAGACTGTTGGCCATCCCTCCGGAGTAGCGTTTCTCTGTCCGGAAGTCGCGGGAGCGCGGCGAATACACCAGCTTGTTCCCGCCGGGCGAGAAAGACGCGGCGCCCGATTCGGGCATGGGCAGGGGTTCCGCCGGACCGCCCTCCACCGAAACGGTGTAGAGGCGGCTGTAAGCCACCGTCCAGGAATCGCGCAGCGACCGGAAGATGATGCGCTTCCCGTCATTGGTCCAGCCATAAACCTGGTTGTCCCAGCCCCATCGAGCCGGCAGCGGACCGTGTGCCGGATAGAACGTGAGTTGCCGCGGGACGCCTCCGTTCGACGGCATGACGTACACCTGCTCGTCGCCGTCATACTGCCCGGTGAACGCGATCCACTGGCCGTCGGGTGAGAACTTGGCAAATAGTTCCTCGCCAGGGTGAGCGGTGAGGCGTGTCGCCGTGCCGCCCTTTGCCGGCGCCGTCCACAAGTCGCCGCCATACGTGAACGCCACCTTGTCTCCATGGATATCCGGGAAACGCAACAGTTTTGTCTGTGCCAACAGCGGCAGCAACGTAAGACCGGCGCATACGGCCAGGCGGACCGAACCAGAAGAGATACGCAAGAATTCCTCCCTAAGCTGATTGATGATACTGCGACTCTAACAGAACGGGCAGGTAAGGCGGGTTTGGGACGTGGGGAGGGGTCAAACCGCAGGCCCGGGGGGCAAATCGTGTTTTGTCAGCCCGACTGGAGCAAACCCAGGCTTGCGCCGGGAGCACGGTTGTGTTGGGCTAACTAGGTGCGCGCAACCGGAATCGCCGGTCTTTTGCTCATTGGCTCATTGGCGTGCGCCGGCCAGGAGTGGGAAATCGGAGCTGGCGCCGGATACGGTCTCTATCGGACCGCCAGCGTTTATGCGCCAGACGGCAAGGCCACCGCCGGCGTTCGTAACCGGTTCGCCTTGAGCGGCATTCTGGGACAAGATCTCTTCGAGCATTTCTCCGGCGAAGTCCGTTACGTTTATCAGGACGGCGATCCATTCCTTAGTGCGCGCGGGTCCAAGGCCAACATTCAAGGTCAGTCGCACGCCATCCATTACGATATGCTGGCGCATTTTTCACCGCGGGAATCCAGAATCCGGCCCTATATGGCGGTCGGTCTGGGAGCCAAGTGGTACGTGGTGAGTGGTCCTGAAAATCCCGCCCAACCTCTCAGCGACATTGCGCACCTGGTGCACACCAACGAGCTCAAGCCGTTACTGACTGCGGGCGGCGGAGTCAAATTGCGCTTCGGGGCCCTCCTGGTGAGGTTGGATTTCCGCGATTACATCACGCCGTTTCCCAAGAAGGTGATTGTGCCCGCGCCTTTCGCAACGGCTCGCGGGTTATTTCACCAGTTCACACCGCTGGTGGGCGTGAGCTATTCATTCTGACTCCGCGGCCCGCATGCTACACTCCTCGTTAATGCCGCAGGGTCGCGCCGAAATGCCGGACGAGCCGCCTCCGTTTCTGGGCTCCTGGCCGCGCGTTTATACGGCCGTCCTGGTCTATCTCGCCGCGCTGATTGTTCTGTTTTACGCCTTCACGCGATTCTTTTCATGAGACCGCTCGACTGGCTGGTGCTCATCGGCACGCTCACCGGCATCGTCCTCTACGGGCTCTATAAGGGCCGCGGCTCGGACACCGTCAACAAGTACCTGCTGGCCGGCAAGACCATGCCGTGGTACGCCATGGCGCTCTCCATCATGGCCACGCAGGCGAGCGCCATCACTTTCATTTCGACCACGGGCCAGGCATACGTCGACGGCATGCGTTTCGTGCAGTTCTATTTCGGGATGCCCGTGGCCATGGTGATCATCTGCGCGACGGCGGTGCCGCTGTTCCATCGCGCCAATGTGTACACGGCCTACGAGTATCTTGAAAAACGCTTCGATTCCAAGACGCGCGCTTTGGCGAGCGCCGTTTTTCTCATCCAGCGCGGGCTCTCAGTAGGGCTCTCTTTGTACGCGCCGGCCATCGTGCTGTCCGTGATGTTCGGCTGGCCCGACCGCCTGACCACGATGGCGATGGGGGTGTTGATCACGATATACACCGTGACCGGCGGCATCAAAGCCGTCACCTGGACCGACGTGCAGCAGATGGTGATTATCCTGGTTGGCCTGGTGGTGGCCTTCGTGTTGATCATCCGCATGCTGCCGGCCGGTGTTTCATTCACCGACGCCGTTTACCTGGCGGGCGCCGTGGGGAAGCTCAACGCCGTGGATCTGAAGTTCGACCTGGCGAACCGGTACAACGTGTGGAGCGGACTGATCGGCGGGGGGTTCCTGGCGCTGTCGTACTTCGGCTGTGACCAGTCGCAGGTGCAACGGTATCTCACCGGGAAATCGATTGCGCAAAGCAAGTTGAGCCTGATGTTTACGGCGATGGCGAAAATCCCCATGCAGTTCTTCATCCTGTTCGTGGGCGCCATGGTGTTCGTGTTCTTTCTGTTCGAACGGCCGCCGCTGCTGTTCCAGAAGCTGGCGATGCAGGAGCTTCAGTCGAGCGAGAGCTCGCGATTCGCGCCCATCGAAACTCGCTTCGAACAGGCATTCGAGCGTCGCAAGGAAGCCGCCCTTGGCCTGGCCGAAGCGCGGCGCCGGCAAGATGGCGCTCGGCGCACGGAGTCTCTTGGTCGGTTCCTCCAGGCGCAGTCGGAAATCAACGAGGCGCGCGCACAGGGTGCCAGCCTCTACGTCAGCACGCACGCCGAGAAGGGTTTCAATGACACGAACTACATCTTTCTTTCGTACGTGACGCGTTATCTGCCGGCAGGCGTGGTGGGCCTGCTGATTGCCGTGATTTTCGCAGCGGCCATGTCCTCCGCCTCGGGTGAGGTGAATTCGCTGGCCACCGTTACGGTCATCGACATTTACAAAAGACACGTGCACCCGAGTGCCTCGGACCACCACTATTTATGGGCGTCCCGACTGGCGACGGCGTTCTGGGCGGCGTATGCCGTTTTCTTCGCGCAGTACGCCAAAAAGCTGGGCTCGCTGATCGAGGCCGTGAACATGGTGGGCTCGCTGTTCTACGGGTCGCTATTGGGCGTGTTCGTGCTGGCCTTCTGGTTCCGGCGCGTGACAGGGACCGCGGCGTTCCTCGGCATGCTGGCGGGCGAGGCGGCTATTCTTGCGGCCTTCGCGTTCACCAACATCTCGTTCCTTTGGTATAACGTGATCGGCTGCGTAGTGGTGGTGGTAACGGGCTTGCTGGTTTCCTACCTCAGGCCGCGAACGGCGAATCCGGCTTTTCGTTCATGAACGCCAAAAGCCGCAGGCCCCGCCAAAATTGGCGCGGGGGGTGTGAAGAAATCGATTCCATCCCGTCTGTGGGGGCGATCTGGCCGAGCGTGCTCGGCCACTACAACGAGTTACCTGATCTTTTACACCACCATCGTCGCCACGTCGACTGCCGAGCGGTTGCCTTCCACCACCACGATGCCCGAGTCGGTCACGTAGTGAACGCGGCGGTCGAGCTCGAGATCATAGCCGATGCTGCCGTCTTGCGGCACCCGCACGTTCTTATCCAGAATGGCGCGGCGCACCTTGGAGCGGCGTCCGATATCGCAGTTGTCCAGGATGATGGAATCCTCCACCAGCGCTCCCGCATGCACACGCACGTGCCGGCCGATCACCGAGTTCCGCACCACGCCGCCGGATAGAAGGGTTCCGCCCGAGATGACGGAATCGATCGCCTGGCCGCGCCGGTTCTCTTCATCGAACGTGAATTTGGCGGGAGGATCCGGGAAGCCCGTGGTCCGCAGGGGCCACTCGCGGTTGTAGAGGTTGAGCGCGGGCGAGACCGAACGCAGATCCATATTGGCTTCGTAATAGGCGTCGATCGTTCCAACGTCGCGCCAGTAGGCTTCGGCGTCGGGAGGTTCGCCGGGGATGCGGTTGGACTGGAAATTGTACGCGTATACTTTCGAGCGCGCCACCAGCGAGGGCAGAATATCGCGGCCGAAATCGTGCGTGCTGTTCTCATTGGCGGCGTCATCCTGCAATTCGCGGAGCACCGTAGGTGCGGAGAAAATATAGTTCCCCATGGATGCGTACACGCGATCCGGATCGCCGGGTATGGTGGGCGCGTCGGGATTCTTCTCGTGGAAGCGCACGATGCGGCCGTCCGGCCGCGTTTCAATCACGCCGAACTCGGCAGCCAGGCGCTTCTCGACCGGAATGGCGGCGACCGTCACCTGCGCCTTCTTGTTTTCGTGGTACTCCACCATGCTGGCGATGTTCATGCGGTAGATGTGATCGGCGCCGAAGATGGCCACCAGGTGCGGGTTGGCCTGCTCGATGAGGTTGATGTTCTGAAAGATGGCGTCGGCGGTGCCCTGGTACCAGGTTTCGTCGGCCGATCGCATCTGCGCGGGCACAGGAATGATGAACTGGCTCTTCAGCAAGCCGCCGAACTGCCAGCCCTCGCTCAGGTGCTGCAGCAGCGACTGGCTGCGGAACTGCGTCAGCACGTAGATCGAGTAGATGCCCGAGTTGATGAAATTGCTCAGCACAAAGTCGATGATGCGGTACTTACCCCCGAACGGAACGGCCGGTTTGGCGCGTTCCTTGGTGAGTGGATAGAGCCGGGTCCCCTTGCCGCCGGCCAGTACGATTCCGAGCACGCGCAGTTGCATATCTCGCCGATATTGTTCAACAGAATCGCCAGGTGCGCAAGCGCCGGCTTCGGGGTTGTTACTGAATCAGATACTGCGCCAGCTTGCCATCCGGGGTTGTGAACGTGCTCAGGTGCAGAGCCTTCCCCTTGCACTGGATGTTGAAATGGCGATAGGTCATGCCGCCGCGCAGCTCGACCGACATCTGCCGGAAGCTCTCGGGATCGCCAAGCGGCTTCAGGCTGGCTGCGGCGTCGGCCAGGACCTGCGGCGTGAAAAACGCATCGGCATCGGACGTCAGCAGCGAGCGGTCGATCCCGCCCTGCTGCAGATCGCTGAAAATCCGGCGGGCCTGCTCCAAAGCCTGGGCAGCGTGCGGGTCCTCGACTTCAGCCAGCAGCAGCGGCGCGATCTCGGCGGTCATTCGGTCGGGCGCGCTTGATCCGTCCACGTTGGTGAGGACGACCACCGCCGCGCCTTCATCCGGCCAGACGGTGTTCAAACTGACGAAGCCGGATACCGCGCCGCCGTGACTGAGTTTCGGATGGTTGCCTGCGTCGCGAATGCCGACACCGAGTCCGTAGCCGGTTGGCGCTCCATTCTTGAGCCGCGCGGGAGTCATCAAGGTATCGAGCAGAGCGGGCTTCAGCACCTTGTGTTGGATCAAAGAGATGTCCCACAACGCGAGGTCGTGGGCAGTCATAGCCAGCTCGCCCGCCGCGAACAGCCAGCCGCGCCCCTCCGGCGGCGCAGGCCGCAGCGGTCCCAGGGCGAAGCGCGTGTAGCCTGCGGCATCGGAAGCGGAGAGAGACTTCTCGGCCAGGTCGATGACGCTGGTCATGCCCAGCGGGCGAAAGATCCGGGCCTCAAGAAACGACATCAGCGGCATGCCCGTGACCTTTTCCAGAATGAGCCCCGCCGCGACGAAGTTGGTGTTGCTGTATTGCCAGCGCGTGCCGGGGTCGAAGTCCAGCGGCTTTTTCGCCCACTTGTCCAGGATCTCCCGGGCCGTGACCGGCTTCTGCATGAAGGGCGCCACGTAATCGAGCGGATAGTAATCCTGGTATCCCGAAGTATGAGTCAGGAGTTCACGAATCGTGATTTCCTTGGCTCGCGTCAGGTCCGGCAGAAAGCGGGCCACGGGATCGTCGGGCGAGAGCTTTCCGTCTTCGACCAGCAGCAGGATAGCGCCAGCCATGAACTGCTTACTGACGGAGCCGATCGAATAGCGCATCTCCGGGCTCGCCGGATTTGTGGGTTCGAGCCGCGCGTTTCCGTAGGCCTTCACATAAGCGATTTTGGCGTCTTTCACGACGGCGACGGATGCGCTAGGGGCTCCCGTGTCAGCCAGCACTTGTGCCGCGACGGCATCGATCTTGGCCGCGGTCGCGGGTGGTAGCTGCGCTTGCAGATGACTCGCCAATGCAACGATCAAGATGGCGCGAAGGTGGAGCTTCATGAGTTTCACTTTCTGCAACGATCCGCATGATACCAGACCGCTACCCTCACCTTCCCCCGCGGGCTCGCAGTGCGGCTGCTACCTGATCGAAGCCGTTCGTCACAGCGGCGTGGAGCGGAGTGGCCCCGGCCTTGTTGGCGGCGTTCACGTCGCCTCCACGGGCTAGCAGCAGTTCTACTACCTCGAGCCGTCCCATGGAGGCTGCGTCATACAGCGCTGTCGAGCCGGATTCCGTTTCACGCGCTTCGCGATCCGCGCCGTGATCGAGCAGCAGAGCCACCAGATCCTTGTGCCCGCCTAGCGCGGCATCGTGAAGCGGCGTGGCCCCGGATGAACTCCGCTGATTGACGTCCGCTCCGTGCTCGATCAGCAGGCGAGCGATCTCGAAATTACCCTTGAGCGCGGCGGCGTCGAGCGGCGGCGCGCCGCCTGGTGCATTGGGATCGCATCCGCCTGCCAGCAGAATCTCGGCGATATCCGTCTGTCCTTTGATGACGGCTTCTTCCAAAATGCTCGAGCCGGCTCCGGCGCCCTTCGCCAGCAGCAGCCGGACCATGTCGCCATGCCGGGCGCGGGCGGCGTTTTCGAGCGGGGTCGCTCCGGATCGATCGCGGGTGTCGAGTTCCGCACCGTGCGCAAGCAGCATCTCCACCACATCCGCATGCCCGTGCGCCGCCGCCTCGCTCAGAGACGTTCGACCGGTGTGGGGGTTACTGGCGTTGATGGGAGCACCCTTGTCCACCAGCAGAGCGGCGACGCCGGCGTAACCCTTCTCCGCGGCTTCATCCAGCGGCGCCGCGCCGGCACTGTCGCGTACGTTGATATCGGCGCCGTGTTCCAGGAGCATCGCCGTAATCTCGCGATAGCCGTGATCGGCGGCCAGGTGGAGGGCGGTGGCGCCGGAGCGGTAGGTGGCGCGCACGTCGGCGCCGCGCCCCAGCAGCAGGGCGACGATTTCCGGGTGGCCCTTGATCACCGCATAGTGCAGCGGTGTCGATCCGGCTTCGAGGTGCCGGGCATTCACGTCAGCGTGATGATCGAGCAGCAATTCGACGATCTCGCGGGACCCGTTCCAGGCCGCATCATGAAGGGCTGTTGCGCCCAGCTGGTCGCGTGTGTTGGGATCGGCCCCCGAATCGAGCAACGCTTTGACGCGGGCGGCGTCGTTCGCTTTCACTGCGTCGTGAAGCTCGTTCGCTCCGGACGGCGCGAACAGCAGCGCGGCCACCAGAGCCATCGATGCCATCATGGACGTGCTGCGTCAGGGAAGCCCACGTATTGCACTTCTTCTTCCAGCGCAATACCGAACTTCGCGGCCACGCGGTCTTTCAATTCGGCGATCAGCTCCCGCAGGTCCGAGGCTGTCCCCACTCCCCCGTTGTACAGAAGGTTGGCATGATAGGAAGCCACGTGAATGTCACCACGCGTCATCCCCTTGGCGTTTACTTCTTCGAGAAAATAGGCGGCCGGGACCTTGCCTTCACGAATTACGCGCGCCGGCACCTGAGCGGCAATCGGGTCCGGTAAATCCGCCAGCAGCAGGTTCTTGAAAATGCTGCCCGCGCACTTCATGGTTACGGGAAACTTTTCGTTGCGCACCTTCACAATGTCGCCAGCGATTTTGCGCAACTCGGCCGCATCCCCGTTTTTCATGGCCAGCTCGGCGGAGAATATGATCCAGTTCTTGTGGCGCTTGAAAATGCTCTCGCGGTAATGAAACTCGCAGGTCTCACGGTCGAAAACCCGGATCTCACAGCCATCGTAGAATCGGACGCTGCGAACGCTTTCGGAAAGGGAGTGACCATAGGCGCCGGCATTGCCGTAGATGGCCGCGCCGACCGAGCCCGGAATACCAGCCAGCGTTTCCAGGCCTTTCAAGCCACGGTCCACGGTAAAATCAACCAGGTCCTGCAAAACAGCGCCCCCATCCGCAGCCACGAGGTTGCCCGCGGCCACGATGCGTTGCGCGATGAAGCGCAGCACGATCCCGCGAAACCCGTCATCGGATACAATGAGGTTCGTTCCACCGCCGATCACGACATAGTTCTGCCCGCTCTCACGAGCCACCTTCAGCGCGGCGATAAACGCTTCCGGGCTGGAAGTTTCGGCGTAGATGTCGGCCGGGCCGCCAATGGCGAATCGCGTGTATCGGGAGAGCGGCGCGCCGGTGAGAACGGCCAATTCCGGAATCGCGGCGAGACGCGCGAGCGTCTCTTCCGTGTGGACCATGACTTCGATTATAGAGGAGGGCATCAACAATGACCGGCCAGGCAGTGCGCAGCGCCAAAATCACCTTCAACGGCTTCCCGGAAGCGGGCATGCAGTTCTTTCGCAGCCTGCTGCGCAACAACCGGCGCGAGTGGTTCCAGCCGCGCAAGCCCATCTACGAGGAGCAAGTAAAGGCGCCCATGGCCGTGCTGGTCAGCGCGCTTAACACGGAAATGATGCGCTTCGCACCCGATCACGTGGTGGAGCCGGCCAAAGCCATTTACCGCATCTATCGCGACACCCGATTCAGTAAGGACAAGACGCCGTACAAAACGCACATTGCGGCCATTTTCCCAAGAAGGGGCACGGAGAAGCACGGGGGCGCGGGCCTGTATTTCAGTGTTTCGCCGAAGGAAATTGAGGTCGCGGGCGGTGTGTATATGCCAAGCCCGGACGCATTGCTTGCCATCCGCACGCATCTGGCCGAACATCATGCGGAGCTGTCACGAATCATCAAATCACGAAAACTGCGAACCCTCATGGGCGAAATGCACGGAGATCAGCTATCGCGAGTACCCAAGGGTTTTGCGAGTGACCATCCGGCGGCGGACTTGCTGCGGTACCGGCAATGGCTGTTCTACGTGATGCTCAACCCGGCGCTCGCAACGACACCCAAGCTGCTGCCCGAAATCCGCAAGCGCTTCGAGGTGATGATGCCGTTTTTGGATTTTCTGAACAAGCCGCTGGTAAGAACACCAAAACGGGCTTCGGCGCTGTTCCTGTAGCGCAGGTGCACACCCCACCGTAGACCTGCGCTACAGTGGGGATAATAGTTCAGGGAGCTCATGGACTTCGTCGAGCAGCTCAAATCCTCGGTCGATATCGTCCAGGTCATTCAGGAGTACGTTCCGCTGCGCAAAGCCGGCCCGTCGCGCTATACGGGCTTGTGCCCCTTCCATAACGAAAAGACGCCTTCGTTTTCGGTGCATGCCGGGCATCAGTTCTACAAATGCTTCGGTTGCGGCGCCGCCGGCGATGTCTTGAAGTTCGTCATGGAGATCGAGCGGGTCAGCTTCTATGAGGCATTGAAGCTGCTTGCCGAGCGGCACGGCATTCCGATGCCCAAGCGTTCGGAATACTCGGACCCGGAGACCAAGCTGCGCGCCGCGCTTTACCAGATCCACGAGCTGGCCGAACAGGCCTTCCGGGCAAATCTCGAGGGCGCCGCGGGTACCGAGGCGCGCGCTTACCTCCAGCGGCGCGGAGTGGCTCCGCCGACTGCGGCTGAGTTCGCCATCGGATACGCCGAGCGATCGGGACGGAGCGTCGTTCGTCTGCTCGAAAAGCACAATTTCACCGCTGAGCAGATGGAAAAATCCGGCCTCGTGCTTAAGCGCGAAGACGGCAGCTTTTACGACCGCTTTCGGCATCGCCTGATGTTCCCCATTCACAACGAATCGGGAAAGATCATCGGCTTTGGCGGGCGCGCGCTCGATCCTGGCGAACAGGCCAAGTACCTGAACTCGCCCGAGACGGAAATCTATCGCAAGAGCTACGTGTTATATAACCTCCATCGCGCCAAGCAAGGCGTACGGCAAGCCGACCGCGTAGTGCTGGTGGAAGGCTATATGGACGTGATCGGCGTCTATTCGTCCGGCGTTCGCGAAGTGGTGGCAAGCTGCGGGACGGCACTGACTCCGCACCAGGTGCAGGCTCTGAAGCGGCATTCGACCAAGATCGTAGTGAACTTCGATCCTGACACAGCGGGTGCGAATGCCACCGAACGCTCCATCAACATGCTGCTGGATGATGGCATGCACGTGCGGGTCGTCGAGCTGGATGGCGGCCTCGATCCCGATGAGTACTGCAAACAGCGCGGCGCCGAAGCCTATGTGGCAAAACTCAACACCGCCAAAAATTACTTCTACTGGCTGGCGGACCGCGCGCGCGGCAAGTTCGATATGCGGACGGCCGAAGGACGCGTGGCCGCTTTCCAGTTTCTGTTGCCTGCCATTCAGCGCCTTTCGGATAAGCTTGAGCGGCTGGCGGTGGTCAACGACGTCGCCGGATACCTGGGCGTGGATGCGGGACCGGTGCTCGAGAGCTTCCGGAAGACCGCTACGGAGCGGCGCGAGAAGACCATCCAGCACGCGGCTGAGCCGGTGCGCCCTGTCGAGCGCATTCTGCTGAACCTGCTCCTGATCAATGCGGAAGCCCGCTCGCACCTGTTGCCGCACCTGAAAAGAATGCCGGCGGTCAATCAGTTCGCGACCCACCGGATTTTCGAGGCGCTGTTTACGCTGGATGAGTCGGGCAGCCGGCTGGTCTTTGGCGATCTGGATGCGCGCCTGGAAGAGAATGACCGGGTGCTACTGGCTTCGGCGGTACTGGCCGATGAAACTGACGGCGAAGTCTTTTCACTAGAACAAGGGGAGGCTTGTATGCGGGCGCTCGAGAGCACGCAACGAGACAGTGAACGCGCCGCGCTCAAAGCCCAGGTGAGGGCGGCGGAGCGCGACGGCAATCTGATCGAAGCCTTGCGGCTCAGCGCCGAACTTTCCCGGATCGATAGAAGCTAACTTTGGTTATGAGACAGGCGATTTGACACATGGCCGCGTTGTACAATATGTAAGATTGGTTCAGGGCAACGCGGAGCACGGGGGCTCCAAGTGGCAGTAGAGGAAAAATACGATCGTCTTGCTCGGCTCATGACTGTGGGCAAGGAAAAGGGCTACGTGCTGTACGACGAAGTCAGTGAACTCTTGCCTAGCGATCTGAACGGCGGCGCGGACCTGGACGACCTATTGGCCGGCCTGGACGTTGCCGGCATCGAGATCCTGGAAGAGCCCAAGCTGGACGCCAAGATCGAGGAAGCCGACGAGTTCCTGGATCTCGAGCTGCTTCCCACCGCCGTTGGTGACAAGACTAACGATCCGGTGCGCATGTATCTGCGCGAGATGGGCGCCGTCCCGCTGCTCACGCGCGAGGGCGAGGTGGAAATCGCCAAGCGCATCGAGCGCGGCCAGAACACGGTGCTCAAAGCGCTATCGCGATCGCCTCTGATCATCCAAAAAATTGTCGGCATGGGCGAAGAAGTGGAACGCGGCACGCTCGCCGCTCGCGACCTGCTCCAGATTTCCGATCCGCTGATCACCGACGAGACTCTGGAAGAGAAGAGACAAGAATTCGTGCAGGCGGTGGAAGAAATCTCGCGGCTTTACAAGAAGGTGCAGCAGGGCCGCCAGAAGCTGCTGGCCGTGCCACGCGGGATCAAGCCCAAACAGCATCGCCGTCTGCGCTGGGAGCTGGGCCGCCTGATGGTGAGGATTGGGCGGCAGGCGCGCGCCATCAAGTTCCAAACCCTCATCCTGCGGCACCTGATCGACTGCATTCGCTGCGCGGTCGAAGAAGTAAAGCCGGTGGAGCGCGAGCTCGTCCGGATTCAAAGGAAGCTGGAACTTCTGCCCGGCGTCTCAGCCTCTGCCGCGCGCGCCAACGGTTTCAAGGAGCTGCGCCGCGAGCAGCGCAGCCACCTGCAGCGCATGCAGCAGATCGAAGAGCAGTACGGCGCTTCCGCCACCGAGTTGCGCCGCACCTACCTGATCATCACCAAGGCCGATCAACAGGCTGAAGTCGCAAAGAAGGAGTTGATCGAAGCCAACCTGCGTCTGGTGGTTTCCATCGCCAAGCGTTACACCAATCGCGGCCTGCAGTTCCTGGATTTGATTCAGGAAGGCAATATCGGGCTCATGAAGGCCGTGGACAAATTCGAATACCGGCGCGGCTACAAGTTTTCCACCTACGCCACCTGGTGGGTGCGGCAAGCCATCACGCGCGCCATCGCGGACCAGGCGCGCACCATCCGCATCCCGGTCCATATGATCGAGACCATCAACAAGCTGATCCGCACATCGCGACAGCTCATCCAGGAACTGGGCCGCGAACCCACCAACGAGGAGTTGGGCGAGCGCATGGAACTGCCGGTTTCGAAGGTGCGCAAGGTGCTGCGGATCGCGCAGGAGCCCATCTCGCTCGAGACACCCATCGGCGAAGAGGACGAATCGCACTTGGGCGATTTCATCATCGACCGTTCCGGCATTTCGCCGTCGGAAGCCGTCATCAACCTCAACCTGCGCGAGCAGACGGCTCAGGTGCTAAAAACGCTCACCCCCCGCGAAGAAAAGATCATCAAGATGCGCTTCGGCCTCGAGGATGGCAGCGAACACACGCTCGAAGAGGTGGGTCAGAATTTCGCGGTCACGCGCGAGCGCATCCGGCAGATCGAAGCCAAAGCCCTGCGCAAGCTGCGCCACCCCAGCCGCAGCCACCGGCTGCGTACGTTCCTGCAGGACGGAGCGAGAGAAGCGTAGTCAAGGGCTTCGCCCTTGAGATCCCCAAAAAGCGGGGATCGGACGCGGAGACACGGGGATGGGGCGACGCGGCGACTTAAGGCATCAGAGTACCCGACTGAAAGCTTTCGCAATCCATTTCTCCACAATCGGCCCGGCTTTCGACGGGAACCGGTGGGCGCCTTCGAGCATGTGAAACTCCACATCGGCGGCCCTCAGCCGGAGGCGATCGGCGTAATGTTCCGTGACGTTGGGGGGATAGAATTCATCCTCGGTGCGCGCAATGTGCAAAAGCGCCGCCGAGACCTTCTGGTAGGGCCCGTCTTCCCAGTTTTTCGGCACGCCGCCGCAGATGCCGATCACACCGCGGACGGCACGCGGATTTGTGGCCGCGAAACGGTAGTTCATCCCAACGGGTTGCGAGAAGCCCATCAAAAGCCGGCGTTGCGGCGGAATTGCGAATTGACGCCCCACTTCGTCAAGCATGTACAGCAGCATGTCGTGATGCAGGCGAACGGATTCCATGGAGTGCTTGGGAGTCGCCCAGCAGTACCCCACGTCGCTCGAATTCTGCGCCAGGAAAAACTGGCTCGGGGCTTGCAGAGCGGCGATGACGCGCTGCGGCCCCAGCAAATGCTCCGTGAGACGCAGCATCATCTCGGGATTCGAGCCAAATCCATGCAGCGTTGCGACCAGCAGCGTGGAAGCATCGATGTCGGGGGGCGCGTGGAGCAGATAGTGGCAATCCAGGCGGGCGCTGAAGGTCCGATGTTCGATGGCTTCAGAAGGCATCCCATGAGTTGTACCATTTCCACATGAGCAAAACTGCGCTGATTACCGGAGCCTCGTCCGGTATCGGCTACGAACTCGCGAAGTGCTTTGCCCGCGACGGCACCAACCTCGTGCTCGTCGCGCGCGACGAAGCCAAGCTCGGCCAGATCGCTTCCGAATTGCGGTCGCCGGGCCTTTCCGTGAAAGTCATCGTGGCAGATCTTGCACGCCCCGTGGCGCCCTCCGAGATCCTGGACGCCACGCGAGCCGCAAACCTCGACGTGGATTACCTGGTCAACAATGCTGGCTTTGGACTGGGTGGCTCCTTTGTCGAGAGCGATCTCCGAACCGAACTCGATATGATGCAGGTCAACATGGTTGCGCTCGTGCACCTGACCCGGCTTTATCTCCCGGGCATGCGCCAGCGCCGTCTGGGCGGCGTTCTCAACGTCGCCTCAACCGCCGCGTTCCAGCCGGGTCCGCTGATGGCGATTTATTACGCCACCAAAGCCTTCGTCCTGTCGTTTACGGAAGCGATTGCCGAGGAGTTGCGAGACACCGGCGTCACAGCAACGGCGCTGTGTCCGGGACCGACCGCGACTGACTTCCAACGCAGAGCCCAGATCGAGGGTAGCCGCCTGGTGAGAGCAAAATTCGCCGTGATGACGGCTAAAGAAGTGGCGGAGATCGGTTACCGCGCTTTCCTCGAAGGGAAGGTCGTTGTGATTCCAGGCCTGCTGAATAAGATCGGCGCGCAATCGGTTCGGATCAGCCCGCGCGCTCTGGTGCGGCGGGTGACCCGCAAGTTGCAGGAGGGCTGACGAATTAAGCCACCCGGCGCAACTTGCTGACGCGGCCCACTTCCACCCACTCGACCACGAAAATATTTCCTGCATGGTCGAAGCACGCCCCGTGGGGGCAGATAAATTTGCCGGGGATGAACTTGTCGCGGGCCTCCTTGCGTAGGTCCTTCCACGTGTTCGCCGCCGAGTCATCGCCGAGGTGGAATATCACCTTGTTGTTGCGGTCCAGCAGCGTGACTCGCGCCGCCAGATCGGGCACTACGACGTCGCCATTCTTATAGAAACTGAAGTGGCACGGCATGTTGGTGCCGCCCACGAATTCAAGGTGCTTGCCGCCGAGGGTGAAGTTCTGGATACGGTTGTTGCCGCGGTCAGCCACCGTGAGGATGGGATGTTTCCCTCGTTGGTCCACAATGATTCCATGCGGACAATCGAGTTGTCCCGCTTCCTTACCCGGACCGCCGAACGTCCGGATGTACTCGCCCTTGCGGTTGTACTGATTGATATAGCTCGACCCGTAACCGTCGCCTACGTAGATGTCGCCATTGGGCGCGATCGCGAGATTGGTGGGACTGTATTTGATCGGCTTCCCGTCCGCGCCCGGCTTGTAGGCTTCCGATTCCTTGGGATAGCCGAGCGTGAACACTTCCTCGCCGTCGAGCGTGGTCTTCACGACGACAGCACGCCTGGTGTCGCACAGGTAAAGATACTCCGTGCTGCCTTCCTTACGGATGTGCAGCCCGTGCGCGCCGCCTTTGAATTCCTTGCCCCAGGACTTGATGAACTTTCCGTCCGCATCAAAAACCACCATGCTGTCGGAACTTTCGCTCGCATCATTCACCGTGTGGTGAACGTAAATACGGCCCTGCGAATCTTCGCAGACCCCGTGTGTATTGCCGTACTTGATGCTTGCGGGAAGCTCGCCCCAATCGTGCGTGACCTCGTAGGTATGCGCGCCGTTGCCCAGAACCGGTTTCCGGCTGCCGGCTTTGTCCTGAGCGCCTAACAGGAGCGGAGCGCTGCCTCCGACCGCGAACAGAAACCCGCGACGAGAGCTTGTATTCTTCATGGCAGATCCTTTTCCGAGGCATTGTACCGCATATGCTACTGGAACTCGATCGACCGCACATCTCCGATCGTGCCCAGTTTGGCATCCTCGCGCCTCTCGTACTCCACGGTCACGAGTTTGCCCTTTTGCGGGCCACACGTCAGATCGACGGTTCCCGTTTGAGAGCCCTGGACGGTCACACTCCCGGCATCTCGGATTGCCAGCAGCACCTGCTCCTGGTTCGACAAGACTCTGAGGCGCAGGACTTTTCCCAGGCAGTCGACCTGGCGCAGCGTGCCGAGCACCGAACTCCTCGGCGGCGCATCGGCGCGTCGAACCATCTGTTTCGGGGGTTCAGAAGCCTGTTCGGGAGCGGGGCGGGAAGCCGGCGCGGCGAGTTGTTTGGGAACCAGGGCACGCCGCTGCTTTTCCTGATCCAGGACGCGCAGCATATCGTCCGCGGCCACGTTCTCCTCCAGGTTTTGCGCGTATTTTTTGGCGGCCTCCGCGGCCTTTCGGGCGTCGGCAAATTTCTCGAGGTGGTAATCGGCATACGCGATCCCGTGATAATAGGTCGACGCTCGCTCGACCTTCAGGTGCTTCACCGTTCCGAAATGATCGAGAGCCTCCTGGTACTGGCGATCCTGCAACAGGGAATACGCGAGATACAGGTGCGCGTCCTGGTAATCCGGATTTAGTTCCACTGCTCTCTTCAAAGCCGCAATCGCAGCGCTCTCCCTTCCCCCCAGTGCGCGCAGCACCATCGCGTAATCGAAATAAATCCGCGCATTCGGGCTGCCTAGCTCCGCGGTTCGCGCGAAGTGCCGGCGGGCGTCCTCCAGATCCTTGCCGGTCCACGCCAATTCCGCGAGGCCTGCCTCCACCTCCCAGCTTTTTGGATCTTCTTTCGCCAGCCTTCCGTAAGCCTCCTTCGCCGGTTCTTGTTTGCCCGTCAGCGCCAGCAGGTCGGCCAACACCAGACCGGATTCGAGCGGTGGGGCAGGCAGGATGTCCGGCTCCTCAGCCGACTTCTCGAGCTTCACGTCGAATACGGCCGCATTGAAATGGCCGCCGCGCAAATAATTCTCCAGGTCTTTCTGTACCTGGTTGATGGTCTTGGCATAGGCCTGCCAGAATGCCGAACTTGCCGTCGCTCCCGACGCGAGCAGGTTAAGGAACTTGCTGAATTGTGGGCGATACTCGCTCGAAAGGTTCAGCATGTGCATCAGCGCCCAGCTCTCCGAATAAAAGATACCCGCGCGATCGCGCTCGTTGTAGTAGGGCGAATGGTGGTCCACGCTGGTGAGTGTTTCGAGACTCATCCACTTGTTCTGTTGTAGATAGTAAAAACGGGCCGGAATCACCTCGCCTACCATCACTCTCTTGCCCATGGGCTTGAGCGTGGAATACAGCTCCGCCAGCCCTTCGTTGAACCAGATCGGAAGCTCCGCTCCCGAGTGCTTGACCAGCAGATGTGTGAATTCGTGCACCGCCACCGGATAGTGTTCCTGACTGATGCTGCGCATCACGATGTAGTCGCGATCGTAACCTTCCAGGTAGAATGCGGTGGCGTATTCGTTGATGCGATACGGCTCGAACTCCTTATCCGAGCGAAACGCAATGACGCGGACCGGGACGTTTACCGCAGTATCACTCGTGCGGCGCGTGTTCACGAAGAAGTCGCGCACTTGCTCGAAATAGAGAATGGCTTCGCGGCCCTTCTTTTCGCCCGCCGTGGTATAGAGCTCAAAGTGAGACGATTGGAGCTTGAGCCATTGCTCGGCGGCGAAAGCCGCGTCAGGTAGCAGAACGGTTGCGAGTACTACGGCTGCTACACGATCTCGACGAGTCATCATCGGCGCCTGGCCACAAAAATGTTCAAGCCCGAATTGTCACTTTTCCCGTACCAGCGATTTCAGGAGGGTTTCGAAGCCTGTCAGGTTGGCCGCCACCGTCTTTGCCGGCCCAGTGAACTTGATGAACAGCGATCCCTCGGGCGCTTCCACAATGGCGCCCAGTAGTCGGTATCCAGGCTTGATGGTTTTGGTTGTCGCCATTGGACCGCCCGCTCCCGTGTAGGTCCCCGACAGATCAATTTCCGTAACCCTGATGCCGTTGATCGTGCTTTTGCGCGGCTGCGCTTCCTTTTGAGGGGGTGCAAACTGCCCCATCCAGCGTTTCACGTTGTCATCCACGCTGCCGCCCATGCCCCGGCCGAAATAATAGACCGCACATTCGCTGTCTTCTTTGTCACCGGGCGCCGCTGGTACGGTGTAGGTCGCGGCGCGCATGGGCCGCGCTGCTTGCGCGTTCCAGGACGCGGGTGCACTCCACCGCACGCCGGCAGCCGATTCGGCGCGGATCATGCCGATCGAAGCCAGCAACAACAACCATGCGATGCGCATGCGGCTACTCCTCTAGCAGACGCTCGATGGTCTGCTCCACGTCTTTGTAATCCCGATCGCAGCGCGCATGATCCGCACCACTGGCTTCGTGAAATTCGCCGCCGGGATGCACATAACGGATGATCCCTCTCTTATCGATCACAAAGGAAACTGAGGTCCAGCCCCGCTTTTCCAGATCGGGCCACCAGCGGCTGAGCACCGTCCAGGCGGCATCCAGAGCCACGGGAAAAGTGAAACCCTTTTGTTGGGTCGCAACGCGCATTCGCTCGACGCTCCCATCCCCGGCTGGCTTGGGATGGAAGATTCCGATGACCTGAAGCCCGCGCGCGCCGTACTTTGCATCCAGGTGCTTCAGCGCCGGTGCGGTCGCGGCACAGTACGGACACGCATCCGTCCACCATCGGATCAGGACGACCTTGTCGCGCAGCGCATCCATCTCGAGCGGCGGAGAATTGAGCCAGTGCTCAAGACCCAGCCGAGGAGCGGGAAGTCCCAAACGATCTTCGCCGCGGCTGAGGTCACTAGCTATGCTGAATTCAACGCCCAGCGCCAGGAAGAGACAGGTGACCAGAACGGGCTGCATTGACTCGATCGTAGCAAAGGCAAATCCGGCAGTGCTATGTTGTCCTGATGCGAGAGCGGTTCAGTCTGGCGGTTGCCCTGTTCGCAATGGCAGCCGCATTTGCGCTACCCGTGAACCCGCTCCATTACGACCATATGGCCGAGCGTATCGTTGCCGCATTGAAGCCGGCGCATGGCGAGCGGGTGATGTTCGGCGGAGATCCGGAATACTTTCAGGACTTGATGACTCCGCTGCGCATGCGCTTGAGAAACGCGGGTGCGGTAGAGGTCCAGAGCTTGGACCAGGCCGACATCTACCTGTGGCTGCCCCTGCGCAAGCGCGAAATCACCCCGCAGGAACGCGTCAAACTCGCGGCATGGCTCGACCGCGGAGGCTCCCACCGCGAGATCCACTTTCATTGGGCGGAAGGCAGTGTGAACGCCGACGGCCAGGCGGGCGAGCATTCACGGGCGCTCGATCGTATGTACCAAGACGCGCTGGACATTGACTATGCCGCGCTTTCCGCCGCACAAGACCGAGCCATCCAACTCCTGCGCTCGGGCGTGATCCGGGTACGGACGACCGAAGGCACAGACATCAGCTTTCGTGTTGAAGATCGTCCGTTCAACAAACAGGATGGCAACGCCTCGGCCGAGCGGATGCGTACGGCTCGCGTGCGCGTGGACCGCGAGATCGAACTGCCCGCCGGAGTTCTGCGCGTGGCGCCGATCGAAGCCAGCGTGAACGGCTTCATCGTGATTCCCAAGGCCCGGTTCCCCAAGGGAATTGCCACCAACGTAATGATCGAGGTTCGTCACGGCGACGTCACCGGGGTCACAGCGGACTCAAATGTGGAAGCCGTGAACTCAGCGCTCGAAGCAGGCGGCGAGGCCGCCCATCGCTTTCGCGAGTTTGCCCTGGGTTTCAATCCGAAGCTCAGGATGAAAGCCAACGCCACGACGCTCCCTTATTACGGATACGGTGCGGGTGTGGTGCGCATGAGCCTCGGGGACAACGCCGAGCTTGGCGGTGAAGTTGACGGCGGCTTTGTGCGATGGTTCTTCTTCCCCGACGCAACCGTAGAGGTCAATGGGCGGCCGTTAACCGACAGCGGCAACCTCATCCATAACGACCAAACAGCAAAACCCGCTCATTGATTACCTCGCTGTGATCCCTGTATATCGGCGCAATCAGCCGTGTCAACCGTCTATCGTTCTAACCTGAGTCCAAGAACCTTCGAAAGCCTGCTCGCCAATCCCTCGGCCATCCAGTGAAACCCGAGGTCATTCGGATGCGTGCCATCAACCAGACCGTCGCCTCGAGATGGGCCGATCAAGTCAGTGCCTTCCAGAATTTCCAGATGACGGTCGCCCGCCGCGATTCGCTCTGCCGCCACCTTCCGGATTAACTCCCGCATGCCCTCAAGACGAGCATCCCGCGACCACGCCTCGCGCGCCGAGTAGATGGGAGTGATCACCAGAATCGGAGTCTCCTGGTGCTTGCTCCGAATCGTTTGGATGAATGGACCATAGGCTTGCGCCAGCGATTCGACAGTCGGATTGTTCTGGGCGAAGTCCAATACGAAACAGGATGCATCCACCTCGGCGACCGTTCGCGCCAGCTCCGGTTCACCGAGGCCGTTCCCCGAAAACCCAAGATTGACAAAGTCGGCGTTCAGCATCCGCCCAAGAATAGCCTGGTAGCTCATTCCGGACCGGCTGGCGCAACCCCCTTGCGTGATGGACGTACCGTAGAACACGAGGGGCAGCTTCAAAGCGTACGGTCTTGCGCGCTCCACTCGCGCCTCCGCATCGAGACCGATTGCGATGACTTTCACGGGTATGTAGAGGGGCAGATACAGCGTGATCTCGCGATCGGTGCGTGGCTGGTCCCTGTAATACGTGTGCTCTTGCATCGCGCCGGGCTTCGCGTCGCGGTCATCAATGGCGGTTCCGCGATACACTCCATCTGCATAAAGATCCACTCCGGTCTGCCCGAAGGCATGCATGTTTTTCATGCCCGGCGGTTCCGGATACTCAAGCCGGATTGCGAGCGCAGTGGAGTTCGTGCGGAAGTGAATTCGTCCGCCGCTGGGCGACTGCGCGAGCTCCCACACAGGCTTTCGGTAGGTGTCTTTGAGCTTGGCCGGGAGGCGGATAAGCTCGCCCCCGTTCTCGCGAAACCAGGGAAGCCCGTCCACTTCCAGCTGCTCGCTACTGGGCTGAATCCATCGGAGTGCCGGCTCCTCACCGAGGAGGGCGGTAACGAGAACAGAACATGCTACAAGTCGCGCAATCATGATTGCGACGATTATATGCCCGCGGCGCGCGCTACTTCCGGCGGAACTCCCACTCATCCACGTAGCCCCAACTGCCGTCCGGGAGCGTCCTTCGACGGCCCCATCATCATGATGCCTCTCGCAAAGAGTTCTTCCATGAGCATATGGGCCAGCATATCTCGCCTTTACTTTCGCGACGCTTTGTTTTATCCTCGCCCGCATGAAACTTGCCGCCGTTGCTGCGTTGTTCCTGTCGCTGACGCCGCTCTCCGCCGATCTCAAGTCCGGTCCGCCGCTCCCGCACAAGCTCGTCCCCAACTGGGCCAAGCTGCCCAAAGGTTGGAATCTCGGCGAAGCGTCCGGCGTCGCCGTCGACAAGAATGACAATGTCTGGGTGTTCAACCGCGGCGCGCATCCTGTGATCGAATTCGATCGCAACGGCAATTTCCTCCAGAGCTGGGGCGACGGCGGCATGATCAAAAGCTCGCACGGAATCCGCGTGGACCCCGACGGCAACATCTGGTGCATCGACGTGGAAGGACACCTGGTCCTGAAGTTCAGTCCGGAAGGCCGCGCGCTGATGGTGATCGGACGGTCGCCTGGCACGAATGACACCAAGGACGCCTTCAACCGGCCCACCAACATCGCCTTCACGCCCTCGCTCGATTTCTTCTATGTTTCCGACGGGTATGTGAATTCACGAGTTGTGAAGTTCAACCGTGACGGCGAGTACGTGACGCAGTGGGGCCGCAAAGGCACCGGTGACGGTGAGTTCGACCTGGTGCACGACGTCTGTCTGGATTCTAAGGGCCGCGTATACGTGGCGGACCGCTCCAATTCGCGCGTCCAGATTTTCGACGCGGATGGCCGCTACCTCGGCAAGTGGACCGATATCGGCCAGCCCTGGGGTTTGACCTATTACGCGCCCGAGAACGCCATCTACATGTGCGACGGCGTGAACAACCGCATCGTGAAGCTGAACCTTGACGGCGAAATCCAAGGCGTGCTGAGTTCCTACAGCCGCATTCCCGGCAAGCTCGACTTCGCGCACAGCATCGCCGTCGATTCCACCGGCGCCATTTATGTGAGCGAGATCAAGAACTGGAGGGTGCAGAAATGGGCGAAGTAAAGCAAACACCGCTCTCTAAAGAGTGAGCGCATTCCAACGTTCGATCTTGACCTTTACGTATTGGTCTTTTGAACAATCAAAACGCCAGTAAACCTCGTATCCTCCAAAAACGCCAAGAATCAGTTTGCCGTGTCTTACATCTGCGTGGTATTCCGCACAGCCGACTATCAAAAAGCCATTAGAATTTCTCATAGGCAATATTTCTACGATTGGGAATCCTTTGCCAAGCTTCTTGTGTCTTTCCGCTATCGACTTCGTGTTCAAGTACTCAATAGTGGATGAACCGATCTTCGGCGGGAGAATCTCCGCCACGTGCGAATCATGTAAGACGATGTTGTCCAGCAGCACGATGTTGTTCGCGGGTGACGAGTGGTCTGCTTTGGCTTCAACATAGGCCACCAAAGACAATTGGTAAAGACTCAAGTTGTCCTTCGTTTGCGCATTGACTTCTTCGAGTGCCGGCAAAGAAAGCATGAGGCTCAGCACCAGTAGTGAATTGGTTCGGCGATTCATGTTACTACCATTGTGCCTTGTTGCCAGATGATTCTGCCGAAACAAGTAAACGGGGTTGTCCGAAGCTGCTGGTGCGCACGCCGCGAAGGTGTCGCCGACCGAGAAGTCGGAGCGTCATTCGCCCTCGTTCGCGCCTCACTGCTTATACATCCCCGCATATCCCAACTGCTGCTTAGCGAAATCGCGCGGATACGTCATGCTCACCGAGCTGACCTCTCCGTTCGCTCCGAACTTCGCTTCGAGCGACGGATTGATGCCCGCCCAGTAAGTGGGCAGGTTGAGGTTGGTGTACCGCGCCACCACCTGGTCGCGCAGGGCCGGGTCGAAGTGCACGCCGTATTTGTCCACCAGCGCCTTGATCGCTGCGTAATCGCCTTCGGCTTTGATGCGCATTAACTCAGCCAGCAGCATGCCCGCGCCCTGGCGCATCTTGCCGTAATCGCGCACGGTGAAGAAAGACTTGCCGTCGCGCTCCTTGCTCTCGATGGCTCCCGTCTTATCGATGATGTAATTGACGATGAGCTGCCGGTTGCGTTCGTGATCTTCCTCCAGCGTGTCTCCCCTCAAAGTGCCCCGTAACTGCGTGAGTCCCACGCGCGCCGAGGCGTCGTACATCGCCTTGGCTACCTCGGGGCTCGAAATCACACCCAGGTCCTTCAGCTTCGGATCAGTTACGTTCCACAGCGCCATCAGATCCGCACGGGCTTCTTCGAGCGTCGAGAAATATTCCTTGAGATAAAACGGCGCGTCGTGAGTCAGCTTCGGGCTGAGCTTGCCTGATCCGTGCCCGATGATTTCGTGCAGTGCCGTCTCCAAATCCTCGGCTTCGTCGCCATATTTCCCGGCGCGTTCGATCTCGTCGTGTGAATAGCAGAATTCTTCGATCGAAGCATGCCCTGTGACGTGCGCAAACGCTCGCGAACTTCCCGTGAACAGAAAACTCTTGGTGCCGTATTTCTGATGAATCTCGTTTTCGTTAGGCAGGTTGTCGCCGACGGTCAGAATAGAGAAATCACCCGTTTCAATCAACGCTTCCACCGCCTTGGCCAGGGGCGGTTTCACACCCTGCTTCTTGTATTGCGCGTCCCAGGGAGCGCGATCTTCAAAATACTGCGCGTTATCGGCGATCTTCACCATGAGCGAATTCACGTGCTGATCAGTCACCGAGACGAAACTCTGCGAGGTGCCTTTGGCGCCGCGGGCATCGCGATACACTTCGATGAAACCGCTGTCAAAATCCACGTTCGCGTTATTCTGCACCCAGCTCGCGCCGAAACGCAGCCAGTCTTCCGGCTCGCCGGATTGGTAAAAGCGGATCAGATCGCCGATGGCAGTGTCCTGGCCCGGTTCCGCAAAGGCGCGGGCTTTCTGCAAGTGCTCGATGGCCTTCTTTAGGAATCGTGCATAAAGGCCAGGAGGAATGCGCCCATCCGCCGTGCCCGCGCGATATACGCGCTCCTGCAATTTCCCGCCTGCCTTCACCAGTTGCGAATCGAGCGGATAGCGCTCGTGAAATTCCTTCAGGTCTGCGAGAGCGACACCCACATAGAAGTTATTCGCGCTGGCTTGCAGGATGTCGAGCCCGCCCTCGGGATTCTTCGCGGTAATCATCGGCTCGAAAGCGGGGTCGAACAGCGCAGGCTTCAGGTCCTGGATCTCAGCACCAAACTCCGCTTCAGTCTGGATCGGATGGCCCGTGCCGTACGGATCGCCGATGCGCAAGCCGTTGCGGATGGCGCCAACGCCCGCTTGCTCCAATTCTTCGAAAGTGAATTCCGGTAGAAACTTCTGCGCCGTAAGCTCGTTGTGGTTCCCCTTGTTGGCCCAGAACAATTTCGTGAACGCCGTAATCTTCGTCATGACTTCCGGTTTGGCGTCCTGCGGGTGAGAGACCAGCGCTTCCAGCAGCCGCTTCTCGCGGAGACCGTATCGTGAGAGCTGATCGTAAATGATGGGATCAATGGCGATCGAGGACTGGGTCAGCCAGAAAGCCAGCGCCTGCTCGCGCGGCGTGAGCTTATTGAAACTCTCGGCTTCAAGTTGCAGGAAGCCCGTAGAGCTCACACGCTCCACCAGCGTGCTCTTAACAGGCGCCGCAGAACCGCCGTCCCTGCCGCAACTGACCAGGCACAAGGCGGCCGCAACTGACGCCAGACCACTACGAAGCGGTTTCAATCGACCCTCCGATCGCCACGTTCCACAACGCCTGCCTGGTCGACGGCGGCAGCTCCGGCTCGGCCCTAAGGCGCACCAGATCCTCCGGCGCATCCACGTCGTACCACAAGGCGCAGCGCTCCACGCTCAACCCGCTAGCGCGCGCGGCACGCTCCGTTTGTTCCAGCACACTCGACGTGGACCACGCGACCCCAGCGAACATTTCCGGATGCACACGCCGGCAAGCGATCGCGTAATATCCACCATCCTCGCACGGCCCGAGCGCGATATCCGCCGCTGACGAGAGCAGTTTGTGCACGTGCGCTCGGGGAAGCGTCGGCGAGTCACTGCCGAAAATGATGACTTGCCGCCGGCCTGCCGCCAGCCCCTGCCCGAGGGCGTGAAGCAATTTTAGCTGCAGATCCCCCGGAGTTTGCACTTGGCGCGCAACGTCCAGTTCACTCCAGGCATCGGTAGATATGTCGGTATGCAATTCGATGTCCGCAAGATCTGTGAATTCCTTTAATTTCGCGATGCTGTCGGCAACAAAAGCGCGGTGTAAAGCAGCGGCGCGGGCCGCGCCGATCTCCGCTGCCAGGCGTGTTTTTACGCGGCCCGCAACCGGCGCCTTGGCGAACAGAATCATGACGGGCCGCACCTGAAAATTGTAAACTATGGGTTTGTCACTTCAGCAGGAGATCTCATTCGTATGAATAAATGTACGCTTGTTACCGTTCTGGCGCTCGCCTGTGGATCCGCGCTGGCTTTCGCCGGAGATAAGAAAGGCGACGCCGAGAAGGGCAAAGAAGTGTTCCAGCAGTGCAGCGTCTGCCACAACGCCGACAGCACGGAAAAGAAGATGGGGCCCGGATTGAAAGGCCTATTCAGCCGCGAGAAGATGAATAACGGCAAGAAGCCCAACGAAGCCAACGTGCGCGCCAAGGTAGACGAGGGCGGCAACGGAATGCCGGCGTACAAAGAAATGCTCTCCGACGACGAGAAGGACGACCTCATCGCCTACCTGAAAACGCTGTAGCTGCTTTTGCCAACGGGGACTGGCTCCACTGTCCCTAATCGAAATAGTCGCCGCCGACCAGACTGCTCGCCGTGGACAGCGGTGCCTGTCCCGTCCTCGAAATGCGGAGAACAAGCGTCAATAATATGGCGTGCTCTAAATACCCTTCGCCAGGAATCCGCCGTCCACCGGAAGCATTTCTCCAGTGACAAAGGAAGCCGCATCGGAGGCGAGAAAAATTGCGGCGCCCACCAACTCTTCCACATTGCCCACCCGCGCCATAGGCGTGCGGCCAGCGATGGCGGCGAAGCGCTCCGGAATGTCAAGCACCTTGGTGTTGAGCGGCGTCCGGAACACGCCTGGCGCGATTCCGTTGACACGCACGTTGTGTCTGGCCCACTCGCAGGCCAGCGTGCGCGTCAGCATCAGCACTCCGCCTTTGCTGGCGCCGTAGGCCGCAACCTCGCTGAAGCTGACGAAGCTGGTCATGGAGCCGATGTTGATGATCGACCCGCGCTGCTGCTTGATCATCTGCCGCCCGAAAATCTGGTTCGCGCGGAATGTGCCGTTCAAATTGACGTCCACGATGCGCGTCCAGTCCTCGTCAGGAACGTCTTCGCTGGGCATTTTTTTCAGCAGCCCGGAGGTCACCACCAGAATGTCGACCTGGCCGAATGCCAGCACGGCTTCGTCACATAGGTTTTGCAGACTCTCCCGATCCTGGACATCGCTCGGGATGCGCAGAGTCTGCGAGCCCAGCGACTCGAGGTCGGCCGCCTGGGCGTCGACCCTGTGGCGGTCGCGGCTGCTGGCAATCGTCGTAGCCCCGGCCCGTGCCAAGCCTCGCGCGATAGCCTGGCCAATGCCACTGGTGCCGCCGAGCACAACAGCCACTTTGTTCTTGAGGGAGAATTTCTCGTCTAGGAAGCTCATGGGGGTGAAGGGAGCAGTTTATCAGGATTGGGTTAGAGTGGATCAATCAGCCGGGCTTGCCGCCATAAACCACGGCGTCAATCGACCGGCTCGAGCGCGAGTTTCCCGACTTCACCATACCTGCGTAGCGCATCCACCGCGGCGCTTTCTTGCGAGGCAGCATCTCGCTCAGTTGGGCAAGCGACCCGCGCACGTTCCGCGGTTTTCTCTTTTTTCGGGCACCTAGCCTTGGCGGATGAGTTCACGAATCGAAAGCCCCAGCGTGATTGTCTGAGGCACCAAGATGCACAATGCACGCTGAAGTCCTGACAGAGGCCGATCGTGAGACGCCGGAGCGCACTTCGAATTCAGTTCAAGACATGAACATATCAGGTTGTCGAATTGGAATAGTAGCTCACGCCCCAAGTAGGGTTCGTTGCCTGGTGTGAATATGGGCGTTGACATTTATGTTCCCCGCTGCCAAGTATCATAAGACACCCCCTAAGCGTGCGGATATTACTGGGCCCTCCAATCGATGCTGTTTATCTCAGCTCAAACCCCTCCCCCCACCCCGGCACAACGGTCTCCACGCCGTACTGTTGTTGAATCGCCTTCTGCAGCGCCCCCGCGCCATCCGGCTCGCCGTGCACCAGGAACACTTTTTTCAACGTCCCGGCCAGCGGTTTCATCCACGTGAGCAACTCGCGTTGGTCCGCGTGGGCGCTCAGGGCTTGCAGGCTTTTCACTTCCGCGCGCACGTGCATAGGTTCGCCGAAGATTTTCACGTCGGGGTATTTCTCCACCAGCTTGCGGCCGAGCGTATTTTCCGCCTGGAATCCGGTAATGAGGATGGTATTGTGCCCGTCTTCGATGTTGTTGCGTAAGTGGTGCAGGACGCGTCCGGCTTCGCACATGCCGGACGGCGAAATGATCACGCACGGCCCGTGCAGGTCGTTGAGCTTCTTCGATTCGCTCGACTCGCGGATGAAGGTCAGCCGCTTGAAGCCGAAGGGATCGTCGCCGTCCTTTACGTACTGGCGCGTCTCGTCGTCGAAGCATTCCGGGTGATCGCGAAAGACCTTGGTGATATCCACAGCGAGCGGGCTGTCGACGAACATTGGAATATTGGGCACGCGGCCTTCGTTCGACAATTCGTGCAGCAGCAGCACAAGCTGCTGGCATCTCCCCACGGCGAATGCGGGCACGATGAGTTTTCCACCGCGCGCGGCGGTGCGCCGGACAATGTCGGCCAGTTTATCTTTGACCGGGCCCAGCTCTTCATGAGAGCGGCCGCCGTAGGTGCTTTCGAGAATCAGGTAATCGGCCGCGGGCGGCGGATCGGGGTCGCGGATGATGGGCAGGTTGGGGCGGCCCAGGTCGCCGGAGAAAAGTAAACGGACCTCACGGCCATTCTCGGTGGACTGCAACAGGACCGTGGACGACCCCAGGATGTGGCCGGCATCGTAGTTCTGATAGCTCAGGCGCGCGCTCAGCCGCTTGGGCGTGTAGTACGGAACCGGCTGGAACAAGGGCAGTGTGCGCTGGGCATCTTCCGTCGCGAACAGCGGTTCGATGGGCGGCTCGCCGCGATGGTGCCGTTTGTTCAGAAACTCGACGTCTTTCTCCTGGATGTGCGCGGTGTCCAGCAGCATGGCGTGCGCCAGGTCGATGGTCGCGGGTGTAGCGTAGATCGGCCCGCTGAATCCGTTCTTGATCAGCAGCGGCAGATTCCCGCTGTGGTCGATGTGGGCATGGGAAAGGATCACGCCGCCGATCGACTCGACGGGAAACGGAAAGTGGCGGTTCCGCTCCTCGGCCTGCTTGCGGTGGCCCTGGTACATGCCGCAATCCAGCAGGTAGCGCTGGCCGTCTGCATCGAGTTGGTGCATGGAGCCGGTGACGGTTTGGGCGGCTCCCCAGAAGGTGAGTTTCATCGTGAGTAGCCCTGCGTCCTGAGGCGGGCTAAGTGGTTCATCTCATGCCGGTACAGAGTCGCGCGGGCGATGGTACTTACATGGCGCGAAAGCTACTCGCCGCAGCCATCCTGCTGCTGGCCCTGGCCCCCTCCGCTCATCTGGCGTGGGTGGCGCGCGAGATGCCCCACTTCGGGCATCTCCATGACGATAGCATCTATTGGGTCTCAGCCAAATCGCTGGCGGAGGGCCGCGGCTACCGGATTCTGAGCCTGCCCAATGAGCCTTTCCAGACAAAATATCCGCCGCTGTGGCCGCTGTTGCTCGCCGCTATCTGGAGAATAAACCCGCACTTTCCGGAAAATCTAAAGCTCGGGATGGCCCTTGGCTGGCTGATGCTGCCTGCCTTCATGGCCCTGGCGTGGCGATGGTTCTACGCCGCGGGATTCAGCCTGCGCACACGCGTGGCGATGTGCGCGGCGATTGCGTTGAGCCCGTCAGCGGTCTTTTTTAGCACAAGCCTGTTCAGCGATCTGGCATTCTCGGCGCTTTTGCTGGCGGCAATCTTGGTGATTCTCGTCGCGGAGCGGCGCGCCTGGATGGCTCTGCCGGCGGGTTTGCTGGGAGCCGCAGGTTACCTTGTGAAGACAGGGGCGCTGCCGCTGCTCATCGCCGGGCCGCTCTGGCTGGCGTTGCGAAAAAGATATCGCGCCGCCGCCCTGTTTTTCTTCACGATGGTTCCCGCGGTTGCGGGGTGGACCCTGTGGGTGCGCCATCACCTTTCGCATGCCACCGACATCGTTTCGGTTTATTACACCGATTACCTGGGTTACGAGCGCCTGTGTGTGGGATGGCGAGATCTCCCCGTGGTGGTCTGGAGGAATCTCGATGGCATATTCCATGGCATCACGGGCTTCCTCATGTGCGGCTTGAGCGGTACCCCGCTGGGCATGTATCTTTCCCGCGCTCTTGCCATCGCGGCTCTGGTGGGCACCGTCCGCCTCGCCCGGCAGCGCGGCATGACCGTCTACCACTGGTTCGCGGCGGCGTATGCGGCGATTCTGCTGGTTTGGCATTTCCCGCCAAACGAGCGTTTTCTGCTGCCGGTGATCCCACTGCTGCTGGCGGGGTTCGTTACGGAAGGTGCGTTTCTGGCCGGCATCATCAGGCAGTCCTGGAATCGGAATACCACCAACCGGGTGGTCGCTTTGGGAATGGTCGCCGGCCTCCTAGCCATCGCGTACCTCGGAGTTTCCCTCAATGTCGATGCCCTGTTTAACGACTTCCCGGGCATCATCGAACAGGACCGTGCGGTACTGAAGAGCAAGCTTGCCACCTTTCGATGGGTTCGCCGGAATGCGCCCTCCGGCGCATTCTTTGCCGACGACGACGTGGTCTTCTTCCTCTATACCGGCCGTCATGCGGCCAGCGTGCCGGTCTTGACGAGAGCCTTCTACCACCAGGACAGAGAAGCCATGTTGCAGCCCCTCCGAGAGATGTCCGCATTCACGCGAGAGCAGCACCTCGACTACCTCTTCGTTACCACCACGGATTTTCACCGCGAGTTCCCCGCGCCGGAGCAGGCGGAGGCGCGAAAAAGCCTCAGGCAGAACCCGGCATTCGAACGGATATATCAGTCCGAGCTGTGCGCCGTGTACCGGGTAAAGCCAGCCCCTCCTTGCCTTTTCCACAATACCCGCTAAAATAGAAGCTGTAGGTGTCGAACTATGGGAGTGGGCGAAAGCCCACTTTTTTGTTGGTCGGCGCTTTTTAGAGAGAGCATGCGGCAAGAAGTGGTTTCAAAAGTAGAGGAAATCGCCCAGCGGGTGGCCGCTTCCGACGGTATTGAAGTGGTCGAGGTCGAGTTCAAGGGCAGCGGTGGAAATCAGTTCCTCCGCATCTCGATCGACAAACCGCAAGGCGTCAGTCACGCCGATTGCGAGCTGGTTTCCCAGCAGGTGGGGACGATTCTGGACGTGGAAGACGTGGTTCCCGGTCACTACACGCTGGAGGTCAGCTCCCCCGGAGTCGAGCGCAAGCTGCTCAAACCGAACGACTACATCCGGTTTCAGGGAAAGAAGGCGAAAATCGTGTTGCGAGAACCGGTCGAGAGCCAGCGCCATTGGGAAGGCACGCTGGCCGGCCTGGAGAACGGCACGGTGTCGCTCGACGTGGGCGCGGACCGCGTGCTCCGGTTCCCTTTGAGCCAAGTGGAACGGGCTAACCTGAAGTTCGAGTGGTAGTTCCCGCCAGGTAATCAGCCAAGCGACAGAGCGAAAGAGGATATTTTGGAAACGATCTATCAGTCCATCGAAATTCTGAGCAAGGAGAAAGGCATCGATATGCAGATCGTCCTGGACGCCGTCAAGGACGCGATGCTGATCGCCGCCAGGAAACACTTCCGCACTGAAGAAGACTACATTGCGGATCTGGACGAAAAGACCGGCGCCCTTCGTCTGTTCGCGGTGAAGAAAGTGGTCGAGCAGGTGACTGACCCGGTAAAGGAGATCACGCTCGACCAGGCTGTGAAGATCAATCCGGAAGCTACGGTGGGATCCGAGTTACGGATCGAGAAGCCCACCGACGCCCTGGGGCGCATTTCCGCGCAGACCGCCAAGCAGGTGATTTTTCAGAAAGTTCGCGAGGCGGAGCGGGAAACCGTGTACAACGAGTATTCGGGGCGGGCCGGAGAGCTGGTCAACTGCACGGTCAAGCGGATTGAAGGGCCGGATTTGATTCTGGATCTCGGCAAGACCGAAGCGCGCCTGCCCAAAAAAGAACAATCCAAGCTCGAAAGTTTCGCCGTGAGCGATCGCGTGCGCTGCGTAATCCGGCTGGTGGATAAATCCAGCAAAGGGCCGGGCGTGGTGGTTTCGCGCGCCGCACCCGAGCTGGTGATGCGCCTGTTCGAACAGGAAGTTCCGGAAATTTACGACTCGACGGTGGTGATCAAAGGATGCGCGCGGGAGGCCGGCGAGCGCACCAAGATCGCCGTCCATAGCCGGGACAGGGACGTCGACAGTGTCGGGGCCTGCGTGGGCATGAAGGGCATGCGCGTGCAGTCCATCATCCGGGAATTGCGCGGCGAGAAAATCGACATCATCGAATTCTCGGAGGATCCCGTGGTGTTCGCCACCCACGCTCTCAGCCCCGCCAAAATCAGCCGCGTGAGCATTATCGATGCTGCGGACAAGCACATGGAGGTGATCGTCGACGATTCGCAGCTCTCGCTCGCCATCGGCAAGAAGGGGCAGAACGTACGGCTGGCCGCCAAGCTGCTGGGCTGGAAAATCGACATCAAGAGCGAAGAGGAAAAGCGGCAGGAGGTGGAAACGGCCATGGCCGCCCTGGTGGTGCCGGGCGCGCCCGTTTCGGTGCTGATCGATTACGGTCTGGGAGAGGGTCTGGCCGAGAAGCTGGTTGAAGCCGGTATTTCCACCGTCGAGAAGCTGGGCAGCATGACGCCTGAGCAGCTTGAAGAGATTCCGGGAATCGAAGATAACGCGGTCGAAAAGATCCAACTCGCGGTCAACAATTATTACGGCCAGTTTGAAACCGGAGAAGGCGCCGGGGCCCAAACTGCGGGGGAAACCGAGGCTACCGGTAACGCCGGCCTCGAGATCGTGCCGGAAACGGACCTCGACCAGACCGAGGCCGAGCCGGGCACGGAGATGCCGGAACCGCAGGCCTCGCCAGAAGGGGCTGGGGCTGAGGAAACGGCCGAAACAGCGGTAGCAGGCCCGGAAACGGAACCAAACCTAGAGCCTGCCGAAGGGGAGTCTGATACGATAAAAGATTCCGGGCACGGCGAGGAGGGCCGGAGTTCTCAGCAGCCATCTGACGAGGGGAAGGAAGGCTGAGCAAGCGGGTACGTCGTCTTATTTATGAACAAGATTCGCATTAACGTGCTGGCGCGGGAGCTCGAGGTGAAAGCTCACGAACTGCTCGACAAACTCCCGGAACTGGGCGTCACCGAAAAGAAGACTCACTCGAGCTCGATTGACGACGACGTAGCGGAAAAATTGCGCCAGATTTTCGGCGGCGGTGGGGGAGGAGGCGCGGAACAACCCGGCTCGAACGGCGCGGCAACCGCGGTGGTCGAGGAGCCGGTTGCTGCTCCGCCGGCGCCTGAGAGACCGCAGTCCGAGGTTGCCGAAGCCGCGCGCGAAGCAGAGCCGGCCGGGCGTGAAGCTCCCGCCGCGGAGAGACTGGCCCCCCGAATCGCGCCGCAGCCGCAGCGTTTACGACCGCCGCTGGCGACGTCGCCGGCATCGCCGGCCGCGCCTGTTGCCGCCTCCCCTGCCAGTACGCCCACACCCGGTGCGCCCATTCGCGAGGTCCCGCGAACGACTCCGCCTCCTCCCCGTCCAGGGCAGATTCTATCGGGCCCGCGCCAGCCGTTGCCGGCGGGCGTTCGGCCGCCGGAACCGGTTCGTGTCGTCACCGGCGCCCCTCCTCCTACGGCACGGTCCGCACCCATCGCGCAGTCGCACTCTGTGCCGGCTCCTGGTGCTCCGCAAGCGCGCACTCCGGCCATGCGGCCTGGCCTCGCGGGCCAGCCTGCGGCGCGTCCAATCGTGCCGCCACGGCCTGACTTGGTCGCTAAACTTTCACAACCGCGTCCTGCCGGACCGGGGGCGCCGGTTGCGCCCCGGCCAGGCGTGCCGCTACGCCCGCAAGGTGCGCCAACGCCTGGCCAGCCCATTTATCGAGGCCCCATCCGTCCCGGCCAGCCGCTGGTCGCGCGTCAGGGAGTCCGGCCCAGCGGACCTGGAGGTCTGCGGCCCGGTGGGCCCCGCCCGATGCACCCGACTTCACGGGGCATGGTCGCACCCGGCATCGCACCGCCCCCAGTCGAGCAACAGCGCCGTCCCCCGGATAAACGCGGTGGCCGCCCGCAACGTGACCGAATGGAGCAGGAGGAGCGAATCCTGCGCCCGGTCAGGCGCGAAGCCCCTTCGGGTCCGCCGCCCGTCAATCGCGAGATCACGGTTTCCGAGGGCATCACCGTCAAGGAACTCTCTGAAAAGCTGGACGTGAAGGCGAGCCTGGTGATTAAGAAGCTCGTCGACCGCAACATCTTCGCCACCATCAACCAGACCCTCGACGCGAAGCTCGCCACCGAGATCGCCCGCGAGTTTGGAGCCTCGACCGCGACCGTGAGCTTCGAAGAAGAGGCCATGCACGAGGTCGAAACGGCGCAGGAGGAGAAGGACCAGGTGAAGCGCGCGCCGGTGGTCACCATCATGGGCCACGTGGATCACGGCAAGACGTCACTGCTCGACGCCATCCGGCAGGCGCACGTCGCCGACAAGGAAGCCGGAGGGATCACGCAGCACATCGGCGCCTATCAGGTCGAAAAGAACGGACGCAAGATCGTTTTCATCGATACGCCCGGCCACGAAGCCTTCACCCGCATGCGCGCCCGCGGCGCCAAGGTGACCGATATCGTGGTGCTGGTGGTGGCGGCGGACGACGGCGTGATGCCGCAAACCCTGGAAGCCATCGACCACGCACGCGCAGCCAAAGTGCCGATCATCGTTGCGATCAACAAGATCGACAAGCCGGGTGCGCAGCCCGATCGCATCAAGCAGCAACTGTCCGAACGCGGCTTGCTCTGGGAAGACTGGGGCGGCGATGTGGTGATGGTTTCGGTTTCCGCGAAGACCAAGGAGAATTTGGAACTGCTGCTCGAAATGATTCTGCTGGTCGCCGATCTGCAGGATCTGAAGGCCAATCCCAGCCGGCCGGGCATGGGAACGGTGCTCGAGGCCAAACTCGATCGCGGCCGCGGCCCCGTGGCCACCGTGCTGGTGAGCAACGGTACGTTTCGCGTGGGCGACTACTTTATTTGCGGCGCCGTGTTCGGCAAAGTGCGCGCGATGCTCAACGACCGCGGCGAACAACTACGGGAAGCGGAGCCTTCCACGCCCGTTGAGGTACTTGGCCTCGAAGACCTGCCGGAAGCCGGTGACTCTTTCCAGGTTGTGACTGACACAGCCAAAGCCAAGCAGATCGTGCTCTACCGCGAGTCGAAGGCCGTGGAGCAGTCGCTGGCTAAGTCGAGCCGGCTAACGCTCGAACAACTTCACAAGCAGATGGAGGCGGGCGAGGTTAAAGAGCTGCCCATTATTCTGAAGACCGACGTGGGTGGCTCCGCCGAGGTGCTTACCGATACGCTGCAAAAGCTGTCGAACGAGAAAGTGCGCATCAGCGTGATCCGTTCGGGAGTGGGCGCCATCACGGAATCGGACGTGCTGCTGGCGGCGACATCGAACGCCATCATCATCGGGTTCAATGTCCGGCCGGAACGTAACGTGGTAGCGATCGCGGAGCAGGAAAAGGTCGACATCCGGCTGCACACCATCATTTACAACCTGACCGACGAGATCAAGCGCGCCATGGCGGGCCTGCTGGAGCCGGTATATCGCGAGGTTTACCGCGGCAAAGCCGAGGTTCGCGACACCTTCCGCATCAGCAAGGTGGGTATGGTGGCGGGCTGCTTTGTACAGGATGGCCAACTGACCCGCGGCAGTGAGATACGGCTGCTGCGCGATAACGTGGTAATTCACACCGGCAAAGTCGGCTCGCTCCGGCGCTTCAAGGACGATGTCAGCGAGGTGCGTAGCGGCATGGAATGCGGCGTGACCATCGAGAATTTCGGCGACCTCAAGCCCGGCGATGTGATCGAGGCTTTCGTGACGGAAAAGGTCGCGCCCGAAGTGTTCGCCTAGATCGCCACGGTGTGACGCATGGCTTCAATCGGAGTACTGACGCTGGAGCTGCGGCTCGAAAACTCCCACTCGTTGAAGGAAAAACGGCACGTGGTGAAGGGCCTCCGCGACCGGCTGCACAACAAATTCAACGTCTCGGTGGCGGAGATCGATTGTCAAGACCTGTGGCAGCGGGCGGTAGTGGCCGCGGTTACGGTTTCTTCCGACCGGGTCCAGGCCGAAAAGGTGCTGCAATCGGTCGAGCACGAGACCGCTTCGCTGCTGGGTCCGGCTCTGGCTGGCGTGACGGTTGAATGGATGTAGGCCGGACATGTCCGGCTCGGTTTTATGGATCAGCATCGCGCGGAAAGGGTGTCGGAGACGGTTCGCGAGGAGTTGGCGGAGATCATCAGTTTCGAAATGCAGGATCCCAGGTTGGCGGCCGTGGACGTGAACGATGTACACGTCGCGCCCAACCTGCGGCATGCCCATGTCCGCGTGGCGCTTTCCGGCAGCGAGCGCGAGCAGCGAGCCGCTCTTGAGGCGCTCGACCATGCGCGTCACTACCTGCGCAACGAACTGGCGCGGCGGCTCAACTTACGGAAAATCCCGGAGTTACACTTCGAACCAGCCCCGGGGATCGATGTCACCGCACGAGTGGATCTCCTTCTCAAACGGGCAAAAAAAATGCGCGGTTCGACGGAAAATCAGCCCTAAATTGAAACAGACTGTGCTAGTTTTGTTTCTGTTGCCGCTCCTCGGTTGGGCGGCGCCCGCACCGGCTCGTCCGGCTGATAAGACCGACACGCTGCGGCTGGAGTCGAGCGTGGTGGCCATGGGGTCGGCCTATTCAGTCGCGGTCTATGGCGATGACCGGACGCGGATGGAAGAGGCGGTGGACGCGGCTTTTGAAGAAGTCCGCCGGCTCGACCAGATGCTCTCGAATTACAAGCCGGAGAGCGAACTGAGTGAGGTGAACCGCTGGGCGGCCGCGAGGCCCGTCCAGGTGACGCCCGAAATGTTCAGTCTGCTGTCGGCTTGCCTGGCGTACAGCCGGGAAAGCGAAGGCGCGTTCGATATCAGCGTCGGGCCGCTGATGACGATCTGGGGGTTTTACAAAGGCACGGGCCGGCTGCCGCACCGCGCGGAGATTCGCGGCGTGCTGGAGCAGGTTGGGTACCGCAATGTGATTTTGGATGCGGAGAACCGGACCGTGCGGTTTGCGCGGCAAGGCGTCGAACTGGACCCGGGGGGCATCGGAAAAGGGTACGCGGTCGACCGGATGGTTGAGGTTCTGAAGCCGTACGGCATCCGAACGGCGCTGGTCTCGGCATCGGGAAGCAGCATTTACGGCCTGGGGGCGCCACCGGGCGAGAAGGGCTGGAGAGTGCAGATCCGCGATCCGAAGGACGAAAGCAAGAGCGTGGCTGAGGTGTATTTGAAGGACGAATCGATGTCCACATCGGGTAACTATGAGAAGTTTTTCCGTGCGGAGGGCCACATCTACAGCCACATAATGGACCCCAGAACCGGTTGGCCGGCACAGGGCGTTCTTTCGGTGTCGGTGATCGCCCAGCGGACCCTCGACAGCGAAGCGTGGACCAAGCCTCTTTTCGTGAACGGCCGCGCCTGGGCCCTCAAACACAAACCAGCAGGTCTTCGCGCGTTTTTCTGCGAGGACACTGCGGAGCAAACATGCGCGTGGCTCCCATGACCAGCCGTTTTTTGGATGCCTGCCGGCGACGGCCGACGGATGTCCGCCCCGTGTGGTTCATGCGGCAGGCCGGCCGCTATCTGCGCCAGTACCGCGAGATTCGCTCACGGCACGGCATTCTGGAGATCTGCAAACGGCCCGACTTGGCGGCCGCGGCTACCTTGCAGCCGGTTGAGATTCTGGATGTCGATGCTGCCATCATCTTTGCCGACCTACTGCTGCCGGTTGAGCCCATGGGTCTGAAACTGCGATACGCGGCGGGCGAGGGACCCATTATCGGCAATCCCGTGCGCAGCGGCTCGGATATTGACACGCTTTCCACCGCGAACACCGACGACCTGGGCTATGTGGGCGAATCGATTCAGACGGTGGTGCGCGCGCTCAGCGGAAGAGTGCCGGTCATCGGCTTCGTGGGCGCGCCGTTCACCATGGCCAGCTACATGATCGAAGGCGGTGCATCGCGAAATTTCATTCGCACCAAGCGCATGATGTACGCCGAGGAGACGCTGTGGCGCCGCCTCATGGGCAAGATCGTGGATGTGCTGGCGCCGTTCGCTTCCCTCCAGGTTGCCGCGGGAGCCCGAGCCATTCAGGTGTTCGACAGTTGGGTAGGCGCGCTCGGGCCTGATGATTACGTCCGCTTCGCCGCGCCCTATTCGCGCGCGCTGATTGAGCGCATCCGGGCCACCGGCGTTCCGGTGATCCACTTCGGCACGGGGGCTTCGGGCTTCTTTCGCGAGTTGCACGCAGCCGGCGGCGATGTGATGGGTGTTGACTGGCGCATCAATATCGATCAAGCGTGGATGGACATCAGCTACCGGTCGGCGGTTCAAGGTAATCTGGACCCCGTGGCTTTATTCGCCCCGCTTCCGGAGCTCAAGATGCGCGTGGCGGAGCTGTTGAAACGCACCGGCGCGCGGCCCGGACATATTTTCAACCTGGGTCACGGCATCCTGCCGGAAACACCGGTGGATCATGTGAAGGCCGTGGTGCAAATGGTGCGCGAGTTTCACACCTAACTTGCCTTCTGTGTCTTCGGTTGCCATCATCGGGGGCGGCATCTCCGGCCTCTCCACCGCGTATTACCTCTCCAAAGCCGGCATCTCCTGCACACTGATTGAAGCCCGGCCGCGGCTGGGCGGCGTTATCCAAACCGAGCACATTCAAGACTGCGTGGTCGAGGCCGGACCCGACAGCTTTTTGTCCGCCAAGCCCCACGCCATGGACCTGATTCGCGAACTGGGCATGGAGAGCGAAGTCATTGGATCCAACGATCACCAGCGCAAGACCTTCATCCGAAGACACGGTCGCCTGGTGGAGCTTCCCGATGGCGTGCAGATGCTGGTGCCGACCAAGATTCTTCCCATGGCGACGACGTCGCTCGTGAGCTGGTTGACGAAAGTTCGCATGGCGCTTGAGTGGTTTCGCAGACCTCGTGCCGCGCCCGATCACGACCGGTCGGTTGCGGAATTCGTTGCCGATCACTACGGCCAGGAAACGGTGGACTACCTGGCTGAGCCCCTCCTCGCCGGTATCTATGGCGGCGACCCGGCCCAGCTCAGCATTTCCAGTGTGCTGGGGCGCTTCGTCGAGTTGGAAGGGAAGTACGGCAGCCTGACGCGCGGCGTCCTGGCGGAGCGTCCCCGGTCGAAGGGTTCGGCCGCGCCGCTGTTTCGCACGCTGCGTGGCGGCCTGGGATCTCTGGTCGAAGCCGTGACCAAAACCCTCGGGAATCACACGCGATTCCTGCACAGGCCGGTTGAGGCGGTGGAGCGCGCAGGCATCGGCTTTCGGTTGCGGGTTGCCGGGCACTGGCTCGACGCGGATCGCGTGGTGCTGGCTTGTGAGGCGCACCAGGCTTCGCGGCTCACCAGCGCAGTGGATGCACGCCTCTCCGCGCTGCTCGGCTCGGTGGCTTACAGCTCCTCAATGACGATGGCGCTGGGTTTTAATCGGGACCAGGTCCGACGCCAAATGCTCGGCTTCGGGTTTCTGGTGCCCCGGGCTGAGCGGCGGAAGTTGCTGGCCTGCACGTGGGTAGGCAACAAGTTTTCCAGCCGCGTACCCGAATCGCTGGCGCTCCTTCGCTGTTTCCTCGGCGGCGTGGGTGGAGAATCCGTGCTCGAGGAGAACGATGAGGCCATCATCGGCACCGTTCGCGAGGAGCTGCGCGAGATCGCCGGCGTAACCGCTGAGCCGATCTTCTCGAAAGTGTTTCGCTGGCCGCGCTCCATGGCGCAGTACACGCTAGGCCACGGGAAGCGCATCCAGGAATTGGAAGCGCGGCTCGACTCCATTCCCGGCCTGCTGGTCGCGGGCAATGCGTATCACGGAATCGGCGTGCCCGACTGCATTCGCATGGGCAAACGAGCCGCGGAGAAGATCGCCCAGCCGGCGGCGCAGATTCGCGGCTCAGCGGCGACGTAATCCAAAGTTGTACGCATCCTGCTCCACTTATTTCTTAGCCAAAAAGGCTGCAATCCCGGCCGGGAGGCGAAATCTTCCATAAGCCGTCAGACCCTCTACCTCAAAGCCGGCGTGCCGGAGCATCTCAGCGAGCTCATCGGCCTTGTACAGTTGCAGCCGGTGGATCTCTTCGCTTCTCCGGTAACACCTGCCGATCTTGCGAAAACAGATGATCCGGCGAGTCAGCACCTTCTGGCTTCTATCGCCCGCGGTTTGCACCAGAATCGCCCAATCTTCTCCTTGGGACCAGGTGCGCCGTGGTCCATCTTCGGGAATTCGGGCGGGCCCAGCCACATCGAAGGCGAAGACGCCGCCCGGCCGCAACGCGCGATATACACGACCGAACAGGCGTGCCAGCTCTCTTTTTCCAGTCTTACGGTCAAAGCAATAGTTCAGGCACTCGCCAATTGAAGTCACGGCGTCACACGCAGGCACCTTCACGCGCAACAGGGACGCGAGCATGAATCTGGATTGCGGCGCGATCGTGCGGGCCAGCCGGATGAAGGCCGGTGATTGGTCGACCCCGAGGACCTCATATCCGCTTTGATTGAGCTTGCGCGCCCAGCGGCCGCTTCCGCAGCCCAGGTCCACCACTCGTCCGCGGCTGACTCCGTTCCGCTTCAGAATCCGCAGCAGCCCCGGCGTTGCATTCCGGCCATAGTCGCTGAAGGCGGCATCATGAATGTAAGCCAGGTCGTCTCCATACCCTCGCATAGCGCCCATTATGCGAACGTCTCGAGCGGTTCGTCCAGAGCAGAATCACCGCGACTCTGATACAAAGTCTGCATGCGAGTCCTTTTCATCGGCGGAACAGGAATCATCAGTACGGCATGCACCCGGTTGGCGGTGGAGCGCGGCATCGACCTCACGCTCTTGACTCGCGGGCGCCGTGCGGCGGACCTGCCCGTTGGCGTGAAGACGCTCATCGCGGATATCGACGACGCTGCCTCCGCGGCGCAAGCGCTCAGCGGCGCATCGTTCGACGTCGTGGTCGACTGGATCGCGTTCACCCCGGAACACATCGAGCGTGACCTGCCCCTCTTTCGCGGCCGGACCCGGCAGTACATCTTTATCAGTTCCGCCAGCGCGTATCAGAAGCCGGCGGCGCAGTATCTGATCACCGAATCTACTCCGCTCTCTAACCCGTATTGGGAGTATTCACGAGACAAGATCGCGTGCGAGGAGCGACTGATGAGAGCCTACCGCGAAGAGGGTTTCCCGGTCACCATCGTCCGTCCCTCGCATACCTACAGCGAGACGCAGATCGCGCTCGCGGTTAACAGTTGGGCGAAGTCGTACACGGCGGTCGACCGCATGCGCCGCGGAAAGACAGTCATCGTGCCTGGTGACGGCTCGTCGCTGTGGGTCATCACGCACAATACCGATTTCGCCAAGGGCCTGATGGGACTCTTGGGACTCGAACAGGCCATTGGCCACGCTTTCCACATCACCACCGACGAAGTCATGAGCTGGGACCAGTTCTACCGCGTGGTGGGCGCGGCCGCGGGCGTCGAGCCGCAACTCATTCACATCCCCTCCGACTTCATCGGCGCCTGCCTGCCCGAAGCCCTGGGCGGATTGATCGGAGACAAAGCCGTCAGTGTGGTCTTCGACAACAGCAAGATCAAACGCTTCGTTCCCGGCTATTGCGCCACGGTCCCTTTCGGGCAAGGCATCCGCCGGACGCTGGCGTGGTTCGATGCGGACCCGGCGCGAAGGCAGATCGACTCCGAGGCCAACGCGGAGTGGGACAAACTAATCGATGCCTACGAACGAGGCACGTGCGAAGCGCTGCGGCACTTTCAATCTGGATGACGAACACCAGCGGATTGATGCATCAAATCGTTCTAGCTGCCGCGCAGTTTGCCCGATCGAAAATCCTCAACAAACTGTTCGGGATCTTCCAGTTCCACCTCAACACGGATCGTGCCGTTTATGAGGTAGAGGATGGCGATCGGCAATAAGAATCCTGAAATGCAGAAAAGCCAGAAGTAAATCCAACTCCCCATGAATTCGTGACGGACGATTCTCGACATAATGTTTTCGGCGCGCAGCAGGTTGATTCAGCGCAGCGCCGTCCGCTGCTGATCATAGCGCACCTGTTCCCGAGCGAGCTTTTTTCAAACGCGCGCCTGGCGGGCCGGCTCAGGCAGAATGGTTGTCGTACGGGAGGACCGCAACATGACGATCAACGGCAAGATCGCGCTCGTAACCGGCGCCGGCAGCGGCATAGGCCGCGCTGTCAGCCTCGCCCTCGAATCGGCAGGCTATTCCGTTGTGCTGGCTGGGCGCCGCGCCGCAGAACTCGAGAAGACAGCCGGAGCAGGCGCTCCCGATAAGATGCTCGCCGTCCCCACCGACGTCAGCAAACCGGAAAGCGTACAGGCGCTTTTCGCTAGGATCAGGGAGGCGTTCGGCCGCTTGGATGTTCTCTTCAACAACGCGGGCACGAGCGCCCCAGGCGTTCCTATGGAAGAACTGACCTACGAACAGTGGAGCCGGGTGGTCGGCGTCAACCTTACGGGTGCGTTCCTCTGCGCGCAGCAGGCCATCAAGCTCATGAAGGAGCAGCGTCCGCGCGGAGGGCGCATCATCAACAACGGATCCATCTCGGCTTCCGTGCCCCGGCCCAACTCGGCGCCCTACACGGCGACCAAGCACGCCATCACCGGGCTGACGCGCTCCATTTCGCTCGACGGCCGCAACTACGACATCGCCTGCGGCCAGATCGACATCGGGAACGCCGCCACCGAAATGACCGAACGCATGACCGCCGGTGTTCCTCAAGCCAACGGCACAACGATGGTCGAACCACGAATGAACGTGCGGCATGTGGCCGAGGCGGTTGTCTATATGGCGAGCCTGCCCCTGGATGCCAACGTGCAGTTCATGACCGTGATGGCCACTAAGATGCCGTTTATCGGCCGCGGCTGAATCCGCTACCGAGCGACCCGCAGCATCACAACCCCGTGGACGGCTACCTGCGCAGAATAGGAATCGCGGAACGCGCCCAGGTCCTGGTGCGCCCACAGGTCCCGCACCTTGTGTTTGCCCTTCAATCCCAGAATCTCCCAGAACGCGGTGATGCTAACCATCGCCTCGCTGCGATTGAAGAACGCTAGCGCCAGATCGCCATTTTCGAGCGGCCTCATCCACATTTCCGCGCCGGCCTCCTTCGATACCCGCCGCCCCTGCCGGCCCAGCTTGTCCTGGTCAATCGCAATCACTTCCTTGTTGAGAAGGATCTGCCGCGTTGCGTCGCTCATATCGCGCAGATCGTTTCCGGCGAGCAGCGGCGCAGCCAGCATCGCCCACAAGCTCATGTGGGTACGGTACTCAGTTGCGCTCATACCGCCGTTGCCGATCTCGAGCATGTCCGGGTCGTTCCAGTGTCCGGGTTCGGCGTACTTCTCATGACCTAACTGTTTATCGAAGCCGATCGTCGACATGCTCTTCCACGTGTCTTCAATATCGCCGGTGGTGCGCCACAAGTTTCCGCCCACCGAACCGCCCCACTCCCAGACATTCTGCAAGCCGTACTGGCACAGACTAAAAACGATCGGCCGTCCCGTGGCCTTCAGCGCGTCACCCATCTTTTTGTAGACCGCCTGCATTTCCGTCGGCTTGTACACTTTCTCGGCGCTGCACCAGTCGTACTTCAGATAATCGATGCCCCAGGCCTCCCACGTCTTCGCGTCCTGCTCCTCGTGTTGATAGCTTCCCTCGTAGTCCGCGCACGTTTTAGGACCCGGGGACGAGTAGATGCCGATCTTGAGGCCCTTGCTGTGCACGTAATCGGCCAGCGCCTTCATATCGGGAAACTTGCTATTGGTTTGAATGTTTCCCTGGGCGTCGCGGCTGGCTTCCCACGAGTCGTCAATGTTCACGTAAACGTAGCCCGCATCCTTCATGCCGCTGGACACCAGGGCGTCGGCGACCCCGCGCACCGCCTTATCGTCGATCTTCTCCGCGAACTTGTTCCAACTGTTCCACCCCATCGGAGGTGTCAGGGCCAGGTCGGCCGCATCGCAGAACGGGGCACAGAGCACGGCAAAAATTAAGAAACGTTTCATATCCCATCGAGTGTACAACTCCGCAACAGCCAACCATGGCTCCCCCCCCAAAAGGGAGTTGCCATTAGTTCATGCGGCGTATCCCACAGCGCAGCCGCCCGGGATTGCGGCGATCTGCACAATCCTGTTTGGACCTTGGAAACACAAGTCCTTTCGAATGCCCAGATTTCAGTTTGGCGGTTAGCCTGCTTTAAATGGCCCCGTGTCCCAAGCCATGAGGCCAGGAGGTTGGAATCACGTGCCCAGTTCTGCCGCCAACGACGCTCAATTGCATCCGCCCTGTCAGCGCCGAAGTGTTCTTGTCATTGATGACGAAACCAGCGTTCAAGCGCTACTCAGGCAGGTTCTTGTGGCCGAGGGATATCGTGTTGCAGCGGTGCGCACGGCGCGTCAGGCACTAGCCGTGATTCGCGATGAAGGATTCGAGCTGGTGATTTCGGATATAAGCCTGCCGGATGCAGACGGCATAGAGTTGGTCCGCCAGATCTGTTCGGAATTTCCGCACGTCAGGGTCATCGCAATGTCAGGCTTCATGGCGGCGATCCCGATGGCCATGCTGCGCAATGCCGGAACCGCCGCGATGCTCCAAAAGCCCTTCACGGCTCGCCAGTTGCTCTGTTCTGTCTCCGAACTCCTGCATCCGCTAAGCGCATCGGCGTAAGGCGCGGCAGGACGCCCGAGTCCCCTTGATTTACCGCGCTGGGCTTGCGGCGCCTTCGAAATAATCGTGCGCGCTGTGGCCGTGCATGGTGTTGCTTTCCAGGCGGACGGAACCCGCGCCATTCACCTTGTAGACGCCGTAACGCTGCGTGCGGTTTGCAGAGCGGGTTTCGGCGATCTGATTGCCGGCGATCACGATGTCACCTGCCTGCGGCTCAATGTAAAATCCATAGCCCGCCCGAGCATCGCCATTGTCCTGCACTTTATTGTTGCGGAACGTATTACGGTGGCCGCTGTTCAGGAAAGTCTCCTGGCGGAAATAAACGCCACTCACGCCGTTGCGCGCGATGGTGTTGTTCGTAAATTCGTTGTCGGTGTCCTTGTGCCCGATGGAGATTCCGTAGTGGCCGTTGTCTTCCATGATGTTGTCGCTAAAGCGGCCATGGCGCACGCGCCAGCATAGGAACAGGCCGATGTCGCCGTTATGATGCATGCGGCAATGTTCGACCACGGCATTCGCGCTGCCGGTTCCCGGATGAACGCCGTAGCCGGCGTGACCATAGGATTCGCTGTTCAGCACGTGAACATTTTCGGTGATCTGAAACGAGATGCCGTCGCCGTTGTAATTGCGCGCTACGCAGTTCTTGACGGTGACATTGCGCACGTCGTAAAGATAGATCGCTCCGCCGCGACAGCCGTCGAGGTACGCATTTTCCGCTTTGTTGCCATCGACAATCAAATCCTCGAAGGTAACGTTCTCCGCATTCATGGCGCACAGGATCGGAAACGTATTGCGGATGCGGGCATGCTTCTTCTCAAAATCGTAGTCGCGGACGGTGTAAGGGCTGATCTGCACGACGTGGCCGTTGACGGCGACCACCTTGGAGATGGTCACGTCCCAGCCATCCTTCAGTACATCGTCCAGCACTTCCACGCCCATGCCGGGATGGAATTTCTCCGGCTGCGCGACGGAAAGATAGCTCTCCCCGTAATCGCCGTCTTCGGTCAGCGCGCTTTCTACGCCTCGACTCTTGAGCAGAATGGTTTCGCGGGGCGTGCCGCGCACGGTTACGCCGGAGGGCATCAGCAGGCTGGCGTCCATCTGCCAGGTGCCGGGACCGATTTGGAGCGTATCGCCCGGCCTTAACATGTCGGCGGCTTTCTGCAGCGCCGTGCTATCCGTGCCCACAACGTCCGCTTTCCCGGACTGGGCCACGGTAACGGTGCGGCTCGGAAGGCTCGATCCTTCCGCAGAATGAAACGTGCAAGAGAGATTTGACATAAGCAACAGGGCCAATGCGGCGCAGATGCATGCGGGCAGGCGACCGTCCATGGGGTTTTCACCCTCCTGTTCGGTCATTATCTCTGAATTTGTTGTCGTAGCGCAGGCCTGCGCTACTCTTCCTCGTCTAGATGGGAATGACCGGTGGCCGCCTCAACGCGCTCGGCGATCTCTGCGAACTCTTCGGCGCGATCGGGTACACGAAGGTCAAGTGCGACTTTCGATCCGGAGGATTCCGCACCGTCTTTCGCCAGGACCACAACGCGAGTCCCCAGTTGGATCGCCTCCGCTATGTTGTGCGTGACAAACAGAACGGTGGTGTTGGTCTCGCGCCAGACCTGCCGGATGAGCTTTTGCATGCCGGTGCGGGTGCCGGGATCGAGGGCGCTGAATGCTTCATCCATCAGCAGGATCTTCGGCTTCATCACCAGCGCCTGCGCGATCGCCACTCTTTGCTGCATGCCGCCGGAAAGCTGGTCCGGATATTTTTTGGCGTCCGACCCGTGAAGCCCCATCCTGCGAAGCTGCCGCATCGCCTCTGCGCGGAATTCCTTGCGGCGGCGGTAAAAAAGTGGTGTAAAGCGGGTGAGCAGGCTGAACTCCTCCACCTCCGGGCCGAACGTGATGTTATCGATGACCGTTTTGTCGGGGAACAGTGAGTATTTTTGCGGAACGTAGCCGCGGTCCCGATCGGGCCGCACCACTTCGCGTCCATCAGCGAGCACGCGCCCTTCGGTAGGCCTCTCCGCGCCCAGAACCAAACGCAGCAGCGTGGATTTTCCGCATCCCGTTCGGCCGATCACCGACACGAACTCGCCACGGCGAATGTCCAGGTCGATGCCGTCCAGAACCTTTTTGCAGGCGCCGTCCGCCAGTTCGTAACTGACGTGGATCTTCTCCAGCCGGATCAGCAGATCCGTGGCGGGTTCTGCATCGAGCAGCACCGGCGCGGCGCCCGTGTCAGCTAAGCTTCCCGGAACCATGGATGCAGCCTTTTGTTGAGGAGTCTCATCGTCAAATCAACCAGAAACAGCAGTAGAGCAACCCAAAGAACGTACGGAATGATGATATTCATTCCCATGTGACGGCGCAGCAGAGCAATTCGGTAAGCCAAGCCGTCGGTGGAAGCAATCATCTCGCCCGCGAACAGGAACAGCATGAGCGGCTTCAGGTTCAGACGGATGCTGTTCAGCACGCGCGGCCAGATCTGCTTCAGCACCACCCGGTAGGCCACGTCGAAATCACGCGCCCCCAGCGTGAACCCTTTCACCACTTGTTCCGGCGGCACGCTCTTGGTGAGATTGAACGTGTCCAGGATGATGGTGGGAGTCACGCCGATGACGATCAGCATCACCTTCGAGAGTTCGTCGATTCCGAAAGCGATGAACAGAATGGGCAGCACCGACAGCGCGATGATTTTGTCAAAGAACAGAATAAAGCGCAGAAAGAAAACGCCGAAGTAGGGAAAGATCCCCATGTGGAGGCCCAGCAGGACCGCTGGAAACAAGAGCGCCAGGCCGTATAAGAAGCGGCGCGCGCTCGCCACCGTGTCCTTCCACAGCATTCCATTGCGAAAACGCTCGAGCGCGGATTGGCCCGCTGAGTCGGCGGCCGGCTCTTCATCGGCATCGGGATTCATCGCCGCCTGATAGATTCCCGCGCCGAGCTGCGCAAGCGTTGGAACCACTCGGTCATCCGGGTTCTCTTTGTGGCGTTTCTGCGCCGTGTAGAGGTAGAGGCAGATTCCCGCGGCGAACAGAAACCACGACAGCACCCAGCACGTCATCCGGTTCGGCCTGACACTGATGCTCAACACGCTCATAGCTTCCCCTCACTGGCCGCCTGCATGTACGCCTTTTCGAAGCGCAGCCGGACGCGATCCGACTTGCCCTCGACCGAGCCGTCGGGATAACGGATCGCCACTTCGTCCATCGACTTTGTGCTCTCTCCCAGCAGCCCATGATTGAAGCAGAACGTCTTCACCAGGGTCATCTTCTGCTTCATTTCCGGAGAAGTGGCAAGCTGCAGCGCGGCCAGCGGCGTAAACAGCATGTGGGTGGTACTGAGTTGCTCCTTGTACGACGGCAAGCTGTCTTGCGATCCCTCGGCGATGGCCGCCAGGACCTTGTCCGTTGCCGGACCCTTGGCGGACATCAGCCCCATGGTCTCGTACCATGCGCCAGTAAGGGCCTTCGCAAACTTCTGACCGGAGCCATCCGGCCGGTTGAGCACGTCGGTGCGAACCACCGTGAGATCCAGAATCTCGCCCGGGATTTGCGATGAGTTAAAGATATTGGTCACCCCCGGCGTTTTCGAGATTTGCGAAACCAGCGGTTTCCAGGTCACCACGGCTTCATGCGAGGTATCGGCGATGAAGGCTGCCGCGATGTCGGAATCCGACGTATTCACCAGGTGCACGCGCTTGATCTGCGATTCCATGCCGTTCATCGCCATGCCGCGTTCGAACAGGTACTGCGAAACTGTTTTCTCTACCAGCAGCAGTTTCTTACCGGGAAGATTCTTGAACGTCACGCCGTTGCGCGTGAGCACGGCGTCATTGCCGTTCGAGTAATCGCCCACGATGATCGCAGTCGTGTCGATGCCCGCCGCGGCCGGCATGTCGAGCGCTTCCATGTTGGTCATGGCGCAGGCCTCGATGTTCTTGGCCACGAATGCCTCAAGCGACGGAGCGTAATCGAACCGTTGGACCTTAATCGTGATCCCGTACTTGTCCGCCCACTTCTTCATGATTCCGGACTTGGCCATGTAGTAGTAGGGGTTCCAGCCCACGTACACCGACCAGCCGACGGTGAAGGCGGGCTTCTGGGCGGCCAGCGGCAGCGCGCCAACCAGGAGCATCAAACCAAGCCATGCGCGTCGCGACTTCATCGGGATTCCGTTTGATTCCACATGTGCCGAAGCTGTTGCTCCTGCGTCTCTTTGCGCGTCAGATCCAGCGATTTCCACGCCTCGTCATCGGCCGGCCAAATAGTAAAGTCTCGCATCACCAGGCGAACAGGATGCTCTTTCATCTCTTCGAGCGCCTCGTTCAATTCGAGCAGATGAGCGCGGGAAAGCTCGAGCGAGTGCTCGTCGGGCTGGTACATCGAGCCAATCGGATAATCGCTGTATGGCGTGCGAGTCTGTTCGATGTGGCAACCCACAATGTGGGTGACCACTTTTCCCCTCGTAAAGTCCACCAGCCGCTGCGTGCTCTTCCTGAACTCGGCGAAATCCGAGATGTAAAGGCGGCCGGGGTAAAGACTATCGCCCGCGTGCAGAATGCCCGTCTGCCGGTCATAAAACGCCACACTCAGCTTGTCATGGCCTGGGATCGGGATCACATCGAGCACCCGGCCGCCCAAATCAATTTGCCCCGCATCCTCGGGCCAGTTCTTGATGCCGAAGAACTCCTGCGTGCCTGTCACCGTCAACGGCACGATGGTGGTGTTCGGGAGCTTTCGGAACCGGGGGTCACCCGCGGTGTGATCATCATGCGAGTGCGAGTGCGCCACCACCAGCGGAATCGAGCTTTGGTGGTTGCGCCGGAGCCACTTTCCGATGACCTCCTGGACCACCGCGGTCGCCTCACTATCGCCTGAGCCTGTGTCCTCGAGCAGCACTCTTTCGCTTCCGAAAAACAAATAGAGAAAGGGTTTCTCGTAGTGCGTGCATCCCGACTCCCGAAGAATGTAGAGATCCGGATTGTACTCGTGCACCTGCCAGTCCGGCACCTCCATGCATTTCGGACCACCTGTAATCCAGGTTTTCGGCAGTGTACCTGGACGAATGGCGGCTTGGTTTTGATCCACGGCTTGGGCCACACCAAGGCTGGCCAAGAGCAGGAGGAGCAGGGACATGCCTCCAGACCGATACATGCCGTCCGTCAAGATGTGGATCGAGAATGGCCTCCTGGTCTGTTTCATGCAAACGGGTCGGATCCGGCAACCTTGGCCGGCAAGCTTCGAAGCACCCCGGGTCGGCGTGGACCGGAGGATTGCCCGTAGTATAGCTCGCACGTGACCTGAAAAATCGCGTGTCCCGCATAAACTTTTCCAATGGCCCACATAAAACTTTTTTGTTGTGAGGCTTGTGAAATCATGGTTTCCGGCGGCACGCTCGGCTAAAATAAGGGACTCAATCCCCATGGCCTTCTATCACCGTCACGCCCCCAATCACCGCGAGCACAAGCGCCCTCTGCCCGACTACAGCGGCTTGCAGGGAATGAAAGCGCTCCAGGACGAGGCGGCGTTGCCCTCGACGCAATGGAAAGAAGAGGTCCGCCGCGGCAAAGAATTCGGCCTGGAGTGCGTGGACTCCATCCAGGACAAGTCCGAAATTAGTTGTTTTCAGCGCGGCGAACTGCCCCACTGGTCCGGCATCAACACGTTTCTGAAAACGCCTTACCTGGAGGACGTTCGCAAGGTTGGTGAATATGATGTGGCCTTTCTGGGCGTGCCGTTCGACATCGCAACCACCTACCGCGCGGGCACGCGCTTCGGCCCGCAGGGCATCCGCCGCATCTCGTCGCTTTACACCACGTACAACTACGAGCTGGGCGTAGACCTGCGCGAATCGCTCAAGATGTGCGATGTGGGCGATGTGTTTTGCCCAGCCAACATCACCAAGAGTCACGACCAGATCTCGAAGGCCGTGGCCCACGTCCTCTCGCAAGGCACCCTGCCCATGATCATGGGTGGCGATCACTCCATCGGCTATCCGTGCGTGCGCGGCGTGGCGCAGTGCATCGAAGGAAAAGTCGGAATCATCCATCTCGACCGGCACATCGACACGCAAGAAAAAGACATGGACGAGATCATGCACACCTGCCCGTGGTTTCACGCGACTAACCTCGCCAACTGCCCGCCCACCAACCTGGTGCAAGTCGGCATCGGCGGCTGGCAGGTGCCGCGCCCCGGCGTCACGCAGGGACGCAAGCGCGGCTCCACGGTGCTGACCATCCACGACATCGAACGCATCGGCATCGAGAAAACCATCGAAATCGCCCTGGAGGTGGCGTGGAAAGGGGCCAGCGCGGTCTATCTCTCATTCGATATCGATTCCGTGGACGCCGGTTTTGTCCCCGGTACCGGATGGCCGGAGCCGGGCGGTTTCCTGCCTCGTGAAGCGCTCGCCATCCTGCACGGCGTGGCCAAGGAGGGGATCGTCGCCATGGAAGCGGTGGAAGTTTCTCCGCCCTACGATATCTCCGACATCACCGCGCTGCTCGCTGTGCGCGCCATGGTGGACGTGCTCGCCACCATGGTGAAGTACGACCGCGTGGGCGGCCGGCTCAAAGCCGCGTGACTTCGTTCGTCCTGGCGAGCGACTTGCGGCCGGGTCAGCCGGACTGGACCCGCGCTCAAGCGCAAGCCGATTCGCTGGCTGAACCGGTGGCGCGCATTCTGGGGTTCACGCCGCGGGTGCGCCTGGCTTGTCTCGTCATGCATCCCGGCGAAGATGCCGGTGAACATGGTCTCGCCCGAGTGCTCCACGATGAAGCCGCGCGCGGCGCCGGTGAGGTTTTCGTGTTGCCTGCATCGCTCGATTGGAACCTCTGGCAGCGCGACGCCTTTGGCCAGACGCTCGCAGAGTTTCGCCGCGAGCATTCCAACACCCTGGTCCTTCACGATGACGTGGATCCGTGCCATCCACTCTTAGTCGAGTGTTTCGCCGATATGGTGGCGCGAGCGCTCGCCGGCTGGCCGGTTCCTCCTCAGCGAGTCGGACTGCTCCTGGTCGCCAGCGGACACGGAGATAGTGACAGCCGCGCGCAATCTTACCGGCTGATGCGTCTAGTCTGGGAGCAATTGAGCCTGGGTGGCGGCGATGTCGCTTTTCTGCGCCACCCGCAGATTTTTCTAGGCGCTGCTCTCGAACAGTGCGCCCGCGAGCCGTTCCACTGGGTGCTGGTTCCTCAAAGCCAGTGGCGGACCGAGCATTTCGATTACGCCCGCACCATCCTGGAGAATTTCCAGCAGCAGCACCCGGATTTTTCATGCTGTCCGCTGGCCGATCCGCCCGGCGATCATCCCGCGCTCACCGCCTGGCTCACCCAGAGGATGACGCGGATCTGGCAGGAAAAGCGCAGCCGCGAAGCTGTGCGCACTCGCTCGCCCAGATCCGAAGGGGCGGAGTGCGGGCCGCACATCTGGTCTGGAGAGCGATGGGAACCTGCCGATTCCAACCTGCCGCGGACGGGCCTCATCGCGCGCACTCGTAATCGCGATGCGCTGGCGCGGGTGCTCGCGGGCGTGCTGCCTGTGTCCGACACCTACATCGTGAAGGTCACCTGGCACGGTTATGCCACCGGCACCTACACCGATCCGGCCGCTCTCGATCTGCTGCTCGGCGCGCTGCCCGGCCGCGCCGTCATCGTCGAAGGGCATACCAGCAGCCGCAACCTCGGCGGCGCCGATTGGGACTGGGAAACCGAAGCCCACGAGCATCGCGCCTGGATCAAGCAGCAGGATATGGAGTACCTGAGGCGTACCGGCCTCGCCGAAGTCATCGCGCACCATCGCGCCGAGTACGTAAACGTGACGGAGGCATATTGGGATGGCGCGTGCGCGCCGCCGGTCGAATCGGTGGCGCTTGGGCACCCGGAGCTGGCGGCCTTTGTGCCGGAATCTCTTCTCGCGTTGCGCGGTGCGCCATTTCTGAGTTTCGCGCGTTTCAAAGGCCCTACGCGCCTGGGCATTTCGAATCTGTTCGGCCTGATTCCCACACCTCTGCGCAGCGCCTGGCACGGCGCCAACATCACGGATTTTTCGAGCGTCTGCTGCGATATGGCCAAGCTCTACGGCCGGCTCTTTCCCATGTTTGGATTGGTCGAGGCGCTCCACTCCGCGGTGCGCTGGAACCGGAAAGGCCTGTATCGCAGCCGCTGGGGGAATTACGACCTGGTCCTGTCGGATGGCGTTATCACGCTGAGCGAAGGACTCGCGGGCGCCGATATTCTGGCGAGCCGACTGCAAGGCCAGGACGTAGCGCGTAGTGCGTTCTTTGATGTTGTGAGGCAGAAACTCGAGTGGCCCGACGCGGCGGAGATGCAACTGCTGCCCTCAGAGCTGCAATCTTTGTTCGGCTAAAGCACCGTGCACGCCTCGAGCGCTTGCCTCGTTCGAATCACCGCACAATATTCCCCGTCCAGATTTGCCAGGCTCATGGCGTGAACCTCGGCGGCGGTTCTCCACGTTCCGTTCCAATCCTTCCGCCCGAAGGTGAAGCACGCATCTTCAACCAGATATGTCTCAAAGCCCAGGTTTCCCGCCATCCGGACGGTAGCTTCCATGGAATTGTTGGTAATGACTCCAGTCACTAGCAGCACCTTGTGGTTGGCCGCCCGCAACACGGCTTGGAGGCCGGTGCCGATGAATGCGCTGTTCGTATTCTTCACAATGACAGTTTCCCCAGCGAGCGGCTGCGCTTCCGGTTTGAAGTCGTTCCCGGCCTGGCCCGGCCGGTAGTGCGATGCCGGCTCCTTTGAATCATGCCTGATGTGATAAACGGGTCTGCGGCTCGACCGCCACGCGCCGAGAAGAGAGACGACGTTCTTCTCCGCCTCCGGATTGTTGCGCTCTCCCCAACTCGGGTGGTCAATGGCTTTCTGCAGGTCGATGACCAGCAACGCCGCTCCGGCGGGCAAGGGATTCGGGGGCCGTCCCATCCTGCGATTGTACGGAATTTCCAGCATCAGCCTGTCAAAGTCGCGATAAGATGAGGTTCCTGGAGGTGGAAGCGTGAGCATCAAACTAAATACGCGGCAGGTAGGCGATGTGATCGTGGTGGACGTAGCTGGCCGCGTCACTCTGGGGGAGGGCTCGAGTGCGCTCGGTGACACGCTACGCGGTCTGGCGGGCAAGGGTTCGAAAAAAATCCTGGTGAACTTCGCCGAAGTATCCTACATCGACAGCTCGGCAATCGGCGAGATGATTTCCGGCCACAGCACCCTCTCCAAAGTGAGCGGCCAGTTGAAGCTCACGGGCTTGAGCAAGCGAGTCAAGGATCTCTTGCTGATCACCAAAAATTACACCATCTTCGACATTCACGACGACGAGGCCACCGCTATTCGCAGCTTCACGTAGCCCAGTCGGAGCTACCCTCATTAACGATAAATAATCCTCCTCCTTGCACCACCGCGTCCGCCTCTTGCGTCTCTGGCCACGAGGAGGGCAAGAAATGCGAAGTCTTCTGATCAGGAGCCTGGCCGGCGGCAGCTTGCTGCTAATGGCACTCGGCGCATACGCGCAGGATTATCCCCGCTATCGCGACGATGACCGTTATTCCGCTCGTGGCGGCCGCGGATATTACGGACGCCCGGGAAATCGGGGCAGCTTAATGGACCAGGTGCAGGCGGACCTGCGCTTTGCCCAAGGCGCGGCGTACTCGCGTGGGGAAGCCAAACGCCTGGATAAGGCCAGAGAGGAACTCTGGGAATTCCAGAGAAAGTGGAATGCCGGACGGTTCGACCACCATGAGCTGGACGACTCCATCGCGGCTATCCAAAAGGTCATCGACCACAACGGCCTCGATGAGCGCACCCGCTCCATGCTGTGGAGCGATTTGAGACAACTCCGCGACTTCCGTGCACAACAACCGTAGGGGCCGGACATTGTCCGGCCTCACCTAGAATTCGTACCGCAGCGCGAATTGCATGGTCCGTGCCGCCGCTACTCCTTGAAACTCGCCGAAGGTCAGTGGCGAAATCAGCGACAGGCTCGGATTGGTGAAATTGACGTTGTTAAACGCATTGAACGCTTCCGCCCGGAACTGCACGCGCTGGTTCTCCCAAGGCAGCTTGAACGATTTCGCCAGCGTCAGATCCGTATTGAAGAACGGCGCCAGGCGAACCGCCGCGCGCGTGCCGCTGTGTCCTGGAAACTCATCCGCGAATGAGCTGGAGGCTGACGTGTTGCCGAGTATGCTGGGAATGCCGTTCTGGTCAATCTGTACCGCGGTATGCACCGGCTGAGTCATTACGGTCAACGAATTGAGCCAGTAGTTTGCGTTATAAGCCAGGTCGCCGGCGACGGTCGACGGTAACCCCGAACGGTAGCGGATCACGCTCGAAACCTGCCAGCCGCCGATGATCTGATTCACCCAGCCGGGAGCGTCGCGGAACAACATTTTGTTCTTGCCAATGGGCAGCTCGTAAAGAAAGTTGGCGCTGATGTTGTGCCGCAAATCGAAATCGGAAGAGCCGCGGAATTCCTTGGTGTTGAAAATATTCTGAATCGCGGCGCCTTGCGGTCCGGCGCCCGATTCTGCCGCGGAGCCAAGATCAATGGAGTGCGACCAGGCATAGTTGAAGTCGAACGAAAAGCCGCTCGAGAACTGCCGCCGCAACGCGATCGTGAGGCTGTGGAAGGCTGCTGTGCCGGCGTTCATCCACGTGGGCATCGAGCTGCCCTGCAGCGGGAAGAACGTGTAGCAACCGGACTTGGAGAGGCACTTGCCGTTCACGTAGGAGCTGGTGGTATTGCGGTCCACCGCATGAAGGCAATCCAGGAAGCTGCCGCCGTAATCGTTGTAGACGCAGTTGAAATAATTCGCCGAAGCGCTCCCCTTGAAGTCCACGTTTGCCAGGCCGGGCCACATGTCCTCCACAAAAGGCAGATTCGGCACCAGGCTGGGATTCTTCTGCACCATGGCCGGCGTCAGGCCGGAATCGAATAATTTCCGCACGGTGTTGGCATTCTGTTCCCAGGTGATCCCCGACTTGGGATCTTTGAAGTACTCGAGCGGTGTGTAAACATCGCCCTCCATCAGCAGCCTGTGAGAAAGCCGGCCGGTGTATCCGACCTCGATAATCATCTTGCCCGGAATCTCGCGCGCGAAGCTGGCGTTCAGAAGATAAGAGTAGGGTGGCTTCAGGTTGGGCGAGATCCCTTCAAACGCGCCGGAAATAGCGGCGATGTTGGGTGGCGTGAACGGAAACGTCTCCGCTGCATTCGGTGGCACGCCGGGCGCGCCTCCGGTGAACCGTGGGCTGGTGGAGAAGCTGTAGGAATCCGGGAAATTCGATTGCGTGGCCAGGCCGATAGAGCCGTACTGGTCGTATTGCGTAATCAGGTCGCTGCCAAAGCGGTCGTAAGCCATGCCCGCGCCGGCGCGGAACACGCCCGCTTTGCCAAAGATTTTGCCGATCAGCCCGCTATGGTCCGCGGGAGCATAAGCCAGGCCCAGGCGTGGCGCCCATGCTTTGTTGAACGGACTCCACCACGTCGGCTTGCCATTCGCGGGACCGTTCAAGGCCCACTGAAGGGTGGCGTTCGGCATGGCGTTCTGCGGCACACCCTGCGCTTGCAGAGAGTCCCGCTGGGCAAAATATGAAGTGAGCGGGAATGTAGAGGTCACCTGAATGCCATTGGACTCGTACGGAGGCCGGAAGTTTTCATATCGCACGCCGAAATTCAGCGTCAGCGCCCGGCTCACGCGATAGGTGTCGCCAATATAAGCCGCGTAATCGCGCTCCACGAAGTTGCGCACTTGCAGCGTTCCTTGGGGCAGCGGGCCTCCTGTCTTGCTGAAAAAGTCGGTGTGGAAATTGTCGTTGACAATTCCCAGAATCGCGCCCATGCCGTTGGCCACTGAGGTCGGGTCAGCCAGTTGCGCGTTCGGATTGCCGCTGCGCTGCTGGATGTAAGCCGTAACCGCGTTGTCGATGTCCGCGCCCAGCCCGATCAGTTCCGTCGCGCCGTAACCGTACCGGGCAAATGAGTTCGCGTCCGAAGCCGTGTTGTTATGGATAAAACGCAGGTTGAATCCCGTCGTGATCGTGTGCTTGCCCTTGATCCACGTGAGGTCATCGGTGGGGTTGAGCGTCGGCAGGCGCTGCCCAATAGGACGCGCATACGGATTCTGCAACGGGTCGAGAGCCGTCTGGAACAGCGCCGGTCCGGTGACGCCGGAAAAGGCCTGGCCGAAGCGTGTGTAGCCGAAATTGAAGACGTTGATCAGGTTCGGTTTCAGGATGGCGGTGTACTGCGCCGCAACGCCTTTGCTGTTGTCCCGCAGGGTGGAGGCCGGCGCCTGTCCCGGAAACTGCGCCAAAATCTGATCGTCCGTATTGTCAGCCAGCGTGCCGCGTACGCTCACGGTGTGCTTGCCGGCGGAATCGATGTGGAAATCCATCTTCCCGACGATGGCCCGATCGTCGCGATGGCTCGGCGAATTAAAACGGAAGCCGCTGAAATTGAGCCCGCCGTCCTCGCCGAACGTCGGGTCATTGCCCGCCGGATACGCATTCAAGACTTTGAGCATGTTCGCATTTACGCCCTGGTGCAGCAGATCCACCTGCTGGATTTCCGCGGGCGAGAGCGACTGCGTGGAACCATCCGCCATCTTGAAGGTGAGAGTGCCCTGACGCATGGTGTCCGAGGGCACCGCGCGCGCCACCGCCACGCCGCTGGCATCGGTCCGCTGTTCATAGTTGAAGAAGTAAAATACCCGGTCGCGCACAATTTTTCCGCCGGCTGAGGCGCCGAACTGGTTGCGCACCAGCGGCTCTCGCGGAACGCCGGAGCGGTTGTTGAACCACGTGTTGGCCGCCGTGTCCGTGTTGCGGTTGAATTCGTAGAGCGAGCCGTGAAACTGGTTCGATCCGCTCTTGGTCACCAGCGCCACTTGGCCGCCCGAAGATCTTCCCTGGTTCGGGCCCTCACCGGCAACCGTCACGCGAAACTCTTGCACGGAATCGAGGGGAATCGGCAGCACCGCGTTGAATCCGGAGTTGATCACGGAGCCATTCGCGTTCGAGCCCTGGAAACCGCCGGTGAAGGTGTTGCTGTTCTGCACCATCAGGCCGGAATTCTGGTTGTTGTTCACGTCCGCGCCGTCCAGCGTGATGTTGTTCTGATCGCGCCGCGCACCCATCACCTCGCCCGTCGGCGTAACTCCCGGTTGCAGGCTGAGAAGCTCGACGACGTTGCGCGTCTCGAGCGGCAACTGCCGAACTTGTCTCTCCGAAAACGGGTTGCCGACCGACGCGTCCACCGTGTTGGTGGCGGCCGTTTCGGCAGTCACATTCACGGTCTCCGTCGCATTGCCGATTTCCAGGCGCAGATCGAGCGTGGCTGGCGTGTTCACCAGGAGCTTGATGTTGTTCCGCGTAGCCGTCGAAAATCCGGGTTTCTCCACCTTGAGCGAGTAGGTCCCGGGCTGCATCTGCAGAAACGCGTAGTCACCCACTGCATCCGTCACCACCTGGCGCGACGTTCCTTTTTCCATGTCGCTCAGCGTGACGACGGCGCCCGGAATTACCGCGCCCTGGGCGTCCGTGAGCGTGCCACGCAGTGAGGTGGTGGACTGTGAATAACCGACCCACGCCGTAGCCAGCAAAATACTCAGCAGAAATACAACACGACTGTAGCGGCTTACGCTCTTTCTCATCGTTGCTTCTCCTGTGAAGTGGAAATAAGCGAGGGGAACGGGCTCGCCTTAAGCGCCCTGAATTAACGTGCCGCGGGTCGGAGCGGCTGCGGCTCGGCTCGGAGTCGCTATGGCGCAACGGGTTCGGGGACGATGAACCCGCTTTGGTTCAGTTCCAAAATAGTACCGACACACCCCTCCGGCCTATTTGCTCCCGTGGTTCCGGAGAGTATAATAAGGGCGCGGTTATTGTCTTCCACGTTGGAAGTAACCCATGCGCCCCGTTATTTGCGCACTGTTCGCTGTTATTGCCTCAGCCTGCACCGCCTTCGCGGCGGCGAGGGTAACGCTTATCCTTCAGTTCGAAGCCCAGCATTCTGAGTCCTCCGTCAACGAAATGAAACGGGAACTCCAGAACCTCATGCGAGGTTCCGGGGTCGAGCTGAACTGGCGCAGCCTCGATGACACCTCCGCCTCGGATTCCTTCCCCAGCGTCGTGATTGTCACCTTCCACGGGACCTGCGTCATGAATCCTCTGGTGTCTCCCTTGCCCAGCGAACCCGTCGCCTTGGCCTATGCTCACGTCTCCAACGGTACCGTGATTCCCTTCGCCGACGTGGAGTGCGACCGTGTCCGCAGCGCTCTGACATCGACTCCCGGCGCCCGCAGCGAACTTCTTTTCGGGCGTGCTCTGGGACGCGTCTTGGGGCATGAGCTCCATCACATCATCGAGCGAACACGCGCCCACACACAGCACGGCATCACTCGTAAGTCCTTATCTGGGCGAGATTTAATCGCGGACCGCACCTGATTTTGATCCCCTAAAGCCCCGGTGCCTACAACCCGGCTCACTGCTAAAGTTAAGACATCTCCGGCTCAAATCCAAATCGATTGTTTAGATCACTCGCAAAAGGTTTTTTTATGAAGACTGGGTGAATCCGGTATCTGGACCATCCAAATTTTCTATTGGACGTAACCGGAATTCCCGCTCTACGCTCGTTTATGGGACTCATGTTTTCTCAAATCGAGCTACTGCATCAGACCAGCAAGATTGTCAGTTCTGGCTTGACCCTGGACGAAATGCTGAAGGAGTTGATCCGGCTTACCGTCCAGGTTACAGCCTGCGACGCTTGTCTGGTGTACTTGGCGGAACCAGAGGGGGAAATCGTTCTGCGGGCCTCGCAACTCCCTCACGCCCGTGAAATCGGGAGCATCCGCATGAAACTCGGTGAAGGGATCACCGGGTGGGTGGCGGAACATAAGTCGGTGGTTGCGCTTTCCGCAAAGGCATCCGCGGACAAGCGCTTCAAAAACTTTCCCGCCCTGGTGGAGGATACCTTTGAAGCTTTCCTTTCGGTCCCCTTGGTGACGGGCGGGGAGGGGATCGGCGTCATCAACATTCATCACAGGAAACCGCACGGGCACACACCCGAACAAATCGCGCTCATGTCCTTCATGGGCGAGCAGATGGGCGGGGCGATCGCGAGGTCGCGCGTGTTCGAAGAGAACCTCCGGCTGCAGGAAGAAACGCTCGAAATGAAGCGGCAGTTGGAAGCCCGGAAACTGGTGGAGCGCGCCAAAGGGATTCTGCAATCGAAATACAACCTGACAGAAGAGGAAGCCTACCTGCGGCTCCGCGGTGAAAGCCGCCGCCTGCGTCGTCCCATGAAAGATCTGGCCGAGGCCATTATCCTGGCCGAAGATATCGGCGCGGGTGCGCTGCCAGTTCGCGAGATGGATCCCGATCTGGCGTCCGCGCAAGCGTCGCCCGGCTTCTAATTGTTCGCCAGGGAAACCGAATACATCGGGGGCAGATGCGCGGCCAGCACCTGCCAGGAATCGCCGCCGTCGCGCGAGTAAGATACCGTGCCCGTCGAAGTTCCGAAGTAGACACCCGCGGCATCAGCAAGTGTTCACAGGGTTGCGGCTTCAGATGAGAACTTCAGGAGTTCGGCTGTGAGACTGCCGAGGGAGTCGCGGCACGCATTGAAGTCTCCGGCTGTAGCACAGCGTTCGATCTGTTTCAACACAGCCGCCATGGAGACTGCCCCCACGTTTGCGCAGGCGCCTTTGACGTAATGGGCCAGCCGCGCGCAGCGCGTGCCGTCGGCATGCTCGATTGCATCGCGAAGCGCGGACATCTGCTGGGTTGCGTCATCGATGAGCGCCGTCACCAGTTCTCGCATCAGCTCCGCGTCCTCCATACATACATTCCGCAACTGATCCACATCGAAGACGACATCTGTCTGATTCAGCATGGCCGGCGATTCCTCCCGCTACCGGACTATCGGCGGAAGGGCGCCGGTACTGCTATCAATGAAATACCCTAGTCTGCTTACCAGTTCGTCAGTGAACCATCGGGCCGATGGAATAGGGGAATGGGGCGGCTGCGTTCGGTGACTTCGAGGGCGAGATGGAGCGGCTTGGGATCGAATTCCACACCCAGGCCCGGGCGGCGATTGGGCCAGATTTTTCCGTTGCGAAAATCGTAACTCACCGGCAAGTGAGGTTCAGAGCCTGGACCGGCGCCCAATATCTCCATGAGAACGGGACCGGAGAACGTTGTGGCAACATGCGCCACCGCCGCTTCCGCCACGGGTCCGGTGAAGTGGGGGATCAAGCCGACGTAGTGCGTTTCGCAGAGAGTCGCGATTTTCTTGTATTCGGTGATGCCGCCCACATTGGGAATGCTGACGCGCGCGTAATCGATGAGTCGCTGTTCGACCAGGCGGTTCACATCCCAGCGGTCGCCGAACTGCTCGCCCACGGCGATGGGCACTTTCACCTGCGGACGCAACTGGCGGTAGACGTCGGTGTTTTCGGAGCGGAGCAGGTCCTCGCAGAAATAGGGCTCGAGCGGTTCGATGAGCGTGCTGAGGCGGATGGCATCCGGCAAGTCGAGGCGGGTGTGATAGTCGATGGCCCAATCGCCGTCCTTGCCCACGCCTTCGCGGATTTGTACGCATTCCTCATGCGTTTTTCGCACCATCTGGTGAGAGTTGAAGGTGGCGCCGTCAGGCGGCTCGGCCACCGCGGTGCGGAAGGCGCGGAAGCCGGCTTCCACGCAGGCGCGCGCGGTCTCCTTTAGACTGCCCTTCTCAGGGAATCCCGTGGAATAGCACTCGATGTGCTCGCGCGACTGGCCGCCGAGCAGCTCATAGACAGGCACGCCCAGCGCCTTGCCCTTGATGTCCCAGAGCGCCAGGTCGAGCGCGCCCAGCGCATCCAGTTTCTCGCGCCCCGCCGGGTAGAAGCGGCCGCGATAAACCAACTGCCAGAGGTAGTCGATCTTCGAAGGTTCGTCGCCGATGAGCATTTCGGCGCATTCGGCGACCGTGTCTCGTGATCCGCCTTCACCGATGCCGGTGATGCCGGCGTCAGTTTCCACCGTCACGATGTTAAAACTCTGGTTGAACATGGGGCGCGATCGAGGGTTTTGGTAGAAGCGGATGCGCTTGATTTTCATCTTGGGAAGATCGGCGCGCAGTGCCGGCGGGTGGGCGAGTGCCACGGCGGCGCCACCGGCAAGGGAAGAGAGAAACGTTCGGCGATGCATGTGGGAAAAGATACCAAATTCAAATTGGGCTCGAGGGCTGGGTGTCAAACGGGAGTTGAAGATCTGTATTTAACACTTCGCACTGTGGACTCAGGTGAGTCAAAAATGGTGACAGGCAGCGCCGTCCACGCGCGGTTGGGGCGGGACGATGTTGATTGCGGACGTTACTCGGCTTGGGACGGCGAAGCCATTCACCATTTTTGAACCAGCTGTTGGGTACGCTAACAAATGAAGGGGCGTTCGCTCAGCAAGCAATTCCGGCGCCGGGCAGTCTCTGTCGCCGTCACCGCGGCCTTGCGGGGCCGAATTCGAACCAGGCGCGGGTGACTTGCCGGTGAGCATCGAGAATGGCGGTGGCCACGAAGCTGGGATCTTGTGGATCGCCGAAGCGGAGATCCATCACCTCCACGCGCGTTCCGCCGTCCATCTCGTCAGTGGGTGTTATCTGCCAGAAAGGGTATTGCGAGAAGCGAAGGAAGTCCTGAAAGACCTCGATGCGGCGCGCCGTGTCAAACGCAGGCGAAGATTCCGGTTTGTAATACGGATGTCCGGCGGAGGGGTCGAATTCTCCCAGAAGGTTGATGTCCTGGATCACGTACGATTCCGGAGTTTCCACCAGACCGCGCCATCGGAAAGGGTTCTGTGAGGCCAGCGCGGCCACGCGACGAGGAGCGGAGCCGTTGTAGATGCGGGATTCGAGCGTGTCGACGGCGCGCGCGTGGGCGACGGAGCGCGCACCATCATAGAGCACGAGAAACACGAGCGCGAAGATGGCAAAACCGCGCCGGGCGCCGCCTTTCGCCCGGTTGGTTGCGCCGATTTCCGAATTGACGAGACGCACCACGGCCGGCGCGAAGATGGCCAGCAGCAGCACTCCCCAGATCCAGAAGTCGATGACGCCGGTGATGTCCCAGCGCAGCCAGCGTCCCGAAAAGGGCAGCAGCAGCCGCACACCGTAGATGTTGGTCAGATCGAAGATGAGGTGGCTCGAAACACCGATAAGAGCAATGACGTATGCACCCAGCCAGTTCAGCGGCTTTCGCGACACCAGGCGCACCACGAGAACACAAGCCAGGGGCAGCACGGGCAGCATTACGAGCGAGTGCGTGATGTGCCGGTGATAGTGAAGATAGTTCAACGAACCGCCAAAGGCGCTAACGATATCGCAGTCGGGAGCATTAGCGGCCAGCAACAGGATCCAGGGAGCGCGCGGCGTCAGGCGGTCCAAGCCCGCGCGGCTCATCAGGACTCCGGTTAGCGAATGCGTGAGGGGATCCACGCGAGGTACGCTACTCGTCCGGCTCGCCGCCATCGCGCACATGCGCGATGTTCGGATACCCGTTCATGGCCAGGCGGCACGCAGGGTTGGAGTGATAACGGGGCGCGTGAAAGGTGAACTTGGGCACATAAACGATGTCGCCCTCATCCGCAATGATCACTCCCTGACCTTCGATGGGGTAACGAATCTGCCCCAGCATGACGAGCCAGCTTTCGGCGCACTCGGGATGATAGTGGCCGCGGTTTTTCGGATCGATGGGCGCCAGCTCCCGTTCGTAGCCGTAGATGATGTTCGCGAAGGACCGGTCATCGGTGACGAAGGCCTGGCCGCGAAATTTGGGATCCTTGGCCAACTCATACAGATTCACATGAAGTTTGTTGCCCTGGCCGTACGGACCGGGCTTGCGGTTGAGTCTCGCGCGAATCCACTCGAAGCCGGGCATTTCCGGCGGATGCACATCGACGGGATAGAAAGTCTTCGCATGTGCGATGTTCACTTCATAGCGTAATGCAGGCTTGTCGCCGATGGTTTCGATGGAATAGAGCGTTTGCATGGGCACCTGGACCAGCGAGCCTTTAGTGGCAAGGATGGGCTGCTGACCCTCGATCTCGAAACGCAACTGTCCTTCGACGACTGCCCAGAACTCGCGCGTATCGGGGTGAAAGCGCCGTGGCACTTGGCTACCCGGGGCTGACTGGATGTATTCGCCGTGCAGGTGGTCGTCATCCACGATCACCTGGCGCCACTCGGCTTGGCCGGCGTGCTGCTTCTGGAGGTCCGCCAGGTGCGTGACAGGTTTGTGCGGTGGCGTGTACTTGGGGACGGCAAGCGGCTTGGGCGCCCATGAGGCTTGCTCGGAGGGGCCGCTGCGGCTCTGGGCGAATGCGAGGCACATGAGGGAGCCGGCAGCAAAGGCGATCAGAGCGAGTTTCATACGGACTCGTGGGAAGAAGGGAGGATTGTATCATGCGTGAGCGCCAGCGGCGCGTTTGCGAGGATTGGCGGGGGTGCCCGGATGGGCGGTGACACGCGACTTCCGGCCGCCAGGCAGAGCTAGCGCGGCTGAGACCAAGGAGTTTGGCGCGGGGGTTTGAAAGCCGCACGCCGGCGTGCACCCTTGCGCCGCAATTCAGCCTGGCGAGCCGCGGCGGCCGCCCTGGCGCTGGCGTGAGCCAGCAGATCGTCACCGGTCAGCTCGTGATTTCCCGTCTGTGGAATTTCGAGGTCGGCAGCCAGTTTTAGAGCGCACAAACCGGGGCCCTCCTGAAGGGCGATGTGATGCTTTTGGAACAGGGTAAGGTCGGCTGTGATCACCATGCGGATGGTCGGTTCACCCTCAGAGACATTATCGAACTTGTACACACGTGTATTCTGTCTCTGATCGAACCCCATGTACCGCAGTGCCATCGCTCCCCCCTTACCCGGTGTGAACCGCCGAGCCGCCGCAGCGGACGACATCGGCCCGTGTCCCAGAATCACTCGCCAACCTGGGATGACTCGGCCGGTGTCAAGCCGGCTTCCGGTTCCTCTTTGCTTTCTGGGTTGTCGGGGTTGTCCGGAGACTCCTTTTCGGGATGCAGCTTCCGCTGCAATCGTTTGGCCGCCTTGTCACGCTGCCACTCCATGCGGGCGATTTCCTTCTGGCGTTTTTTAAATGTGGTCCGCGAACGAGTAGCCATACTCTTGAACTCCCTCCATGAGCGGGCCTACCGCCTGCCCGCCGTTGATTTGTGTTGTGGCTCTTACCAGCGGGGCTCGCGACGCTGGCGGGGTGCACCGCCGCTGCCGCGTGACGCACCGCGGAACGAGCCGCCGAATCCGCCGGCGCCTTGTGGCTTAGGCCGGGCTTCGTTAATTTTCAGGGGCCGGCCATCGAGGTCGACTCCATTCAAAGCTGAAATAGCGCGGTCCGCTTCCGCGGAATCCGCCATCTCGACGAACGCAAACCCGCGAGGGCGCCCCGTGTCCCGGTCGGTGATCACTTTGACGCCTTCGACGGCTCCATGGCGCTCAAACAGCGAACGGATGGATGTCTCAGTTGAAGCTGTGTCCAAATTGCCTACGAAGATTCTTTTCATAGCTTTACCCTCTGTCTTTCAATTGTGCGGGCTAGACGAGGCAGCTTTGGTTCAGCCAGGTTGTTGCAGGACTCTCAAAAGGCTCTTCTAGTGTATCAGTTTTGCTCAAGAGTTTCCTGCGGTTAGAGCTTCTGCCGGTGATCGTTCACGATGGTCCGCACGATGAATGGCGGGCGCTGTTTGACCTCTTCGAAGATCCGCCCGAGATACTCGGCCATGATACTGAGGCTGAATAGCTGGACGGCTCCGAGCAAAAGGACAGCCACCAGCAGCGTGAGATAACCGCGCGGTGCATTCGGAATGACGAAATAGAGGATGAAGTAGACGACGATGGCCGTGCCGGCGAGAAACGTGACCATCAAAGCCATCAGCGAGATCATTTCGAGCGGACGGTAAGAGAAGGAGAAGATGCCGCGCTTGGCCCACCGCACGTTATCGAGCAGGGAATTGGTGGATTCGCCGGCGAAGCGAGCAGCGCGAACGTAGGGCACGCCGGTCTGCCGGAATCCGACCCAGCTTCTGAGGCCGCGCAGGAAACGGTCGCGTTCCGGCATCTGGAGCATGGCGTCCACCACGCGCCGGCTCATGACGGAGAAATCGCCCGCATCCACCGGCACGTCGATGTAAGACAGGCGCCGGTAGAGGCGGTAGAAGAGCTTGCGAGCCGCTTCCATCAGCGGATTCTCGCGCCGCTGCTGGCGAACCCCGTAGACCACGTCATAGCCCTTGAGCCACTCGGCGACCAGTACGGGGATGGTCTCCGGCGGGTCCTGCAGGTCGCCGTCCATCAGGATGACCGCGTCGCCGAGCGACTGGCGCATGCCGCTGGTGAAGGCCATCTGCGAGCCGAAGTTGCGGCTGTGCGAGATGACGGTAACGCGCGCATCCTGCCGGGCGATCTCGATCAGGATTTCTTCGGCGTTGTCGGGGCTGTTGTCGTTGACGAAAATGATCTCGTAGCTGGCGCTCACCTGCGGCAGCACGCTGCTCAGCCGCGCGTACATCTCGCGCACGTTGCCGGCGTCGCGGTAGCAGGCCACTACCACGGAGATCGGGCGATCAGTCAGCACGACACGGCTCCGGCAAGTTTGGCGGCGATCGATTCCGACACTCTTTCCACGGTGAGGCCGTTGAGCCCTCGCAGATAGGCCTGGCTGCCGGTCGTCGAAGCAAAACGATCCTCCGCGCCGAACAGGCAGAGCGGACCGGGGACGCGGTTCATGGCCGACCATTCGGCGATGGCCGAGCCCAGGCCTCCGATGCGGCTGTGCTCTTCGATCGTGAAGAGCGCCCGGGTTTCCTCCGCGCAAGCGCGTAGCGCAGCCTCATCCAGTGGTTTGACGGTGTGCATGCTGAGCACCCGGCAAGCGATCGAATTCGCGCGCAGACGGTCGGAGGTCTCGACCGCCAGCGGCAGGATATTGCCCGTCGAAACGAGCGTGCAATCGCGGCCATCGCGCACGGTGAGGGCGCGGCCGATCTCGAAACGCACGGAGCCGCGATGCACCACGGGATCGCCGGCGCGCCCGATCCGCAGATACACCGGCAAGCCATGCGCGGCAGCGGCGCCTACCGCCTGCTCTACTTCCACCGGGTCGCCGGGGCACAGCACGGTCATGTTGGGAAGCGCGCGCATCACCGCAATGTCTTCGAGTGAGTGATGCGTGGGCCCGTTAGGGCCGTAGCTGTATCCGCCTCCCACGCCCACGATGGTGACCGCCGCTTGGTGATAACAGACATCGTTGCGAATCTGCTCGAGGCAGCGCAGAGTGGCGAAGGGCGCAATGGAGTACGCGAATGGCCGCATGCCGTCCAGCGCCAGGCCGGCGGCCACGCCGATCATGTTGCTCTCGGCGACGCCGACGTTCAGGAATCGTCCCGGGAATTCGCCGGCAAATTCGTCGAAGATCTTAAATCCGAGATCGCTTGTGAGCAGCATAACTCGCGGATCTTGCCGCGCTGCCGCGGACAACCCGCGAACAAACGCCGCCCTCATCCACTGATCTCCAGCAGGGCCCGCCGCAGGTCGTCGTCATTGGGCGGGCGGTAGTGCCACTCGAGGTCGTTTTCCATGAAGGAAACGCCTTTGCCTTTCAGGGTTCGGGCGATGATAGCCGAAGGCCGGCCGGGTTCGAACGGGACCGCAGCCAGAACCGAAGCGACGGCTGAAACATCGTGCCCGTCAACCTCCCGCACAGACCAGCCGAAGGCCCGCCACTTTTCGGCAAAAGGATCCATGGCGAGGTGCGTGCGGCTCATGGCCGACCAGCCATTGTAGTCGACAATCGCCGTCAAGCCGTCGAGGTGCTGGACGGGCGCAAACAACGCCGCCTCCCAGACGCTACCCTCGTAGCATTCGCCATCGCTGAGCACTACGAACACACGATAGCTCGCCCCGCGCAACTTCGCGGCCAGCGCCATTCCAGCGCCCATCGGCAAACCATGACCGAGCGAGCCGGTGGCCGCCTCAATGCCGGGAACGCAATGCGGGCCAGGGTGCTCGGCCAGCCTGCCGCCATCACGCGCGTACTCGTCGAGCGCCGATTCCGGAAAGAAGCCGCGCTCCGCGAGCGCGCCATACTGCGCCATGCAACCATGGCCTTTGCTGAGCAGCAGCCGATCGCGGTCAGGGTCGTTCGGTTTCGAGGGGTCGACGCGGAGCACGGAGAAATAGAGAGCCACCAGAAGATCTACACAGGAGAGAGCGGACCCGACATGCGGCGTCCTGCCGGCATGCGCCATCCGCAAGACTCGTGCACGCACCGCGCGGGCGCGAGCCTGTAGCAAAGGCTCGTTCACGTCTCTCAAATTTTTTCCGGATTGAAACATCCCACTATACCAAGATTGCCGGCGTTCCAAGCCACTGCGAGGCGTCCCAGCGCGGAGTTGCGGAGCCTGGGAACCAGCCCGCGTTTGATGCCGGAGGGAAGGGGCGCCATGCCGGACCAGTAGTAGATGGGATACCGGTTCCGGACGGCAAACACACGCAGTACATCGAAGCCATTCTTGACGAGGATTCGGGCCATCGTGCGGCGATCGTAGAGGTAGATGTGCTCGACGTCGATGATGGGGCTGCGCTCGCCGAGCAGGCGGTGGGTCCACGCGCCCGCGTCGTGGTGGATCAGGAACACCAGCCCGCCGGGCCGCAAAATACGCCGGCACGTCTGAAGGGTCGCATTGGGATTCACCAGGTGATCGAAGACCTGAAATCCGCAAACCATGCTGAAATGTCCTTCGGGGAAGAGGCCGTCGCGAAAACCATCGAGACGGATAGAGTCGCGAACACGCGGCGAGGCGGCTTCCACTGCATCCCGGCTCGGCTCCACGCCGCACACTTCCGTGAAGCCGAGATCAAGCGCTCGCTCCAGGAAAAACCCGCTGCCGCAGCCGATCTCGAGCAGGCGACCCTGCGCTGGCGCGAGCGGCAGGACTTCGCGCAGATAGCGAGCGTAGGTTTCGCCCGCGAATTCGGCTTCCTGTGCGTAGGTCAGGTGGCTTTGGGCGTACAACCGCGCGAGTTCGGCTTCCTCGAGCACGGGATCGGAGCGGATCAACCCGCAATTGGCGCAGCGCACCATGCGGTAATGCACGCGATCGGGTGTGCGTCGCGCGGAAAACCGTTCGCTGGTGAAGGCTCCATCGCCAAGGGCTTCCGCGTGCAGAGGCCGATCCCAACGATCGGTGTCACAGATCGCGCACAGCGTGTGACGCATACGGCTGCGGCTTCCAGTATCCCCGGGACTTGAACCATTGGACGGTTTTCTCGAGGCCCGAAGCCAGGCTGGTTCGAGGGGCCCAATTCAGGGCGCGGCGCGCCTTACTGTAGTCGGCGAGCCAGGTGTCGGTATCCCAAGTCCGGCCCGGCATGGCTCCCCAATTCACCTTGACGCTGGAGCCAGTCAGGGTGATGGCGTGCTCGACGACGTCGCGCACGGTGGACTGGACTCCGCTGCCGATGTTAAAAACTTCGCCGTACTGGAGGCGAAGGTCGTCGACCCGGAGGAGCGCGTCGACGACATCGTCCACATAGACGAAATCGCGCGCGGTTTCGGGCGGCACGGTGTCGAGGTCCTGTCCCTCGAGGCAGCGCTGAATCACCGTGGGCACGAACCGCGAAGGCTCTTCGTAGGGACCATAAACGGAAAACAGGCGCAGGGTGTTGATGGGCCGGTGCTCGGCGTGTGCCCGGTATCCGCACACCAGGGTCTGCGCGCACTTCGCTACCGCGTAGTAGCTGCGCGGCTCGAGCGGATCGGTCTCGCGCATGGCATACGGCTTGGCGCCGTACTCGGAGGAACTGCCGGTGTTGATCAATAGCTTGTAGTCGACCTCGGCGCAGGCTTTCAGCAGGTTCCATGTGCCGAACACATCGGTAAGGATGATCCGGTCGGCGTCGGTCTCGTACGGATACGCGCCGTGGACGGCGAGATGGTAAATGATCGTCGGCTCAACGGCACGGACGAATTGGCACAGACGTTCGAGGTCGGTCAGATCACCCTCGTGAAAGTGGAGCTTGTTTTCGAGGCCGTCGAGGCGCCAGCGATGGGAGCCGGGCCGCGCCAGCACGTGCACCTCGCACCCGAGTTCGGCGAGTTTCCGGGCCAGGCAGGAGCCCACAAAACCGGTGGCGCCGGTGATGAAAAACCGCTCTTCGGCGAGATTCAACATCGAGAACCGATGATAGCATTCAGGGCTCAGGAGGCGGGTTTTGCGCGGTGGGCGAAAGTCGGGGAAACCTTAGCGAAGAGCCGTGCGTCACTCCAGTATTCGGGTTGATCGATATACGAAAATACGTAACGGGGGATTCAGTATTGGCATCTACAGCCACTGCCTGCGCTTCTGACACGCTTTACTGCGACCGCGTAAACCCGCGGTGGGTGAGACTGCTCGACGTTTTGCAGATGAATGTCCGCTACGAGCAGTGCCGCGGAGCGGAGCTTTACACTAGCGACGGCCGGCGCATTCTCGATTTTCTTTCGGGCTACTGCGTTCACAACGCCGGACACAACCACCCCGCAATCATCGAAGCAATTCGCGAAGAGTTGGAACGCCGGGGTCCAGCCATGTTGCAGAGCCACGTTCCGGAACTGGCGGGAGAGCTTGCCGACCGGCTCTGCGCGCGGGCTGGCGGACGCCTGCAGAAGGTTTACTTCTCGAGTTCAGGAAGCGAAGCCATTGAAGCCGCCATCAAGTTTGCGCGGGCCCACACCGGCCGGGCCGGGTTGCTCTATGCCGGCGGCGCTTTTCATGGCCTGACCTGCGGCGCGCTCTCTCTGATGGGGGACCCGTTCTGGCGCGACGGCTTCGGCCCGCTGCTTCCGGACGCGGAAGCGGTTCCCTTCGGCGACTTGCAGGTGCTGGAGCAAAAACTGGCTTCGCGTCGATTTGCCGCGCTGATCCTCGAGCCGATTCAGGGCGAAGGCGGAGTCCGCGTGCCGCCGCCTGAGTACCTTCGAACGGCGCAGACACTCTGCAGGCGCTACGGGACGCTGTTCGTGCTGGATGAAGTCCAGACGGGCATGTACCGGACCGGCCGGTTTCTCGCGGCCCACCATTTTGACGTAGAGCCCGACATGGTCGCGCTCGCTAAGGCGCTCAGCGGCGGCCTGATTCCGAGCGGAGCTTTGTTGATGTCCGATGCTGTTTACGCTTCCGTCTACGGCTCGATCGATCGCGCGATCGTCCACACATCCACATTCAGCGAAAATGCTCTCGCGATGCGGGCGGGTCTGGCGACACTCGACGTGCTCGAACGCGAGCGTCTCGGCGAACGGGCCTTGGCGGCCGGAGACTTTCTGCGCTCGCGTTTACAGGCGGTGCTTGCTCCTTACGAAATGGTGAAGGAAGTCCGGGGAATTGGACTTTTGAACGGAATCGAATTCCAGGCGCCTGAGAAGCTGCGCTTGCGGATTCCGTTCGAAACCTTCACGAAAATCCACCCGGGGATGTTCGGACAGGTGCTGGTGATGCGGCTGTTCCGGGACCAAGGCTTCCTGACGCAGATCTGCGGCAACAACTTCATGGTGTTGAAAGTCGCACCGCCTCTGATTGTCGAGGACCGCCACCTGGACGATTTTGTGCGCGCGGTGGCCGACGTGGTCGAGTGCATGCATTCCTCGGGCACATTCTGGTCGGAGGCGCTGGGCCTGGCGCGGCGCGTGATCAACATCTGAATCATGTCATTGCCGCGCGAAACGGACGTTTTCATCGTGGGGGGCGGGCCTGCCGGACTGGCTGCTGCCATTGCGTCGCGCCAAAAAGGATTGCGGGTGATGGTTGCGGACTGGTCGCATCCTCCCATCGAGAAGCCCTGTGGCGAAGGGCTGATGCCGGATTCGCTCGAAGCGTTGCGCCAACTCGGTGTGACGATCGGCACGGAGCATTCCTTCCCGCTTCGCGGCATCCGCTTTCTCGCGCCGGGCACCTCGGTGAGCGCGAGTTTTCCATCCGGCTTTGGGTTGGGCATGCGCCGTCCTGCGCTGCACCAGTTGCTGGTCGATCGCGCCGCGGAGACAGGTGTGCGGTTCCTTTGGAGTGCGCGCGTGAGCGGTATCAGCGAAGCCGGAGCCATCGTGGATGGCCGGCTCTTGCGGTCGCGGTGGATTGTCGGCGCCGACGGGCAGAACTCGTATGTCCGGCGCTGGGCGGGTCTCGATGCGTTTGACAGCTACAAACGCCGCTTCGGCTTCCGGCGGCACTGTCGAGTCAAGCCATGGTCGGACTGCGTCGAGATCTATTGGGGCAACGGATTTCAATTCTATGTAACGCCCGTCAGTCCGGCGGAAGCCTGCGTGGTTTTGATCTCTCGCGACCGGCACTTGCGGATAGACCGTGCGCTGGCAGGGTTCCCGGAGCTGAGAGACCGCCTGCAACGGTCCGCACGGATGGGCGCCGAACGGGGCGCCGTTTCGGTTTCCTGCAGCTTCAAGCGAGTAGTGAGTGGGCAAGTCGCTCTGATCGGCGATGCGTCCGGGTCGGTGGACGCCATCACGGGCGAAGGGATGTGCCTCGCGTTCCGGCAAGCGCTGCAGCTCGCTGGCGCGCTGGCAGGCGGCGATCTCAGCGCGTATGCCGCCGAACACCGGAGCCTGATGAGGCGCCCGGATTTCATGGCGGACGCCATGCTCTTGCTCGACCGATTTCCGGGCCTGCGCCACCGGGTGTTGTGCGCGCTTGAGGCCAGACCGGCGGTCTTTTCGACGCTGCTGGCTATGCACGTCGGAGAACGATCGCCGGCGGCTCTCGTTACGAGCGCATTTCCTTTCGGTTGGAAGATGCTGACGGCGGGCCGGGCCTGAGCCGATTCATATAATGCAAAATCCGAGGAGAACGATGTATCAGAACGCTCTGGCTCTCATTCTAATCACGTATGCCGCCACGGCAGGCACCTCCAGCGCCACGGACGAAATCGTGCTGGAACTGGATCCGGCGCAGACCGAAATCCATTTCACTTTGCCTGACATTCTTCATACCGTGCATGGCACCTTTCAGTTGAAGAGCGGAACTATTCGATTCGATCCCGCAACCGGCAAAGCGAGCGGCGCGGTCATCGTAGACGTGGCCAGCGGTGCGAGCGGCAGCGCGGCGCGCGACCGCAAAATGCACAAAGACGTTCTGGAGAGCCGGCGTTATCCGGAGGCGGTCTTCACTCCCGAGCGCGTGGAGGGCCGCTTCGCCTCAGAGGGGGTGGCGGAGTTGCAGGTGCACGGCCTGTTCAAGATTCACGGCGCCGAGCACGAGATGATTTTCCAGACACGGGTGGAGAACAAGGGAGATCTGCTCGTCGCGAACCTGCATTCGGTCATGCCCTACGCGCAGTGGGGCGTGAAAAACCCCAGCACGTTCATCCTGCGGGTTAGCGATAAGGTCCAGCTCGATATTCGCGCCACCGGGCATACTCACCTGGGAACGAACTGAAATAGACTTAGACGACGTTATTGGCCGTTCAGCGACGGGTTGATCCCGGTCGTCGGGTCCTGGGTATTCGTGCCGGTGATCTGAGGCCCGTACGCCGACGACGCATCCGTCCGGGTAGACTCGGGGCTGTGATGGACGTGGTGGCCGCCATGATGGTGGTGGCTGAAGATTCCTGCCTGCTGGAGAGCCTGGGGCGAAGGCAACTGTCCTGTAGTCCCAGCGTTCTGGAACTGGCTTGCGAGCTGGTTGAGCTGGTTCGCGCGCGACGAATCGCCTTGGCTTTGGGCGTCCTTTGCTGCCTGTTGTAGCTTGTTCGCAATGTTTGTGGTGATCTGCTGGAACTGGCCCGGATTCTGCTGCTGAACTTGTTGCAGCATGCTGAGAAACACGGCCGTGGGCGAGATATCCGCCGTGCTGTCCTGCGGCGTGGTGGTCGACGACACTGTACTGGAGTTTCCGGCAGACGCGTTGTTGCTCACCGGCTGAAACAAGCTGGGCTGTAGACTTGTAAGCGGATTAATAGTCATGGCCTTGCTTAAGCAACTGCCTGGCCCGGCCTAACTGCATGAAAAGAGAGGTCTAGCTGCCGGATGTGGGTGGCAAAGCCATGACATCGCTAAACTCCTGACGGCATGCCTGGCCGTAACCCTTGATCTCCTTGCCTTGCCCCTCCGCCACGCGATAGCATAGGCCTCTTCTGAGGAGAGCGAAGTTGATGATCAAACGCCGCATCTGGATTCTGAGTATATTTGCGCTCCTTACCGCGCTGGCCTTCTTTGTGGCCGCCGGCGACGTGGCGCCAGGAACCGTGAAACAGATTGTTCCGGGCGTCTGGTTTCGTGAAGGCGAAATCCACACGCTGGGACATTGCAACAACGCCATCATCGAGATGAAGGATTACCTCATCGTGGTGGATGCGAATTTCCCGAGCGGCGCGCGTGCGGTGATGGACGCAGCCAAGAAAGTGTCCAACAAGCCGGTGAAGTACGTCTTCGATACTCACCACCACGGCGACCACGCGTATGGCAACCCCGTTTGGACGCAAGCCGGCTCCATCACGCTGGCTTACAAGGGTGTGGCCGAGGAAATGAAGCGCTACGAACCTAAACGCTGGCAGGATACGGCCAAGGAGCGCAAGGATGTTGGGGAGCTGAACCTCGCGAATCCCGAGCCACCCAAGCAGACGTTCGATAAGAGCCCGTTCATCCTGAAGGATGACACGCGCGAGGTGCGCTTTTACTTCTTTGGCTGGGCGCACACGCGCGGCGATGGTTTCGTCTACCTGCCCAAAGAAAAGGTATTGTGTTCCGGTGACGCAGGTGTAAACGGCGCCTACAACTACACCGCCGATGGGAACATTGGCAATTGGCCGAAAGTAATGGAAGCCGCGCAGAAGCTCGATGTGACGCATGTGCTCCCGGGACACGGTGGTTCAGGCGGTAAGGAAGTCCTGGAAGGGCAAAAACAGTTCATGATCGAACTGCACCGTGCGGTCGAGGCCGCCGTGAAGCAGGGCAAGAAACTTGACGACATCGTTAAGAAGGACGGAACCAAGCTGGTTTCCACCAGCATCCAGCTCCCCGACAGCGTGAAAAACTGGGTGGGGGAGGGCCTGCCCGACCAGGTCCGCGACGCCTACGAAGAAATCACGCAGCACAAGCCGATTGGAAACGTGCCTCACTAGAGATCGCCGCGGCCATGAGCTTCACAACGGCCAACGGAATCCGAATCGCCTACGACGATGTAGGCGAGGAAGAGCCGGCTCTCCTGTTTCTTCCGGGCTGGTGCGTTAACCGGTCGGTCTTCCGGGATCTCATCAGCCGCACGAGCCAGCGGCGCCGTTCGCTGGCTTTGGATTGGCCGGGGCATGGCGGCTCGGATGCGTCCGCGCGGGATTTCGGCGCGAAAGAACTCTTCCAGGCAGCCAAGGCGGTGATCGAGGCGAGTGGCGCGGCGGCGGTTGTGCCGGTAGCGCTGGCTCACTCCGGCTGGGTGGCGCTCGAACTGCGCCGTAGACTGGGCCGCCGAATTCCGAAACTTGTGCTTCTCGACTGGATCGTCACCGAACCGCCACCGCCATTCCTCGACACGCTCCGCGGTATGCAATCGGCCGAGCACTGGAAGCAGACCGTAAATGAAACTCTGGCCATGTGGCTGCATGGCGTCGAGAATCCAGCCTTGAAGCAATTTGTTCAGGACGAGATTGCCCCGTATGGAAAGCCGATGTGGGCTCGGGCCGCGCGTGAGATCAGTGCGGCGTACCAGAAGGAGGGCAGCCCCATGCAGGCGCTCTCGCACCTGTTGCCGGCCATCCCGGTCCTGCACCTCTATGCACAGCCCTCGGACGCCGCTTATCTGAATGCGCAGCAGGCGTTCGCGGCGAGTCATCCGTGGTTCCGCGTGCGCCGCGTGAAGGCGAGCAGCCATTTCCCGATGTTCGAAGTGCCGGATGAAATGGCCGGAGCGATCGAGCAGTTCGCCGGCTGAGCGCCGCCTCGGCCGTTTGATACGATGCTGAATCGTGCGCATCGGCATCGACACTGGCGGAACATTTACCGACTTCGTTGTGCTGCGCGATGACGGCTCGATCGAGAGCTTTAAGCTTCGCTCCAATCCCGGCTCGCCGGCGCGGGTGATTCTCGATGGTCTGAGCCGGATCGGCGCTTCCGCCCGCACGGAAGTCGTTCACGGCTCGACCGTCGCTACCAATGCACTGCTCGAACGCAAAGGTGCGCGGACCGCGTTGGTCGCCACCCAGGGTTTCACAGATCTGGTTCGCATCGGCCGCCAGAACCGAGCGCAGCTCTACAATCTGACTCCGCCGCTCAAACGCCACCTGGTGCCACCCTCGCTGTGCTTCGGCATTGCTGAAAGGGCCTACTTCGACGGCTCCATAGGCAAACGGCCCCCCCGCCAGGAGCTGGCACGATTGAAAGCGCGGTTACACAGAGCCGGCGTCGAATCCGTGGCGATCTGCTTTTTGCACTCGTACGAGAACGCGGAAAACGAACAAGCTGCGGCGCGCGCTCTGGGCGGTGAGCATTACCTCTGCTGTTCGCATGAAGTCTCGCCCGAGTTCCGCGAGTACGAGCGTGCTTCGACCACTCTGATCAACGCGTATGTGGGCCCGCTCATGGACGCCTATCTTTCCGAGCTGGACCGGTCCAGCCGGCAACGCATCTCCATTCTGCAATCGAACGGCGGATTCATCACGGCAGCAGAAGCGCGGCGTCACGCGGTTCGGACGATCCTCTCCGGGCCGGCCGGCGGCGTGGTGGGCGCAGGCGCGGCGTCGCGCTGGAGCGGCTTCGAGCGCGCCCTCACCTTCGACATGGGCGGCACCTCTACGGACGTCAGCCTGTGGGAAGGCTCGCTTCGCCTGGCCATGGATGCTTCGGTGGATGGAATGCCGGTGCGCGTCCCCATGCTCGATATCCACACGGTAGGCGCGGGCGGCGGGTCGATTGCGCGCGTGGATGAGGGCGGCCTGCTGCGCGTGGGACCGGAGAGCGCGGGCGCCGATCCCGGTCCGGCATGTTATGGCGCGGGTGAGCGGGCGACGGTAACCGACGCGCATGTGGTGCTCGGCCGCATTGCGCCCGACCAGTTTCTCGGCGGCGAGATGCAGATTGATGCGGCGCGGGCGGCCGCGGCGGTGGATCACATTGCGCGCCTTCTTCGGCGGGACCGGGTCGCCGTAGCGCAAGGGATCGTGCGCGTTGCCAATGCCAATATGGAGCGGGCCATACGCGTGGTGTCGGTCGAGCGCGGGCGCGATCCGCGCGATTTCCCGCTGGTTGCCTTCGGCGGTTGTGGCGGCTTGCACGCCTGCGAAATGGCGGAAGAGCTCGGAATTCGAACGGTGATCGTGCCGCGATTGGCCGGCGCTCTGTCGGCGCTTGGCATGCTGCTGGCCGATCGTGTGCGCGACTACTCGGCGGGCGTGCTCGATCCGTCGCACATTGAAAAGCGGTTTGCGCAGCTCGAACGCACCGCGCGTCATGATATGCCGGGCGCAACGCTGGAGCGCATGGCCGACGTCCGCTACGTGGGCCAGAGTTACGAACTGACCCTTCCATGGGGCGGCTCGTTTCATGAGGAGCACCAGCGGATCTATGGTTACTGTGACCGTGCGCGGCCAACGGAGATCGTGACGGTTCGAGTGCGGGCAAAGATCGCAGTGGCAAAACCTGAGCCGGCTAGACTGGCGCGCGCCCAGCTGCGGCGGAAGCCGGAATTACGGCGGGTGTTCGCCGGCGGCAAGTTTCGCCTGCTCCCTGTGTTTGAGCGGGAGCAGGTTCGCCAGCGCGGCGAAAAGGGTCCGGCACTGGTAGTAGACTACGGCGCGACAACGCTGATCCCTGCCGGCTGGAGGTTCGCCGTGGATCGGGTGGGAAATCTGGCGGCCCGGCGACACAACCCCTAATACCAATACTTGGTTTTCCGCGCCCACGCGGAATCCGGATATTTCTGGTGCAGCAATTGAAACGCCTCTTTTGACGCGCCCTTCTTAGCGCCGCAACCGTAGCGCACGGCGCGCACTGCCAGATGCAACGCTTCGGGTGATCGCGGATCGCTGGGGTGATTCTTCGCCCACTCAACGGCCTGGTTCGTCAGATATTCCGGCGCGGGCGGCGTCTCAGTGAGCCGGGTCCATTCGCGCTGCCCCCGCGCCTGTTGATCCGCCGACAGAAATTGTGCTTTGGGCGCCCCGTCCGGATAGAGCAGTTGTAAAGGCTCCGGCAAGGTCGATGCGACGCGATAGTAGTCCGGCGCGTCTTGCCCCCCCGTGAACGAGCACCACCAATTGTCCCGAAACTCGTCCAGTTTCTCGGGCGGCGCAAGTCTGCCGAAGCCCACCTGCACATACGGCCGCAATCCCGGGTGTTGCAGCATCAGGTAAACGGCGGCGAACCTCCTGGCAGCGGAATCGGACGCTTCCAGATACGTCCGCAGCGGCGCCTTCAAATCCGGCGCCAGGTCCTGCAAGAGTGGCGCAACCGACTTGGCCGAATTCTCATCTCCTAACAGAATCGATCTGACCCACGCGGATGCCGCGACCTCGCGCCGCATGGGCTTAGGTAAGACATCGCGCCGCGCCGCATCCAGCAGCAGATCGAGCGGCGTCTGCTGGTTGAGGATTTTTGCGGCATCCGCATCGAACGCGGGCTGGCGCGGCTTGACGCCTTCCGGAAGTGATGCATCCTCGCCTTCGATCCCCGTATTTCCGTACTGCTCAAAACCTGTAAAGCTGCCGGCGGGTATGCGGACCGAGTATTTGAGAAACTCGTCCCAGTTCGCGGCAATTTTCATCCGCTCGGCGCGAAACAGGTTCAACGAGGACTGGGGCAAAGAAGCTGTCTCCGCAGCCAGCAATTTGTCGAGCCGGCTCCGCGCTTCGCCGGTTTGTTTTGAATCGATCAGCAACCGGATCGAGTGGAATGCCGCCGTCGCATAAGCCGGCGAATCAGGCCCGACCCTTAGCCCAGCGGTCACCAATTCATCCACGCCCGGTTGAACGTCAGAGGCTCTGGAAAGAGCGGCCACCAGCCACGGTAGCGTGTGCTTCTGGCGCCATTGGTTTTGAGTCTCGGCCGCGTCCGCCGTTTGAAACGCGGAAATCCAGGTGGTCAGGCCGTCTTCGACTGGAAGAGCCTTCATGCCGCCGAAGTCCCCCCTTTCGAACGCGTCGTAGAGGAAACGGTAATCGAACGAGTTTTGCTGGATGGTCGCCTGCGAGTCCTTAAGAACCAGAGTCGCGGCCAGGTCGTGCATCCTCGCGCCGGGAGCCAGCCGCACGCGAACATAATCGAGCAGTTTCCGCGCCGCGGCATGCTCCGCGTTTTGGGCCGGATCACTCAAAATGGTTTGCAACTGGGTTTCTGCAGCCGCAAGTTTCTCGCGATCGGCGCCCACGCCTTTCACGCTGAGCGTAGCCTCGCGGACCAGCGAGCGCGCTACCAAGTAGGGTGCGATTTGCCTCCAAGGTGAGTCGTGGTCATCGGCGATAGCTCGAAACATTCGCTCGGCGGCATCCATGTCGCCCGCGTAGAAATTCGCTGCCGCAATCTGATACGCGCGATCGGCACGCATGGACGGGGTGGCCGTATCATCGAGCGCCGCTGGAATCGACGGCCCCTCGGAGCAATTGGCGAAGACTTGATCCTGGGCCGCCACCCAGCCCTTCACGGCCGGGCTTTCGATACCAAGCTGGCGGCTGCGATCGTCCAAGGTCTGGGCAGCCGTAACGAAAGCATCGTCGCCGCAGTTCAAATAAGTAAGGTAGTAATCGTTGCCGCTGATTGTCTTAAAGGCATTGATGTTGGGCGGCGCTCCCTTTCCGGCGACGCGCGCCCGCTTCTTGAGCCATACTTGCCGCGGACCCTCCGGCTGATAGGAAAATGGCGTCTGGACGGCCGGCTCCGGACCGAAGAGCGCCTTGCGCTCCTCCGCGTTCAATCCCACTCCAATGAGATAACGGTACGCGATGATCAGATAGAATCGCGGAAGCCCTGGCTGCAGAATGCCCAACTGCCCGCGCGCGTACCGGCCGGCGGCGTCTTCCGGAATTCTCCAGAAGCTGAAGGCGGCACTCGGAAGAAACGGGCCGCAGCTCGAAAGATCGGGCGGGTTGGACAGCAGGCCCGCGAAGAGAACCAGCAACAATAACGTACTGCAAATTCTTATTGCCATCGATGCACCTCGTGTACGGCCGCGCGCAGCTCGACCGCCGACCAGCTTCGCGGATGGAAGATGTAGACGCGCCGTCCGCGCGGAATGTCCGGCAGCGGCTCGTCAGTTGAGATGCCGACACTCGATCGGCACAAATCCGGCCCGAAGTCCTCGCCGGGCCGAGACGATTCGCCGGCGCCCATCCGGAACAGCATAGGGACGGCCTCGGTCACCGGAAGTCCCGAGATCCAATTGTCGGATTCACACCAGGATGCCAGGGCCGTCATCGAAAGCGGCATTGACGACGGCAGCACGCGATGCAGGTCCACAAGCAGAGCGCGATAGAAGTCCCGTTCGGAAGTGCGCGCGTCGTAATCGATCTGCAACGCGCGGATCCCGCGAAGTTCGGTGGCATCGAGGATCGCGTGCTCGACCTCTGCGCGCGAGGCGGATTCGACCCCCTGCGACTCGATGCGTACCACCGCCATGAGCGCCGTCCCCGGCGTGACCACCAGGGGCTGCAAGCGCGGCCGTACACTGACCACGCCGCCGCGGATGTAAATGGTGCGCGCAAGAAACGCCACGCCAACTTCATGCGGGTCGATGAAATCCAGCTTCTCCGGCCGCTCCCAGGCCCACACCATGGTGCGCGGGAATTGCGGCAACGGATCGTGCTGGGGGCGGTAAGCTAGAGCCGCGAGCGCGGTCAGCGCCAGGATCGCCAGTGCGGTTTTCACTGGGAGCCTCCTATCTTTCGTAAATTTCGACCCACTGTCCATGGCGTGTCCAGCGTGCCACAGATCGTGCGCCCAGCAACACGCGCAACTCGTTGGCATCCACTGGCGGCTCGTAATCGTAATAGCACCGCAGGAAATCCGTCCATTTCTTGTTTTGCATCAGGCCAAGCGGGTCCCATGTCCCGGAATAGAGCACGAGCACTTCCACATTTTCGCGCGCGAGCGGCGCCACGTTGGCCGCGCGAAAATCTGAAAGTTCACGAATGTTAAGCGGCTGCCGGACGTAGCCGAACTCCGGCCGGCGAAAGGCTGGCGCCAGCGGAAACATAGTGGCTATTTTTGTTTTGGGGAAATGAGCCTGCAGATATTCCGCTGCCTGCACGTCGAGTGTGACGAAGTCGGAGTAGGCCAGGTTATTCTCCCAAGGGAACGGATACGGCGGATTAACAACGTTGGCGATCAGCAGGGCTCCGGCCAGTGATGCGGCATTGAGGATCCGCCAGCGCGGCGCGTATTGCCAGATCGCAGCGGCAAACGCGATATAGAGCGTCGGGAGCACGGGAACCAGATAACGCTCCAACACGGCGCCGCCCAACACGCTCACCAGCAGCACATGTGCAATCGCCAGCCCGCCGGCGATCCGCCAGGGGCGCGTACGAAACAGCGCAGTCCGTCGCAGAGCGATTCCAAGCGCGATGGCGCCGATCCAGTGGCCGCTTCCGGCGAACAGGTAATACAGACGCCGTAGGAGCGCCAGCGAAAGGCGCACCGGATCGAGCGGATACCAGACGTTGTACTGTGTGAACGCGGCGTTGCCGAACAGATGTCCGGTCCCGCGATCCAGTGCGATGAGCCAGATGATGAGCGGCGCAACGGGCACCAAAAACCACAGCGCTTCGCCTCGCCGCCGCTCGAACCACAACCACGCGCCGAACCATGCCGGCGCCACCAGGCCCGTCTCCTTCACCATCACCAGCACCGTACAGGCGAAGACGGCCGCTGGAATGCGCTCCTCCAGAAATAACAGCAGCGCCAGGACCAGGAACACCATGGCGGGCATATCGAGCGCGGCCATCGTGGACTGCGCAAAGAACAACGGGGAGACCACCAGAAATGCAGTGGCCAGGATGGCCGCTCTCGACGGCAAGCCCATGCGGATCGCAAGCCGCAACGCAATGACTGCGCCCGCCGCCGCGAGTGCCAGCATTGCCAGCCGTGTGACCGGGATCGAATAACCGGTAATCGACCAAACGGCTGCGAGGTACGCCATCACACCTGGCGGATGCACGTTGGCAACGGTCGAGCGCGGTATCCAGGCGCCGCGCTGAAAAAGGTCGAGCGACGCCGGAACAAACTGGCCTAGTTCATCCCAGTAAAACGGCAGCGTCAGAAAAGCGGCATGGCTGAGGAGGACCAGGAGCGCGATCGCGGCGGGGGCCAGCAGGGGATTTCGGGCCTGCATGCGCACGTCCGCCGGCGCCGCCGTCATGCGCGGTTACTGCACGAAACCCGCGCCAGCACGCGCCTCGAGCTTGATTTCGCCAAAAGCAGCCTCATACTGGCTCACGTTCTGCTGCAGCACGTTTAACAGCGCTTTGGCCTGCTGCGGGCTAAGGTAGACGCCCTGAAAATTGTGGATGTTGACGTTGTCGGGCGCCGTCTGATTGATCACGCCAAACAGCAGCAGAAAGTCCCACAGATTCACGCGAATCTGCACGCTGTTGGCGTATCCCTCGCGATAATCGGGCGCATTGATCAATTGGACTTTGGGCTGCGGCGGTGGCGGGTTCATAGACCTTACATGGTGAATCACGCTGGGCTGCACGTCAACCGGAGGCGTGTATTCTGTCAGGGTAGAATCTGGCGTGATGGACTCGAGGGACAGCATCCCCGCATCTCTAGCTTCCAAGATCCGCTCGACGAAGGTTCGCTCCAGCCGGGCACGAATCAGTTCCGCCATGCTCACCCGCCGGCGAAACGCTTCCTCTCGAAGACGCTCGTGTAGTTCTTCTGGCAGCGATGCTGTCGTGCGCTTCCTAACTGCCGTCATACTGGAGCATCTTTTGTATCCTGTAATCAATGTCACGCATGTTGGAAGAAATCCGCCAGCAGCCGGATGCGCTCGAGCGCACCCTGCGCGGCGAGTTGAAACGCGTCGAGCGCTTCAAGAAACTCGTCGAGAAGCGGCGGCCGCGCCTGATCGTGCTGGCCGCGCGCGGCACCTCGGACAACGCCGCGCAGTTTGGCCGATATTTGCTCGAGATCACCACCGGGATACCGGTATCGCTCGCCGCGCCGGCGATCTACACCCTGTATAACGCGCGCGTGGATTTTCGTGACGCCCTGGTCGTGGCCATTTCTCAATCCGGCGAATCCACGGACACGAATCTCGTGCTGGAGGAGGCGCGCAAGCAGGGCGCTCTCACCATCGGCATCACCAACGAGGCTTCCAGCTCGCTAGCGAAACTCGCCGAACATGTATTCTTCGTCCACGCCCGTAGGGAGAAGAGCGTTGCCGCTACCAAAACCTACACCGGCCAGGTGCTAATGCTCTATCTGCTGGCCTACGCACTCGGCGGCAAAATTCGGCCCGGCGATCTCGCGCGTCTGCCGGAACGCGCGCATTCGGCGCTGCGGCTAGAGCCCGAGATCAACGCGCTGTCGGAGCGCTACCGCTTCATGGATCATGCGGTCGTGATGGGGCGCGGCTTGAACTATGCCAACGCCTTTGAGTTCGCACTGAAGCTGATGGAGACGTGTTACGTGGTGGCCGAGCGTTTTTCTTCGGCTGATTTCCTGCACGGCCCCATCGCATTGGTTGAGCCGAATTTTCCTGTTTTCCTGTTCGCCCCGTCCGGCGTCACCTGGCCGCCGGTCCGCGAAGCCATCGATAAACTGACGCAGCTCAAGGCGGAGACCGTGGTCATTACCGATGCCGGCAACCGGGATGCGGCCCAAACCCCCACGCGCCTCATCCGTTTGCCGCAACGCATCGGCGAGCTGTATACACTGATCCCTTACATCATTCCGGCGCAGATGTTTGCGGCATGTCTCGCGGCCCAGAAGGGGCTCAATCCGGACCATCCGCGCACCATCACCAAAGTCACGCGGACGTTATGACGACCGCAGCAGGTCCGTGGCCAGGCGGCCTAGCGTGACCAGAGCCCGGTCGATGGAATCGGACCAGCGATATCCGCAACTGAGGCGGATGCAATGGTCAAACCGGCCGGTGGCCGAGAAAATCGCGCCCGGCACGATGCTGATGTCGGCGGCCAGCGCCGCGCGAAACAGCTTCACCGCGTCCACCTTCTTGGGCAGTTCAACCCAGAGCAGGTACCCGGCATCGGGCCGCGTGATGCGCGTCCCTTCCGGAAAGTACTTCGCCGCAGCCTGGCTCACGATGCGCACGTTTTCCGCCAGCGCGATGCGCAGCCGGGCGAGATAGCGCTCGTACCCCCCCGATTCGAGATACCTGGCAATCACCATTTGGGGCAGGGAAGGCGCGGCGACCGTGTTGATGAATTTGAGCCGCTCGACTTCCGCTTGGTAGCGGCCCGGCTGCACCCAGCCGACACGAAAGCCAGGCGCCAGCACTTTCGAGAACGACGAGCAAACCAGCACCGTGCCCTTGCGATCAAACGCTTTGGCCAGCTTCGGTTGTCGCGCGCCAAATACCAGATCGCCGTAGATGTTGTCTTCGATGAGCGCGACATCATGCCGGGCAGTCAGATCCACTAAGCGTTTCTTGGTGTCGTCGGAAAGCACATAGCCCAGGGGATTGTGGCCGTTGGCCATGACCAAACACGCTTTGACGCCGTGCTTGCGGATAGCATCTTCCAGCATCTCGCAGCTCATGCCTTCGCTCGGATGCGTCGGAATCTCAATGGCGCGCATGCCCATCGACTGGATGGCTTCGAGCACCCCGAAATACGTTGGGCTTTCGAGAGCGATCACCTCGCCTGGCTTGGCCACCGCGCGCAGGCTCAGATTCAACGCTTCCATGGCGCCGTTGGTCGTCACGATTTCCGATGGCGAGAAATTACATCCGTATTCGAGCGAACGCCGGGCGATCTGGCGTCGCAGGGCCTCTACTCCAGGAGAAAATTCATAGCCGCTGCTGTGTGCTGGATTGTGGCGCACGATGCTGTGCAGAATCTGGTTCAGCTTGTGATTGGGAAGAAGCGCCGGATCGGGTAAGGCCGCGCCCAGAGGGACGGTCGCGGGATGGTGCGCGGCCCGTAGCACCTCGGCCACAATGCTCCCAGCGCTGTAGCTGGCCGGCCTCGGTGACGGCGACTGAAACCGGGGCTCGGGAACCGACTTGGCGAACGGCACCCGCACGAAAAACCCCGATTTGGGCCGCGCTTCAATGGCGCCGCGGTTCTCCAGCCACATATACGCTTCGAGCACCGTGGAAATGCTCACACCCTGCCGGCGGCTGAGCCAGCGCACCGACGGAATCCGGTCCCCGGGGCCGAGAACACCCCGCTCGATCTGCTCTTCAAGCTGGTGGGCCAGCTTGAGATAGAGCGGCGGCTTCACCGCCGCAAGCTTTCGTATCAGATCACCAAGAATACAACTGTACTGGTTACATTGCAATTGATCTGCATCTGTACTTATCAGGCCGCAATCCTTACTATTGGGTTCTGGAAAAGGAGACTGGAGCTTGACCACGAAACTGAAGGCCGGAAACTTCCAATTCGTCAACCGTCTCACTGGCGCGCAAATCGAACAGTTGTGGCGGATGTATCAGGGCGAATGGTGGAGCCGCGGCCGGAATATCAACGACGTCCGCCGAGCGGTCGAGCACTCCGACCTGGTGTTCGCTTACTGTGTAGCGGAAACCGGCCGGCTGGCCGCCTTCACGCGCGTCCTCACCGATTTCGTGTACAAGGCCGTACTCTTCGACGTGATTGTCGACCGCCCCTACCGCGATCTCGGTCTGGGGCGCACGTTGCTGGAGGCCGTGACCTCTCACCCCGCGCTGTTGTTCGTCGAACACATTGAGCTGTACTGCCGCCCGGAACTGATTCCCTTTTACGAGCAGTGGGGCTTCACTGCCCACCTGGGCAAACTCTGTTTCATGCGCAGGACCCCAGAGCCGCTAAGCCGCAGCGCGCCCGGGACATCCCAGACACAGATCTGGCCTTCCGCATTGACGAGATCCTGTACAAGTGACGGTGTTCGTTGATAGCGGCTACTACGTCGCCTTCCTGGTGCCGCGCGATCAGTGGTTTCAGAAGGCTGAAGAGGCCGGTCGCTCAGAATTCCGCGGGGTGACTTCGTCTGTGGTGTCAATGAGACCGTCTCGCTGCTCCAGGCTCGAGGTTTACTCCCAACCGCTCTGGCGTGGCTACAGGGGATTCGCGAGGACCCGAATACGCAGATCGTCTACGCCGACCCCGTGCTCCAGTCGGAAGCCTGGGACTTATTCCATCGCTGGCGCAGTTCCGGCGCAAACCCGGTCGATTGCGCCAGCTTCGCGGTCATGCGACGGCTGAACATCAAGAAGGCGTTTACTTTCGATCAGCACTTCCGGACCGCAGGTTTTGAAATCTTGCGTTGAAAGTTGGGTTGCGCCAGCCAGTCCAAAATGGTATGCTCGATTCGCAGTGGTTCCCAAACCTCATCTCGACCCTCAGTCGGAGGTGCCGCTCTATCAGCAGTTGTGCAGGCATTTCACGGGACTTATCCAGTCCGGTTCTTTGAGGCGAGGAGAACGGCTGCCGCCAACTCGGGAATTGGCTGGCCTGCTTGGCCTGAACCGAACCACTGTGTCGGCCGCCTATGAGTTGCTGGAATCAGAAGGGCTGATCACCGGACAGGTGGGCCGCGGGAGTTTCGTGACCGGTGGCGATCCGGGAGACGGCGCAGGGCTGAACTGGAATGCGATTTTGGAGGCCAGTCACGTCACTTCGATCCAACCGGCTTGGAAGGCCGGCGCCGACGCCATCAGCTTTGCCGTTTCGCGACCGTCCGAAGAACTGTTCCCGGTGGATGATTTTCGCGCGAGCTGTGAAGAAGTGATGGCCGGTCCGGATTTTGCGTCCGTGCTGCAGCTTGGTTCGCCGGGCGGGTATGAGCCGCTGCGCCAGTATCTGATCGAGGAATCGCGGCAGGAGGGCGTGCTGCGGCCGAGTGACGATCTGATGATCACTACCGGATGCCAGCAGGCCCTCGATCTGGTGCGGCGGGTCGTGCTGCAGCCGGGAGACAAGGTTCTGGTCGAGGAGCCCGTTTATCCGGGTCTGAAGAATCTGTTCCTGGAGTCCGGCGCCGATCTCACGGGAATTCCTGTCCAGACGAACGGCATGGACGCCGCCCAGCTTGAACGGGCGCTGGCCAAAGCCCGCTACAAAGCGCTTGTGATAACGCCCAACTTCCAGAACCCGACCGGCGCCACCGTGAGCCGCGCGGGCCGCGAGTCGATTCTGCGCCTCACGCACAACGCAGGTGCGGTGCTGATCGAAAACGATATCTACGGCGAGTTGCGGTACGAGGGCGAGTCGCTGCCGACCCTCAAGCAGATGGATCCAACGGGCGACAGCATTCTACTGCGGAGCTTTTCCAAGATTTCGTTCCCGGGCTTGCGCGTGGGTTGGGTCATGGGGCCGCGCGCTCTCATTGGGCGCATGATGGAAGCCAAACAACTGTCCGACCTGCACAGCGATCAGCTCTCACAGGCTACGCTGCTCCACTTCGCGCTCTCGGGCCGTTTGCGCGCTCATCACGCGCATATTTTGCAGGCCGGTGGGGAGCGCTTGAAAGCCGCCGTCGCGGCGTGTGAGCGTTACTTGCCCGGTGGGACGCGGTTCACTCGCCCGCAAGGGGGTATGAATCTGTGGGTGCGTCTGCCCGAGCCTCTCGACACCAGCGAGCTACTGGGGCGGGCTCATCACGAGGGCGTCGGCTACTTGCCGGGAAAGTACTTCGCCGTAAACCGGCCGGAGCCGGGCTCCCTGCGGCTGAGCTTCGCGGGCGTCGATCCGGTGCGCATCGAAAAAGGCATCAAAATTCTGGGAGAGATTTTTTCAACTGAGCTGGAACGGCAGATTGCTTCCCGTGAGCGGGAACCCGCGCCGGCGATGGTTTGAGATAAAGGAGAGATATGTATCTTGACGACACGTTTCGCGTAAAAGTTGGACTGGCGGAGATGCTCAAGGGCGGCGTCATCATGGACGTGACAAATGCGGAGCAGGCACTGATCGCCGAGAAGGCGGGAGCGACAGCCGTGATGGCGCTCGAACGCGTCCCCGCCGATATCCGGAAGGAAGGCGGCGTGGCCCGCATGGCGCCTATCAGCAAGATCCGCGAGATCATGCACACCGTCAGCATTCCCGTAATGGCCAAAGCCCGGATCGGCCATTTCATGGAGGCGCGCATTCTGGAAGCGCTTGGCGTCGATTATGTCGATGAGAGCGAAGTGCTCACGCCAGCCGATGAAGAACATCATATCGACAAGCGCGCGTTCAAAGTTCCGTTTGTGTGCGGTGCACGGAATCTGGGTGAGGCCTTGCGGCGGATCGCCGAAGGCGCAGCCATGATTCGCACCAAAGGGGAAGCGGGCTCGGGCAACATCGTCGAGGCGGTGCGGCACATGCGCACCATCCAGAAGGAGATGAAGCAGCTCACCGTGCTGGGCAAGGAGGAACTGGTGGCGGAGTCCAAGAAACTACAGGCTCCGCTGGAGCTGGTGGAGCACGTGGCGCAAACCGGCAAGTTGCCCGTACCTAATTTCTCAGCGGGAGGCATCGCCACGCCGGCGGATGCCGCGCTGGTGATGCAACTGGGCGCCGAGGCGGTGTTCGTGGGTTCGGGGATCTTCAAGTCCGACGATCCGGAGGCGCGGGCGCGCGCCATCGTGAAGGCAGCGACTTACTTCAACGATCCGCAGAAGCTGCTCGAAGCCAGCGAAGAACTGGGAATCGGCATGCACGGCATCGACATATCGAAACTGCAGGAATCGGAGTTGCTGCAGACGCGAGGCTGGTAGATGAAGAAGGTCGGTGTGCTGGCTCTGCAGGGCGATTTCGAAGCCCACAGCCGGGCGCTGGCTCGCGCGGGCGCTGAACCTGTCCTGGCCCGCGCCACCTCCGACCTGGACCGGCTCGACGGGCTGGTCATCCCCGGCGGCGAGAGCACCACCATGCTGAAGCTGATGAATGCTGAGGGCATGGTCCAGCCTCTGGTCGTGTTCGGCCAGAAACGCCCGATTTTCGGGACTTGTGCCGGTGCGATCCTGTTGGCCTCGGAGGTGACCCATCCGGCCCAACAGAGCCTCGGACTCATGGATCTGACGGTGGAGCGCAACGCCTACGGCCGCCAGATCGATAGCCGGGTGGCGCACGTGACGCCGGAACCCGATTTTGCGCAACGCACGCAGCCTGGCGATCTCGAAGCGGTTTTTATTCGCGCACCGATCATCCGCCGCGTTGGAGCCAACGCCAAAGTGCTTGTGGCGTATCAGGGCGACCCCGTCCTGGTGGAACAGGGTCGCCATCTGGTGGCCACGTTTCATCCGGAACTCAGCTCCGATTCCCGGGTACACGAGCTTTTTGTTTCCAAACTGTGAAACCGCAAAAACGCAAGAGAGTGCTGTTCGTCTGTGTGGGAAACTGCTGCCGCAGCCAGATGGCGGAGGGCTTCGCCACTCACCACGGCAGCGATGTCCTGACGGCGGAGAGCGCCGGGCTGGCGCCGGCCGGGGTCGTGGTGGATCAGACGGTCCGGTCGATGTCAGGAAAGAACATCGATATTTCCAGCCATTACTCCAAAGCCTTCCGGATCGATGAGGCAAACGATTTCGATCTCGTCGTGAACATGAGCGGCTACGACCTTCCGCAGGGTATTGGCGTCCCGGTGGTCGAGTGGGACGTTCCGGATCCCATCGGCGAGTCCGATGAAGTCTACGTCACGGTTCGGGACCAGATCGAAACGTTGGTGATGCAACTTGTTGCGGAGCTGCGGCGCAGGGCGCCCAAGGCCTGAAATCGACCGCTTTCGCCATAAGTCAGGTTGCCGAACCAGGTTTATGAGGGGCCCCCTTGCGCGTGGGTGTCTGTTTTCGTAATAATCGTGTTACACGGTGATTATTTTCAGGAAACGGGAGTCCTCCTAGTGCCGGCTGCAGCGAGGAAGTGTGCCTTGGTTTGCGCTCTGAGTGCCTGTTTGGACAATTCGCAAAAGCGCGCAACGAGGCGCTTTTTGCGGGGCTTGGCTACCGACGAGATGCAATACATCGCCGAGTTCTTAGGAGCGTGCATTCTCGAAACCGGCGGGCGATGCCGAGGCAGCCGGGCGCAACTGGCGGAAGCCATCAAGCAGTTTGAGCACAGCCGGCGCAGCGCCATGACGCCCGAGTCCCATTGCGTGGGTTCCCGGCAGGATCAAGAGCACAAGATGATCCTCCTGCTCGAGTATCTGTGCCGTTCCGGTACGGTTCAGCAGCCCATGAGCGTCGCTGCCGGGCAAGGATAGGCCGACAACCCGTGTTTCCATCGCCGCGCCATGGCGGCAGCTCCTTAAGCCAATGTTAAAATAGAGCTTCCTGGGAGGTCGTCTAATGGTAAGACTGCAGACTCTGGATCTGCGTATCGGGGTTCGAGTCCCTGCCTCCCAGCCAATCCGGCCTGAGGCCTGACGCTCAGCCGCTCTCAAGAGCCCCTCGATCTTCAAAGAACTCAGCCTCACCTCACGTTGACCGTGACGGCATTCGCAGTTTGGCCATCCACGGTGAGCACGATGTTCCCTTCGCCACTTCCGCGAAGGGTCAGAGGCAAGGCCAGGTTCACCTGATCCAGTCCCTCGAAACTCGGCTGAGGTCCCGCGTACTGGACGGGCACGCTGATGCCGTTGATGGTCACTCTAACGTTTGAAAGCGAGCTTCGATTCCGGATTCCGGTGCCGTATAACGTCAAGAAAACGGGCGTGTCCACGCCCAGATCGATGGGCGTCGAAACGCAGACAGACGCGCTACATTGAAAAACCGGCACGGGGGATTGGAAGTGAGAGTCCGACGCCTGCACGCGGATCGCTGTGGCCGCCGCTACTCCTTTCCCGTCGCTATTCATGCTGAACAGAGTGGGAGCCACGGCGGCGACCGTACCCGTCGTGGTCAAGGGCGTGGAACCGGAGTTTGAAATCGCATATGTGGCCACGTCGGCGGAGGTGCCTTGGGGGACGACGAAATTAATCTGCGACGGCGACACGTACATGAGCGGTGCGATGCGTGGCGTCCCGACGGAATCCGTCACCGTGAGGGTGACACCACCCAACGACAGCGGCGGCGGTTGTGTGCCCGCCTGTTGGGGTGTGTCCGCGAGGTTCGATCCATAAATCGAAGCGATCGATTCCGGAGTCACGGCCGGGTTCGGCGCCGCCGCGGACTGCACGGCGAGCTGCGAGGCGACTCCGTAGTAGCGAGCCATCCAGTACGGCAGAATATAGTCGATCCCCGCCGTTTCGATGAACCCGTCCCCGCCGCCCGCAAGCTGGAAAGGGTTCTCCTGCCACAAAAAATCGTCCGGTGGCCGCAGCGCGACTGGAACCGGCTGACATGCCTGGGTTCCGCAAACGGGAACGACGCCGTTCAGGTTTACCCCGATATCCCGTCGCGGCCTCTGCAACCACTCGTTTAGGAGCGCCATGGTTTCGGCATCGCGGGCCGGATTTGCTCCGTTCAAACCGCGATCGATGATGTCGAAGAACGCATTCTCATGTCCGGTGGTGTGATTACGCAAAACATCGTACGCTTCCCGGTAAATCGTAATTGCGGAACTGCTCTCGAGCCGGATGAGATTGTAGGCGGAGATATAGTCCAGATTGAATTTGAAGTACGACCCGTCGCTCGCCACGTCCACACCAACAGGAGCGAGCAGCGCTACGGCAAGCAAGATACGCTGTATGTCGTATGCTGTCGAAAACGCGCCAGCATTGACGTGCCGCCCGACCTGTAAGAACGTCAGGATTTCGTCGGGGCGAACCAGGAAAGTTGTGCTGACAGCGCCGTCCGGCATGACCACGGACCATCCCTTGGTCTTAAGGAACTCAATCAAGCGGGTGGCCAGTTGGCTGATCGAGTCTCGCACACCAGGATCGTTCACCAGATCGTAGGCGACGCCCAACCCAAAGACGACGCCCGCGTACGCATCGCGTGATGTATTGCCGACCCAGAAATAACCAGCCGAGCTATTTGTGTAGATCCCGTTTGCTGCTTCCTCGCTCCGAATGCCGGCTGCATAAGGCGAGCTCAATGGGACCAGACAGCGGGCCAGCAGGTTGGTGCCAGTCACGTCGGCCAGCGACTTAATCCCCGCAATCGCCTTTTTGACATTGTTCAGTGCATCCGGCGACTGCGTAACGTTGTACCGAAACGACTCAGCGGCGAGATAGTGTCCCGTCCAGATGGCCGAGTCGCCGCAACGCGTGTATCCCACGATTTGATGGCTGGCTGGCGCAGCAAAGATCGGATTCAGGATCGTTCCGAACGGCAAATGCAGGGCCTGAATGTTGGCAGAAATGGCGAGCGCGTCGGCCTCGGTGGCGTTCGCCCGAGCGCCCGACAGGAGCACCAAGGCACACCATCCAACAGCTAAGGTTAGTATTTTCCGATGCACGGCTCCGCTCAGGCCTGATTGCGCTGGGCCAACAGTCTTACGATGCGCGAAGGCGTCGCAACGTTTCGGATCCCCCCATCATCGCGGGAATTCACCAGCCTGGCGCTACCGGTTCTCAAAGAAAAGAAAATACTGATAAGGAAGTACGTTCAGCCGCTTGCTCAGCGCGAAACCTGCTTTTTGAAGCTCTGTGATCACGTCATCGTCGGACAGTTTCATAGAGACGGGCGGCCCCACGGGTAATTCCTTCTTGAAGAAGTCGACGACGACGATACGGCCTCCGGGCTTCAGCGCCTGAGCCAGCTTCGCGTAATACGCGGGCCGGTTCTCAATGTGGTGCAGCACATCGCAGAAGAAAACAGTATCGATGGAGTGCTGCGGCAGATGCGGGTCATCCGGCGCGGCAAGAACCGTTTCCAGGTTCGCGGGTGCTTTGGCGTGCGCGATAGCCAGAAGCTTTTCATCGATGTCCACGGCATAAACCTTGCCGGCGTGCTGGGCGAACCGGCGCGCGAAATACCCGGTGCCGGCTCCAATATCCGCCACAATCTCTGACGGTTTGAGTTCGAGTGCCATGACGACTTCGTGCGGCTTCTGCCACTCATCACGCGAGGGGTCTTCGAGCACCCGGGCGTACTCTTCCGAGGATGGCGGGTGATGCTGGTGCACGACCTGGCCCAGTGCCCCGAAGGTGAGAAGGAGCAAACAGGTGTAACACTTCATGGGATCGCTCAGTTTTCCGAATCACCATGGTACCTTGAGCTTCGCGTGCTCAGTGAAAGACCCTCGAAGTATGGGGGGCGTCTCCTTCACTGGCTGCGCCTCGTCTGCGAAATCGCGTGGAGAGACTCGGCCAGTAAATCAGCGGCGCCCGCCCCCGCCATGGGATCCGCCGCCACCACCACCGTGGAAGGAACCGCCGCCTCCGCCGCCACTGCTATGGAAGGAGCCACCGCCACCGTGATAGCTGCCGCTGCTGTAAGAACCTTTGCCGCTATACGACGGACTCGACCGGTATCCGCCGCCACCGCTATAGCTGGGGCTGGAGCGATAGCTCGGCATAGAGCGAGCGCCGCCGTAGCTGCCATAACCACCGCCGTAGGACGGCCGATAGCCTGGCATCGTGCGGCTTGCGCCGTAGGAGCCGCCGTTACCGCCGTAGGATGGCGTTGCCCGTTGGGACATAGGAGCGCTGCGCTGTGCCCCTGGAGCCGCGCCGAAACGGCGCCAGCCGCCGGACTGCGCGCTATTTGGGCTCGCCCCGCCAACTCGAGCATTGGCGCCCGTATTTCCCCGGTACCCAAAGCTACTACCCGGATTCATCCGGCTGAGCGAAGGTTGCCGTGGGGTCGAATATCGTTGTCCCCCACGCGCAAAAGCTGCGCCGGAGCCCCCTTGGAACCGGCTGGATAGCCGACCGTTGGAGTAAGGAACTCCCAGCCGATGCACGGGATTGTGCGCCCAGAGCCCCCCGCCTCGAAATCCCCCGCCTCCGTAGAAGCCTCGGTAACCATAGTGATGGAAAAAGAAGGGATTCATAAAGAGGGAGCAGCCGAACCAATTCGGCCACCATCCCCAGCCGCCCCATCCCAGGCCGCCGAAGAAGCCTCCGATATAAATCCCAGGGCCGAATCCAAATCCGAAACCGAAGTCCGGGTAATAAAGCGGCGGATAATAACCGTACGCGGGCGGCCCCCAGATGTATTCGGGATTGTAGGCCGGCACATAGACCACCTCAGGGTTGGCCGGTTGAATGACTATGACGGTGCGTTCCCCTTGCGTCTGGGTCGTGACCGTTTCCTGAGGGGTGGAACTCAGTTTGCCCGCCGCCCTGGCTTGGGCTCGCATATTCTGAACGGCGTTCATTACGTCAGCCTGTTGCGCAAGGAAAGCGTTCCCAAGATCGGTCGTCCAACGGATGTCTGAATTCAGACGGTTCAGCACATCCGGAAAAACCACCAGCGCCTGGATACTGGCATCCCAATTCTGCTGGCGCGCGGCGTCCACCAGTTGGGGACCCTGGAGATTGCGATTCTGCTGCAGCCACTGCGCGGCTTCCACGACCTCGAGCGGATAAGTGGCAGCTACCAATACCTGGCTGAGTAAGCGATCGGGATAGAGCGCAATGGGCGCGACCAGAGTATTCAACTGATCCGGGGAAAGGGGCTGCGCGGGAGGCGGAGCTTGGACCGGGGGCGCGGGTTCTTGCGCGAACAGGGGTACGCCGGCCGGGAGCAGAAGCAGTACACAAACGATGCTGAGCGCCTGTCGAAGAACCAACCTCGTAATCGCCATTTTTCCACCTCCACCGCACTGCCGGCTACTTAACCAGACGTATGCCACGCCACCACGGTATTCATTCTTCGTTCTGCTGTAATTTGGAAGGCACGCTCCATACCAGACTCCAACGTACTGATTCATAAGGCTGCTTTCGTGGTCCATGCCAGGCTGAATGGCCGAAAAGCACCGCTCCCTGCTCCATCGCGACCATGCCTGTACCTCGGCCGGAATCTACTGCCCGTCTCACCTTGAAACTACCCTTCTACCGGTATGGCTGACGGCCGTTCGAATAAGACAATAGAACTTTGAACACTTCGGAATTCACGGGGTTCATCTATCTCATTTCAACAGTGGCTGGTTTTCTGGGCGCGCTGACGGGACTCGGCGGCGGCGTTGTAATCACGCCCGCCTTGATTCTGCTTCTTGGCGTGGACATTCGTTATGCCATCGGCGCGACGCTGGTGTCGGTGATCGCGACATCATCGGGAGCCGCTGCCGCCTACGTGAGAGAGGGTTTTTCCAATATCCGGATCGGGATGTTTCTGGAAATCGCGACTACCCTGGGAGCGGTTCTTGGCGCCTCGGTGGCGTCAAAAACACCCACTTCGGTCCTTGCCGTGATTTTCGGTTTCGTCTTGCTCTATTCCGCCTATCAGTCGACTCGCCCGCATCCGGAGTTGCCGTCCGAAAGCCGGTCTGACCGCCTGGCTACGCTGTTGAAAATGGATTCGAGCTATCCAACGCCGCAGGGCCCAGAAAGCTATCACGTGCGCCGCGTGAGGACCGGCTTCAGTCTGATGTTCGGGGCGGGCATGCTGTCGGGGCTGCTGGGCATAGGGTCTGGCGCCCTCAAGGTGATCGCCATGGATCAGGTGATGCGCATCCCGTTCAAAGTGTCGACCACCACAAGCAACTTCATGATCGGCGTGACCGCCGCGGCGAGCGCCGGCGTCTATCTGCGCCGGGGGTACATTGATCCTGGTCTCGCGATGCCGGTAATGCTCGGTGTAATTACAGGGTCTATCATCGGCGCGCGACACCTTCCCGAAGCGAAGACGCACGTGCTGCGTCTCATATTCGGTCTTGTCGTGGCGGCTCTGGCCATTGAAATGATCTACAGCGGCTTCACTGGGAAAATATAAATGGCGCGGTCTTCCACGACGTGGAGGGACGAGAAGATGGAAGGAGTCATCAGCATCCTCTTGCAAGCGGGCCTGACGCTTGCGGCGGGTGTTGTGCTGGCCGGCGGCATCTGCTATCTGTTCCGGCATGGCACGTCTCACCCGGACTACCGGGTCTTCCGCGGCGAACCCACGGACCTCCGCAGTGTTGCCGGCATTCTGCACGGTGTTGCTGCGCTGCGCTGTCGCGATCTGATACAACTCGGTCTGGTGTTGCTGATTGCCACGCCTGTGGCACGAGTGGCCTTCTCGGTATTCGCATTTGCCATGGAGCGCGATCGCACCTACGTCGTCATCACCCTGGTGGTACTCGCGATTCTGCTGTACAGCCTCGCTGGGGGGTTGTCTGGCGGGCTGCGTTGACGCACGGCGCGGGCTCTGAGCGAAGGATCCCACGATCGGCCAACACTGATGGGAGAATGGTCCCAGGACCGAATGCCACCGTCTCGCGAATCTGATCCGCGGCCCGCGGGCGCGCGTCCCTCATCGTTCGAGGAGCCCGCGCATCCTCCTACCCTCGCGATCAGCGCTACTTTCACCTCCGAAGCTCTCGAGCCTACGCTGGCGTTCTGGCTGGGTGAACTGGAGCTCGACTTCCAGGTCCGCTTCGCCCCCTACAACCAGGTATTCCAGCAACTGCTCGATCCATCCAGTCTGCTGGCAGGCAACCGGAACGGCATGAATATAGTGCTGGTGCGGTTTGAGGACTGGGCGCGCTTTCAGAATGCGGTCAGCATTGCGGAACTCGAGGGCGAAGTGCGGAATCTTGAATCGGCTCTCCGGTCCGCGGCGAGCACGGCTCAATCTCCCGTGCTCGTCTGTCTGTGCCCGGCTTCGCGCGATTTTCTCGCCGACACGGATCGTGCCCGGTTTGTGGAGCGATCCGAAGAGTCCCTCCGCATGGCGTTGCGAGACCTGAGCACTGTCCGCCTGATGACCGCGGGCGAGATCGCGCGGCTCTATCCGGTTCCCGAATACGATGATCCGCACGCCGACGAACTGGGTCACGTGCCATACACGCCCGAATTCTTCGCGGTGTTGGGAACCCTGATCGCGCGCAAGCTGCACGCCGCGCGAACGAACCGCTACAAGGTCATCGCACTCGATTGCGACGAGACGCTGTGGAGCGGCGTGTGCGGCGAGGATGGTCCGCAGGGAGTCCGGCTCGAAGCGGGATATCTTGCGCTGCAGCAGTTCATGCTCGCGCAGCGCGAAGCCGGTATGCTGTTATGTCTCAGCAGCAAGAATAATCCGGAAGACGTTTACGAAACGTTCCGGGTGCACACGGAGATGCCGCTCCGGCTCAAACACTTCGCGGCAACCCGCCTCAACTGGGAACCAAAATCCACCAACCTCAGGTCTCTGGCCGATGAGTTGGGTCTGGCGATCGACAGCTTCATTCTGGTCGACGACAGCGCGACGGAATGTGCAGAGGTGCAGGCCCGCTGTCCGGAGGTCTTGACGCTTCCTTTACACGCCGGCGCCGGAGAGTTCGCCGAGTTTCTGAAACACGTTTGGGCCTTCGACCGGTGGAGCGTGACCGAAGCAGACCGCCAGCGTTCCGCTTCGTATGCACAGGAAGCGGAGCGGTCCAAAGCCCAGCGGCAGTCCGCGAATCTCGGGGAATTTCTCGCCTCGCTGAATCTGGAAATCCGTTTCACGCCGATGCCGCCCGATCAGCTCCCGCGCGTGGCACAGTTAACCGAGCGCACCAACCAGATGAATTTCACCTCGATCCGCCGGAGCGAAATAGAAATTCAGAACCTGCTGGATTCCGGCAGTCTCGAGTGCCTCACGGTGGACGTGAGCGACCGCTTCGGAAGCTACGGGCTGACAGGAGTGATTCTGTTTCACGCCGATCCCCATGCGCTCACGGTTGATTCCTTTCTGCTGAGCTGCAGAGCGCTGGGGCGCGGTGTGGAGCATCGCATGCTTGCCCGGCTCGGCGAGATCGCCCAGGAGCGCACGCTCTCCGTAGTGCACATTCCTTTCCTTCCGTCGCAGCGCAACCGGCCCGCTGAGGCGCTGCTCTCGGGCATCGGGGCACAGTTCGAAGAACGCACTGCAGCCGGTTCCGTTTTTCGATTCCCGGCGGTTTACCTGGCAGGAGTCCGCTACAGCAACGGCGAAGCTGCCGCCGGGAGGAGCGAGGAGCGGCGTGCGGCCCTGGCGCCGGCGGCGCATTCCAGGCCGGTCGATTACTCCCGGATCGCGCGTGAACTTCGTGAGCCCGGTCAGATCCTCGAAGCGGTTCGCCGGCGGTCCCGGCGCCGGCCGGCTCCGGGGTCCTCGGATGCCCCGAGAACGGATCTGGAGAAACAGCTCACGCAGATGTGGGCGCATCTGCTGGGTCTTCCGGCCGTCGGCATTCATGACAACTTCTTCGATCTGGGCGGGCATTCGTTGCTGGCGGTCCAACTGCTTTCGCTCGTCCGCCAGACCTTTGACGTTGAACTCTCCTTGAAGGTGGTATACAGCAGTGAGTTCACCGTGGCAGAGCTTGCCAAGGCCATAGAGCTCCGCGAAATCCAAGATGCCGGGTCCGACCATTACGCCGCCATCCTGAAGGAACTGGAAGGTCTCACCGAGGAAGAGGTGCGAGCTCTGCTCGCCCAGGAGCAGGACGGCGCCGGCGGGAAGCGGTAAGCCATGCGTATTCTGCTTGCCTCCAGTGCCTCTCATGTCCCGCCCCGGGGTGGTTCCACGCGCAGTAACCTGGCCTGGCTTGCGGCCCTGCGGGCGAACGGCCACGCCTGCCGGGTAGTTGGGGGCGCGCTCGTCGCCGATACCGCAGAAAAATTGGCGCTGGCGCGACGTGAGTTGGAAGATCAGGAAATGGACCAGCCGTCGCCCGAGATTTACGCCGTGGCCGATCCGGTGAAGCGGGCCGCCGTTCTCAAAGAGCAGATTCGAGAGTTTCAGCCCGACTGGGCCCTGGTTTCTTCCGAAGACATCGGCCAGAGCTTGTTGCGCGCCGCGCATGAAGCCGCACCCGGCCGTGTGGTGTATCTCGCGCACACGCCGCAGTTCTATCCGTTCGGACCGGCGAGCTGGAATCCCAACCGCGAGGGCGAGGAACTGGTAGCTAATTCGGCGGCGGTGGTCGCCATCGGCCATCACACCGCGGAATACATCAGGTCGAATCTAGACCGCGGAGTGGAAGTGATCCATCCTCCCATCTATGGTGGCGGGCCTTTCGCGATGTACGGGCGCTCTGAGAACCGGTTCATCACCATGATCAATCCCTGCGCGGTGAAGGGGGTTTCGATTTTTCTAGACCTTGCCGGCCGGTTACCTGCGTATCGTTTTGCCGCTTTACCCGGATGGGGCACAACGGCCGAAGACCGGCGCGCGCTTGAAGCCTGTTCCAATGTTGCGCTACTGCGAAACTGTAAGAACATCGATCAGGTGCTGAAAGACACGCGCATTTTGCTGATGCCTTCTCTGTGGTTCGAAGGCTTCGGGTTGATCGTGATCGAAGCCATGCTGCGCGGCATTCCCGTGGTAGCGAGCGATGCGGGTGGCCTCGCGGAGGCCAAGCTGGGAACCTACTTCGTCATTCCGGTGCGGCCCATTGAGCGCTACGAAGCCGCGTACGACGATCAGGCTCTGCCGCGCGCGGTGCTTCCCCAGCAGGATCTCTCGCCCTGGACGGCGGCTCTCGAGGCCCTGCTTTCCGATCGCGATCGATACGAACGGGAGTCTGCCGCGGCGCGAGATGCCGCGGTGAAGTTTGTCACGGCTCTACGTCCCGCGCAGCTCGAAGAATTTCTGCTGGCGCTCACGCCCGGCCGGCCGGTTGTGCAGTCTGAGGACGCCCTCGCCGGGCTCTCTCCCGCGAAGCGGGCGTTGCTGCTCCAGCGCCTGCGAGCGCGCTCCGGGAAATAGGCCGAGCGGCATATGCGAATTCTGCTGGCGCAAAACTCCAGGTACTATCCGGCGCACGGCGGTGGCGACAAATCCAACCGCCTGCTGATGGAGGCGCTGGCGGCGCGCGGCCATACCTGCGTGGTGGTTGCCCGCATCAACAAGTTCGGCGAGCAGGAGCATAACCTCTTCCTGAGCGAGCTGGCGGCGCGCAACGTCTGGCCCGAATCCTGCGACGATGGCGTGGTGACTTTTCGCCGTGCCGGCGTGGAAGTGCACACGGTGACCCATCACGCGAGCCTGCGCCAGTATTTCTCGGAGCAGATGGCTGCGTGCCGGCCGGAAGTGATTCTGGCGTCGACCGACGATCCCGCGCAGTTCCTGCTCGAACCGGCCTTACGCGCGGAAACGGCGCGCGTCGTCTATCTCGCTCGTGCCACGCTGGCTCTGCCGTTTGGATCCGACTCCGCGTTTCCCAGCGCTGCCAGGACGGACATGCTGCGCCGCGCCGGCGCCGTTGTGGGCGTGAGCCAGTATGTCGCGGACTACATCCGGCGCGGGAGCGGCATCCCGGCCGTGCACGTGCCCATCTCACTCCTGGAGCCAGGGCCTTACGAGCCCCTCGGGCGCTTCGAAAACGAATTCGTCACGCTCGTCAATCCATGTGCGGTGAAAGGGATCTCCATCTTTCTTGCGTTAGCCGGGCGCATGCCGCACGCGCGCTTTGCTGCGGTTCCTTTGTGGGGCACCAACGTTGCCGATCGCCGCGCGCTGGAGGAGCACCCGAACGTCTCGATTCTGCCGCCCGTCGACTCCATCGACAAACTCCTGGCCCGCACGCGTGTGCTCCTGGTTCCGTCCCTGTGGGCCGAAGCGCGGTCGCGCATAGTCGTAGAGGCCATGCTCCACGGCGTTCCCGTGATTGCAAGCAACGTGGGTGGCATTCCCGAAGCGAAACTGGGCGTCGATTATCTGCTGCCTGTCCGGCCCATCGAGAAATATCAGGAGCGCGTGGACGACCAAATGGTCCCTGTTGCCGACGTTCCCGAGCAGGACATCGGTCCCTGGTATGATGCGCTTGACCGCCTGCTCGCGGATCGCGGCCACTACGAACAGTTATCGCGCGCCTCACGGGTTGCGGCGCTGAGCTACGCGGAAAGTTTAAGCGTGCAACCGTTCGAGCGGTTGCTCGAAGACGCGGTGAGAAAGCCAAAGGCCGAAGAAGCGCTCGCCGCGACTCGACCGGCTGATTCGGATCCGCTCGCCAGGCTCTCGCCCGAAAAACGCCAGCTGCTCGCCTTGCGGCTGCGAGCGGCGAAGCCAGATCCGGCGCGGTGGTTCCCTTCCATCCAGGAATCCGGGGAGGCGAAACTGCGCCTGTTCTGCTTTCCCTATGCCGGGGGAGGAGCGAGTGCGTTCCGCGGCTGGGCCGGTCACCTGCCACCGGGCGTCGCCGTTTGCCCGGTTCGGTTTCCTGGGCGGGAAACGCGCCTGGCCGAACGGCCGTTCGATGTCATGGACGATCTTCTGGCCGCGCTGCGTCGAGCCATCGATCCGTATCTGGACAAGCCTTTCGCATTTTTCGGGCATAGCCTGGGCGCGGTGATCGCTTTCGAACTGGAGCGTTCGCTGGCGGCGGAACGTACCTGCCTGTTCGTTTCAGGAGCGCGCGCGCCGCAGTTGCGGCGGGATCATGTTCCGCCTCCGCCGCCCTCCGATGACGAGTTGATCGAAGAGCTGCGCCGGCTCGAGGGTGTCCCCAAGGATCTTCTGGAGAACCGCGAGCTCATGCAGCTCGCCCTGCCCGCGTTACGCGCCGACACGTCGCTCTACCGCAACTACGTGTACCGGGAAGGACTGCCTCTTGATTGCCCTGTCCGCGCCTACGGCGGTTTGGATGACCAGAGGATCACGCGCTGGCATCTGGAAACCTGGGCCGAGCAGACTACACACTCGTTCCGTCTCGAAATGTTTCCCGGCGGCCACTTCTTCCTCGAAACGCAGCAGGCGGAATTTCTGGCAGCTCTGTCCCGGGATCTGGGCGATGTACTGCAGGACTCGCGTTGATCTGCGTTCAAGAAACTATCCCCAGCTCCGCCCGTACCTTCTTCGGCAGTTTCGCCGCCACCATGTCGTAGGAATCCTTCAGGAGCCGCTTCAGTTCCGCGCGCGGCAGCACATCCAGGTTTTGCAGCAGCACCCAGTTGTTGCGCGCCAGGTAGGGCGCCGGGATGATCCCTTCCCGTTCCACCAGCTCCGCGAATTCCTCTGGCGTGCACTTGAACGAAATGCATACCGGTGACGCGTCCAAATCCGCAATCGCAAACATCTTTTTGCCAATCCGGAACAACAGGTTGTTGCCCCATTGGATGCCTTCGGTGGTGTGCGGCAAGGAAAGACAGTACTTCCGGATGGCTTCGATGTCCATTACCAGAATCGGCGCAGACGCCCAATTTCTGTGAAGGAGATATAGAGGTTGATAATCCCCAGGCCGCTTACGGCACCGCGAAAATAGGCGTTGCCCCAAAATCCGCGATGCAGCAGGGATGAAAAGAAGTTAGTTTCCCAGATGCCCCCGATCCATGGGTAAAGCGTCAGGAAGCACCCGATCTCGAGACAGAACAGGATCAGTAACCCCGAGGCGAGCTTCTCATGCCAGCGGTACACGCGAGGCGCTTCGGCGGGCTGCGGCTCGATGGCGGCCGGGGTCTGGGGCTCTATCGGCATGCGCCTGCTTCCACGGCGAACAGCTCGAGTTGGCCGTCATCCACCGGGAACAGCGAACAGGCACGCACCGGTTCGAAGCTCAGCCGGTGCAGCGGCGTGGGGCCGTGTTTTTGAATCGCGCGCAAATGTTCAGGGGTGTTGTAGCCTTTGTGGCGCGCCAGTCCGTACTGCGGATAGATCTCGTCCCACACTCGCAAGCACGCATCGCGCTCAACTTTGGCGATGATGGAAGCCGCCGCGATGGCATGGCAGCGCGCATCGCCGTGAATCAGGGGCCGCTGGGGAATAGCGAGCTCGAGCGGCACGGCATCGGTCAGAAGGAAGTCCGCCGCGGGCGACAGCCGTTCCACCGCCATCTTCATGGCAAGCCGCGAGGCGTTGTAGATATTGATGCGATCGATGGCCGCCGCATCCACCGCCGCCACCGACCAGGCCACGGCGCGCTCACGGATGCGCTCGGTCAGAATTTCCCGCCGCTCGGGCTCGAGCTGCTTGCTGTCATTCAAGCCGCGAATCGGGCGGTCCGGGGAGAGGATGACTGCTGCGGCGAAGACGGCTCCAAACAGCGAACCGCGCCCCACCTCATCCACGCCGGCAATGGCGCAAAAGCCCCGTGCGCGCAACTCACGCTCCAGGGTTCCCTCACAACGGAGTCTCGGGCTTGCCTTTGCGGAAGCCACCTCGGCGCCCCCGGTCACGCGAAAACTACTCGCGCTCCTTGAGACGCGCGGCCTTGCCCTTCAGCGCGCGCAAATAGTAGAGCTTGGCGCGGCGGACCTTGCCGGTTCGCACCACATCGATATGGTCGATCACCCGCGCGTGCAGAGGAAAAATGCGCTCCACGCCGTGGCCGAAGCTGACCTTCCGCACGGTAATACTCTCACCCATGCCGGTGTTCTTGCGGGCGATCACCGTTCCCTCGAACGCCTGCAGGCGTTCTTTGTCGCCTTCTTTGATTTTGACGTGTACGCGAATCGTGTCGCCCGGACGGAAGACAGGTATCTCCGCCCGGCGGTTTTTCTGTATGAATTTGGTCAACAACGGGTGATTCATAATGGTCGTCCCTCAATTTTTTCTATCGTACTTGAAATCGTCCGGCGATGTCGCTTCCAGATCCGGCCGCAGCCGCGCCGTTTTCGCCAGCGCCGCCTGCTTTCGCCAGCGCCGGATCTGCTCGTGGTTGCCGCTCAGCAAGGTTTCCGGCACCCGCCAGCCCCGAAACTCCGCGGGCCTCGTATACTGCGGGCAATCTAGAACGCCCGATTCACCCTCGAAAGATTCGTACACCGCCGAGTCTGCATTGCCCAGCACTCCCGGCAACAGGCGCGCAATCACATCGATCACCACCGCGGCCGCCAGTTCGCCGCCGCTCAGCACGTAATCGCCCACCGTCAGTTCTTCATCCGCCAGATGCTCCGCCACGCGCTCATCCACGCCCTCGTAGCGGCCGCAGATCAGCAGCAGCTCAGCGGCTTCGCTCAACCGCCGCGCCGCCGCCTGATCGAACTTCCTTCCCTGCGCCGAGAGCAGGATCACGCGCCGCTGAGGGTCGCGCTCCCCGCGTGCGCGCTCAGCAAATATTGTTTCCACCCCTGCGAACAGCGGCTCGGGTTTCAGCAGCATGCCTTCGCCGCCGCCGAATGGCCGGTCGTCCACCGTCTTGTGCCGGTCCTCGGTCCAGTCGCGCAGGTTGTGAATTCGGATCTCGAGCTTTCCCGCATCCCGGCCCCGCGCGATCACGCCATGCTCGAACGGTCCTCGAAAAAATTCCGGGAAGATGGTGAGCACATGAAACGTCACGGCCGGTTCAAATCCTTCAATCCTTCAGGCAAATCCACCACGATCCGTTTGGCGGCCGTATCAATCTCCACGCACATCGATCGCGCAAAGGGAATCAACAGCGGCTCCTTGCCATCTCCCACTTCCAGCAATCCCGAGCCTCCCGCATCCTGCCAGCCCGTCACGGCGCCCAACCGTTCGCCCGTCCGGCGATCGCGAACTTCGCAGCCCATCAGATCGGAGACGTAATGCTCGCCTTCCTCAACCGGCAGGCGATCGGCTGCCGGAATCCGAACTTCGGCGTGTTCCAGGGCTTCAGCCTGCGAAATCGTATCCACGCCGCGAAACTTGAACACCCACACACGGCCGTGTTCCCAGACCGATTCCACCTGGAGTCCGCCCGCGCCCAAGGGCAATTCTTCACGGAACAGGAAAACTTCGCGCAGTTGCTGAAGTCTTTCCGGCTTGCTGGTCAATAAGGTCGCCGTCAGCTCGCCACGGTTGCCCCGCGACCTTCCCAGCCGGGCGATGGCAACCCACTGGCTGGTCTGCTCGAAACTCACTCCAGGATTTCAAGCGTGAAACGGCGGTTGAGTTTCATACCGGCGGCGCCGAGGATGGTGCGGATGGATCGGGCTGTCCGGCCCTGTTTTCCGATGACTTTACCCAGGTCGCTGGGGGCCACGCGCAGTTCCAGAACCGTCACCTGTTCGCCTTCCACGACTCGCACGGCAACTTCTTCCGGGATGTCCACAAGAGCCTTCGCAATGTCTTCGATCAACTGTTTCATCCCCGCGCCTCCTTACCCATTCTAATCGACGCGGCAAAACGTGGACTCGAAAGGAGTTTCTACATCTCCGGAAACACCGTCACAAATCGTACACTTGCCCGCCGGAAAACGGCCCCCAACCCAATCAGGCTGCGGGTTCCGCGGCCGTCGCCGGATGATTCTTCACCAACCGCTCCACGGTGTCCGACATCTGCGCACCCACTTTGATCCAGTGCGTGATCCTCTCGTGATCCAGTTTCACCGACGCCGGAGTGCTTCGCGGGTTATACTGGCCGACCACTTCAAGGTTCCGGCCATTGCGCGCTTTCTCCTTCTCAATCACCACCACGCGGTAAAACGGCTTCTTCTTGGCGCCGAATCGCGCCAGTCGAATCATTAACATTCCAACTCCTACATTTGTTTTTTCTGACTTCCTAAAACGCCGGCAGTTTCATTTTGCCCAGCTTCTTGCCGAGAAACCCGCCGGAAAAACTCTTCATCATCTTACGCGCTTGCGTATACTGCTTGAGCAACTGGTTGACTTCCTGCACGCTCGTTCCACTGCCTTTGGCGATCCTGCGCCGGCGGCTGCCGTTGATAATCATGTGGTTGGCCCGTTCCCGGGGCGTCATCGAATCGATAATGGCCACGATGTGCGTGATTTCCTTCTCGTCGATCTTCACATTCTTCAGGTCCTTCAGCATCCCCACGTTGGGCATCATGCTCAGGATGGACTCGAGTGGTCCCAGTTTCCGGACCTGACGGAGTTGATCGCGAAAATCGTCGAGCGTAAAGTCGTTTTCGATCAGCTTGCGCTGCATCTCGACGGCCTGCTTCTTATCGATGGCCTCCTCGGCCTTCTCGATGAAGGACAGCACGTCGCCCATGCCCAGAATGCGTGAAGCCACGCGGTCGGGATGAAAAACCTCAAACGCGTCGAACTTTTCTCCCACGCCGATAAACTTCAGCGGCTCGCCCGTCACCTGCCGGATAGAGAGCGCCGCGCCCCCGCGCGCATCGCCGTCCATCTTGGTCAGCACGATTCCCGTGATGCTCAGCCGCTTGTGGAACTCATCCGCGCTTTTGACGGCGTCCTGCCCGGTCATGGCGTCGGCCACGAACAGGATTTCGACCGGAGTCAGCATTTCGCGGAGCTGCTGCAGTTCCGTCATGAGCTGCTCATCGATGTGCAGCCGGCCCGCCGTATCCACCAGCAGCACGTCCCGGCCGGTGTTCTCCGCTTCCTTGCGAGCCGAGCGCGCCAGGTCCATCGGCGCCGTTTCTTCCGGTGCGCCGGTGTAGATCGGCAAATTGATATCGCGGGCAATCACGCGCAGTTGTTCGCGCGCCGCCGGCCGGTAAACGTCCACCGATACCATCAGTGGCCGGTGCCCGTTTTTCGAAAGCCACCGCGCCAGCTTGCCGGTACTGGTCGTTTTACCCGAGCCCTGCAGCCCGACCATCAGAATTACGCTGGGCGGATCGTTGGCAAAACGCAGCTTGGATTCGTGGCTCCCCAGAATCTTGATCAGCTCATCGCGCACGATGGCGATGACCTGTTGCGAAGGCGAAAGGGCCGTCAGCACTTCTTCGCCCATGGCCTTCTGTTTGATGGCCTCGATCAGTTGTTTGACCACCCGGAAGTTGACGTCGGCTTCGAGCAGCGCCACCCGGATCTCGCGCAGAGCGGTCTCCATGTTTTCCGCCGACAGGCGCCCTTCGCCGCGCAGGTTCTTGAAAACCCTTTGCAGCTTTTCCGATAAGTTGTCAAACATGATCGGTTTACGGAGTTACAACCGGGCACACACAGGCAAGCTGGTGACCAGACGTGATTTACTCAGTATACAGGATTTGGCGGGGAGTTGAACTGACATCGGTTTGACAGGAATCGAAGAAACCCCTTACGCTGGAAGCGATGGAAGTGCATTTCGCTCCTGATCTGGAAAGGAAGCTGCACGATCTCGCCGCCTAGACCGGCCGCAGAACCGATGAGTTGGTGCAAGAGGCCGTCGCCGGATTCGTCGACGAACTGGCCGCAGTGCGCGGCATGCTCGAGAGCCGCTACGACGACCTTAAGAGCGGTCGGGTGAAACCCATCGGCGGGGAAGAAGCGCTGCTCCGACTGCGCGAATAAAGCCAAAACTGCCGCGCATGAGCGGTTTTGTCTTTCACCCGGAAGCCCTTGCGGATCTGGATGAAATCTGGGAATTCATCGCACAGGACAAAATTGACGCCGCCGACCGAGTCATCGCGGAGATTTTTGACGCTGTCTGTGCGCTGGCGCGTTTTGCACACCAGGGAACCCGGCCGACCTCACATCGCGGCCTTTGCGGTTCAAGCGGGTGCGCGATTACCTTATCGCTTATGCACCCGATGAAACACCCTTTTGGTTAGTCGCCGTCATGCACGGGCGCCGCAGTCCCCGCGTGTTGGCAGCCATCCTCCGAGGAAGAGAATTCGACTAGCGCGCCAGGGCCACTACCTAATCTCCACCGCCTGCTTCACTTCCACCGTCTTCGGCGGGAAGCACATGGTGTTGTTGCACGCCTGGTAGCGCAGTTTGCCGGTGAGAATCGCCGGGCCGCTGGTGGCATCGGCGGGCACTTTGAATTTCGTTGCGATCTCGAAATTTCCGGTGAACACCGAAAGTGGCTCGTCAGGCGAAAACTGGTACTTCTCGTCATGCGGCTTGGGATAAGTAATCGACGCCACGTCGAGCGGCGCGGCCGTCCAGGTGAGCTTCAGGGGAATCAGATAAGCTTCATGCGGCGTGTTGCTGTTGACGTGGTAGCCTTCTCCGAGCGACACGGCGAGCTTGGCCGTCAGCTCCGCGCCGCGCTTCCCGGCCACCTTCTGCGGCGGCTCCACCGTCAGGATCGAATTACCTTGCGCCCACGAGCACGGCAGGAACAGAAGAATTGCGGGAAGCGTTGCTGGAAGCCTGCAGAAGTTCTTGAATGCCATTTTCGAAATCACGTTTGCCCGACAGTCCGATGTGGACCGAAGCAATTCTCCCTTCGCGGTCGATCAGGAAGGTGGTCGGAAGCGCGTCCACGCCGCCGAACGATTGCGCCACGTCATCGTTGCCAATCACCACCCGGTAGTTGATGCCAATTTGCTCGGCGAACGGCTTCACCGCATCCCAGCCATCATCATCCATGGCCACGCCGATCACCGCGAAACCCTTGTCCTTGTTCTCGCGCTCGAATTCCTTAAACCACGGAATTTCGATTTTGCAGGGCCCGCACCAGGTGGCCCAGAAATCCAGCAGCACGACTTTTCCGCGGTAGTCGGAAAGCTTCACCGTGTGGCCGTTTGCGTCCTTCAGCTCAAAATCCGGCGCCGGTTTGCGATCCTTGTTGGGCTTTACAGACACCGCTTTATCCGGTTCGAGAACCGTTAAATACGAACAGCCAGTCGACAAGGCGGCCAAAAGGACGCTCACACAAACAGCGCGCATAACCTAATTATAGCTGTGAATGGCGGCTTACGAACGTGAATTCAGGCGCTGAAACGCTGATTCGCGGCCCGCTTACTTCTGCCTGCTGATTCCCAATGCCCGGATGCGCTTGTGCAGGTTGGTGCGCTCCATTCCCAGGGCGCGCGCCGCTCCCGAAACATTCCAGTTGGCCTCTTCGAGCGCGCGGACAATGTAGTCGCGCTCGGCTGAGGCGCGCGCTTCTTGCACGCTTGACCGCGCCGCGGTGTCGCGCGGCAGGCGGATCTCCACCGGTATCGATTCGCGCGTCAGTTGCTCGCCGGAGGTCAGGATCGCCATGCGCTCGATGGCGTTGCGCAGCTCGCGTGCATTGCCGGGCCACGCGTAACTTTCCAGAACCGGGTAAACATCCTCCGCGATGGTTTTCGGCTTGAAGTTGTTGCGCGCGCAGAAGTCTTCCAGAAAGTACTCGGCCAGCGGCCAGATATCGTTCGGCCGCTCGCGCAACGCGGGCACGCGGATCGGCACCACGCTCACGCGATAGTACAGGTCCTCCCGAAACTTTTCCTGGGCCACCAGCGACGCCAGCTCCCGGTTGGTGGCTGAGATCACGCGCACCATCACGCGAATCGACTGTTCACCGCCCACGCGGTGAAACTCGCCCTCTTGCAGAACGCGCAGCAGCTTGGCTTGCGAAGCCGCGTGCAAGTCGCCGATTTCGTCCAGGAACAGCGTGCCCCCGTCCGCCAGCTCGAACTTTCCCCGCCGCATGCCTGCCGCCCCGGTGAACGAACCCTTCTCGTGGCCGAACAGCTCGCTCTCGATCAGCTCGGTGGGAATAGCCGCGCAGTTCACTTTCACGAACGGCCCCGACGCGAACGGGCTCAAGCGGTGGATGTGCTCGGCCAGCAGCTCCTTGCCGGTGCCTGACTCGCCGATCAGCAGGACCCGCGCATCGGAACGCGCCGCCATGGAGGCTTGTTCCACGGCCCGCTCGAATGCCGGGCTCGACCCGATCATCTTGCGCCCGCCGCCCACCAGTTCGCGCAATCGCTCGTTCTCACGCTGCAAGCTGGCGTGTTCGAGCGCGTTCTTGAGCGCCACCAGCACTTTCTCGCGGCTCAGCGGCTTCTCCAGGAAATCAAACGCCCCCGCGCGCGTGGCTTCCACTGCATCGGCGATGGTGCCGTGGCCCGAGATCATGATCGCGGGCGCCTGGCTCTGGCTCTGCTGCACGGAACGCAGCAGATCGATTCCGCTTCCGTCCGGCAGGCGCATGTCGAACAGAAATGCGTCGGCGTGCGCCGCCTCGCCGTTCTTCTTGAACTCGGCCACCGACCGGCAGATCACGACCGCATACCCCTCGCGCTCCAGGATCATGCGCAACGAGCGGCCAATATTGTCTTCGTCATCAACAATCAGAACTTTTTTCGACGCCATGGGAGCTGTTGGGAAGTACGAGACGGAACGCGGCGCCGCCGAGTTCACCGGGCACGGCCACGATGTCGCCGCCGGAAAGCAGCGCGCTCTTGCGCGCGATCGAGAGGCCGAGGCCCATGCCGTTCTTCTTGAACGAAATGGTGGGTTGGAACAGCGTGCGCCGCGCCTGCTCGCTCAGGCCCGGACCGGAGTCGTGAATCTCCACCGCGACGTTGCCGTTGGACACGTGAGTCAACGCCAGCACCGTCCCCCCGGCGCCCGCGGCCTGTGCGGCGTTCTCCAGCAAGTTGACCAGGACGCCCTTCACCAGGTCCTCGTCTGCCGTGGCCCGCGGGCTGCTTGGGTCGAGCCTCACCGCGTACTGGATTTCCGGATGGCCGGTCCGGAGAAACGCCACCCGGTCTTCCACCAGCGCATTCAGATCCAGTTCGCGCGGGACGACCGGCGGCTCGGCCGAGAACTGCGAGAAGGCGCGAACACGCCGCTCCAGACTCTCGACTTCTTCCACTACGATCTGCGCCGCCTGCTCGAGAAATCCCCGATCCGCCGCCGCGCTCCGCGCCACCATTTCCTCCACCGTCAGCCGGATGGGGGTGAGTGAGTTTTTCACCTCGTGCGCCATCTTGCGCGCCAGCGTCTCCCAGCTTGCGAGCTGCGTCAGGTAGATCAGGCGATCGCGACTCTGCTCGAGCTGTCCGGCGGTGTGATTGAAGGCCTCGATGGCGCGGCCGATCTCGTCATCGCGCCTGCTCTTCAGCCGCACGCTGAAATTTCCCGACGCCAGTTCGGAAAGCCCCGCCGTCAGTTGCTGGATCGGGCTGCTCACGCGATGCGCGAGAAACGCCAGCATCACCCCGGATGCGAGCCACGCCGCCGAAGCCAGCAGCACCCAGGTGTAGATGAGCCCCCGCCGCAGGTCGCGCGATTGTTCCGCGTTGACCAGCTCGCGTGCGTTGCGGTATTGGGCGGACAGCCGGTTCATGGAGATCGCCAGCGGGCGCGAATAGACCCGCACTTCGCCGGGGCGGCGAACGAAATATTCGAGCCGGTCGCCGCTGTCTCCCGCCAGTACGAAGCGCACCGCGTCGCCGCTCGACCAGAAGGTTTTGAGCGCTTCCGGCCATTCGTCCCGGCTGGATTCGAGGTATCGCTCGGATACGCTGCGGCTGGCGTCCGCCGCGGTTTTCAAGTCCTGGCACGCCTGCTGATAAAACAGTTTCCCGGTTTGCTCCAGCGAGCGCGAGAGTTCGTCCAGTTCGCGCGTGGAGCGATGCCGCAAGCTGCGATCTAGAAGGGAAGCAGTAATCCAGAGGGTAGCCGCCCAGGGCACAATCGTGGCGGCGAGGAAGATCACGATGAGCTTGTTTCGAAGGCGATTCACCCGCTTCGCGAACTCCGGGTTTCCCTCTTCAGGTCCGAAAGCCGCATCGGACCCGCTGTCGCTTCCCAGCGCATCTGCTGCGCGCGCGGCGGATTGCTGAAAACTTCGATCAGGCGCGTGAGGTTGATCCCCGAGTCGTCGACTACGCCCGCCTGGTCCCGTGCATCTTCCGCGCGCAGTTCCAATCTCACCCAGAACGGTTTATCGGGTGCGAGGCCTCCGATGCCGACCGCCAGATGGTCCAGGCACCAGGTTTCCGCCGCCGCAGTGGAAAGATGCGAGGCTCTCGCGCGTTCCGCGCCGCCATCCATCACCGAGAACTTTTCTTCCCAGAGATCGTAGCTCACCACGAACCGGTCCACGGCGCGCTTGATCGCCGGCGCGTTCACCTCGGTCGAGATGGATAGCTGAGTGAGAAACACTACCGTCGCTCCGTCCTTCAATTTTTCGAGGGGCTTGCCGGTGAGAAACCCGAACTGCGGCGCGCCCACGCGCAGATCGTCGCCGTCCAGGCGCACCCGGAGGGCTTGGGCCGAGAGGCCCAAACTAAACGGCGCGCCGAAGCTCGCCATGAGCCACCATCGTCTGGTGACTTTTTGCATCAGTAGTTCATGCCAACCATAAAAACCGGTGACGCACGGCCTTCTTTAATCGGAAAGGCCATCGCCACCATGAACGAACTCTTGCGCAGCCCCACCCCCACCGAGTGCCGCGCTACCACGTCCTGGCCCGGGTCCCAGATGGCGCCCGTATCGTAGAAAACTTCGACCATGCCGTATCGATACTCGAGCGAGTTAAGCGCCACGCGGCTTCCGCCCAGAGGATCGAGGTCATATTTATTCCAGCCTCGCAACAGCGAACTGGTTCCGAGCTCGAAGCGCTCGAAAAGTGGAGCACGCCCGGTGATCAAGCCCGCCACAGCCTCGTCCGATACCGTATGCCGCCCGCGCGTGATCGAATAGTGCAGGTTCCAGCGATGGCGGGCATAGGCGAAATCGCTGTTCAAGACTTTGGTGGCGGCTCGCAGGCTGTACCCTGCCTCCAATTCCTGCTGATCTCCGCCGGTGCCCTCAATGCGCCGCTCATAGCGCAGAGCGGTAACGGCGGCGTTCGCTGACTGCGTACGCGACGCCGGCAACTGCGTGTCGAAACGCTGAAAACCGGCCCCGAGCGAGAGCGTCAGCGGTTTGGCGAGAACGAAGGTAGCCACGGGTTCGAAAGCCTGCCGGGAGCGGTAGATCCCTGGAACCGCGTCGTCTTTTCCGATGGCGCTGAGCGTCGACGAGTTCCATTGCTCATGGTAGCTCGCGAAGTCGAACCGCAGGCGCACGCGGTCGGAACCGAGCTTGCGATTCTCGTAGCGCGCCCGCACCCCTGTGTAGCGTTCCGCCAGTTCGTCTCCGTCGCTCACCAAGCCCGCCGTAAAGCGGTTGCTGCCCAAAATGGCGGTTCCCTCAACCGCGGCGCTGAAGCCCTCGGTCGAGTGATAAACCACCTTGGGTACGGATAGATCCCACTCATTCTTCCGCCCGCCGATATCCAGCACGACCTTCACGTGGTCCGGAACGTTGCCTCGCAGCACTTGCTGTGAGACGTTGCGGACATTGAGTTCGGTACGGATTCGTCGGGCCAGATCATTCAACGCCGCCGGGTTCAGCTTCTCGCCAATGAGTTTCTGGACATCCTGCCGGAGGCTGCGGCTGATGCGCGTTTCAATCTCGCGCGAAAGCTCCACGCTCTCAACGGTGTAACGGGAATTGACGTTGAATTCGGTGGGTTCGAGGAGAGGCTGCTGATTGCCGCCCCACAGGCTCATGCCCGAAAAAAGGAGACTAATCAGCGTATATTTCATGCCGTTGAGACTGCAACGGCCATGCCAGGGACAAGAAGCCTTTGCCCTCAAGGAGTTAGAGGATGATCGCCTGTGCCGGGTGTTCACAGGTGTGAACCCGGTCGCAGACTAAAGTGCCTTCGCGAGCTCGGTGGCGAAGGCGCTCCGCACAGCCGTTTCCTTTTCCTTGGGCTTCCTCTGGCGACGATGCCGTTGCTGATCCGGGGCTGGCGCCATAACCGTACCCGTCACCGTAATCTTGCCCTTCGCGGGCTGTGCCGGGTTGGCGCGAAGCAGCTTGCCCTCGAGGGGCGCACGGTCAAAACGCCGGATGATGGATTGCATTTCTTCCGCCGTCGGGGCTTCCACGAACGCGAAGCCTTTGGACTCCTGCGTCTCGTGATTGCGGATCACCTTGATAGAATCCGCTACGAGGTCTTCCGCCGTGAGCCATCCTTTGATGTCGTCAGCGGTCACCCATGTAGGGAGATTTCCTAAAAAAACAGTAAAACTCATTCAGTAAGCTTTTTGCTCCTTCGGTTGGATTTTGGCGTTCAAAGGGGAAGGGTTCCGATCTACTGCCAGAATTGATGATATCAGGCAAATGCACAGCTTGGCAATGGTCTCGGTTGCGGCTCCACCGGTTTTTGAAGCTCCGAGGCAGTGACTCCCTATAATCAAGTACTGGCCATGCCAGTCCAATCTCAGCGGGCCGTAAAGTTTCCGCAACGCTTCGACGTGTTGCGCCAAGTGGGCCGCGGTGGCATGGGGATGGTGTTCGAAGCGCTTGATCGGGAGCGCAACCTGCGCGTGGCGCTCAAGGCGCTGACCGACGTATCGGCCTCGCGGCTGTACCTGTTCAAGCAGGAATTCCGGGCGCTGGCTGGCATCGTACATCCCAACCTGGTGACTCTCTATGAACTGCTGGAAGAAGGCGACGAATACTTCCTGTCCATGGAGTTCGTGGAGGGCGCCACTTTTCTCAAGTACGTGCGGAAGCAAGGGGATGTGCCCGGCGGCGTAGCCGATTCGTCCGCCGACGCCACTCCTACAAAAACGTTCATTACATCGCCCGAAGGGCGGGAAGTGCGAGTGTACACACCGGCGGCCGGGGAATGCGACGTGGAACGGCTGCGTGCGGTTCTACCCCAAATCGCCGTTGGCCTGAACACTCTACACGCTGCAGGCAAGCTGCACCGGGACATGAAGCCCTCCAATGTGATGGTTGACCCCGATGGCCGGGCCGTCATTCTCGATTTCGGTCTTGTGGCAGAGGCGGAACACGAGCGTTTCGGCATGGTGAACCAGATTGACGTGGCCGGCACCGCGGAGTACATGGCGCCGGAGCAAGCCCTAGGCACGGTCACGCCCGCCACTGATTTCTACGCCGTGGGCACGATGTTGTTTCAGGCGCTTACCGGCCGGCTGCCGTTCGAGGGGTCGCAGAGCGAAATCCTGGCTGCGCGGCATGTGGACGAGGCACCGGCGGCGCGGGCGTTCAATCCTGCCATTCCGGAGGATCTGGACCAGCTATGCAGCCGTCTGTTGCTCCACGATCCGGCTAAGCGACCGTCCGGGCAAGAGTTGCTGGAACGACTCGGGGCGGCCTGCCCGAAGATCAGCGAGCCACTCAAGCGAGTACGCATATTTGTCGGGCGTAGTAGCGAACTTGGCCAACTCGTTTCGGCGTTCGACGCCGTTTGCCAGGGCCAAGCCGCCGTCGCGCTCCTTCATGGCCCCTCGGGAACAGGCAAGACCACGCTGGCCGAACGGTTCCTGGAATCGATTTCACAAGACACCGGAACGCTGATTCTTACGGGCCGGTGTTACGAGCAGGAGACCGTGCCGTACAAAGCCGTGGACAGCCTGATCGACCGCTTGAGCCGCTTTGTGAGCACACAGCCGGATGCTCAAGTGGAGGCGATGCTTCCCCGCGACGCGGCTTCGCTGGCCGCGGTATTTCCGGTGCTGGAACGCGTGGCGGCTTTCGGCGAAGCGCGCCGGCGCCGGGTCATCGCGACGGACCCGGTCGAATTGCGCCGCCGGGCCTTTCTGGCCTTGCGGGATATGCTGGGGCGCATTGGCGAGCGGTCCCGGCTGGTGATCTGGCTGGATGATTTGCAGTGGGGCGATTTGGAGAGCGCGGCTCTGCTCTCCGAGGTGATGCGCACCCCCGATGCACCCGTGCTTCTTCTGTTGTGCAGTTACCGGGCCGAGGCTGGAGCGGCGAATCCCGGACTGCGCGCTCTGCTCGAGTCCCTGGAGCGGGAATCGCTGGCCAAAACGGAGGTGGATCTGCAGCCGCTCGGGACCGCCGAAGCCACTTTGCTCGCCGGGCGAATATTGGGCAATGCCAGCGAAGAGGCACGGCGGCGCGCATCCGCTATTGCGCGAGACTCCGGCGGTATGCCGTTTTTCATCGGCGAGTTGGCGCAACTCGATCCTGAGGAGGATAGCGCGGGCGCCAGTCTGGAATCGTTGATCTGGAGGAGAGTGGAGCAGTTTGACGAGGCGCCCCGCCGTCTGCTCCAGCTCGTAGCGGTTGCCGGACGGCCGCTGGCGCAGGCGGATGCCTTCCATGCGGCGGGCCTGGCGAGCCGCAGCCCGGCTATTCTCAATCTGCTCACTGGCGCCAGCCTGCTCTCGAGCGCCGGTCCGCGCGAAAACGACAGTGTCGCGACCTATCACGACCGCATTCGCGAAACCATCGTCGCACGGCTGGATGCGGGCGAAAAGCGGAATCTGCACCGGCGCCTGGCGGAAACGCTGGAGCGAAGCGAACATGCCGATCCGGAAATGCTGGCCGTCCACTTCGAGTCTTGCGGGGAACGAGAGCATGCCGGGACCTACTACGAACAGGCGGCGGAACGCGCCAGCCGCGCCCTGGCGTTCGATCGGGCCGCCGGGCTGTATGAACGGGCGCTGTCACTTGCCGCTCTGACCCTGCCGGAGCGGGCGGCCCTGGAGGTGAAGCTGGCCGAAGCGCTGGCTAACGCAGGCCGTAGCGCCGATGCGAGCCGCAAATATTTCCAGGCCGCGGAGCATTCACCGGCGGAAGAGCGGCTCAGCCTGGAGGGCGTGGCGGCCTATCATTTGTGCGCGGCGGGCTGTCTGGACGAAGGCCGCGATAGATTTCACCAGCTATTGCGCAGCGTGGGAGAGCGGCCGCCTGAAAGCAATCTGCGCACCGTGGCTTCGATCCTTTGGCGAGACCTGCGTCTGCGCCGGCGCGGACTCGATTTCAAATTGCGCAACGAGGAGGAAGTCTCTCCCGCCGTGCTGGCAAAGATCGACCTGTTGTGGTACGCCTCAGCGGGCATCGGCACGTCCGACATGGTGAGCGGGTTCGACCTGCTGCTCGGTAGCGTGCTGGTTGCCCTCGAGGCGGGCGAGCCGTTGCGCTTGATCCGCGCGCTTTCGCTTCACGCGGGTTTCGCGTCCATGGCCGGGCAGTCGCAAGCGGAGCGGAGCGAAAGGGAGCTGAAGTTGTGCCAGGAATTGAGCGCGCGCACAGGCAGCGTGCCGCGGGCCCGGGCCATTATCACGCTCTCGGACGCGATCCGCCATTACAATCTCGGGCTCTGGTCCGAGGCTCTCGGCCGCTATGTAGAGGCCGAGCGCATTCTCGTCGAGCAATGCCATGGCTTGAACTGGGAATTGTCGTTCGCGCGCACGGGCAGGCTCTGGACATGGATGAGCGCAGGCGATTCCGTCCGCTTGCAGGAGGACGCGCCGCTGATCCTCGAAGACGCGGTCCAACGTGGAGATCTCGTCACGGCCACGAACGTGGCCACGCACCCACTGCCCTACGCGCAGATTCTGTCCGGACGGCCGGCGCTGGCGCGGGAAACCTGTGAACAATGGCTGGCCCGGTGGACGCATCACGGTTTCGGTTTGCAGCGCGCGCTGGGGCTCGTGGCCACGGCGTACTCCTGGCTGTACGAGGACAAGCCGCAGGCGGCGTTCGATTTGCTGGAAGGCCAGTGGAGCCTGCTGGTGCGCTCCGGCCTGTTGCGCCTTCCCTCCTCGTCCGCGTTTCTGTGGGATGCACGCGCCCGCGTGCTCATCCTGGCCGCGCAGTCCAGTCACGGCGAGCGGCGGCGCAAGCTGGTGCGGACCGCGAAGCAAGCTTTGCGGAAGATCGAAAGCATTGGCTCTCCCAGCGGCCCCGCTCATGCCGCGCACATTCGCGGCGCGCTTCATGCGCTCAGGGGCGAGGGGCCGAGCGCCATCGCGGAGATGGAATCCGCGGCTCGCCTGTTTGAGCTGTGTGGAATGAAAATCTATGCCGCTGCAGCGCGGCGCCGGCTCGGCGAGTGGACCGGCGGCGACCGCGGAAGCGAGTGGATTGCCGCCGCCGACGCCTTCATGCAGTCCGAGAAGATTCCCGATCCGCGCGCCGCGGCCAGGATGCACATCGCGGAAGTGCGCGTTGCGGCTTCTTGAAGCGGCCCAGCTTATTTGATGACAGAGAGCCAGGACGTTTCGGGCGTCGGGGCGAATATGCACGTGACGTTTCGCGCTGGTTTCATTTCACGGCCCGATAATAGCGTGAGATGTGCCGGGACCCTGGTTGCTTGTTCTTTGATGCGGCCTCGCCGCAATCCGAGCGCGCGGTTGTTTGGGAGAGGCTGCGGCCTTTGTTTTTCGCCGCAGAGGTTCGCCAAGTAGCGCGAGGTAGCGAGTGTAGGCGAACAAGCGGTGGCGCTTCTGGCCAGTGGTTTCTTTGAGGATACCGAGGGAGGAGAAGTGTTTGGCCATATCACTCGCTCCTTGGAACGTAACTCCGCAGACCTCGCTAATGCTAGACATGGAGACGACTGGCTGCCGATAGAGGCTCTCCAATAGATTGAGCGCTCGGCCAGTGGACCTTCTCAGACCCTTCTATGGGAATTGAACCTGTTCGTTTGGGATCTGATCTCTGGCTCGCGTATAATAACCCTCACCTGCGGAATGCGGACTTATGTACTTATGGTTGATTCGCACGTTCCAGGTCGTTACCTGCGTTGTGCTGGGGACCTTCGATGCGTGCCTCACCGTCGTGTTGAGGCTGCTGGGACTTGAACGAGACGTTTACTTGCGCGAGTGGCAACGGTCGTTTGGACCGAAGGCTCCGCCGCAGTTTCCGCCGGAGCACGAGCCGGGCGAGCCTCATTATCCTTACAGCATCTGGGACTACCACGGCTACATCAGGACCGTGATCGTGGTCGATTATCTCGACCGCGCCAAAGTGGAAGCGCTGCTGCCGGATTACCTGGAGCTGGCGCACGTGCCCGACGCCGCTTTAGAGAAGCACCCGGTTCTGTTCAGTTTCGGCCTCAACGAGCACTTTGGTCCGGTCTGGATGCCGGTGAAAACCATCAGCTACATGGAACTGCTGGTGAGCATCCCGGACACACAGCTCAAGGGCAAGCGCGATGGCTACGTAGGGCCCTTCTATTTTCCGCCTCGGCTGTGGCTCAACCGCCTGTTTCCAACTGTAGTCGGCAGGCTGCTCGGTTACCCGAAAATGCTGGGCCGGGTTCCAACCACAGCAGACTCCTGCACCATCCGCAGGCTGTTCGGCGGCGAGATCGCACGCCTGAAAGTGACCCCGTGCGGGATATCCGGGCCCATCGCGAAGATCCCTGGCTTTGGCCGCTGGATGCGCCGCGCCAACCAGCCGATCGCGACCAAGGTCTTCTTCTCCAGTCCTCTTTTCACTCACTTTCAGTGGGAGTGGAACCTGGCGAAGGGACAGCAAGCCGAGGTGACGCTGGAAGTGATCTCGGCGGATTTCCCCGTGCTCGCGCGAGGAACCTATCGCTGGAGTCCGCTGCAGGAGGGCCAGTCCGGCGCCATCCTGGTCTCATCGCCGTTTGAATGGCAGATCCCGTTCTCGCGCAAAATTCTGGACGAATCGGCTGCTGAGAAACAGATGGCCGCTGGCGTCTGAACCGGCAGCGGCTCAGGCGTTGACGGCGGAACCCTTTCGGATGGGAATGTGAATTCCGAACGCGCCGAAAATATACTCCGGGCTGCCGCAAATCGCGTTTGAAGCCATCATGGCGGATTGCACCGCCGCTTCGACGCATCCGATATTCAGTTCGACCCGCGTCCAGTCTCCGGCCAGGATGAGGTTGTCAAATCCCGAGTCGCCCGGCGGCAGGCGAAACTCGGTGCTGCCTGCAACAGACATCACGTAAAGCTCGGTGGGGTCGATGTTCGCGCGGAAAAACTGGTCGTCGAATGCGGCTTCTCCGGTTCGGCCGTAAATGTCCACCAACTGGTCGAAATCGAACTGACCCGGCGCCGACGGGTTGACGCAACCGGGCCATAAGTCTCGCATGTCCTGATTCAGGAATTGAAGCGCTTTGGCGCGGGCGCGTGCGGTTTGCGTCGCAGGGTAGGCGGGATCGCTGAAGGGCGCCGCCGGCTTGTCCTCATCCATGCAATTGCAGAAGTACGCGATGTCTCTGCAATTGTCGCCCGGCTGCCAGGATTCGCGGACGATCAAATGCTGCATGTCGGCCCAGGTGTCGTAGGGTTCGACGAACGCCGTAAGGACGGGAGCCTCGCGGGGTCCCGGATTCCATCCCATCTCGCTCGCGGTCTTGTGAAGCCAGAGCTGAAACGCCTGTGTCCGCACGACTCGCACACGCTCGGTCATGAGCTTCCATTTGGGATTTGCCGCCACCAGCTCGGAGCAAATGTACGGCACGGCGCCGAGCGAAATGCCGTTGACCACGAGATCGAAATCGACGCCGCGCTTGAGCACACGCTGCGCCACCGGCTTCCAGGCGCACCAATAGGACTCCAGATCGTGATTCACTGGCGTGTTACGAATTGCCTGGCCCTCGGCCAATTGTTCCCAAGGCGGCTCGGCAGTCCAGCAATACACGCCGTTCACCGGGATGAGGGGCTGATACTCCGGCACGTTGGGCGTGGCCTGCACGTCGATGGAAATGGTATCCACCGAACGCTGGTCCGGAGAGAGGCCGAGACGGGTGACCTTCTGAAAGAACTCGAACTTCACGCCGCGGTGTTTCAAGCCCAGGTACAGCGGAGTAAACACGGTGTCGCCCATGCCGGCTTCCATCCAGAGCATGATCGACTTGCTGTAGGTGAGCGCCAGCCGCAGCAAACCGTTCAGCATCGTGCCTGCCGCCATGTTGAGGCTGGACGCTCCGGGCGAACCGTCCACATAGGCAAAACAGGCATCGTAGAAAGAGATGGTGAGGGTGCTGGTCGGTTGCCGGCAGCCGTGCTTCGCGAGCCATTGGCGAAATTCGAGGCCGTCGATCGAATCGAATCCGCGATGGATGAGGTCGTCCTCGAGAATCCCGCGCGCAACGGCCAGCACGGTGTCGAGGATGATGTTCAACCGGCGCAGCTCCTGGTCCTTCCGAAAAAGAATGCTGGCGAGGTCAACCACCTCCTGGAAAATTTTGAGGAAATCGTCGAGCAGTTGCAGGATGCCATCGAACTCCTGCGGCGGGATCCGGCTCGGATCGGCAGGCAGCCCCTTCGCTCTCTCGAAGGCCTGGTGCAGCGGGCTCGCCAGGCGTCCCGCCAGCGCTTCCACCCAGTGCGATGGAAACAGGGCGAGGCGGTTTGCTTCCCCGCTCACGACCTGGTCAAAGCGCTCTACCGCGAACCCGAGAGTTCGCACCACGTAGAGCCAGACCACGGAACCCGGATCGTTGACTCCTTCAGGCGGCGAGCCTTCGCCCGGCCATTGGTCCGTCTCCGGCCAGACGACATTCCACGGAATGTACTTCCCCTCGAAATGCTCGGTGCTTGACGTGAAATTCATGGGCGAGAACGCATCTTTATAGGATGGGAACGGAGAGCCGGGCATTAGTGCGTTGTCGTGGCAGTAAGCGTACGCGTCGCGGATGCAGCGAAAGGCGTTCTCGTAGAAGCCCATCCAGAGATGCAGGCCATGCTCCTGAATGCGGTTGCGAACTGCCTGGTTGCGCCCGCTCGCGCCCTTTCCGCCCAATCGCCAGCCAAGCTGATAGACAGTGATATCGTACTGATCCTGCCAGCCGGGGACGTTGGTGAGTTCCCACGCCGTGCCAAGGGCGCCCACACCGCCGCCCAGGATCGCGATTCTCTGTTTTGGCATGTGATCCACTGTAGACCAAACGGCGAGGGGAGGATAGCCTGTCGGCCGTAACGGGGCGCCTTCCGTCTTTATTCGTAGCGCAAGGCGATCATCGGGTCCACGCGCGAGGCGCGGCGGGCCGGGATGTAGGCGGCGAGCATGGTGACAAGGAGTAGCGCGGGAACCACCAGCAGGTAAGTGACGAAGTCGGTCTGGCTGCCGTGGAACAGGGAGTGCAAGACTTTCTCGGCTCCGAAGCTGGCTATCAGGCCAACGCCGATGCCGCTGAGCGCGAGAATGAGCCCCTGCCGCATCACCATGCGCAGGACCATGTTCTGTTGGGCGCCGATGGCCATGCGGATTCCGATTTCGCGAGTCCGCCTGCCGGCAGCGTACGCCACTAAGCCGTAAAGCCCCACGATCGCCAGCACCAGCCCCATCACTCCCATGGCCGCGACGGTTTGCACGATCATGTTAGGCGTGTTCACCGCACGCATGCGGTAGAATTCCTCCATGGTGCGGATGTTAGAGATCGGCTGGCTGGCATCCAGCCCGTGGATTACCTCGCGCAGAGGCGCAGTCAAGGCGGATGCCTCGCCGAAGGACTCGGCCAGCAATGTCATCTGCTGCTGCGGATGCTGGCTCAAGGGAAGATAGAGAAATTCAGTTGGCGCCTCCGCGATCCACAGGTACTTGATGGTCTTGGCCACACCCACGATCTGCACCCAGGGCCCGTTCCGGTCGTCCAGCCGGAAACGCCTGCCGATCGGATTCTGACCCGGCCAGTAGTGTTTTGCGACTTCTTCGTTCACCACGGCGACACGCGGAGACGTGGCGGTGTCCGTTGCGAGGAAACTGCGGCCGCGCGCAATGGAAATACCGATGGTGGCGAAATAATTCTCGTCCACGGTGTTGGCGAAGATGTTGACGTTCTCTTTTCCCGCGGGGAACTGATAGCCTTCCGGCAGAATGGTTGCCCCATCCTGCTGGTTGCCGTACGGGACCGAGAAGGTAAGGGCCGCCGATTTTACGCCTGGCGTGGAACGTGCCCTCTCGGTTACCTGGCGGAAAAACTGCTGCGTCTGGGATTCACTGTAATTCACCAGCGCCGGATTGAAGCTCATGGTGAGCAGATGATCCGTTCGGAAACCCGCACCCTGGCTGAGCTCGTGGCTGACGCCTCGATAAATGAAGGTCGCCACCGCCAGCAGCACCAGCGAGAGCGCCACTTGTCCGGCGACCAGGAGATTCCGTCCCCACAGGCGCCGCCGGCCGGGCGCGTCCGAGGTGGCGGACCGCAGCGCCTTCACCAGGTCTGTCCGGGTAGTCTGTATGGCGGGAGCTAGTCCGAACAACACCGCACTGGTTAAAGCAACGGCGAGACTGTACAGCAACGCTCGCTGGTCCAATTCGAAGGAAAATTTCAGCGGCAGATCCGTGGGAACTTGAAGTCTCCGGAAAAAGAGGATGCCCAGGTAGCCAAACCCTAGACCCGCGAAACCTCCGGCTACTGCGAGGAGCAAACTCTCGGTGAGCAACTGGCGAATCAGCCTGTAGCGTCCGGCCCCAATGGCGAGGCGCAAAGCGATTTCCCGTGCGCGCACGGGCGCCCGGCTGGTGAGCAAGCCGGCCACGTTGGCGCAGGCCACCAGCAGCACGGCGAGACTCAGCGCGCTGATCATGGCGACCAACTGGGCGTCCGGCGGCGACTGCTGAACCCTGGCCTCCATCTCGGTGCGCACGGCAACTCCTCGATTCCGATTGGTATCCGGATAAGCCCTCTCGAGATTCTTGGCAATGGACGCCAGCTCGGCCTGCGCCTGGGAAATCGTCACGCCCGGTTTCAGGCGGCCTTTGATCGCCAAGCCGCGGCGGTCGCGCGCCTCGAGTGGATTGCTTTTGGGATCGTGCGAGAGGCGCGGCCACATCATGATCGGCATGTAGAATCCGGTTTGCAGGAACCGGTTCATGCCTGAGAACCGCTCTGGCGCAACGCCAATGATGGTGAATTCGATGCCGTTGACCCGTACTTTGCGGCCCAAGACGGAGCGATCAGCCGCAAAATCCTGTGTCCACAGGTCGTGGCCCAGCACCAGAACGGCGTCCCGGCCCGGCACGAGGTCTTCCTCGGGGCGAAAGCCACGCCCCAGCTCCGGCTGCACCCCCATAACGCGGAAGAAGTTGCCCGTCACCAGCGATGCGAATCTGATTTGAGGCGGCGCATCGCGCTCGGTGGCGAATCCGTATGTGGAGTCAGTGAATGCCACTAACCCGTCGAAGCTCTTACTTTGATCGCGGAAGTCGATGTAGTCGCGGTACGACGCGACGAGACTGCTGAAGCCCTCGAGGGATACGACCGTACCCACGGTGACCACCTCGCTCGGGCGCAGCACCGTCAAGGGACGCAGAAGCATGGCATCGGCAAAACTGAATGTTGCGCAGTTGGCGCCAATGCCGATGGCGAGAGATACCACAGCCACCACCGTGAATCCCGGATTCTTGGCAAGCATACGCCGGCCGTGGCGGAAGTCCTGCGCCAGACGCTCGAACCACACCCAGCCCCAAACGGCCCGGGTCTCTTCCTTGACGTTCTGGACAGGACCGAACTTTCGCATGGCGGCGTGGCGGGCTTCTTCGGGCGGCATCCCGGCGGCAATGTTGTCCTGGGTTTCGCGGTCGATATAGTCGCGGACTTCGTTGTCGAGGCTTTCTTCGCGGCGCTGGCGGAATTTCATGGCTGGCCTTCCTCTTCCACCGGGCGCATAATTCGGGCAATGGCCTGCGTCAGGCGCTCCCATTTCGAGTTCTCGGCGGTGAGTTTCTTCCGGCCCTTTACGGTCAAGCTGTAGAACTTGGCGCGGCGGTTATTTTCGGAAGTGCCTTCTTTGGCGGAAATCAGGCCTTGTTTGACCAGGCGGTGCAGGGCCGGATAGAGCGAACCGTGCTCTACCTGCAGCACATCCTCCGAGCCGTGCTCGATGGCGTGAGCGATGGCGTGGCCATGTGCCGGACCAAACAGAAGCGTCCGCAAAATGAGCATATCCAGCGTGCCCTGCAACAAATCGATCTTGGTCTTCAGGTCTTCGGTAGACATTCTACTTGAGTCTAGATTCTCTCGGGTAGAATGTCAAGGGGGAGTCTCGGGGGCCGAGATCGCGGGCTGTGCAGCCGCCAGAACTTTGAGTGATGGTGGCTTTGGGTCCGGTCTTCCGCCGGCGGTTTGAGACGCATCGCGAAAAAAAAAGCACCGGGTCAAGCCAGGCTTGACCCGGTGCGTTGGACGTGCTTGACTCTTTGGTTAGACTAACTAAAAGCCTTTCTTCGGATCGCAATTGCACGTGCCGGCTCCGCTGCCGTTTCCGCCGAGGCTGGGATCGGCCGTGATAGCGAAGCACTGTTGCTCCAACTTCTTCATTTCCGAATAACTCAACTGCGCGTCCTGGAAGTTAATCTCCGTGACCGTATAAGCGGCTCCTAACGCAACCCCTAACGTCCGGGTATGCGTAATCCAGGATTCCAATCTGCCCGACGGCCAGTAGTCGCTGCCCGCATCGCAGAATTTTACATCGCTGTTGGTGGCGTTGTTGGGCGTCGGAGGCAACCCGGCACCACGACGTCCGCCGCCGAAAGAGGCGACGATCTTAATGGCTCCGGAGTGCTGCACGCCCGGAGTGTACGGATTCTTGGTCAGGTCATTGTTCAAGCTGAAATTCTGCATTCCGTTCGGGGTGATCTTGCAACTGCAGCATTCCGCCAACTGCTGGTCCGGCGTGAACACGTAAACGTTCGCACACAGATCGCCACCCTTAATTGTAGTCGGATCGCCCGACCCAAAACCACCGGTGGAACCTGGGTTCGTGACGTGCAGTTGCGCATCGGGGAAGCCCATGTTGGCATTGACGTAGTAGCCGATATCATAGGACCCGCTGCCCTGTACGGACAGTACGGAGTCCTGCCCGAAGGCCAGAGTCGGAACCAGACATGTGAGCACGATCGCAACAAGCGCGAAGGTTAGTTTCCATTTCATGGTAGACATTGTATAAATTCTCCTTTTCCAATTAGTTGTGATCTGCTCAATCACCAGTGCCACATGTGCACAGCCCAAAACCGCTGCCATTGAGTGCAATATTGGCGCACTGGTGCTGGATCTTGTAAAGTTCCGTACCGCCGTCGTCCCGGCTCTCAGCGCCATAGGATTCGCGGCCCAAATCAGCCTTTCGGAATTCCGTCTCCGTCAAAGTGAATAAGGTGCTGGCGCCCGTCAGCGTTGGGCGAACGTGGGTGATCCAGCTGCGCAGCGAGCCCTCGGGATAAAAGCTCGTAGCGGCCTTAGGAATGGTATAGCTGGTTCCGTTCCCGTTGGTTGTGGTGGTCACGCAGGAGCCATTGTCAGTGTTCGAAGTATCCGAAGAGACAATCTTGATGAGGCCGGCGTGAGGCTTAGGTACAACCGTAGTGTTCTCCACTGGATTGGACGTAAGATCCCCATCCACGGTTAATGTGCGGAGTCCATTGGGGCTGAGGTAGCAGCTGCAGCATTCCGCCAGCTCCTGATCTGCTTTAAACACGTAGATGTTCGCACACAGATCGCCATCGACGCCGTCCACTAACTCGGCTGCCGAATAGCCGCCCGTGGAACCAGGGTTGACAATGTTCAAATCTGCTTCGACAGAAAAGCCCATATTGGCGTTGCTGTAATAGCCAAGATAATAGGCATCCCTGGAGCCCTCACTCGTTGTTGACTGCGCAAAGCCTGTTGAGGCTAGACACGTAAGTACTACAGTAATCGCCAAGAGCCCACGGATTATTTGTGCGCTCCCGACGGATTTCCATCGCTTTGTAAGCATAGGAATGTTCTTTCTCCTTTTCGGTTGTTTCGACATTCATCGCCCGACGGTTAATATCGTGTCACTGTTCCTAGTTAGTCCACAAGCCCAAATCGGCTTATGAAGGTTAAGAAAGTACTATCGTCGGTACTGGTATTGCTTGATTCGGCAATTACAATGTTCGGAATCAGCAGCCATCCGATCGTGTCACAACTTTGGCTTCGTAAGAGTACGCGCAGACGCTTGAAAACAGCAGCGGAACTACAAACTTCACCAACGCAGACAATTGGTCGACTTACTGATTATCAGAGACTGTGCACTGTCCGTGAGCTTGGCTTTGACATAGCCGTCGGATACAAGTTTTTTTGGGGGACTGCGAGACTATCTTTCGATAGAGGCTTGGTGCGTGGATATACTACAAGAACGTTACCCACTTCGCAACAACCACAGTGAAGAACTAGGGCGGCCGGAGAAGTCCTGATTGTCCGGATAGCTTCCGAGCCATCATACGGAAGAGGCCAGAAGCAGCGGCCGCCCTGGCACAAATCCTGGCTGCACATCCAGAATGCCGGAAGCCGTCTTGAAAACCTTGCCTGTGATCAGGGACAGCCCCGCTGCTGCATGCATGGATCGATCTGGGGAGGCGCCTTGGCCGCCCAATTGGCGCGGCAGCGCAGATCTTATCAGCGGCTTGCGTTTGCGTTAGACGCCCGCGAAGACGAAACCATGGCGCCATGTGCGACCTTGCCGGAGACTTCCGCCAGTTCCCTGTCGATGGCATCGTGAAAGGTGTCGTTCCCGGAGTGATTTCACGTACGCGGCGTGAGCTTTGGCGGTCCGAGCCTCCCTAATATGCTGCAGGACTTTGTCTCGCACGGCCTCGAACGGCTGGTCGGTGTTCACTCCTTCGGTGTAGACCCGCAACTGATCATCGGTGGGATCTGTAATGTGCGCATTCACATTGCGTTCCAGCAGCTCTTTGACTGTCACATGTTGCCGGCGCGCCTCCGCTTCAAGCACCTGATCGTCGATCCACTGCTCCAGCGCGGCTCGCTCGGCGGCATAGTATTGCTGGCGTGCCTGGAACAGCTTGTCCGCCATGCCACGCTCCATCTCGCCCAAAGTGAGCTTTTGCCCGCTTATCTCGGCGACTACAGTTTCCAGACCAGGCCAAAGGTGCCGATTCTCAGGCCGTTAGAGGCTCAATGAGCCTTTCATACCCGAGCGCGGAAACGGCCGGTTCTGAGTTTTTGCCCAAGTCGCTGAGCCTGGACCGGTTGTCTCAACCGCCGTTGGAGCCCGGGAAGGCGCCACCGGACCCACCGAATCGATTTGGCTGGTACTAGAACTTCCTCAAGGCGCGCTTAGGTAAATTACTGAGGCATCCGTTGAAGTCTTATTCTAGAATTGATTAGTCAACCAATAAATGACGCCTCCCCGAACGTGCCATCTTTTCGTTCCGCTACTGTTTTTGGGTTGGGCCTCGATGTCATGGGCTGGGACCGAGTACCCCGCCTCGCCGGGGGATCCGGTGGTTCCGAACCAATTGTTGGTGCGCTACAAACCCGGAATCGCGTCGGCATCCGTGACATCCACGATGGTTCCCGGAGCACAAGCCGTACCGCTGGCGAATACTCCGAATGTTTATCTGGTCCAAGTCCCACAGGGCGCCCCTCAGAACTACTCCGCCCAGCTCAGCCTAAACCCGTTAGTTGATTACGTTGAGCCGAATCGCATCCGGCACACAACTCTGGTTACTCCGAACGACCCGTTCTACTCGTCCCCGCCGCCGTTCCTTACGCAATCTCAGTGGGCCTTGCAGAACGTTCAGGCGCTCCAGGCGTGGCAACTGCTTCCCAATGTGTACCTGACCTCTGGGACAGCGGGCCCAGGCCGCCTTAAAGTTGCGGTCCTGGATACGGGCGCCGATTGTACGCACCCGGATTTCGCCAACGCCGGAGGCGGTTCGCGCGATGCTGCCTCGGGGGGGCAGATCTTGTTTTCAGCGAGCCAGGCCATCGTCGGCACCACGATCAACAGTCCAAGTTGCGCGTGGCAGGACGATTATGGACACGGCACCCACGTATCCGGCATCATCGCCGCTGCGGCAAACAACGGCCTGGACATAGCCGGACTCGGCTATCCGCTCGAGCTGATTGAGTACAAAGTCATGGACGACACGGGAGCGGGCACCGACGCCAACATCGCCAGCGGGATCCGCGCAGCAGCCAATGCCGGCGCCAGTATCATTTCCATGAGCATCGGCGAAGCGCAATACTCGCAGACTCTCCAGGATGCCGTCAACTATGCGTGGCAAAGGGGCTGCGTGATGGTTGCCGCGGCGGGTAACGACGGCCAAAATGAGATATTCTTTCCCGCAGATGCCAATCATGTGATCGGTGTCGGGGCAACGGGATCGTCGGATGTTCGGGCTAGTTTTTCCAACACAGGGAACGGGGTTGATATTGCGGCACCGGGAGTGGGGATTCTCTCCCTGGCTCCGATGTACTCAGTCACCCTGACTCCGAATCAGGAGTACGACCAACTGGACGGCACTTCGCAGGCCACTCCGCATGTCGCCGCTGTGGCCGGTTTGATCGAAATGGCTTCGCCGAATCTTGCCCCGCTGGCCGTGGCGCAGCGCATTCAGCAGTCGGCCGATAACACTGATTCGGTCGTCAACGGCGGCTGGGATCAGAGTGAGGGGTATGGGAGAATCAACGCTTTCCGCGCAATCTCGGGGAACCTGCGCAGCGCCGGCGTTGGAAGCATCACGGGGCAAGTTGTGAACAGTTCCGGATTGCCCGTGGCGGCGGCCACGGTGAACGCAGGCGCCGGCCACAGTATCCTCACCGACACGATACCCACTGGACTTTTCCGCATTTCCAATTTGACGGCCGGGAATACTTATCCGGTCGCGGCCTCCGCATCCGGCTTCACGACCGTCAACCTGAACGTGGCGGTGGTTGCCGGAGCGGACACCAATGTGACGATTGTGTTGGGCACCACTACCGGCGTGTTTCAGGGCTCGGTCTCCGATGGCGGAGTGCCCGTTGCGGGCGCGGTGGTGGAAGCTCTTTCTGGCGGGCTGATCCAGGCGGAAGCCGCGACCGATTCCAGCGGCCAATACTCTCTGGTGGTTCCCCCGGCGACTTACGATCTGCGAGCCTCGATCATGTACGGGGTCACAACAACCGTGGCGTCTAAGACTGTGGGGGCAAACGGGAGCACAACGGCAGACATCGCAATGGCGAAAGAGGGCAACATCACCGGAACGGTTCTGGACAGCAGCAACAATCCGGTTGCCAATGCGGTGATCACCGTGAGCGGCTCTGGTTTTTCCGCGGGCGCCATCGCCAATGTCAGCGGCTTATTTTCGACGATCGGAATTCCGGCAGCAACATACAGTGTCACCGCCACACGGGCGTCACCGGCGTTCAGTGCAACCGTGACCGGCGTGGTGGTGGCCAACGATCAGGCCACGATCGTGAACTTCTCGCAGAATGTGACGGTGACCACCAACCCGCCGGGACTGCAAATCATCGTGGACGGCACCACGCTCACGGCGCCGCAGTTTTTCAACTGGACAGCCGGGTCACAACACACCGTGAACGTGCCCAGTCCGCAGAACACTTCGAGCACGCACGCCGCTTTTTCGAGCTGGAGCGACAGCGGGGGCCAATCGCACACTGTCACCGCACCGGCATCAGGCCAGACAGCCACTTTCACGGCGAACTTCAGCGCATCGTACCTGCTGACGCTGGCCGCTTCGCCGGCCAGTGGCGGAACGGTAGCGCCGAATCCAGCCTCGCCTACGAACGACGGCTTCTATGCGAGCGGGACCGGAGTGCAGGTGACGGCGACGGCCAACTCAGGGTTTACCTTCGCGAGCTTTTCGGGCGACCTGGCCGGTGCCACCAACCCGCAAACAGTGGTGATGTCGGCGCCGCGCACGGTCACCGCCAACTTCTCTTCGCCCACAGCGATCACGGTGACCACCAATCCCGCCGGTCTGCAGATTACCGTGGATGGCGCCCCGTACACCAGTCCACATGTGTTCACCAGCTGGGTTACCGGTTCGCTGCACCCGGTGGCGGTTGCCAGCCCGCAAAGTGGGGCGGCGGGAACACAATATGTCTTCGCGAGCTGGAGCGACGGCGGAGCCATTACCCACCAGATCACAACGCCGGCCACAGCCACTACCTACACGGCGAACTTCACGACGCAGTACCTGCTCACTCTCGCCGCTGCGCCGAGCGGCGGCGGCACGCTGGCGGCCAATCCAACTTCGGCCAACGGCTATTACAACAGCGGGACATCGGTGCAAGTGACTGCTACGGCCAACCCCGGCTTTTTGTTTGGGAACTTTTCGGGCGACCTGAGCGGCACCGGCAACCCACAGACGGTCGTGATGTCGGCGCCGCGCTCGGTGACCGGCAACTTCACCGGGGTGGTGAGCGCGACGGTAACCACGAATCCTCCTGGGTTGCGGTTCCAGGTGGACGGCACTACGTACCCCATTCCAATGACATTCACCTGGGTCCCCGGATCGCCGCATACGTTGGCGATCCTCACGAACCCGCAAGGCGCTGGGGGGACGCGGTATTCCTGGGCCAACTGGAGCGATGGATTCGCAATGGCTCACAACATTACCGCACCCGGCGCCGGCACAGCCATCACCTACACAGCGACATTCAACACGCAGTACCTGCTGGCGGTGACCACCTCGCCGGGCGGCGGCGGGAGTATGTTGGCCAACCCAGCTTCGCCCGCGGGGGACGGCTACTTCAACAGCACGACACCGCCGCAAGTGGTGCAGTTGACGGCCATGCCCAACCCGGGTTTTCAGCTTTTGAGTTTTTCTGGTGACCTGACGGGTTCCACCAATCCGCAGTCGGTGATCATGTCCGCGCCCCATGCGGTGACGGCTAACTTCATCTCCAGCGGGTCGGGCGGGTCGCTTGCGGCCAACTGGAAACTCAACCAAGGTTCCGGCGCCACTTCGTTCACCGACGCTTCCGGCAACGGCAATACCGGCACCTGCTCGGGCGGCGCCTGCCCCACTATGGGGGTCGCCGGAAAGGAGGGGACGGCTGCGAGCTTCAACGGAACGAATAACCAGATCGTCGTTCCGGACTCCCCCTCTCTGCGTCTGAACCAGTTCACAATCGCACTCTGGGTGTTCCCGAAACAGATCAAGAACAACACGCAACCGCTGGTAGTCAAGGAAGATTCCACCGGCAACGCCAGGAACTACGCGCTCGTCATCCCGGCGAACACGATGCAGGTGCGCTACGCCGTGTGGGCGGGCGATTGTACAACGAAGTTCGCGGCCAACAGCGTCGGGCAGCTTGCCTTGAACGCCTGGAATCATGTTGTATTCACGTATGACGGCAGCACGG
>JAIQFK010000031.1 GCA_020073305.1 Terriglobia bacterium
CTTCCACCGCTTTGACCTCCTCGACGAAGGCATCCAGATCCAAACGGCCGACAAAGCTCCAGATGCTGCGAGCGGGGTGCTCTTCGCCGATGAGTCCCTCAATGTCTACCGGCAGCAGGACGCTCTGGGCACGATCGATCTCCTCGAAACGGAGTGCCTCGCTTGCATGTTGGTTGGTGTCCACAAATCGAGTTTACGGATTCACCGAATATTTTCAAGTGAGCGCCTCGATTTTTTCACAGCTTCCAGTCCCCATTTTTCAACAAGACTATAGGCCTGCCTTAGTGGATTCCTTCTTCTCCCGGAACACATCCACCGGGTCGCTGTTAGCATCCACCGCTACGTCGAACCAGCCGATCATCATCTCCTCCCAGGTCTGGTCGCCCCAGCGCACCTCGGCCTTGGGGTCGGGATTGTAACGGTTGTTCGGTGAGTTGTCGAAGTGCGCCGTGCAATCGATACGGGTGCCCTTGGGCAGCGTGATCGGCTCGGACAGATAGTAGAAGAGCTGCCAGTTGAAGTCGTATTTCGGTACGCTCAGCAGCACCTGCGTTTCGCCGGTCGGATAGACGGCGCGGTATTCGAAATCCTTACCGCGATAGTGCATGTGCGGCATCAAGTCGACCAGGCGCGCGGACTGTTGCAGGGTGATGCTGGAGACGACTTTAAATGCGGGGTCGCCCGGAGGGATCACGAATTTCGAGTTGGTCGCGTTTGAGGTAAAGACGCGCTCTTTCGGCGCCTCCTTGGCATAAATCACGCCGATACGGCTGCGGTCCGTGCCCGCGTTGCCGGTCGCCGTGTAGTGCATCTGAAACACGAAATCAGATCCGGCTTTAACGAGCTTGGCTTGAGTGGACGGAAGCGTCATAGGCACCAGGCCGGGCGCGAAGCCGATCAGCAGTTCCGGAGTTGCGGCGCTGTCGTCCTGCTCCTCGTCATTGTTCTTCTTTTTCTTCTCGTCGTCCTTTTTCGCCGGAGGGACGAACGGCACGCCAGGCTTCGCCTCGCTCAACCATTTGGATCCGGGCGGGCGAACGAACGCGATGATGTGATGCACCAGCTTGCGGTTGCCGGGACGCGCTTCCGCCGCCTGCACCCACGTGTCTTTGGTGAATCCCGAGGGGATCACGATGTACTGATACTCGATCGTCCCCGCGGCGGGCACGTCGAAGTCGTGCGGCATTTCGAAGACCTGATCGGGCTTGCCGATGCTCCAGCCATCCACCCATGCCACCGGCTTGGGAGCGTCCTTGGAATCTCCTTCACGCGCGCCCCCGTCCACCCAGGAAACGACCGTGTCAATCTCGTCCTTCGCCAGTGAGCGGTCGTTTTCGAACTTGCCGTAGTGCGGATCAGCGAACCATGGCGGCATCTTCCGGGTGAGCACCGCTTCACGAATGGCCTTTGCCCACGGTCTTACTTCGCTATAGGTGAGAAACGACATGGGCGCCACTTCGCCGGGACGATGGCAGGTCTGGCACCGTTTCTGCATGATGGGCAGAACGTCTTTGGTAAAAGTGGTTTGAGAAGGAGCACTGGCGGCGTAGGAGAGCACCGCGGCGCATGCCCCGACAAGCACCGGACGCAGGAACATCAAAACACCTCCGACTCTGGTCAAGTATATATGGTCAGGTGCCTCGTAAACCAGTCCCGCGCCAGCCTGGCTACCTCTTCCAGGGTCCCCGGCTCCTCGAAAAGATGGGTGGCGCCGGGAACGATGTCGAGGCGTCTTTCGGCTTGCAAATGGTCCAGCGCTTCGCGGTTCATGCCAATGACCGGGTAGTCCAGGCCGCCCACGATGAGCAAAGTGGGGGCATGGACACGCTCCAACACGGGCAGGGCCAGATCGGGTCGTCCACCGCGTGAGACCACGGCGCCCACGGTTTCCGGACGTTCCGCGGCGGCAACCAGGGCTGCGCCAGCCCCCGTACTGGCGCCGAACAGGCCAATCCGCAGACGCGATGTCACCGGATATCGAGCCAGCCAGTCAATCGCGCCGACCAACCGCCCCGCCAAAAAGGTGATGTCGAACCGCAACCGCGCCGTGAGCGCGTCCTCGCGTTCCTCGGTGATGGTCAGCAGATCCATCAGGAGCGTGGCCAAGCCGCCTTCCCGCAGCGCCTGAGCCACGTAGCGGTTCCGCGGACTGTGCCGGCTGCTGCCGCTGCCGTGCGCGAAAAGAACGATGCCTGCCGCAGTTTCCGGCACGCACAAGCTGCCCTCCAGCTCGGCGGAGCCGGCAGCCATCCGAACTAGCCGTTCCTCGGCAACGGTTTTCATGGTTTCCGGTCTGCTAGGCCGTCGGGGCAGGATCTCTGGCGGCGCGATCGAGCCATTCGCGAATCTCGTTGTCCGGAGTTTGCGAAAAATCTTCGTACCAGAATCCCACCGAGAAGAAGGGCTCGGGCGTGTAACAGCAGACGACTTCGTCCACCTCGCCGGAGAGTTCGCGGAAAGTTTGCACGGCGGCGACCGGCACGGCAACCATGATGCGTTTGGGCCCCTGCAGGCGCAGAGCGGCGACTGCCGCCCGCATGCTGGACCCGGTCGCCAGACCATCGTCCACCAGGATGACGGTGTTGCCCTTCACGTCCGGCTGAGGGCGCGTCCCGCGGTACAGGCGGTTGCGGCGCGCGAGTTCCTCCGCTTCCTTGGCGGCAACGGAATCGATGACTTGCGGCTCGATATGCAACAAGCGTACGACCTCGTCATTGACTACCCGGACTCCGCCCATGGCGATGGCGCCCATTGCCAGTTCTTCCTGGCCGGGCGCGCCCAACTTGCGGACGAGGAAAACATCGAGCGGAACACGTAAGGCCTTGGCGACTTCGTAGCCTACTGGCACGCCTCCTCGGGGAAGCGCGAGAACGATCACATCGGTTCGATCGGCGTAAGCTGCAAGCTTTCTGGAAAGGCACTGACCGGCTTCAGTACGGTCTCGGAATGGGAGGTCTTCCATGGCTGGATCCGGCCGGCCTTTGCCTGCCGTCCTCCTCTGCTCTTCATTGTGCGGCTAGCCGGCGCCGCTTGCAAGGGTACGCGGGGACGGATCCCTGATGTCCGCAACTTGAGGCCGGCCTCCATACAGGCGTATACTTCTCGAAACGCCAAAGGAGGCTCGACATGACTTCGCGAAGACGTTTTTTGACGGCGAGCGCCGCCGGGGCATTCCTGGCTCGGGGCGCTGGTGCAGCCAAGACCGAACTGAACTCTGAAGTGGAGGCGCGCATCGCCCGCCGCGACTTCCACGGCCTCACCAAGGAGGATCTGCCCACACCCGCTCTGATCCTGGATGAGGCGTTATTCGAGAAGAACCTCAACACGATGGCGGAGCACAACAAAACGACGGGCATCAAGCTGCGCGCGCACGTCAAGATCCACAAGTGTCCCGAGATCAGCAAGCGGCAGCTCGCGCTGGGCGCGAACGGGGTCTGCTGTGCGACCACCGCCGAGTGCGAACTTATGATCAGCGCGGGCATTCATAGCGTGCTGCACACCTGCCAGCCGGCGGGACGCAACCAGGTGGCCCGCACGGTGGCGCTGGCGCGCCGCGACCCGACGTTCACCGGCGTGCTGGACGACCCCATCACGGCGGATGCTCTCGAAGAGGCGCTGGCTGCGGCTCACGCCAAGATGAACGTCGTCGTCGACGTCTATGCCGGCCTCAACCGGCAGGGCTGCCAGCCTGGCGAAACCGCGCTGCGCCTGGCGCAGAAGGTTGACCAGTCGAAACACATGAAGCTGGCAGGCATCATGGGATACTCGGGTGGCGCTTCCCACACCCACGGTTGGGAAGCTCGCAAGAAGCGGTCTACAGATGATGTCGCCGCCATGCTCGACACCGTCGAGCTTTGCCGCAAATCCGGCCTGCGTGTCGAGATCATCACCGGCGGCAGCACCGGAACCTACAACATCGATACCGAGAACCACCTCACCGAGCTTCAGGCCGGCTCCTATATCTTCATGGACACGCTTTACCGCAATATCGGCGGCAAGAACGACGAACATGTCTACAGCGATTTCGAACCCGCTCTCAGCGTGATGACCACCGTCATCAGCAAGACGCGCCCGAACCAGTGCGCCGTCGATTATGGCAACAAGGCCTTGCTCCGCACAACCGACGAGGTTAAAGGCCGTCCCGGCGTGCGCATCGAAAGCGGCGGCGCTGAGTACGGCATGCTGCTTTGGAACGACGGAGACCGCGACATCAAGCTCGCGGAGCGCGTCGAGATCTATCCGTCGAATCTCGACACCAGTACCAACGTCTACGACCGCTATTACGTAGCACGCGGCGAATCCATCGTTGACGTGTGGCCGATCATGGGCCGTTCCGGAGCGGCGCAGCGATAAGACCTCCGCTTCAAAACCAGAAACTGACCAGGAATTCAACCTGGTTCGGGAAGCGCAAGAGACCGCCGGGGCCGCCGCCAACCCAGCGCGTGTAGCGGATTTCGGGTGACAGACGAAAACGGCCCTCGCCGAATTCCACGCCGGTGGCTGCTGTCAATCCAGGATAGAACCGCTTCTTAAGTTCGGAAGGATCGGTGGTGTCGATTGGGGCGGCGGAACTGGTTCCTTCGGCCAAAGAGCCGGCTGTCTGCTGGCCGCGCCCGCGCACTGGACCCACATATCGGAGCGCGGCACCGCCCGCCAGGTACGGCCGTAGCGCACGCCCAAAGCGGTACTTCGCCGTAAGTGGGAAATCCCACGAGTCCCCCTTCACGTCAATCGCGGACTTCTGAAAGCTGCCACTGGCTGAATCGAAGAGGTTTACGATTCCGACGTAACCCATGCGATGAAACATGGCGTCGAGTTCGAGACTCACTGGGTTCGTGAGCTGCCACTCAACGCCCGCGCCAACTGTGTAGCGCCGGGTTGCGGCGGAGTATTCTTCTCCGCCATGCAGGCCCCCACTTGAGCCGGTCTCAAAATACTCGGTGATGGGAACGCCGGCTTTCACTCCGATGCGCAGGCCTTGTGGGCATGCGGGTATGACAGACACGATGATCAGAAGCGCTGGTGCAAGCAGCTTCACAGTTCTAATAGTGTGCACGTCTGTTACCAGCGCAAGCCCAATTTGGATCCCTTGATCTATGGGGGGTGGACTTCCGATCCGCTGTGGCAAGTCGATACGGCACTGTGTCGAACAACCACCACTTAATAGATGCACATTATTGACCGCTGTTTGCGCTTGCTCGTATCCTTCTTGAATCGCTCTTTGGGGGAGGATCGAGACCATGCCGCACATTCGACTGTCTGAAGGGCTGCCGGGCATTCGAGGGCTATTCGCATTCCGGCCGGAAACTGCAAAACCGCTATGCGAACTCGCTAAGGTCCTGTTGCACACGCCGGGCACACTGTCGCTCGCTGAGCGCGAGTTGATCGCTACCTACGTCTCTTCTCAGAACGATTGCCATTACTGCCAGAACGCGCATGGGGCGATCGCCGCATGTCATCTTGAGGGCAACGAAAACATCGTCTTCGACGTAAAGCGAGATTTCGAGCACGCGAACATATCGGAGAAGCTCAAGAGCCTGCTGGCGATTGCCGGAAAAGTGCAGCGCGGCGGCAAGAACGTGCAGCCTGAAGACGTGAAGCGCGCGCGGCGGCATGGCGCCACCGACCAGGAAATTCACGACACCGTGCTGATCGCCGCGGCCTTTTGCATGTACAACCGCTATGTGGACGGCCTGGCGACCTGGGCGCCGCCGGATCCTTCGTCTTACCGCGAGCGCGCCGCCAAAGTGGCGCGGGACGGCTACCTGGTTATCCCCGCGGACCTGCAAGCCGCTCAGGCGGGGCGATCACAACCATGAAGCCCATATTTCTGCCGGAAGTCGAAAGCAATCCGCAGCCGTCTCCCACGACCGATCTCATCCGCGTGGCGCAGTCAGCGGGGACCGAATACCCGCAGATCTGGCACCTGTTTGCCTACCGCCCGCAGGCGACAACAAACCTTGGCGCATTCACGCAGGAGATCATGCGCGGTGAGTGTCCGCTCAGTCCCGGGATCCGCGAGCTGATCGCCGCCTTCACTTCGTACGGGAACGATTGTCCGTTTTGAACGAAGTACCACGCCGCAGTTGCGGCGAACCTGCTGGGCAGCGAAGAGCTGGTATGGAGCGTGCTTCGGGACCTGGAAAACTCCGCGCTCCCTGAAAAGGAGAAAGCGCTATTCCGCTTCGTCGCCAAGGTCAATCATCAGGCCTCGAAAATCACGGCCGACGACATGGCGCCGCTCCACGCCGCGGGATGGACGGATGAATCCATCTACTACGCCATGACGGTATGCGCGCTCTTCAACTTCTACAACCGGTGGATCGACGCCGCAGGCGTGCACGCGATGTCTGAAGAGGCTCACCGGCAGTTCGGCGCGCGCACCGCACAACACGGCTACATCCGGAAGTAAGGATTCGGCTCAACTCCGCGCGCCACCCGTGCTTCGATGGGCCGGGTTCCATTTCCAGTTAGAATGGGCGCAGGAATGGAGCAATACGCCCTCGAGTTCGCGCCCGAGCGCCGTGTCTACACGGTAGGTGAGCTGAACGCGGCCATCCGCGGAATTCTGGACCGCGAGTTTCAAGACGTCTGGGTGGCGGGGGAGATCTCCGGCGCGAAGCTGGCCGCGAGCGGCCATTATTACTTCACCCTCAAGGAGCGCGATGCGCAGTTGCGGTGCGTCTGTTTTCGGTCCACGCACCGCTATCTCAAATTCAAACCTCAGGACGGTATCGCGGTGTTGGCGCGCGGCCGGATCGATGTTTTTGAAGCTCGCGGCGAGTATCAACTGCTGGTCGAATTTCTCGAACCGCAAGGGCACGGGGCGCTTCAGTTCGCGTTCGAGCAGCTCAAGAAGAAACTCGCCTCCGAAGGCTTGTTCGATGCCGCGCGCAAAAGGCCTTTGCCGCGCTTTCCGCGGCGCATCGGCATTGTCACCTCGCCGCGCGGCGCTGTGATTTCCGACATGTTGCAAATTCTGGAGCGCCGTTTTCCGGGTCTGCACGTCCGCGTGTTTCCGGCGTTGGTGCAGGGCGAGGGCGCGGTGGAAGAGGTTTGCCAAGGCCTCGAATTTTTCAGCCGGTCGTCGTGGCCGGAACTGGTCATTGTGGCCCGGGGCGGCGGTTCGCTCGAGGACCTGTGGACCTTTAACGAGGAGCGGGTAGCGCGCGCCATTGCCGCGTGCCCGGTTCCTGTCGTGTCCGCCATCGGTCACGAAACCGATGTAACCATCGCGGATTTTGTCGCCGATCTGCGGGCGCCCACGCCTTCCGCCGCCGCCGAGCTGGTGGTGTCGACCCGCGAGGAATTACTGGCCCGCATTGAGACATTCCGCCGCCATCTGATGCAGGCCGCGCGGTATCGCCTGGCGATGGCCAGCCGCCAGCTCAACCAGCAGGGTATTCAGCGGACCCTGTCTGTTTTTCAGCGCTCCGTCGGCAGGAGGATGCAGCGGGTCGACGAGCAGGGATACCGGCTGAGAGAACACATGCGGTCGGCGATTGAAGCCGGCCATCGCGCCCACCGCTTACTCGACTCCCGGCTGCGGGACTACGATCCCCGTCCGCGCTTTGCCCGCCACCGGCGGCGGCTGGAGTCGGCGCAGGCATCCATCTCCCAGGCCGTCCGGCTCGATCTCGCGCACCGCGCCAGCCGTGCTCAGGCCCTGGCGGCGAAGCTGTCGCAGTTAAGCCCGCTCCGCATTCTCGACCGCGGCTATGCCATCGTCACCAACGACTCCGGCGAAATCCTCAAGACCAGCCGGCAGGCGCCCGTAGATTCACCCATACACGTCCGGTTGGCGCAGGGGAGCCTCGATGCGAAGGTTACCGGGAACTAACAGATCGGCGGCATGTCTCGCGGTGCACCCTGCTAGAATGTGAGGGAACGGAATGCCAGTCGATTCCATCAAGGGGTCTCTGCGGGAAAAAGGGGTTCGCCTCACGCGGCAACGGGAGCTGCTCCTGGAGTTGATCGACAAGAGCGGCGAGCATCTGGACGCCGAACGGCTTTTCCAACTGGCGCATGAGCGAGATCCCAGGCTCAATCGGGTCACGGTCTATCGCACGCTCAAGCTGCTGAAGCAGGGCGGCCTGGTGGACGAACTGGACCTGATGCACTACGGAGGCGATCAGCACTACTACGAAACGCGCATGAAGCAGGAACATGCGCATGTCATTTGCCTCCGCTGCGGCAAGGTTGAAGAATTCTTCGGAGAGCCCCTGCAGAAACTACGCCGCCAGATCGAAAGCCATTTCGGATTTCAGATTTTATTGGCCCGGACCGAAGTAGGAGGCTACTGCTCACACTGCCGCTCCTTGCGTGCCCGGGAGATGGAGCAAGCGGCGCGTGAAGCCGCCCGGCAGGCCATCGTCGAGCCCAACGGGGTGGGTCCCCGTTCTCGTTCCAAGCGCCCGGCATGATGCCTCAACAGGCGATCTCTGAAATTTCCAATTCTCCCAGCCTGATTGTCGTCGACCCCAACGGACATCGCACGCGGGTAGAAATCAAGCCGCTGCCGTTCAAGATTGGCCGCCAGGCTGACAACGACCTCATCCTACGCGATACGCGCACTTCGCGCCGCCATGCGCAAATTCTGCTGGAGGATGGCCAGTATGTGATCGAGGACGCGGACAGCCGCCACGGTGTTTTTGTGAACGGCAAGCGCGCTCAGCGGCAGCCTTTGCGCAACTCCGACCATATCGAGTTCGGCGTTCCGGACTCCTATCAGCTCATTTTCGCCGTGGACAATGTGGAGCTGACGGGTTTGCTGGAGCAGGCGCCCGTATCGGATACACAGGTAACCCGGACCGGGGCCGGCGGCAACCTGGCTAAGCTTCGCGCGGTCTTGGAAGTCGCGCGGACGCTGCAGGGCTCTTTCTCGACCGGCGATGTCTTGAACTCCGTGGTGGACGCCGCATTGACCGTGACCGGGGCGGACCGTGGATTTCTGCTGTTGCGCAGCGCCGGCGAGCTCGAGATGAAAGTAGCGCGCGACCGCCACGGTAAACCGCTGGCCGAGTCTGACTTGCGCGTGCCGCGCCGGGTGATTCATCGCGCCTTGCAGCAACGGCGTGAACTGCTTTCGATGAACTTCGATCCTCTGGCCACAGGTGAAGTGAGGCCGGAGCACAGCGTGGCCGATCTGGAGCTGCGCAGCGTGGTCTGCGTTCCGCTGGTGCGGATTCGCACCACGTCGGGCGAAGAAACCGGCATGCTTTCCACGCAGGACGACACCGTCGGCGTCCTCTACATGGATTCACGCGTGTCTGCGGCGGACCTTTCCGGCGGAAATCGCGAACTATTGCAGACGCTGGCAATAGAAGCCTCAACCATACTTGAAAATGCGCGGCTCCTGGAAGAAGAGCGCGAGAAGCAGAAGATCGAAGAAGAGCTGAATGTGGCCCGTGCCATCCAGCAGAGTCTGCTGCCGGGCCAACTGCCCTCCACCGGCTGGTTCCGGGCGTGCGGATCGAGTGTGGCGTCGCACCAGGTGGGAGGCGACTATTTTGATGTCGTCGAAGTGGACGAATCCTGCTGGGAGACTGTGGTGGCGGATGTTTCGGGCAAAGGCGTCAGCTCGGCGCTGCTCGCCTCGTTGTTGCAGGGCGCTTTTCTCACCACGTCGGCGAGTTCCGAGGTCATGGCCAGGCGAGTAAAGAGGATCAATCGTTTCCTGAACGATCGCACCCAAGGCAGCAAGTACGCCACCGTTTTTTATTGCCTGATCGAGCAAGGCGGCCGCCTGCATTACATCAATGCGGGCCAATGCGCTCCAATCCTCATCTCACAGAACGGGCGCTACGAGTATCTCGAGACCACGGCCATGCCCGTCGGCCTGCTGCCCGAAGCCGAATTCAACGTCGAGGAGAGACAGCTATCTCCCGGCGACCGGATTGTCATTTACACCGATGGCGTCACCGAAGCGCAGAACCAGCGCGGCGAGTTTTTCGGCAGGAAACAACTTCGCGAGATTGTGGTTGCGCATGCCGGCGACGCTTGCGCGGCCCTGCACGACGCCGTTCTGCGAACCTTGAAGAATTTCACGGGCGGCGCGCCGCAAGCCGACGACATCACGCTAGCCGTGGTGGAATACGATCCGGATTGAGTAGCCCTTGCGCCGCCGCATCAGAGAACGCGCGGTTCCATGGCGAGCAGTTCCTGGAATTCGGGCAGCTTACGCAAGGAGACGAACTCCGGATCTTCCATCAGCTTCTTGCGCTCGCTGAAGCCCTCCTCGAGCGCTTTCCGGATGTAAAGCAGTGCGCGATCGTTCATGCCAGCCTGGGCATACGTCTTTGCCAGATAGTAGTGAAACTTGGCGCGTTCCTCCACGCTGCGTTCCTGCAACAGAACGCCCCAGGAGCTGTGGTGCTCAAATACCTCCGGATCGAGCGATAGTGCCTTCTGGTATGCTTCCGACGCCTTCTTGTACTCCTTGCGCGCGAAATACCCGGTGCCCAGGTTGCTATACACGGATGCGGATTCGGGTGAGAGCTTCAGGGCCCGTTTGTATAGCCGGATGGCACGCCCGTAGCTCTTCTTCGAATAGTAGACCGTGCCCAGATTATTGACGGCTTCGGCGTACTTCGGGTCGAGCTTGACGGACCGCTCGTAATATCGTTTCGCGATATCGATCTGCATCATCTGGTGGTAGGCGATGCCGATCTTGTTCTGGATGAGCGCCGTGTCGGCCGCGCCTTCCTTGTACGTTTCGGCCGCTTCGTGGTACATTTTGCGGGCCATCAGAATGTCACCGCGTCGCTCCGGGCTCAGTGGTTCCCGGGGCGTCGGAACCGCCGGTACAGGTTCAACCTGACTGGGCGGCTGGGCCGTCTCGAGTATGGGATTCTGCGCGGAAACCGTTGCGGAGGACCAGAGGGCGAGGGTGCAGCAAAACCATTTGGCGGAAACCATACCGCCTCCTGGCTTTATTTAAACACATCCATCAGACGGCGTAAAAACCCCTTCCGCTTTTGCGGCTTTTGATTTTGCTGGTCCTGTGCACCGTTCGGCGGAGTGTTGGATGCGACGGTGGCGCCAGCGGGCGGAATGTGGCGGACGCGCGGGTCCGCGGGCGTTCCCTGCGCTCCGTTTTGCGTCCCGATTGCCGGAGGCGCCGGAACCTCCCACCCAGCTACGTGCGTGGCTCCAGGGTTCGATCCGCCGTGCAACGGGCAGGAGCCAACGGGTTGTGTGCCGGCGATAAACACTTCGGTCTTGGTCAGCGGGCAGGCGGGTGTGGCAGGCATTCCGGACTGCGGGTCGATCTCGACCGCAACAATGCCGTCGGGTGCTTCGAAAGGCTTGGCATCGCGGTACGCACGATAATCCAGCGCCCGCTTCATAAACTCGCCCCAGATGGGAGCCGCCGAATGCGCACCCTCCAGGTTTAACTCGCGATTATCGTCGAAGCCGACCCACACGATGCATAGCAGCTCGGACGTGAAGCCGGCGAACCAGCCGTCGCGCGACGTCCCTGTTTTCCCCGCGGCCGGGACCGTGAAACCCCGCGCACGCACGGCCGCGGCGGTTCCCGAGCGCAGCACCTCTTCCAGCATGTTGACCATCAGGTAGGCCACGCGGGGATCCAGCACCTGGCGCGTCTCGGGCTTGTTCTGGTAGACGAATGCCCCGTTCTGCGCGCGCACCGTCGTGATCCAGTGCGGCTTCACGTAAACACCCTGATTGGCAAAAACCGTGTAAGCGCCGGCGATCTCGAGCGGCGTGGTGTCGTAAGCGCCGATGGCCACAGCCGGAGTGGCCTGGATGTCTTCGTTCAACCCCGCCTTCTTCGCGAACTCGACCACCTTGTCGTAACCCACCATCTCGGCGACCTTGATGGTCGCGATATTCATCGACTTGGCCAGCGCCTGCCGCAGCGTGACCTGCCCGTGATACTCCTGTTTGAAGTTTCCGGGCTCATACGGTTTGTTGTCGAACCAGAACGTGGTGGGTTCATCGACCACCATGGTCGCCGGCGTAAGAATGCGCGGGCCTCCTTCGATCGCCGTATCCATTGCGGCCGCGTAAACAAAGGGCTTGAAAGAAGAGCCCGGCTGCCGCATCGCCAGCACGCGGTTTAACTGGCTGACGCCGTAATTTCGCCCTCCGGTGAGCGCCTTGATCGCGCCCGTGTGAGGGTCCAGAGCGATGAGCGCCACCTGCGCGTCCGGGAACGGCACATTGCGGTGCCGCTTCTGTTTTTTCAACTGCTCGTCTACGTTCAGCATGCCGAGGCGCACGGCTTCGGTAGCGGCTCGCTGCAGGTCGAGATCCAGCGTGGTGTAGACGCGATACGAGCTCGATTGGAAATCCTTGTCCGGAAAATGCTGCAGCTCGTCGTTGACCAGGTCGACGAAATACGGGGCCTCGGCGGATTCCGATCCGGAGGAGACAACCTGAACGGGCGCGTCGCACGCCAGTGCGTATTCCCGCTCACTGATATAGCCGTTCTGCCGCATCAGGGACAGCACGAGGTTGCGCCGGTCGCGGATCCGGTCGGGATGGCGGAACGGATTGTAGTAACTGGGCCGCTGGATGAGTCCCGCAAGCATCGCGGCTTCGGGGAGATTGATCTGCCGGATGTCCTTCCCGAAGTAGGCCTGGGAAGCCTCTCCGAATCCTCGAATGCCGAAACTTCCTCGCCGCCCAAGGTCGATCTGGTTGCAGTAGAACTCGAAGATCTCGTCTTTGGTGAGCTTCTGTTCGAGTTCGAGTGTGATCATCACCTCGGCGGCCTTCCGCTTCCAGCTCTTCTCACTCTCCAGCCAGAAGCTGCGCGCCAGTTGCATGCTTAAGGTAGAGGCTCCCTCCGCCTTGCGTCCCTGTCTCAAGTCGTCATATACCGCTTTGATGATGCGCAAGGGATCGAATCCGCCGTGCTGGAAGAATCGCTTGTCTTCCGCGGAGACAATGGCGTCGACCAGCACTTTGGGAATGTCGACGTAGTGGACCAGACGGCGCTTCTCGCGGTTGCGGTCGTACAGGTTGGTGATCAGTTCCGGTTCCAACGAAAACTGGCTGCGGTCGGTGTTGTCCTGGAGGGAGATGATCTGCGAAATCCGGCCGCCGGAAAACTTGATTACCCCGGCTTCGTCCTTGAAATAGGAGTCGGGACCGGGGAAAATCTCGATGGCGTCGGGCCGTAGATTGTACCAGCCCATTGGACTTCCGCGCGATTCGCTATATCCGCTGCGGCGCAGTTCCAGCACAATCTCGGCCGGCGAGATTGTGTCGCCCAGGCCCACGACTCTCGGCGCCGCAAAAATCTTGGACGTATTGACGAACGGACCCGCACGCAGCTTCTCGTCGATCAGGCGGGAGTACTTGACATAAAAGTAGGTGAAGCCGAGCACCCAGACGGCAATCAACAGAACGGAGCCGACGAGCAGGATCTTCCCGAAACGGCCCAGAATGAAGCGGGTAAACCGCGCATTCTTGGGGACCCGAACCTTCACTTCCTTCTTCTGGCGGGCCATTAAATCCTATTGTAGCAACGCTGCGTATTTCTACCGCCGTGCTTCTCCCACAGTAGACGAGAAATGCAGATCCACGGTGTACAGCGGCATGCTCACCCGGATCACATACCGGACATCGCTTTGGGCGCCGGTTGGGGAATGGTGGATTTGGATATGGTCGGGGGCGATGTCGAGGCCCAGCAGACGGCCCTGGTTCAGGATCTCCCGTTGTAAGATTTCGTCCGAAACCGGCGCGGTTTCCCGCAGGATGTTCCTAAGCTGGAGATTCCGGAAATACACGGGTGCAAGCAAGACGGCCATCGCCGCGAGAGCCACCAGGACAGCCAGTCCCGCTCCGATGCGCCACGCGGGGACGCGATGGGGTGGAGCGGGTTCTTCGGAGTCGCTCACCGGCGCGGCTCAGCGTCTTTCGAAGCCGCGCAGAGTTCGTCCCACATATCACCGCTCTCGGTCCATTCGTTGTCCGCGCCCGAGAGGTGCAGCTCCTCTTCCTTGAGCGTTCCGTGGCCGTAGGGACAGATGTACTCGATTCGAGGCCGGCCCACCAGGAGCATGCGGCTCCAGGAACCCGTCTCAATCGGCATGCGAAGACGCCGCAGGCACACACGGCAACGGTACCGCTGGTCCAAGACACACAGATACAACAGCCCGGCCGAGATCAGGAACCAGACACCCACAACGGAGGTGTAGACCAAGTCCAAGCCAAAACGCGGGGCACGTACGTTACCAAAGAACCAGAGCGGCGAGGACCAATAGGAATCGATGAGGCGCAGCAGGCCGTCCGAGACAGCACCGGAGAGCGCGAGCTTTCCGACGAACAGACTCCAATAACGCACGTTCATTAGACGTTTATCCCCACCGGAAAGTTTCTTTTCGCCACCCATTACGCCTGAGAGACCCCGCGGACTATCCGCGCAGGAGGTTTCGCGCGAGGAACACGACATTCGCCGGGCGCTCCGCCAACCTCCTCATAAAATAGGGATACCACGCTTTGCCAAACGGCACATAGAGCCGCAACCGGTATCCTTCAGCAACCAGCCGCCGCTGCAAATCCCGCCGGATCCCGTAAAGCATTTGAAATTCAAAGCTGTCCCGCGCCAGGTTGCGCGCCGCCACGAAGTTCTTGGCATCCAGAATTATTTTTTCGTCGTGCGTGGCAATCGCAGGATAGGTGCCGGCGGCCAGCAGGATTCTCATCAAATGTACGAAATTGCGATCGACTTCAGATTTGGAGTGAAATGCAACGTCGGCGGGCTCCAGGTACGCTCCCTTGCAGAGCCGCACGCCGATCCCCTGCCGGCAGAGCGCCTCGATGTCTTTTTCGCTGCGGCGCAGATAGGCCTGGATCACCGTGCCCACCGTCCCGTATTGCGCGTGCAGATCGCTGACCATCCGGAGAGTGCGCTCGGTGTATTCACTCGACTCCATATCGATGCGTACGAAGCTGTTCCGTTCCTTTGCTCCGCGCACCAACTGCTCCACGTTCGCCCGGCACGCCTGTTCCGAGATATCCATGCCGAACTGCGTGAGCTTGATCGAGACATTGGCGTTGAGGTGGTGATCCGAAATTTCCTGAAGGACGCGGAGATACTCGTCGCGGGAGGCTTCCGCCTCGGCCAGCGAGGTAACGCTTTCACCAAGACGGTCGAAAGTGACGGCGATGCCTTCGCGATTCATGCGCCGCCCCGCCTCCAGGCCGTCGGCGAAGGTGTCGCCCGCTACAAAACGCGCGGCGAGGCGCCGGGCCAGCGGCGACGTTTCCATCCACCTGCGGAGCAGCTTGCGCCGGGAGAGGAAGAGAAGGAGCGCACGCACTGATTACAGATTACGACGCTTCAAACAAGCCCGGCATACGTGGCTCCACATCAATGCGTTCAGGCGCCTGCGGCTCTTCGGCGGAAGTGGCTCCTAACTCGCGAATGCGTCTCAGCGACGGATACAGGCGCTTTTCGAGCGAGCTCACGCAACTGTTATAGGACTCAACCGATTTGCCCAGGGAGTGGCCGACCTCGCTGAAGTGCGTTTGCATAATCACGATGCGCTCGAAAAGCTCCGCGGCCAGGTGCCGGATCTCTTCGGCGTTCTCAGCCAGCCGCTCCTGCCGCCAACCATAGGCCACGCCTTTGAGAATCGCAATCAGCGTGGAGGGAGTCGCCACCAGGATCTTCAGGCGAGCCGCGTCTTCCACCAGCGTCGGCTTATGCTCGAGCGCGGCGCTAAAGAAGTGGTCGCCCGGAAGGAAGAGGACTACGAATTCCGGCGCGGGCTGGAACTGCGCCCAGTATGCCTTGTTGCTGAGCTGATCGACATGCTTGGCGACCTGCTGGCTATGGCGCATCAGCGAGTTGCGGCGCTCGGCTTCGGAAGTGGCTGCGACGGCGTCGAGATAAGCCGTCAGGGGGACCTTGGCGTCAACCACGAGGGTCCGGCCGCCGGGCAGGCGAACAGTGACGTCCGGGCGGATGCGGCCGCCTTCGGTCTCCTGCGTTTCCTGCTCGAAGAAGTCGCACCTTTCCACCATTCCCGCCAACTCGGCGACTCGCCGCAGCGTAAGCTCGCCCCAGCGCCCGCGCACCTGTGGCGCTCGCAACGCGGTCACCAGTGAAGCGGTTTCCTTTTGCAGATCGAGTTCCCGCAACGCGAGCGTTTGAAGCTGTTGTTCGATGCCGCCAAACGCGCGCTGGCGAGTAGATTCCAGCTCGTGAATCTGCGTCTCGAGCTTGGTGAGTGATTCGGCCAGCGGCTTGACCACGGTTTCGACGGCGGTCTGGCGCTGTGTCAGGTCGCCAGTCATCTCGACGCGAACGGTTTCGAGTGTAGAGCGCGCGGAATCGAGAAAGGCCTGCTGATTGGAGCGCAGCGCTTCGGCGGCCAATGCCTGAAAGGTTTCGGCGATCTTGCCGGGGGCGCCCTGAGCCGACGAAGCGTTCAGCTCGGCCAGTTTGCGGGCCGCTTCGAGTTCGTTGAGCCTTCCGCGCATGAAGAGCCACAAAAAGATCAAGCCCAGCACGAAACCCGTTACAAATAGGCTGACAGAGAAGAAGTCAGAGAGAGGCATGCTGCCCTCACGTTAGCACGAGTCGCCGTTTTTCTCGACGCTAACTTCGGTAAAGGAAATCGCGCTCAGGAACGCAGCCAGACCACGCCGATCGCGATGGTCAACGCGGTGACCGGCACTCCCACGCGTGCGTATTCCCAGAACCCGATTTTGATCTGGTGACGGGCGCGCTGAATCACGATCAGGTTGGCGACCGAGCCCAGCACCGTGAGATTTCCGGCAAAAGTCGAGGACATCGCCAGCGTGAGCCAGGCGTGCTGCGGATTGGGCAGGTGAGGGATGAAAGGGCGGAACACCAGGACTGCGGGTACGTTGCTCACAAGATTCGAAAGCACTGCGGCGAACGCGCTCATCACTCCGGGCCGCTCCAGATGCAACCCCGAAGCAATCGCAAACAGGTCCGCGGAGAGCGAAGTTTTCTCGACGCCGCGCACTACGATGAACAGGCCGATGAACAGAACCAGCAACGACCAGTCGATCTCGGCGTAGACGCGCTCCGGCTTGACGCGGCGCGTAATCAGCAACACGGCTCCCGCCACCAGCGCCACCTTCGAGACGGGCCATCCGGCGAAAAAGAAGACGATCATGGCCGCGGACACCAGCGTGGACTTCCACGCGAGCGCGCGATGAACGCGTACCGGCGGGGGCTCGATTTCAACGCGAGGCGCGGCGCCGAAAAATTCGCGGTGATAGATGGCCGCAATCATGCCGACGACAATGAACAATCCGGCCAGCGCAACCGGCGTGAGCGCTGCCGCGAAGGAGCGGTAGTGGATGCCCGAAAAGCTGCCAATCAGCATGTTTTGTGGATTGCCGGTCATAGTGGCCACACTGCCCACATTCGAGGCCATGGCCACGGCCAGCAAGTACGGAACGGGATTGCGCCGCAGGTGCGTGGTGATGTCCAGCACCAGCGGCGTTAGCACCAGGCACATGGTGTCGTTGACGAAGAACGCCGAGAAAATACCCGAGACTGCTGCGATCGAGGCCAGCAGCACCAGAGGCCGGTGCGCATGCCGCACCACCCACTCGGTCACCAGCGAAAAGACTCGTGAGAGCCGCAGGTTCGCCACGACAATCATCATTCCGAACAGCAGGATGATGGTGTCGGTGTTGACGGCCTCGATGGCTTCGGAAACGGTGAGGACATTGACGGCCACCATGAGAGTGGCTCCGATGATCGCGGCGCCGGTGCGATCCACGCGAAATCCGGGCAGCCGGCCGAGGGCCAGAACCAGATACGTTCCGGCAAAAATCAGGATTGCGTAGAGCGCGGTCGGCTGGGCCATGCCATCATCTTAAGGGAATGAAGCGAATCGACCTGGTTTTCTTTGATGCGGGCGGCGGACATCGAGCCGCCGCAAACGCGCTGCGCCAGGTCATTGAAGCCGAGCACAGGCCTTGGGAGATCCGCACCATCAACCTGCAGGAACTTCTCGATCCGCTCGACATTTTCCGCAAGATCACCCGTGTCCGCCTGCAAGACCTCTACAACCTGATGCTCCGGAAGGGTTGGACGCTGGGATCGCCGCAGCTCACGCGCATGATGCACGGAGTCATCCGGATCTATCACCGCCCGACGGTCAGACTGCTCGAGAAATTCTGGCGCGACGAGCGCCCGGACCTGGTGGTTTCGGTGGTTCCCAATTTCAACCGGGCCATGGGGGAAAGCCTGTGGCGCGCGTTACCCGGCGTGCCGCTGACGACGGTCCTGACTGACCTGGCGGATTATCCTCCGCATTTCTGGATCGAGCGGCAGCCGCAGTACTTCATCTGCGGCACCGAGCGCGCCGTCGAGCAGGCGCGCGCCATGGGGCATGACGCGTCTCACATTTTCCGCACATCCGGCATGATTCTCGCGCCCAGGTTCTATGAACCCGCGGAGATGGACCGCGGCGCCGAACGGCAGAAACTCTCACTGGATCCCAGCCTGCCAACCGGCCTGGTGCTGTTTGGCGGGCATGGCTCGCGGGTCATGCTCGACATCGCGCGCCGGCTCGATGCTTCCGGCCTGAAACTGCAACTCATCTTCATCTGCGGGCGCAACGAATCGCTCGCCACCGAACTCCGCAAAATGCCGCGGCGCATTCCGATGTTCGTCGAGGGCTTTACCACCGAGGTGCCAACCTACATGCGCCTGTCCGATTTTTTTATCGGCAAACCCGGACCGGGCAGCATCAGTGAGGCGCTGGCCATGAAGTTGCCCGTGCTAGTGGAGCGCAATCGGTGGACGCTGCCGCAGGAACGCTACAACGCCGATTGGATTGTGGAGAAACAGGTTGGCCTGGTGCTGCGCAGCTTTAGGTTTATCGTGCAAGCCGTGGCCGAGTTGCTCCAGCCCGAGAACTATCGCCGCTTCCACGCCAAAGCCGCCTCGATCGAAAACCGCGCCGTCTTTGAGATCCCGCAGGTCCTAGAGAAAATTCTGGCTGAAAAACGGTGACAGGCAGCGCCGTCCACGCGCCGGAGAGGCTGCGTGAGGTTGAATCGGAATATCTCTCGGCTTGGGACGGCGAAGCCAGTCCCCATTTTTCAATCGTTAGGTTTCGCTTGCTAGCACCTGACACCTAACACCTGGAACCTAAAGTTTCTTGTGCGGCGCCTGCGCGCTTCCGTTCTGGTGCGCTGAGTGCTCCGAGTTCACCAGGCTTTCGAGCTGTTGTTCAGGAATCGCCAGCGCCACCTTCACGGTGTTGCCGTCGGTCTGCACATTCAGGCTCTGGACGAGCGACGTGATGGCGGCGGCGCTTGCTGCCGGTGCGTTGGCCGTCACCATGGTTCCGAGGAAGTGAATCACGTCCGCCAGCGCAGTCGCGTTTTGGCTTGAGTTCGCTACAGCCTCAGCGGAAATCTGGATGATGGCGCCGAATTTGATGCCGCCGCTGGCCTGCTGGATGTTTTTCAGGACGTCACTGTTCAACATCCCGTTGAGATTTACGTCCGGCACTTTCTCATGGGTGAGCGCGGCAACCGGCACCGTGGACACCGACCAGGCGTCCAATGAGCCACTCAACTGCTGCACCTGCGCGGCCAGCGTTGCGTCGATGGGACTGAAGTTATTCCCGCGGCGGTCGATGGCGCCCTTCACACTGTCCAGATCACCCGCAACGGCAATCGAGTCCCCAAGAAAGGCCACGGCATGCGTTTGCGCGCCCTCTTTACCCGTCAGGATATTGACGCCGTTGTAGGCCTCGACGGTATGGCCAGCGGCAGTGGCCGCGGTCAGGATGCGCTCGGAGTCGAACGCTCCGCGCGCCAGTACCAGGCCCTGCTGTCCCGGCTGGCCCATTGTCGCCATCAGCACTTCGCTCAAGTCCCGGCGGGGATCGAATCCCGTTGTCGCCGTCAGCTTGGCGAGGCCCTGATCACCGTTTGGCGCGCGCGCGAGCAGGAACTGGCCGAAGGGGGAATTTTTGGCCTGCTCCACATTGATGCCCGCAACAACCTTGGCATCGGGCATCAGCAGGTTCATCAGCAATGGATCGGCGGCAGGCAGCAGGCCGGCGAAGATCACGAAGGCAAACAAAGGGCGAACAACGCGAAGAGTCATGGTTTTCAAGCCTTTCTCTGGCTTAAACGCAGTCCGAGCTGCGGAAGTTTCAACAAAGGTGTCAATCTCCCGCCTTGACGGTTTCGGTGACCGGAACTTGCTCCACAATCTCGATCCCGAAGCCCTCCAGGGCCACGATCTTGCGCGGGTGGTTGGTCAGCAGCCGGATGGTGTGCAGGCCGAGATCGGACAGAATCTGCGCGCCGATTCCGTGTTCGTGCTGGAGCTGGCGCTGCCCCGCGGCGCCGGTATAGTGCATGAAATCGCGGCCGTGCGAGACCATGCGGCTGGCGCCCTGCTCGTCCTTCTCGATGCGGAAGCCTGGACCGGTTTGGTGCAAATAGACCAGCACGCCCATCCCCTCGGCGGCAATCCGGCGCAGGGATTCGCGCACCAGCCGGTGGCAATCGCAAAACGTCGAGCCGAAAACATCGCCGTAGACGCAATGGGAGTGCATGCGCACCAGCACGTTCTCGTGCCCCTTTGGCTCTCCCCGGATCAGCGCCAGGTGCGTTTCAGGGTTCATCTCGCTCGAGTAAGCCACCGTGCGGAACTCGCCGAATTCGGTTTCGATGCAGCCCTCGGCCTGGCGATGGATGTAACGCTCGTGCTTGAGGCGGTATCGGATCAGCTCCGCGACCGAAATCATCTTCAGTCCGTGATGCCGGCAGAATGCTTCCAGCTCCGGAACGCGCGCCATGGTACCGTCCGGGTTCATGATTTCGCAGATGACGCCGGCGGGGACCAGGCCTGCAAGGCGGGCAAGATCCACCGAGCCCTCGGTCTGTCCGGCCCTCACCAGCACGCCGCCCTCCCGCGCGCGCAGCGGAAACACGTGGCCGGGTCTGGCCAGATCCGCGGGCCGGGTTGCCGGGTCGATGGCGGCCAGGATGGTACGGGTTCGATCGGCCGCGGAAATGCCGGTGGTGACGCCTTCGCGCGCGTCGATGGATTCGCAGAAGGCGGTTCCGAAGGTGGAGGTGTTTTGCGGCGAAACGAGCGGCAGCCGCAGATAATCGCAGCGCTCCGCCGTGAGTGCGAGACAGATCAACCCGCGCCCGTGGGTGGCCATGAAATTGATGATCTCAGGTGTGACTTTCTCGGCCGCGATGGTAAGATCGCCTTCATTTTCGCGGTCCTCATCGTCGACCACAACGACAATCCGGCCCGCGCGAATTTCCTCGATAGCCTCCTGAACCGCGACGAAGGGCATGGTGTTATCTCTACTATAGCGGTTCCCATGAGAGCGAGAACACCGGTGCCACCTGATAAGATAAGTGTTTCAGACTGAGTGTCCTGCGAGCCGGCTCATGTGGCTGCCCTCTTTGCCAAGACTCAATATCACCGCGATTGTGGACATCCTGGTTGTCGCTGTCTTGATTTACCAGTTGCTCATGATCGTGCGCGGCACGCGCGCGGGGCACATACTGATCGGCATTCTGGCAACGGTGATGGTTTACGCCGTGGCGCTGTGGACCGGGCTGGAGGCGCTGCGGTCCTTGCTTTCCTATATCATTCCCTATACGGCGATCGCGGTGATCATCCTGTTCCAGTCGGAGATCCGGCGGACGCTGGCGCGCATCGGGCGCAAGCGCTGGCTGGGCCGCGGATTCAAGCGGCCCGAGTCCATTGACGAAATCCTCCTGGCGCTCAGCCGGCTCTCGCAGAGCAAGTCGGGCGCTCTGGTCGTGCTCGAGCGCGATATCGGACTGAGGACCTTCGTGGAAAGCGGAGTCCGGCTGGATGCGGAGATCTCCGCGGACCTGGTGCTTTCGATCTTTCACCCCGGTGGCGCACTGCATGATGGCGCGGTGATCATTCAGAAGGACCGGATCGGAGCGGCGGCGTGTTTTCTGCCGCTCACTACCAATCCCACTGTGCAGGTGAATCTGGGAACCCGGCACCGCGCCGCGATCGGCATTACCGAAGAAAGCGACTGCCTCTCCCTGGTGGTTTCCGAAGAGACCGGCGATATCTCGGTGGCGGCCTTCGGAGAGATCCATCGCGGCGTTGGCCTGCGCGAGCTGGATGAGCGCGTGAACGCGCACTTCGGCGTGCGCAGACCGGGCGTGCCGCCCCCGGGCGACTCCGCGGAACCCCTCCTGGAGAGTGGCGTCAAGCCCGTCGAAAAGGTGAGCCGGCCGTGACCGGCATTTTCACCAAGAACGTCGGATGGAAGCTGCTGTCGCTGGGGGCGGCCGTGGCGCTCTGGGTTTCGGTTGCCAGCGAGCCCGAATTGGCCACGCTGCGTTCGGTCCCGGTGGAATACAAAGGCGTTCCCAACAATCTCGAGATCAGCTCGGATTTTGTGGAGGATGTGGTTCTCGAGATGCGCGGCCCATCCAGCCGGCTGCGGGATCTGAGGGACGCCCGGCCGGCCGTGGTGCTGGATTTCTCGTCGGTGCATGAGCCCGGACAACGGACCTTCACCGTCGATCTGGGCAACGTGAGTCTGCCACGTGGCATCCAGTTGGTGCGTTCGATTCCGGCGCAGGTGCAGTTCCGCTTCGAACATCGCATCACCCGCGAAGTGCCCGTGGAGGTCCGATTCTCACCGCCGCAAGAAGGCTACAGCGTTGCCCATTATACGGTGACGCCGCCCGCGCTCCTCATCACCGGTCCGGAGTCGAGCGTTGCCAAAACGGTTTCGGTGCGGACCGACCGGATCGACATCAGCGGCGTGGTCGTCGGCCATCAGTTTCGGGTGAATACTTATCTCGCGGAGCCCAGGGTGCGATTTCAATCGCCTTCGCAGGTTGTTGTGGATGTCGCGGTGAAAAAGAATTAACCATGGGCAAGCAGTTATTCGGCACGGATGGAATCCGCGGCGTGGCGGGCGAGTATCCGCTGGATCCCCGCACGATACACGCTTTTGGTGTCGCGCTAGCGGGTACCGCTCGCCATCTGCATCCCGATCCGGAGATCGTCATCGGGATGGACACGCGCGAATCCGGACCCTGGATCGCGGATCAGGTGGCCGGCGGGCTGGCCGAGCGCGGCGTCCGTTCACGCCTGGCGGGTGTCGTCACCACGCCAGGGATCGCCTACCTCACTCGTGCGGACGAGTTTGTGGCGGGCGTGATGATTTCAGCGTCCCACAATCCTTATCAGGACAACGGCCTCAAGGTGTTCGGCCATTCCGGCTTCAAGCTTCCTGATGAAGAGGAGCACGGAATCGAGCAGGAAATCTTTCGGTTGCTCGAGAGCGACGCCAGCGAAGCCCGGCCGAAACCGTTGGCGGTTGATCCCGGCCTGGATCAGCGTTACATCGATTACCTGCTTTCCACGGTTTCAGTCCGTTTCGACGGCATCCGTATGGTGATCGACTGCGGAAATGGCGCCGCCTCGCACCTGGCCGGCGAGCTGTTGCGCCGCAACGGCGCCGAGGTCCATCCCCTTTCTTGCGAGCCCAACGGGCGCAACATCAATTTGAATTGCGGCGCGCTGCACGTGGAAAATTTGCGCCAGGCGGTAGTGGAACGTCACGCTGATTTTGGGGTCGCGTTTGACGGGGATGCCGACCGGTCCATTTTTGTCGCCGCGAGCGGCAAAGTCGTGGACGGCGATGCAGTGTTGCTGATCACTGCGCGCGCGCTCAAAGCCGCGGGACACCTGGCGGGCGGCCTGGTGGTGGCGACCGTGATGTCCAACCTCGGCCTGGAAAAGGCGCTCGCCCGTGACGGCATCCGCATGCTTCGCACTCCGGTGGGAGACAAGTACGTGCTGGAAGAAATGGTTCGGCAGGGAGCGGTGCTAGGCGGCGAGCAATCCGGGCACGTCATTTTCCGCGAATACGCCACCACGGGCGACGGCATGCTGACGGCTCTCCAGGTGCTGGAAACCGCCAAGCGCTCAGGCGCCGGACTGGACGAACTGACGCAGGACCTCGAGGTCTATCCGCAGCGCCTGTACAATGTGCGCGTACGCGAAAGGAAGCCTTTGACCGAGATGCTCGCCGTGGAGCACGAGATCAGCGCATCTGAAAAAGCGCTGGGATCCTCGGGCCGCGTGCTGGTGCGGTTTTCCGGAACCGAGCCGCTCGCGCGGGTTATGGTGGAAGGTCCCGATCTGGCGCAGGTAGAGGACCTGGGCCAGCGCATTGCCCGCGCCATTCAGCATGAGATCGGCATAAAGTAGTCTTGAATTCCTCAAGGAGAACAGAATGCGCCTGATCATTGGCCTGGTAATGATGACCGCTGTCGCCGCCGCCCAAGGCCCGCACGCTAAGCTGCCGAACGAACAGTGGGTCAAGCTCTTCAACAACCGCGATCTTAGCGGTTGGATTGAAGTGGGACACGAGAAATGGACCGTGGAAGACGGCACCATCCATGGCAAAGCCGTAACGAAGGACTACGGCTATCTGAAAACGGAGAAGAACTATAAGGATTTCGAACTGACGCTGCGGTTCAAGTGCGAAGGGGATGGCAACAGCGGCGTCTTTTTCCACACCGAGTTCACGCCGGGAACGGCAGACGTCAGCCAGGGCCTGCAGTTCGAGATCGATCAGGTCGTCGGTCATACCGGAGGCATCTATGGAGACGGGCGGCAGTGGATCGTGTGGCCGGCGCCGGAGTTTGAAGGCGTGATTCACCGGAACGACTGGAACGATTACCTTGTGAAAGTGGTGGGGAACCGCTACATTGCGCGTCTGAACGGAGTCGTGATTGTCGACTTCACCGATCCCACGCCCAAATCGTGGGATGGTTCGATCGCTTTGCAGCTTCACTCCGGTGGCGGTGGCGACATGCGCTTCAAGGACATTTACATCCGCGACCTGTCGGTCCGGTAGCTCCCTCCATGCAGCCGCGGCTTTACTACTGCGACCACCATGCCATTCCGCTGCCCGCTGGTCACAAATTCCCCGCGGCCAAGTATGGGCTTCTGCGCGAGGCGCTGGCGCGGGACGGCCAGTTCCGTTTGAAGCCGGCTGATTTCGCGGGGCGGGAACTCATCGAAGAAGCGCACGACCCTGGCTATGTGGCCGGATTTCTGAACGGGACTCTCGATCCCGCCGTCATGCGTCGCATCGGATTTCCGTGGTCGCGGGAACTGGCTCAGCGCACCCTGGCATCGCTGGGCGGAACGCTCGCTGCAAGTGAAGACGCAATACGCACGGGATTTGGCGGCAACCTCGCCGGGGGCACGCACCACGCATTCCGGGGCGAGGGTGCGGGGTTCTGCGTGTTCAACGATCTGGCAGTGGCGATTCTGGCGCTGCGGCGGGCAGGACGAGCCCGGCGCGCGGCGGTGGTGGATCTCGATGTCCACCAGGGTGACGGCACGGCCGCCATCTTCCGCGACGATCCTGACGTGCTGACGCTCTCCATGCACGGGCGGAATAATTTTCCCTTCCGCAAACAACGCAGCAGAATCGACGTCGATCTGCCGGATGGCGCCGGTGACGAGGAATATCTCGCATCGCTCGATGGCGTGCTGCCGCGAGTATTCGAGTTCGCCCCGGAGATTGTCTTCTATCAGTCCGGCGTGGATGGGCTCGCCGGGGACCGGCTGGGGCGTCTTGCGTTATCGCTCGATGGCCTGCGGCGGCGCGATAGCCTGGTGCTCGAGATGTGCCACTCGCAGGGCGTGCCGGTGGTGATTACGCTCGGCGGTGGGTATGCCGAGCCGATTGCCCGCACGGTGGAAGCGCACGCCAACACGTTCCGGGCCGCGGCGGAGATTCTGTGCGAGCTTCGCTGCCCTTTGACCGCACCCTCCGGAATCGCGTAGCGCAAGCCGGTTTTACGCCGATACTTCTTCCGCGGGATCACTTACTTGATCCGATGGTGCGTTTCGCAACCAATTCAAAGCTACAATGATATGGTGGTTCGTATCGCGGTACCCGCGGCGCTCGCCCTAGCCGCGGCCCTTTCGGCGCAGACCGCATTCTACCCGCTCAAAGACGTGAAGCCGGGGATGCATGCCACCGGCAGAACGGTTTTTGCGGGCGACCGCGTGGAGGATTTCCAGGTGGAGATCCTGGGTGTGCTCGAAAACCTCGGGCCCAAGCAGTCGTTGATTCTGTGCCGCCTCTCCGGCGGTCCGCTCGAGAAAACCGGGGTGATGCAAGGGATGAGCGGAAGCCCGGTTTACATTGACGGAAAGCTGGTGGGCGCGGTAGCCATGGCGTTCCCGTTTTCGAAGGAGCCGATCGCCGGGATCCGGCCGATCGAAGACATGGTGCGGGTGGGCGCGGCTCCATCCGAGCCGCTGCGCCGAACCAAGATCTCGCTTGCAAACGCCGACCTCACCGCGATGCTGCCAAGGCCGGAGGAAGCCCTGTCAGGCGACCTGCGGATGTTGGACATCGCAACGCCCGTGTGGTTCAGCGGGTTCACCCGTCAAGCCATCGATCGGTTTGCGCCGCAATTGCGGGCGCTAGGTCTGGAGCCGCGGCAAGGCGTCTCAGGCGGCGGACGCGTGGAATCGAAGATGGGAGATCGCTCGGCCTTACAGCCCGGCTCGATGATCAGCGTCGAGCTGATGAGCGGTGACATGAGCGTTGGCGCGGATGGGACCGTGACCCATGTCGATCACGACAAAGTCTACGCTTTCGGCCACCGGTTTCTCGCGGTGGGCCCCACCGAGCTGCCGTTCGCGCGTTCGGAGGTGCTGACGCTGCTGCCCAGCGTGGCGAGTTCGTTCAAGATCTCGTCCCCCAAGGAGTGGATGGGCACCATCTCGCAGGACCGCAGCACCGCGATTGCCGGTGATCTCGGCAGGCGTGCGCGCATGGTGCCCGTCTCGATTACGGTGGCCCGCGCGGGCCAGAAGGTCGACGGTTACCAGATGCAGATGGCCAACGATCGCTTCCTGTCGCCATTCCTCATGCAGATTGCGGTTTTCTCCGTCATCGACTCGACCGAACGCGCACTGGGCGCCGCTACCTACGGAATTCGCGGTGAGATCGAGTTCCAGGGCGGCGCGCCGCCGCTGAAACTGAATAACATGTATGCGGGTGACGCCAATACCGCCATGCAAGTGTCCCTTTCCGCCGTCATTCCCCTGGCCTACGTGCTGCAAAGCGGGTTCTCCTCTCTCCAGGTGAAGAGCGTGGCCCTGGACATCGACTCGTTCGACGAAAAGAAGGAGTTGCAGATCGACCAGGTGGAGGCTTCGCCCCACGAAGTCCGGCCGGGCGAAAAGGTGAAAATCAACGCGGTGCTGGTGGGGGAGAATGGGGCTGAGGTCAGGCGAACCTCGTATTACGAAGTGCCGGTTGGCGCGCCTACCGGTCCGTTGTATTTCACGGTGGCGGATGGAAACGTGGCCAATCTTTCGGAGGTTCGCCAAATACTCGGGAGCACGCCGCACTCGGCCGAACAACTGGTTGCCACCGTAAACAAACTGCGGACGAATACCAAAGCGTACGTGCGGGTCTGGCGGCCCGATCCGAATTTCCAGCTCGAAGGCGAGGATTTTCCAGATCCGCCGCCGTCGCTGGCGCTGATTCTGGGTGCGTCGCCGGCGGCAATGCAAACACGCAACGCGAAGATTGCGGAGCTGGAAATCAGCGCGGGGGACGCAGTGATCAGCGGAGTCAAAACGGTTCAAGTGGAAGTGAAGGAATGAAGATCAGACGCGGCGCCTGGGGTATATCAGCCCTCGTCCTGTTCGCGGCTAGTGTGCACGCGTCCAGCACGCAGACCTGGGAGATGAACTCGTATCAGGACTTTGTGCGCGGGCGTTTTCAGGGGATTTCGCTGAGCCGCGAAGGGCGTTTACTGCTGGCGCCGAAAATGGAGAGTATCTTTAATTCGGATCAGGCAGTGGTGTGGGGCGTGGCGCCGGCGCCCGATGGATCGCTGTATGTAGCCACGGGGCATCGAGGCCGGTTATATCGCATCGATAAGTCCGGCAAGAGCGCCGTGGTCTGGACCGCCGAGCAGCCGGAAATCTTCGCCGTGGCGGTGGACGCAAAAGGCGGCGTTTACGCCGCCACCTCTCCCGACGGCAAAATCTACCGCATCGAGGGTGGCAAGGCTTTGGAATATTTCGCGCCGCAGAGCAAGTACATCTGGTCTCTCACTGTGGCTCCCGACGGCACGTTATATGCCGGTACCGGCGATCAAGGCAGGGTCTTCCGTGTGGAGTCGGCCGGCAAGGGAGAAGTGTTCTACGCCACCGGCCAGTCGCACGTCACCGGACTGGCGGTCGATCGGGAGGGCCGTGTGCTTGCGGGGACCGAGCCCAACGGCATCCTCTACCGTATTTCGGGCAAAGACAAAGCATTCGTTCTCTATGACGCCAGCCTTCCCGAGATTCGCGCGATTTCCGCCGAGCCGGACGGAAGCGTTTACGCCGTGGCCATGGGAGGCTCGCTGGCCAAACGAGCCCAGGGAATTCCGCAAAATGCACCCGCCACGACGGGCGGAGCGGCTACCGCCACCGTCACAACTTCCATTAGCGTGAGTGCCGAGAGCGCGCAGGCGGGACCGGACATCAAGCCGCAGCCGAACCCCTCCGCCGCCGGTGTGGTGACCGCGGCCCCGGCAACTAACCCGTTTGCGCCCGCCGTCGAGGTTTCGGGCGTCGAGAAATCCGCGGTGTACAAAATCAATCCCGATAACACAGTCGAGACGTTGTGGAGTTCCAAGGAAGAGAACGTCTACGACCTGCTCCCGTGGAAAGGACAATTGCTGTTTGCGACCGATGCCAACGGGCGCGTTTACCGTCTTTCCCCTGATCACAAGCTGACGCTCGTGGCTCAGACCAACGAGGCCGAGGCGACGAGGCTGGTGGCTTCAGGCGACTCGATTCTGGCAACCACCGGCAACTTAGGCCGCGTCTACCGCCTGGAGGATCGGCTGGAAACATCGGGTGTGTACGAAGCTCCGGTGCATGACGCCAGCACGATCGCGTTGTGGGGCCGCATGGCGTGGCGCGCTGATGATGCGGGCCCGGGCAGTATTTCACTTCGCACCAGAACCGGGAACTCGCTGCGGCCCGACAAGACCTGGAGTGACTGGTCGGCGCCGTTGACCGATCCCGCCGGCTCGAAAATTCAAAGCCCCAACGCACGGTACATTCAGTGGAAGGCCGAGTTCACCGGAGCGCAAGGAAAGACTCCGATTCTCGAAAGCGTGAATGTGGCCTATCTCCCACAGAACACGCCTCCGGTGGTGAAGAGCATTACGGTAGTGACGCTGCTCGCGAACCTCAGCGGTGCGAAGCCCGCGCAGCAAACGCCGTCGGCCGTCTACAGCATCACCGTGACCGATACGGGAGACGCCGCTCCCGCCATGTCGACCGGCACTCCGACTCAGATTCCTTCGCGCGCGGCGTCGCAGCAGATGAGCATCAGTTGGGTGGCGGAAGACGCGGATGGCGACCGGCTGGTCTACTCGCTGTGGTTTCGCGGCGAAGACGAGCGCGAATGGAAGCTGCTCAAAGCGAACCTGCATGAGAGCAACTATTCCGTGGACGCCGACGCACTCGCGGACGGGAAGTACCTTTTCCGCGTGATGGCCTCGGATCGCGAGGTGAACCCTCCCGGAGCTGCGCGGGAGGCCGAATTGATCAGCGCTCCGGTGCTGATCGATAACACGCCTCCGGTCATCCTTGCCGCCGCGGCCCGCAAGACGGCGAGCGGTGTGGAAGTGGAATTCGAAGCGGTGGATTCCGCGTCTCCGCTGCGGCGCTGCGAGTACTCGGTGGATGCCAGCGCCTGGACGCCGCTGGAGTCACTGGATGGAGTGATCGATTCGTTGCGCGAGAAATTCGTCGTGCGGCTGGAACGCCTCTCGCCCGGAGAGCACGTCCTGGTGCTGCGCGCGGTGGATAGCGCCAACAATGCCGGCCTGACGAAGATTGTGCTGCACTAGACCGCGGCTCGAATCTGGGGCACTTCCACGATACGCACTCCGTCCGCGGGATTTTCGACGGCCTGCACCAGCGCGGCCAGCATCTGATGGATTGTTACCAAACCCAGGCGGCGGGCGGATTCGCGCGTGCCCGGATACCGTTCCGCAAGCCAATAGAGAGGCTGCAGGATCACGGGCCAGCGATGCCCTGGCCCGAGTACGTACCAGGGCCTGAGAATCGTAGCGTTCAAACCGGATGACCGGATCAGTTCTTCGCCTTCGGATCGTGCGGCAATGTAGGCTTTCATCGCCGGAGCCGGGTGCGCCACGCTGACATAAACGAAATGGCGGACTCCCGCGACGACGGCGGCGGCGACTGCGGCACGGACGGAGGCAAGATCCACGCTGCGAAATTGTTCCGCTTTGGCCGGGCTGGGGTGCGCCACACCGACCAGATGTACCAATGCTTCGGCTGGTCGCACGCGCGCGGAATAGCTGGCCTCATCCAAAACATTGCCCAACACCGGAACGCATCCAGCCGGCAGCATTTTTTCGGACGAAGGCCGTGCCAGCGCCTGGACGCGGTGGCCGCGCGCCACTAACCGCGGTATCAGGCGGCGTCCCATGTAACCCGTGGCGCCTGTAACGAACACGTTCACTCTTTGATCATTCTCTCCAGGCGCTTGAGCTTGGTCCTCACTTCGTCGCTCGCGTCGGCAATCTGGTTGGTGTCGTAGATCACGCGAGGCGTCAGAAAGACGATCAGTTCCGTACGCTGCTTTGTGACCGATTTGCTACCGAACGCCGCGCCCAGAAACGGGATTCGGTGCAGCACCGGGATGCCAGACGAACTGTCCGTATTCGATTCCTGGATGATGCCGCCAATGGCGACGGTGTCCCCATCCTGGACGGTTACTTGCGTAGAGACGTTGCGCTGGGAAAAGGAAGTCGAATCGACAGTCACACCGGCGGGAGGCGGGATGGGAGCGCTCACGTTCTGGTTGATCACCATGGTGACCACGCCGCTGGAGTTGACCCTTGCCAGGATATTGAGACCCACGCCCGTGCTGCGGTTCTGGATGGTGTTGGCGAAAAGGCTGGTGCCGCCGACCTGCGCTCCACTAACGGCTGTAGAGGACACCGTGGGCACTTCGTCCCCAACGGTAATCGACGCCGCAATGCTGTCGGTGGCGATGATGCTGGGAGCGGAAATCACTTTCGCGCGCGTGGTATTTTCGCTGGTGTTGAGGAAGGCCAGCAATTGGCGCGCATGACCCACCAGAAATCCCGCCGAAAGGGTCAGAGCCGGATTGCCTCCACTTGCCGCCGCGAGGGAGCCCAAGAGATTTTTGTACGTGCCGTCTTTCAGCTTCAGTTGTTCCTCCACGCCGGCAGACCAGGAACCCGTCAGGTCAACTTCGTACACCTTGGCTTCGATCAGCACTTGTCGAGGCGCAATATCTATCTGCTGGATGAGTTTCGAGATCTGCTCCCACTCCTGCGGCGTGCCCTGGATGAGCAGCGTGTTGTCGAAAGGGTTGGGAATGATTCGTGGGTGCATCATAGCGCCGTAACCGCCGTATGCGCCCAGGTACGAGCCAGTCAGGTTCCCCTCCGCTGCAGTCCCGCCCCCGGCGGCCGCGGCGGACTGTGCGTTCGGGAGCATCGCCCCTGCGCCGGCGGGATTTCCAAATGCGATGCCTTGTTGCGGACCCATCATGGCATTCGGACCGGCGGCGACACCGCCTCCAAAGCCGCCCCCACCGTAACCGCCCCCACCATAACCACCCATGCCGTAAGCGCCCATGCCGCCACCCATGCCGTAGGCGCCCATGCCGTAAGCGCCCATGCCGCCACCCATGCCATAGCCCCCCATACCGCCGTAGCCGCCCATGCCGCCCATGCCACCCATGCCGTAGCCGCCCATGCCGTAACCGCCCATACCGTAACCGCCGTAACCCATGAAGCCGCTATAGAGCTGCATGATGACCATGCCGACAATCTGCGCGCTACCGTACTTGAGCCGGTACACATAGTTGTCGATCGAACCGGCGGTCACTTTCATGGGGACGTCGAGCTTCTTGAGCCATTTCTCCACTTCCGGGAAAATGCCGGGGTTCGGCGCCACGGCGATTATGGTGTTGATCCGGTCGATCGGCATAAATCGAATGGAACCGGCCTTCTCGGACAGCGCGAACGCCTTGAACACGTTATCGAGTTCTTTGGCAATGTCGGTCGGGCGACCGTGCTCGACTTCGAAGAGCCGGACCCGCTGGCCCGCGAGTGTGTCGCTGTCAAAGAGGGCAATCAGATCGATCGTTCGCTTCATGTTGCGACTGTTGTCCAGGATCATGAGCAAATTGGCTGGGTCGTAGACCGTCATCCTGGCGCCTTCGCCAAGGAAAGGCTCGATGAGCTTGGACATCTCGGCCACCGTCACATACTTCAGAAAGATGAGATTCAAGACGGAGCGCTCGTCGTCGGGAAGACTGGTGGAGTTCACCTGCGGGGACAAAGGCAGGTGAGAGACGTCGGCCACCGGCACGATCCGATACATGTCCCCGACCTGCACCATCGCCGCACCGTTAATCCGCAGGATGGTCTCGAGCAGCGGGCGTACATCCACCGGCTTAAACTCGCCGTAAGTGTTGATGGTGACCGATCCTTTCACGCGCGGGTCGATGATGTAGTTGATCTTGAGCGCCCTGGCCAGGATGTCGACGACTTCCACCAGAGACGCGTTTTCGAGGAACAATGGCGGCGCCGTGCCAGGCGCAGCCGGGGGCACGATCGGGTGGGTCACCGGCGGCGCGGCTTGCGTTTGCGCGCTAGGCGCGCCCTGCTGTGGAGTCACGGGCGGCGGCTTCACCGGCTGCTGCGCGTGCTTCCTCTGGACCGGAAGCGGGTAAATGACCGGGGGATTGGCCTGTGCCCACAGCGGCACACTCGAAAGCGTGCACAGAACCATGAGGAGAACGCACCTCAACTTGGCCATTTGCCCTAGTCCTTGCTGGCGCTGGCTGCGCTACTTGCGCTCGGTGCACTGTCGCGTGCCGCGCGCTTTTCGAGCTCGCGTTCCCACACGGCGCGCTCCATCTCGTTCAACTCCGCCTTCTTTCGCTGCCAGCGGGTGTTTCCGAACGGCGAGGCCTGCTCAAATCGGATGGTGTCGCCGTCTTCCACCGCTTTGGTCGACTCCGTGAGGCGGGCGCGATCTTCCTGCGCCTTCTTCGCGTCTTCGGGAGAAGCCGGCTTGTCTTCCACGCGCGAGATCCCGAACGGCGTCCGGTGATAGACCCACTTCTTTCCCTGCGGATCCGTATAGTTATAAGTATTCGGATCGATCTGGACCGCATCGGCCGGAATCGTCACCGCCTGCACCTTGGTCGGCGTGGATATCTTGATCGGCGTCACCTTCTTGTTTTTCGCAGGCTGGTCGGCCGCAGCCAACATCGCGCCGCCCATCATCAAAACCGCAAAAATCCTTAGCGTCATTTCTCTCTCCCTTTTGGCCGCTCCAGACTGCGCGGGGCGGCTTTCAGACTGCTATATCGGTTCCCACCGGCAAGCGGATCCGAATGGGGTGGCCGACACTAATTTCCGGTACCCGCCCGAGACGGTTCCAGCGGGCGACGAATCCCCCGCCTGGCAAGCTTTAATCCCGTTTCCAACATCCACTCCCGGAGCAGCATCTGCTTTCGGGGCAGGCGCCGGGCTGGCACTCGGGGCCGCCGACGCCCGCGGCGTCGTGTTATTGGCAGAAGCTGCAGGCGCTGGTTCGCGAACCAGCATTTCATCGATCCGCTTCGTCACCGGTTGGCCGTCCCATTCGAGCGTGATCTCGTCGCGATTGACGGCAAGCAGCGTGAACTCGCCGATCTGTTCACCGAGCCGGACTCCCCGATGCTGCGCGTTGGCCTTTTCGCTCATCACCACGGTGGTGCTATCCATCAGGTTCAGGACGCCGTAGAGCAACGGCAGAGGCGGCATGGGCTTGGGAGGCGGCTCCTTCGCCGGCTCAACCGCAACGTCGGGATTGCGGTCCTTCGAAAACAGCATCTTCTGCGCGATCTCGGCATAGCGCACCGCGGCCACCGGCTGCGGCGGCTGGGCGACACTCAGCACCGGTGGCGGGCTCGGTCGAACCGATGACTGGCGGAGCTTGACGTCCCGGGCGCGCAGCGCGATCCAGTCCAGGCGCAATCTCCAGCTCCCAGCGCCAATGGCTGCGATCAAGGCCAGATCCAGTGCGAGCAGCTTCCGCTTCAAAACGAGGCAAATCCTTTCTTCACTGGCACGAGCTTACGAGGAACCACGCCCGCCAAGGTCAGCCGGACAGTCAGCAATTTGTTCTTGGGGTTCGATAGAGCGATGCGGACTTCATTGGTCGCAAGCAACTCTGTTTCCTTGGTCAGATCCGCCAGGAAATTGACCAGGTCTTCAATGTGGCATTCGAAATTCACCGACACCGCCGCTTCCCCATACTCGCTGCCCAGCGGGCGCAGCTCAGGGAAATCGCCGCCGCGGACATCGATGTTCTCCGCTTTACCCACGCGGCGGATGGTTTCCAGCAGATGCGCCTGGGCCTGTTGTGCGGTGGGCGCCTGAATGATGCCTCGCTCGCGCAACTCCGTTTCAGAGGTCATCTTCTGGACCAAAGCCTGCCTGGCGGGCACGGTGGATGCCACCAGCCGCAAGCGGGCCAGTCTCTTCTCCGCGAGGGGAATGGAATCGCTGGCTGCCACTACCGCCGTCTGGCGCTCACCATACACTCCGAAGCGGAGCACGAGCACGGTCAGCAAGCCTGCGCCCAGCAGAACCAGCGCGCGACGGTCGCGTGAAGTGAGGCTCACGGGCGCACCTTCCGCATGGTGCGGATCTGGAATTGGTCGCCACCGCCCGATTTTGCGATGGATCCGACGAACGCGGAGTTCTGGAAATACGGTGAGCCATCCAGCAGCTTCAGCAAGGGCGCTGCCTGCTCCGCCTCACCCCCAAACGTAGCGGCGTCCGGCGTGAGATCGATCATGCTGGACCAGGAGGTGGGTGGCAGCAGCGTGGTCAAACCGTTGAGCGTATCCAGATCGCCCTTTGTGCGGCCGCGGAACTCATCCAGCAGACGAATCCGATTCTGTGCGCGCACGAACTCGGCATCCAGCGCGGCAGCGCGTTTGGCCTGCGGCTCGATCTTCGCAACCTCGGCCTCGAGCACAGCCAGGTAGCGGTGGTCTTGGATAGACGAGTGCGCCAGAAGCGCGCCGGTAACCAGCAACAGCAACGCTCCCAGCGCCGCCGTGGGAATGAACATGGTTCGCGAGTTCGACTGGCGCTGCTCCACAGGCAGCAGGTTGGTCGCAGCCCCCAGCCAGGGACAAGCGCCGGCGAGCGCGGTGGCATAGGGAAGGGCGCGCCGCGACAGATCGTTGCTCACCGGATTCGTTCGCGGCGCGGGGAGAATGTGGTCGAGCGGAAGCGGCTCGCGACCCGGTTCCAGGCGAAGCTCGGATGCGGCCAGGCCAACAGCGCGGTCCAGTGGCAAATCGAAATCCGCGGAAAAGACCGGACGCGCGGCGCTCTCGCCGTATACCTCGAGCCCGCCGCTGTCACACTGCGTAGCGGCCACGAACCCGCCCTCGTGAGCCGGCGGCGGCGCCACCGGCGTGCGGCGCGCAACGTAAATGGCCGAAGCCGAGAAAGTAAACGACGCCACTGAAATGCCGGCCTCCGCAAACCAGGCCACATATTGATCGAGCACGCTCCGGCGCAGAATGCCGACCAGCGCACCTCCGCTCTCCAGCCGCGACCAGCCGGAGACCACCTCTTCGTCGCCGTACGGATGCATGGTATCGATCTGCAGCGCGATGGCGGAAGCCAGGTCTCGCGCGGCCACTCCCGGCAGGGCGATCTGCCGCACGATGGTTTCGTGGCGCGGCAGCAGCACGGTGGCTGCCAGGTGAGTGGCTCCCACTCCCGCGAGAAACCGTGCGTACTCTGCCCCCCACTCCGCCGCGCGCCGCGCGCGGAAATCCGCGATAGTGATGGTCCCCAGCACATCGATCCCGTTGGGCCGCATGCGGACGGCCGTGATTTCGAGATTCTCTCCGTTGATCTCGATTCCCACGCTGGAACCGAACGCGATGAGTTTCCTGAGGTCGGTGAACTTACGGAGTCCAGGCATTGTCATACCAACGAAGAATCTGGAGCTTCGGGTTTTCGTCGAGGGGCAGGAACTTTACCGTAGCAGCGGCCGTGCGCTCGAGATCCGAGAGCCGTCCGTTGGGCAGCAGAGTGCGCGCTGTGGAGCGCAAGGTGAAGATCGAATTCCCGCCGATTCGCAAACGGCCGAGCGCCGGACCGCTCCCCGCCGCGAGGTCCGTCAGTTCCTGCATGCCCTTGAAAGGCAGCATCCGCCGGCGGGCGACGATGGCTGCGACGGCTTCTGGAGACAAGCCGATAGCGGCAAGAACCGGTGGCTGGGCGGTATTCACGTCAAAGCGGTCGTAGGCGCCAAACACGGATACGCAGTCCTTCAGCCCGGAGCGCGGCACAAGGCGGCCCTCCGCGTCACGGTTGTAACCCCCGTAGTACAGGTCTGGTGTCATGCCTGGCACTGCCATTAACTCCTCGGTCTCTTGAAAAGACGCAGGGCGCCGCCTAAAAGACGGCGCGAGTGACGCATTTAATGCACTCATCTGTGCCGCTTGGCCAGGAGTGCGCTGGGCCACGATGGACGTCACGATCTGGGCGGCCCGGTCCGGATCAACGCCCATGGCCAGAATCAGCCGCATCAGGTCGTTCGGTGGCGAGCTGTTGAGGTTCATCCTGGCTGTTTCAGGCGCCACCTCCACCAACACCTGGCCGCCGGGAAATGAGAATGGCAGAACCGGGGTGGCCGCGCTGTAGCGGAACGGGATATTGGGTGGCATCCGATTCTCCCGAGCCCACTCGATGTAGAGAATTCCCCGTTCGATTCCCGCCTCGGCCAGATATTGGGTACGCAATCCATCCACCGCGGTCGAGCTCCGTTCGATTTCACCACGCACGGTGTTTGCGAGCGAGAAGGCAATGACAGACAACGCCGCCGAGAGCCACAGCACGGCAAGAAGAGCGCTGCCCTGATTATTCCGGCGGCGCATCCAGATACTCCAGCGCCGGGTCACGGTTGACGTGGACCGCGGCGGTTACCGTCACCGGTTTGAGATTCACCAAATCCGTGTCGAGAGATGCCATCTCGACCCGGATGCCGGATGGCCACTTCACGAATGTCCAGTTGGGAAGCCATTGCTCGAGATTTTTCGCGGGATTGATCCCGAGAAAAGAAAATCGGCAGTAGGCCAGCCGGTCGGCGAGGACGAAAGAGGCCGGTCCGATCGAAATGGGCAGGAAGCGCTGCGTGGGAACGCCCAGTTCGGGATCCGGCCCCGGGCCCAGGCAAAACACGCCCGCCGAGCGTGGGCCTGAGTACGGATTCTCGTTCACCACCAGGCGCACGCCGCGTCCCTGCTCGCCCGGGATTACCTGGAACTCCAGAATCTGCGGGATTCCACGCGAGGCTTCGGAGAGCGAGTAAGTGGAAACGAAACGCATGGATTGCTCCCGCCCTTCAAAAAACGGGACTTTCATTCCGGCAGCGGCGTCGGGCGAGGGTGCCGCCACGGCAATCACCGGGATGAATCCAGCCAGTTGCTGCTGGAGAATGCGCTGTGCCCCCGCCACGCGGCGATTATTCATGAGTCTTCGGTCGGTTTTTTCGAGCGCTCCCATCCCCACGCGCAGCGCGAACAGAATGCCCAGGCTGAGCAGGCTGAGGAGCGACACCGCAATCAGCACCTCGATGAGCGTGACGCCGGAGCGCTTCATGGTGAGGGCTGTCCCAGTGCCACCACGTCGTCCGGGCGCAACTGCCTGCGCCGAAAAGCCTCGATGGTGAAGGTGCGGCGCGTGTCGTTGGCCATCCACCAGATTTCGAGTTCGACGCGTTCGAGGATGGGCGTCCCGGCCGTGCGGCCAAGCGGCATTTCGAAGGGAGTCACGCGCGCCCTCCAGCCGGATTGAGCGCCGCCCATCAGCGCCGGATCGATGCCGCCCTCGAGAACCGCAAACGGCGGCAGTTGCGTATCCAGGAGCAGAGCGTCCATCCTGGCACGCGCCACGAGAGCGATCCGGTCGTAATTCGTCAGGCGGGACGCGTTACGGATCGAGACCGAGATGGCCGAGAGCAGCCCTACGACGGCGATTCCCATGATGAGCGATGCCACCAATACTTCGAGCAGTGTGAACCCGCGTTGTTTCACGGCGCGGCTTCCTGGGACGCTTCGATCGGTTCGACTTCAGGCACGCCCGTCATCGGATTGACGCGCACCAGCCGCCGCGTTCCTTTTCGATTGGCGATTTCGATCCCGATGCGCGGCACCGCGCCACCGGGCAGCAACAGGAACCGGCGCGGGCCCTGGATCTCGCCCGGCAGTCTCGGCCAGACCGCGCGGATCGTGATTCCGGAGGGCATGTCCAGTTCACGGGAGAGGCTGGGGGTGGTGAGATAGACCGCGCTTTCCTGGGTCGATATGGCAATTTCCGCGACCTCCTGCCGCCGCTCGGCGCGGTTCAGGGCGCCGTTCAGGAAGCTCACCAGCGAATCCGAGGCCGAGCGGAGCCTCAGGCTCTCCAGGCCGGAGGAGACCGCTGGAAAAGTAATGCCAGCGATCAGGCCGATGATGGCGACGACGATCAGCATCTCGACCAGCGTCACGCCGCGGCTGGAGGTTTTCATAGACGGATGTCCGGGTGGCGAGGGGGAGAACGTTATTGGCTCTTCCAGCTCACGATGTCGGCGTCGAAGCCTGCACCGCCGGGCTGCCCGTCGGCGCCGTAGCTGATCACATCCGGTTCATCGCCGTGTTCGCCGGGGTACTTGTATATGTACGGATGTTTCCAGGGATCCACGGGGATTTCCTGGGGCAGATACGGCCCCTGCCACTGCGGAAGGTTGGCCGGGGGCACACGCAGCGCCTGCAAACCCTCTTCGGTGGTCGGAAAAACTCCCGTATCGAGCTTGTAAGAGCCCAGCGCGGTCATAAAAGAATTAACCTGCGCGTGCGCCGCCGTGACTCGCGCGGCATCGCTCTTGCGCAACATGCGGGGAGCCACCAGCGCCGCGAACAGCGCAATGATGGTTACCACCACCAGCATCTCGATCAGCGTGATACCGGCCCTGCGTCGATTTCTGCGTTGATTCATTTCACACCGCCACGTCGTTAATGCTCGTGATGGCCAGCAGCATGCTGAGAATCAGCGCGCCTACCATCACACCCATAACCAGAATGACCAAAGGCTCGAACAACGCCGTAAAGCGTTTGATAGCGGCGCGCGTGTCCGTTTCGTAGATTTCGGCCATGCGCGCGAACATCTGATCGAGCCTGCCGGTTTCCTCGCCTACCGTCAGAAGATGCGCGGCCAGAGGCGGGAATACGGCCGCTTTGCGGATGGGCACGGCGATGCCTTCGCCTCGCTTGACGCCTTGCGCCACTTCGCCCAGCGCGCCCGCAATCTTTCGGTTGTTCAAAATGGCCGCAGCGATGCCGATTGACTGCACCAGCGGCACGCTGTTGGCTACCAGCGTCGCCATCGCCCGCGCAAACCGCGCCGTCTCCGCCTTGCGGAGCGCATCGCCCAGCAGCGGCACCCGCAGGCGTAACGCGTCCCACCATAGCCGTCCAGCCGCGGTTTGAATGTACGCCCGCAAAGCCACCGCGGTGACCAGTAATCCCGATGCCGCCATCCACCAGTATGCCTGTACCACCTTACTCACTTCGAGCAGGATCATCGTCGGGACCGGAATCTTCAGGTGCGAATCCGCAAACACCGAGGCGAACCGCGGCACCACAAAATTCAGCAGCACGAAAATGGATCCTAAGCCCACCAGCGCCAGCAGCGACGGGTAGATCATCGACGAGATGATGTAGTTGCGCAGTTCGTCGCGCGAGCGCTCGAAATCCGCCAGCCGCTCGAACACCGCAGCCAGGCTTCCGCTGGCTTCGCCGGCACGCACCATGTTGATGAACAGATCCGAGAAGTAATCGGGATGAACGGCCAAGCTGTCCGCCAGGGATTTGCCGCCTTTGAGCACGCGCAGGATATCGAGAACGACGAAGCGGAAATGGGGGTGCTCGGTCAACTCGCCGGTAATGCTGAGGGCGCGATCGACCGGAATTCCCGCGTTGAGCAGCGTCGACAATTCCTGCGTGAAGAACAGAACGTCGCGATGCCGGCCGACGACAAATGCCGGCAGCTTCAGTTCGAACGCCTTCTTCTGCTCGACGCCGACGTAGATGGGAGTCAGCCCCTGCTTGCGCAGCTCGCGCGCGACCGTCTTATCGCTCTCCGCGGTCAAGCTGCCGGTACGCAGCTTGCCATCGCCGGCCACCGCGCGAAAGAAGAAGGTGGCCATCAGAACTCCTGGGTGACGCGTATCACTTCTTGGACCGTGGTCAGGCCGTCGCGCACTTTCAGCCAGCCGTCTTCTCTCAGGTTGCGCATGTCGTTGCGGCGGGCTGCGCCGGTGATCTGCGAAGCGTCCTCATGGTCCATGATGCGTTTGCGGATTTCGTCGTCCAGTTCCATCAGCTCGAAGATGCCTAAACGGCCGGTGTAGCCTGTGCCGGAACAATGCTCGCAACCGGCGCCGCGGAAGGTCTCGATGGATTCGCCCTCGGGCGAAATAGCCTTACCGGCAGGGGTTTTGCAGTGCCGGCAGATCATACGCACCAGCCGCTGCGCCAGTACGCCCACCAGGGACGAAGTGATGAGGTAATTTTCCACGCCCATGTCGGTGAGCCGGGTGATGGCGCTGGGCGCGTCGTTGGTATGCAGCGTGGAATAAACAAAGTGGCCGGTCAAGGCAGCGCGAATCGCGATGTCGGCGGTTTCCCGGTCACGGATTTCGCCCACCATGATGACATCCGGGTCCTGCCGCACGATATGGCGGAGCCCGGCGGCAAAGGTCAGTCCGATGGCCGGATTGACGTGAATCTGGTTGATGCCGTCCATCTGGTACTCGACCGGGTCCTCGATGGTGATGATCTTCTTGTCGGGAATATTGATGCGCTTGAGCGCGGAATAGAGGGTGGTCGACTTGCCGCTTCCCGTAGGCCCCGTGACCAGGAAGATTCCGTGCGGCAGCTCGGTGTAGTGCTCCATGCGGGCCAGCATGTGGTCGTCGAAACCCAGCCGGCGCAGATCGTAAAAATCCCCGGCCGAACGGTCGAGCAGACGCATCACCACGCTTTCCCCGAAGAGCGTGGGGAGGGTGGAAACGCGCAGATCTACTTCGCGGCCCAGGATCTTGAGTTTGATGCGTCCGTCCTGCGGCAGGCGCCGCTCGGCGATGTTCAGCTTGGCCATCAGCTTCAGGCGCGAAACGATCGCGGCCTTCAGCTCGCGCGGCGGCGGCTCCTGGTTGAACAGCACGCCGTCAATGCGGTAGCGCACGCGAAACTCTTTTTCGAATGGTTCAATGTGGATGTCGCTCGCGCGCTTTTCCACCGCCTGGGCGATCATGGCGTTGACCAGCCGGATGACCGGCGCCTCGCTCGCCATGTCGCGCAGGTGCTCGAGGTTTTCGCCGGCTTCGGCGGAGTCGAACTCGCCTCCAAACGGCTGCTGCTGCTCCGATTCGCCGTAGTACTTGTCGATGGCGTCGAGGACTTCCTGCTCGCCGGCCAGCGCCGTCTTCACTTTGAGGCCACAGAAACCCCGAACCGCCGAAATCGTCTCAAAATCGAGCGGGTCGGCCATCGCCAGAGTGACCGCGGAATCGTCCAGCGCTACCGGAATAAAGTGGCATTGCCGCATGAACCGAGGCGAGAGGCCCTCAATCTCCGGAGCTGCGGGTGGCGGCGAGTCGAGTGAAGCCAGAGGTACCGAGAGCTGCTCGCAGAGCGCGGCCAGCACGTCGCGCATGGCGATGAAGCCGAGATCGACCAGGATTTTGCCCAGCTTGTCGCCGCGCTCGCGTTGAATCTCGAGCGCGCGATCCAGATCTTCGCGCTCGATCTGGCGCCGTTCAATCAACATTTCACCCAGACGGGCGGGCCGGCGGGGTGGATCGACGACGCTGGGCGCGGAAGAGGCGCTCATCTATAACTCTTCGACGCGGATGATGGAGTCGAGGGACGACCGGCTGGCCCGGCCGAGCTGCACATCCAGCAGTTTCTGGCGTTGCGCCTGCATGATGATCTGCGAAGGCAGGCCGCTGGTGTCCTCCCACTTGGTGAAGTAGACCAAGGACACGCCCAGCACGATGTTCTCGTTGGCGGGAACGCCATCAAGCGAAGACGCCATGTCGAGCATCGCTTCCCGCATGGTCTGTTTGAGGACCGGGACCCGCTGCAGTTTCTTCGCGTGTACCTTCACCACGTAGTCTTTCGGGATCTTTTGCAGAAAAGGAGTGATGTTGGTGGTCACCATCAGATCCAGCTCCGCGGTGAAAACGGCGCCGCAGCCCTCCAGATAAACGCCGCGCGTGGTGCCAAGCAGATCGAAAGGAGATTCGCTGCTGGTGGTGACAATACGCTTGTCAAAACTCTGTTCCATGGCATGGATGGCCGTGAGACCCACGCGCGGGCCCTGGGCGGCCGCCGTCGCCACGGCCGCGGCCAGCAGGATCGAACAGATCGCGATCCGCTTCACTTCGGCTCCTCCAGGCGAGCGGACAGAATCTCGCGGACGTTGTACCGCTTCTGCAGCACTGCGATGCTCTCGGAGACGTTTACCATATCCGCCCGCCGCTGTTCGTCGAACCGCTGTTCGGCCGCTTGGAGCAACTCGGCGGTCTTGCGGGCCTGGCGAGCTTCGCTTTCCGCGACGGCTTTCTGAACCGCGGCAGCAGCACGTTCCGAGATCTGCTGCTCGATTTTTGCCGTATCGGTAACCGGCGCCGGAACGGCTGCCGCCGGACGGAAGAAGGCAACCGTCACCAGCGCCGCCGACAGCATCGCGGCCGACGCAAAGCCGAGCTTTGCCGAGGATCCCCAGAAGGCGTGCCAGGCGCGGCGTACCGGCGACGGCTCGAAGACCTTGTCGGAAACAAACCCGATGCGCTGCGGGACTTCCTCATCGCGCAACGCCAGCAGTGTCGAGTGCGTGAGACGCAGCCGTTCCAGATCGTCGTGGCAATGGGAGCAACCGCGCACGTGCTGGTCCACCTGGCGGCGGTCGGTTTCCGCCAGCTCCCCGAAAAGGTAATCGCGTAAATCGAATGGCGAGCAACTCATGTAACACCTCTGCTTTTGAGTGGAGCCAGTTGGGCCTTGAGCACGTCCAGCGCGGTGTAGAGCCGCGATTTGACCGTCGAAACCGGGCAATCCAGGATCTCGGCCATCTCTTCGAACTTGAACCCCTGATAGATCTTCAAGATCACGGCTTCCCGCTGTTCTGGAATGAGCTTGCCCAGGGCCGTGGTTACGGCGATGGATAGCTCGATGGGAAACGCTGCCGTGCCCCTGGCCGGAATGTCGTCACCCGGGAACTCGGCCTGACCCAGAACTTCCCCCTCCGGACGGCGCTTGCGAAACGCGGAAAATGCTTCGTTATGCGCAATGCGAAACAGCCATGGCGCGAAGCGCGCGGGATCGTCCAGTTTCCGCAAATTCTGATAGGCCTTCAAGAAGACGTCCTGGCTGAGGTCGAGGGCTTCCTCCCGTTCCCCGACGATTCGCAATAGGTAGTTGTAGACACGCTTTTCCCATCGGGAAATCAAGAGGTTATAAGCCTCCACTTCCCCCTGGCGCGCCCTGCCTATCAGGTCGGCGTCCTCAACCGCCCGAAAAATCAATGCACAGGCTCCTTGTGGAATGACGCTCCGCGAGCGGAAAAAGTCTGCACGCGACTTCACTTAGTGTAGCGCTTGGGCGCTTGGCGAAGGACGGTCCGTTGGACGTACACCCCCGGTCTAATGAGCGTGGGATGGCGAAAATGCCTGGGCCTGCAAGATGGCTTTTGCCTGGGCTTCGAGAGCTACGGCTTCCGTTTTGCGCTTCATGCGCCTTAACATAGCGGCGAAGTTCTTCAGGCTGCTCACCAGCGCGGGGCCCTGGTCCGGCTGCTGTTTTTCCAGGATCTCGAGCGAGCGCCGGTAGAGCGGCTCGGCTTTGTCGTAACGGGTATCCTGACGATACATTTCGGCCAGGCTGTAGAGATTGGCGGCGACCTCCTGATGTTCCGGACCCACGGTCGTTTCTAGCAGAGGGATCACGCGTTCGTACCAAGCCTCGGCTTCGCTGTTGAGCCCCTGGGTACGGTAAAGGGCGGCCAGGCTCTCCATAATCGCCGCGGTCTCCGGTCCCGGTGGAGGGAATTTCTCGCGAATCGTCAGCGCGCGGCGATAGAGAGGCTCGGCGGCAGCGCATCGCGATTCCCGCTGGTAGATCGCCGCCAGGTTCTGCAGCGGCTTGGCAAGATCGAGGTGATCCGGCCCGAAAGCCTTTTCCAAAATGGCGATGGCGCGCTGCAGCAGGGCTTCGGCTTGGGCATACTGGCGCTGGCCCGCATAGACCTGCGCCAGGTTATTCAGCACGGTGGCTGCCGCGGGGTGGTCCGGTCCGGCCGTCTTCTCCCACGTGGCGATGGCTCTACGATACGCGGCCTCTGATTCGTCATCACGGCCCTCCATGTGCAGCAAGAGCGCCAGGTTGTTTAGAGCGGTTGCCACCTGCGGATGCTCCGGCCCCACTGCGTCTTCCCAAATTTTCAGCGCCCGTCGATAGAGCGGTTCGGCGTCTGCGTAGCGCTGCTCGGCCAGGTAGAGTTCTGCCAGATTGTTCAGACTGGCGGCGGTCTCGGGATGATTGGGCCCCAGAGTCTTCTCGCGGATGGCGAGGGCGCGGTGTTGTAACGGCTCTGCTGCCGCATTCCGCTGGCGCTTCCGGTAAAGGGAAGCGAGGTTGTTTAGGCCCGTAGCCACATCCGGATGTTCGGGCCCGAGCGCCTTCTCCTTGATGGCGAGCGCACGGAGGTAGAGCGGCTCCGCCTCATCGTACCGGGCCTCTTCAAAATAGACTTCCGCCAGATTGTTGAGCACGGAACCGACGCCGGGGTGGTCCGGCCCAGCTACCTTCTCCTGGATCGCGAGGACTCGTTTGAAAATCGGCTCCGCTTCGCGCGGCCGGCCCTGCGCATTCAATAGCACCGCCAGATTATTCAGCCCCAGGGCGGTCTTCGGATCCTCCGCACCCAGGGATTTCTCCCAGATGCCGATGGCCCGGCGGAAAAGCGGCTCGGCTTCGCTGTACCGTCCCTCCGTGCGGTAGAGTTCCGCCAGGTTATTGAGGCTCTCCGCGACCTCGCGATGATCCGCCGGCAGCGATTTCTCGCGAAAAACGAGGACGCGTAGCATGATCGGCTCCGCCTCCTTGAGCCGGCCGGTCCTTAGATAGAGAACCGCGAGATTGTTGAGCCCTTGCCCCAACTCGGCCCGCTCCGGCCCCACGAGTTTCTCCCACAACTCCGCGGACCTGCGAAACAGAGTTTCCGCTTCTGCGTACCGGCCGGTGTCGTAATACAATGCGCCCAGGTTATTCCAGCTCTTGGCCACTTCGACATCTTGCTGCCCGGATCTTTCTGCTTCCGCCACGGCGGCGAGTGCCGCTTTCTCCGCCTCCGCCACGGCGCCTTTCTGACGAAGTTCGCGTACCTGCGCGTTGTACTTTTCCAAAAGCGCGCGATGGGATTGCGCGTCAGCCGCGCAAAGGTAAGAAGCCGTCAAAATGAAAAGCAGAGTATGTAATCGGCAACGCATGATCGTCCTCTCGGGCGCAGATTACCCTGCGCCGGTCACATGTCCCGATTACGAAAAATCTCACTCACCCCGTTCCACCGAACACGCAGGCACGTTTTGTGCCTAAGCCTCTCCGGACTCTCCGCGCCACAGCGCCGGATCAATCGCTAGGTATGACGCACATGTTGAATGTCAGTTAGCTGTTCGTTCCTGGGAATTTGTCTTATTAGACTCGGACGCCCGATAGCCCGATCAGTTAAATTCAACTTACATGACTTAGTCGACGCCGCTGGATTGTTCGTTTGCGGGAATAAGTGTGCCGAAAGTGAAACGCTGAATCTTCGACCGATGCTTGGCTGGCGCTTAACAGACTTGTAAAATAGCGTTATTCGCAGGGAGGCTGGATGGCTGGCGATCTTGAGCGGGTGTTAAGTCAATTGAAAAAACACGGGCTGCTGTTGCAGACGGATGCCTGTCTGCCCAGTGTTTGCGCGTTAGTGGCCGGTGCTCCAGTTCGCGGATCGTGGTGGGCACACCCGCGGAGTCACGAGATGTTCCGGGTCAACTGCGCGTTGGCGGATCACCAAGACGTACTCATCGTGAGATTGATCTCCGGCAAGGTCACTTATGTTGAGCGCGGTCTCTGGTCTCCGGTTGTGGCGATCGGGCGCGCACGGGAGGCATGGCAGATCAAAGGTCTCGCTCGTGCCAGCCGCGAGTTACTCAAAGACACAGATCGCGCACCGGTCGAACCAGCCCGCCGGCTGTCCAAGGCTGCGTCAGAGCTGGAGCGATCACTGTTGGTGTATAGTGAACAGTTTCACACCGCTGCCGGCTCCCACGCGAGGCGCCTTGAAGCGTGGGACCATTGGCTGCAGCGCACTGGATTTGCCGCCACCAAAGTGAGTCCCGATCTGGCCAGAGACACCCTGGAACAGCTCGTCGAATCGCTCAATCATCAATTCAACGCCCGCGGCCGTCTACCTTGGCATCCGTCACTCTGATCCACCTGCGATGCGCGCGAAAAATTCCCAGGACTTCTGCGCACACGTTTCCCACGTGAAGGCTCGCGCCCGCGTGCGTCCTCGCTGCGCAAGGTCAGACCGCAGCGAAGGAGACAGCAGCAGCCGCTCGAGTCCTCGCCGGATCTCCTCGCGGCTCTGCGGATCGGCCGCCAGGCCCGCGTCTCCTACCACCTCGGGAAGCGCCGAGACAATGGAAGTGAGCACAGGCACACCTGCCGCCATGGCCTGGCCGACCGGTAGGCCGAACCCTTCGTACAGCGAAACATACGAAAATACCGTGGCCGCGGCGGTGAGCGCGGGAAGGTCGGACTCCGGCACGTAACCGAGGTACCGCACGCCCGGAATCTCCGATTGCAGCCGTTCGTAAACCGCGCCATCGCCCCAGCCCCAGGGGCCGGCGACGACCAGATCGAACTCCTCGCGGATGTCGCGCGCCAGGTCCTGCCATGCATCCAGTAATCTCCCCACGTTCTTGCGCGGTTCGATACTCCCTACGTAAAGGGCGTAGGGTTTGTTCAAGCCATATCGCCGGATGGTCTCACCCGAGAGTTCAGCGCGCGCCTGGAAAAAAGCCGGCGCAATTCCGGGATAAATCACCTCGACCTTGTCTGGCGAAAGCCTCAGAATTTGCACCGCATCATCGCGTGTACATTTGGAAATCGCAATCAGGCCATCTGCCTTTCGAAACAGCCGTTCGGCGTTGCGTCCGGAAGCCCTCAAGTTGCCGGCGACATGAAGCTCCGGCATCAGCCAGGTGGTCATGTCGTAAATCGTCGAGGTCAGGCGCGCCTTGCGCGGCGGATTCGGCACCTGGTGGGAGGCATGGAAAATGTCCGACGCAGGAGTGAACCAGTTCAGGATGGGGTAAGGACAGCGGCTCGCACCGAACAAAAGGCCGAGGCGCGGGATGGTGGACAGGGGTCCCACAACGGAATTTTCATGCGTGAAATGCGCGGGCGAATTCATGAATGGAAACAGGGAGAGCGAATTTTCCCCGGCTAGGTCGGCCAGGCTGCGCGCCCAGTAATACATATAGTTCTTGACGCCCGCGCTGCGCAAAAGCAGCGGCGAGACGTCCAAGATGACCGACACCGGTCCCCGGAGCGGGCCGGAACGCACCGCTCGGGCCTTTTGTATCTTGTTCATTTAATGGGGAAAATCACCATTCCGCCAGCCAATATGCGCCACTCGATTGATCCTGATCTGTATTCGGGCCCACCGTGTGGTCTAATTTAAAGAACCTCTGACACTATGGCAGATTTGGGCTTTCGTTTCAGGCGCAGCTGGAAAGCCATGCATCGGCGCTCGCGCGAGCTGATGATGATTGTCAAAGGGGTGATCTCGACCGATCATCCCGTGTTGGCGCACATCATTCCGATTCGCCGCTGCAACTTGTCCTGCGCGTACTGCAACGAGTACGACGATTATTCCAATCCCGTTCCCCTGGATGTGATGCGCCGGCGTTTGGACTGCCTGGCCGAGCTAGGGACCACCATCATTACCCTCAGCGGGGGTGAGCCGATGCTGCACCCCGAGGTCGATGACATCATCGCGCGCATTCGCAAGCACGGCATCATGGCGGGCATGATCACCAACGGGTATCTGCTCACCGCCGATCGCGTACGCCGCCTGAACCAGGCGGGGCTCGAGCACATGCAGATCTCGATTGACAACGTCCGGCCTGACGACGTGTCGAAGAAGAGCCTGAAGGTGCTCGACAAGAAACTGCAGTTGCTGGCCGACCACGCCGAGTTTCACGTCAACATCAACTCCGTGGTGGGCGGCGGAATCCACAATCCAACCGACGCACTGGAAGTCGGCCGGCGCGCCGTGGAGCTTGGTTTTACCTCCACCATCGGGATCATTCACGATGGCGATGGCCAGTTGCAGCCCATCAAGCCGGAGGAGCGCGAGGTCTATCTGCGCATGAAGCGCATGGCCAAGAGAAGCTACGCGCAACTGAATTTCTTCCAGGACAACATCGCGCATGGCCGCCCCAACGAGTGGCGATGCCGCGCCGGCGCCCGCTACCTCTACATCTGCGAGGACGGCCTGGTCCACTATTGCTCGCAGCAGCGGGGTTATCCGGCCAAGCCGCTCGAACAATACAACGTCGAAGACATCCGCCGCGAATACCTGACCGTGAAGGGGTGTGCGCCGAACTGCACCGTCGCTTGTGCGCATTACACTTCCTACATGGATTTCTGGCGCGATCCGCAGACCCTCACGGCTCAGGAACGCTCTGCATCCTCCGAGTTGGTCCAAGTGCAAACCCGTTAGCGAGGTGAACTGATGATCGAGCGCCGCGACGTCCTGAAATTCGCGGCATTCGCGTGTCCGGGGGTGCGTGCCGCGCTCAGTGCGGATTTTCGCACCAGGATCGCCGCGCGGGTAGAGCGCGCATTTCGCACGCCGGGACAGACGCCGAACGGGCTGCAGGCCACTCCAGACGGTCTGTGGGTTCTCGACCAAGCCACCAACCGCGTGGCCCTGGTTCAGTACGACGACGGGCGGGTGATCCGGCAGTTCGATACCGCAACCGATCGCGGCAGCGGCATCACCTTCGACGGTCAGGCGATCTGGATCGCTTCCACGTACAACCGCCTGTTGGTGCGTGCAGACGCGCAAACGGGCCGCACTCTGAAGACGCTTCCGAGTCCCGGCTCGGGGCTGGTGAAATGGGGGCCGCGCTCGGCACACCCCGAGCCTACCGGAGCACACGGTCTGGAATGGCGGTCGGGCGAGTTGTGGGTCGCGGTGCCGCCCGCGGTTCGCATCTTCGCCTTGAATCCCGAGAATGCCGCCATCCGCAACTCGCTTCCTGCCCCTGGTGTTCGCCCGCACGGGATCGGGTGGGATCCGGATGGCTCGCTGTGGTGCGCAGAGAGCATCGATCGCTCGTTCTTCAAGATGGATCCCGCCAGCGGCCAGATTCTCATGCAGTTGATGCTGCCCGCCGAAGAGCCGCTGGTGGATGGCGTCGTTCAGGCGCCCCACGGCATGACGGTCTGGAAGGGCCAGATCTGGTTTTCCGTGGCGGAAACGGGCGAAGTCTACCGCGTTCCGTTACCCGCTTGATGCAGCGGAACCCACACCTCCATCGCGTCCTGCCCGCGGTTCGCCCATGCGTAATACGGGATGAACACCAGTTCGGCGGGTTCGTATTCCGGCGGCGCAGATTTTGTCAGCGCCGCATACAGGGGCTCCTCGTCAAGCGGCTCTTCCGACACCATTCCGATGTGACGGAGCACCGTGACGCCGCCCAACAGGCTGGCCCGGAACTCCTCGTGGAATGGCTTGGAGGGATCTGCCAGCTCGGCATCAAATAGAGACCCCAAACCAGGTTGATCCGCCGACTCGATGCAGTACACCAGCGGACCGCGCGCGACGGCCACGCGTCCGGTATCCTCGCGCACCAGCGGATTTGCCCGGATAAGCTGCGGTTGCATGTCGAACTTCACTTCAACGCGGTCGCCGGCGCGCCACTGCCGGCGGATTTCGAAATAACGGCCCGGCTCAACCGCGCCCGCGGCGGCCGTCCCATTGACCGTGAATTCGGTTGACCGTGACCAGCCCGGCACGCGCAGGAACAGGCTGAACTCCGCTGCCGCGGCGGGCGTTACCGTGACCTCTACCCGATCACTCCACGGATATCGCGTCTTCTGATCGATTTTCAAACCCGTGCCGCTCTCCAGATGCCAGTCGAGATGAGAATTGTCGTAGAGGTTGACGTACACCCCCCTCGGGCTGGTGCTGTAAAAATAGCCGGGGAGGGAAGCCAGAATGCGCTCCAGATTGGGCGGGCAGCAGGTTGTGTCGTACCACTCGTTGCGGATACTCTCGCCTGCCGATTCCAGCGGGTTGCGATAGCAGTACAGCGTTCCGGAGAGCGACATCCCGGAGTTGATGCCGTTGTAGAGCGCCCGCTCCATCACATCCGCGAAGCGTGCCTCGCCGGTTACGGCCAGCATGCGCCAGTTCCACATCATATTGCCGATGGCCGCGCAGCTTTCGCCATAAGCCTGTGCGTTGGGCAGCTCATACGGGAGTCCAATCGATTCCCCTGCTTCGCGCGAACCCACGCCGCCGGTAATGTACATTTTGCGGCTGACCAGGTCCTTCCACAGGCGCTCGAGCGTCTGCCAGTAAGCGGGATCGCCGGTCTCGGCGTAGTAGTCGGTGGCTCCCGAGGATGCGTACATGGCGCGCACGGCGTGCCCTTCGAATCGCGCGCGCGAGGTGAAAGGAATTCCGCTGAACAGGTACTGCACCTGTTCGTCGGTCAGATGCAGGCGCGCGCGCTCCACTCCGCTTAAGAAGTAGCCCGCAAAATCCAGGTATTTGCGCTCGCCGGTGGTGCGATAGAGTTCCACCAGCGCCATTTCGAATTCGGGGTGGCCGGTGAGCGCCGGGCGCTTCGACTCGCCGAAGTTCTCGATCAGGTAGTTCACGTACCGGATGCCGCCGTCCATCAGTTTCCGGTTGCCCGTGGCGCGGTAGTAGGCGATGGCGGCCTGCAGCAGGTGGCCCAGACAATACAGCTCATGGGAGCGGTACATTTCCGTGAAGCGCTTGTCCTTGCGTTCATCGACATAATAGGTGTTCAGATAGCCGCTCGGCTCCTGCGCCGCCAGGATCTCATTCGTCAGACGGTCAAACGTCGCTCGCAGCTCTGGCTTGTCATCGGACTGCAACACGTAGGCGACAGCCTCCATCCACTTGTAGATATCGGAGTCGGTATAAACAGGTCCGCGGCGCGGGGCGTTCGTATGGCTCGTCAGTCGCCGGAAGTTGTCCATCACGCCGTGCTGTTCGAGCTCGACCAGCATGGAGGGGATGCTGCGCTCCACATTGATGCGCCTGCGCGCCGCCCAGAAGCCGTCGTCCAGGCGTACCGCGCGGATAGGAACGCTGTGCAGCTTGACGTGCGGCGAATGATCCACATGGATCACGCCCTCGGCGCGCCAGGAGTCGGCGCCCGGTTGCGCCCACGCCATGGGACCGGCCAGAATCAGCAAGAATAGAGAACGCATGATTAGAAGCTTAGAATATTCTCCCGCCGGGTGCGTTTGCGTCTAAAATGTGAGGGAAGCCTATATCCGGCGGGGGCGTTGGCGCCGGACCACAATCACATGGATATTCGGGAAGTCGCGAAGCGTGCCGGGGTTTCGACTGCCACGGTGTCGCGTACCATAAACAACCTCAAGGTGCGCCCCGGGACGGCGCGCCGCGTGCGGCAGGCCATTGAGGAGCTAAAGTACTTTCCCAACACCCAAGCGCGCTCGCTGGTTTCCGGGCGCAGCCGCATCGTGGGCTTGATTGTGTCCGACATCACCAATCCGTTCTTTCCTGAACTGGTAAAGGGTTTTGAGGACGCTGCGACTCAGAAAGGCTACGAAGTCCTGCTGAGCAACACCGAGTACGATTCCACCCGCATGGCGAACGGCGTGCGCCGGATGCTGGAGAGGAAAGTGGACGCGGTTGCCATCATGACCTCGGAGATGGACGCCTCGCTGACCCAGCAGCTCGCGCATCGCAAGATCCCGATGGTCTTTCTCGACGTGGGCACCGTCGACAATCACATCAGCAATATCAAGATTGATTATTCGAGCGGCATCTCGCAAGCCGTGGAGCACCTGCTGGAATTGGGCCACCGCCGCCTGGCTTTCATCAGCGGGCCGTCGGATCTGGCGTCGGCGCGCATCCGCTCGTCCGCATTTCTGGATGCCATGAGAGAGCGAGGCGTCATCGGAGATCCGAGTTGGATTGAGGCCGGCAATCACCGGATCGACGGCGGATTTCACGCCATGAGCCGTATCTTTGAACGAAGACCGCTGCCCACCGCGGTGCTCTCGTCCAACGACTTGACGGCCATCGGAGCGCTCCGGGCCATTCGCCGCCATGGCCTTCACGTGCCGGACGATATCTCCGTGGTGGGCTTCGACGATATCGCTCTCGCTGAGTTCACCGAGCCGCCGCTGACCACGGTTCGCCTTCCACGCCAGGAAATTGCGGGAAAGGCATTCGACGCGCTGTTGACTTCCCTGGGAGACACCTCCCGCATGGGCGTCGAATACACGATCTCGCCGCAGCTCGTGGTCCGCGAGTCGACCGCCAAGGCACGCGAGTGACCGCCGGCATGTCGAGGCGCCGGTTCCTCGCCGGCGTGGCTGCGGCGCCAGCCATCGCCGCCGCAGCTCCTGATCGCAGCCTGATCCGTCCGAAAGCGCTTCGCGCGGGCGACACGGTCGGCCTGATCACTCCTTCCAGCTACGTCTCCGATCCCGACCGGCTCGGGCTGGCCGAGCGCACCGCGCGTTACTTCGGGCTCGTGCCCAAGTTCGGCAAGAACGTCCGCAAACGCGAAGGGTATCTGGGAGGTACGGTCGAGGATCGCCTCGAGGATCTGCACGACATGTTTCGCGATCCCGAAGTGAAGGGCGTGTTCGCCATCCGCGGCGGGTACGGCGCCTCACAACTGCTGGATCGCATCGACTACGACCTGATTCGCGCTCACCCGAAGGTCTTCCTGGGTTACAGCGACATCACCGCTCTCCATCTGGCCATCCATAAGCGCGCGGGGATGGTCACCTTTCACGGCCCCATCACGCTTTCGCGCTTCACACCGTACACCCAGACCTGGTTTCGCAAAGCGCTGTTTGAAACGGCGCCGCTCGGCCGCGTCACCAACCCGCCGGATTCAGACCCGCTGCGCCCCGCGCACACGCTGCGCACCGTTCGCCCCGGACGTGCACGAGGACCGCTGATCGGCGGCAACCTGACGCTGATTTCCACCACCATGGGAACGCCCTATGAAATCGAGACCAGCGGCAGCATATTGTTTCTCGAAGACGTGGAGGAGGAGCCGTACAGTGTCGATCGCATGCTGACGCAGTTGCGCCTGGCGGGCAAACTGAGCGCAGCCGCTGGTGTCATTTTCGGCGAATGCCAGGACTGCCGTCCTCGCGATTTCAAGCCGTCGTACGAATCAACGCTCTCCGTGGGCGAAGTGGTGGACGAAATCTTGGGACGGCTGCGCGCGCCCGTGCTTTCCGGCTTGACTATCGGACACACCGACGACCAACTCACGTTGCCGCTGGGCGTCATGGCCGAGCTGGATGCCGACCGGGGCGAACTGGTCATCGAAGAAGCTGGCGTGGAATAAGCATTCGCGCCTGTTTCACTCGATATAATGCTGATTGATGCCCTGGACATCGCTCCGAGTGCCGGCTTCGAGCGCCAACCTCGGCCCCGGTTTCGATGCACTGGGCCTGGCGCTGGGGATCTACCTGGAGTGCCGCTTTCGCGAGAGCGCCGAGCTTTCCATTCACGCCGAAGGGCGCGACGCCGAGGCGATCTCCACGCGCGAAGATAACCTGATCTGGCAGACCGCGCTGGCGGTGGCGCGCGACATGCGCATGACCATACCGCCGATCGAGCTGCGAATTCGCAACGAAATCCCCATCGGTAAGGGCCTTGGCTCGAGTGCGGCAGCGCTCACGGCCGGCGTCGTCATTGCCGATTGCCTTCTGGGCCTGCGCTGGAAGCCACTGCGCATTCTGGATGAAGCCGCCCGGCTCGAAGGCCATCCCGACAACGTCGCCGCATGCATCCTGGGCTCTGTCGTGGCCAGCGCCATTGATTCTGGAGGCGTGGCGCGGACCGTGCGCCTGAACATGCCGCCGCAATTCGGCGTCGGCATCGTCGTGCCCGATTTCGTGCTGCCAACGTCCCAAGCCCGCGCCGTGCTGCCGGATTGCTATCCGCGGGCTGAAGCAATTTTCAACGTCCAGCGGGCGGCATTGCTGATGGCCGCTATCGCCACCGGGAGCGTTAGCGCTTTCCCCGCCGCGCTCGAAGATAAGTTTCACCAACCGTATCGCGCGGCTCTGGTACCCGGATTGAACGAAATTCTGAAGCTGCGGGCGCCCGGCATGTTGGGCTGCGCCTTGAGCGGCGCCGGGCCGTCCATTCTGGTGTTTTACGAGCGAGGGTACGAGCAGGTGTGCGACCTGGTGCGGCAGGTGTTCGCGCTTCACGGCCACGCCTCCGAAGTACTCCTCGCGCCCGTCGCTGAGTGCGGTTTTGTATTGCAGGAAGGGAGCGAACCATGAACAGCTCACGGGAATTCCTGGAACGCAGGGGTCTGCCGGGCCACGACCCCGCGGATTGCCCCAGTTCCATCAAACGCTTTCCGGATGGGGGCCAGTACCGGATCGAGATTCCCTCCACCGAAGGCCCGCGCGTGCTCGCCGCGGTGTTGAGTGAAGCCGAGCAGCGAAACGTGCCGGTGCATCGTGTCAGCCAAGGCAGCGGCATCATGCTCATGACGGATTCCGAAATCACGGAGATGCTCGAAATGGGCCGCAAAGCGGGCATCGAAGTGAACCTGTTTATTGGTCCCCGCGCCAGTTTCGACATCGGCGCTCAGGCCTTTTCGGCGGCCGGCAAGTCGCTCAGTTTAGCCCTCCGCGGCGCCGATCAACTGGTTTTTGCCATGGAGGATGTCAAACGCGCCGTCCGGCTGGGCCTGCGCAGCGTTCTGGTCTCCGAAATCGGCATTCTGCAGATCGTAGGCAATATGCGCGCCGCCGGAGAGCTTCCTGTGGATCTCATCATCAAGACTTCGGTCATGATGGCGCCCGCCAACCCGGCTTCGGCGCGGATTCTGGAACTGCTTGGGGCGAACACCATCAACATTCCCTCGGACCTGACGATTCCCCAGATTGCGTCCATCCGCGCCGCCATCGACGCGCCCATCGACTTCTATGTGGAGGCTCCCGACAACATCGGCGGCTTTGTTCGCTATTACGAGATCCCGGAGCTGATTCGCGTCGCAGCGCCCATCTATCTGAAGTTCGGATTGCGCAATGCTCCCGACGTCTACCCCAGCGGCACGCATCTGGAGAGCACGGTCATCGCACTGTCGCGCGAGCGAGTGCGCCGCGCCGAAATGGCGCGAGAGATCATCGCCCGCTACTGCCCTGAAGCCGCGATGTCGCCGCTCAAGGCGAAGAGCCTCGGCGTACAGACAGTAGCCTGACGCTCAGCTTACCGGCGCCAGCGATTTCTCACGCAGGATTGCCTGGACCTCATGAATCGTCAGTTCCAGCTCTTCGTCTGTCGAATAGAAGTGCGGCGCCGCGCGAATTCCCGCGCCCGGGCGGTAGTCCACCAGGTAATTCCGGCGGAGCAGTTCCTTGGTGACTTCAGCCCCATTGGGCACGTCGATGACGACCGTGCCGCCGCGCTCGTTCGGATTCCGCGGAGAGTTGATCCGGAATCCTGCACCTTCAGCCAGTTCGATCAGGCGCGCGGTCTGCCGCATGGATTTCTCGCGGATCCGTTCCACGCCGATTTCCGTGATGATCTCGTATCCGGAACGCGCGGCGTATAGCGCCGGAATGGCAGGTGTCCCGTTCAAGAACCGGAACGCGTCTTCGGCATAGTCGATAGCTCCGGTTTCGAAAGAGAACGGCCGCTTGTGAGCCATCCAGCCGGTAAAGCGCGGAGCGAGCTTCGGCCAGAGATCCCGGCGCACGTACAGATAGCCGGCGCCCGGCCCGCCGCATAGCCACTTCACCGAGCCGCCCGTGGCGAAATCCACTCCCAGCGCGTGAACATCGATGGGAACGCTTCCGGCTGACTGATAGATGTCCGCCAGCACCATGGCGCCCATTTTATGCGCGCGCGCGGTGATCGCCGTCAGGTTCTGCACAAACGAGCTGCGAAACAGAACGTGTGAAACGAAGACCACGAGCGTTTCGCCGTCGATGGCTGTGAGCATTCGCTCGAGCGGTATGCCGATCCCGTCATCGGATGGCACCGTCACCACGCGGGCGCCCAACCGCTCGAGCGCATGGCATTGATAGAGGTTCGACGGGAAGTTGAAGGCTTCGGATACGATCTTGTTTCTCGGCCCGGACCAATCGAAACAGGAGAGCACCGCCGCCACGCAGGTTGAGACATTCTGCTGGACGACGACTTCGCCGGGCGCGGCCCCGATGATGCGGCCGATGAGGTCGCCCACCTTGACCGGCATTTCCCACCAGCCCTCTTCCCATGCCCGGATACCGCGCGTGGCCCAGGTGTCGGCGTACTCCCGCAACCGCTCGTAAGTGCGCCGTGGCATCGCGCCCAGCGAGTGGCTGATCATGTGAACGGTGCCTTCGAGCGTGGGAAACTCTTTGCGCCAGATCAGCAGATCGTCCATGGCACTCGCGGGTCTCACGGCATCAACGCAAAAGTCATAATCGACGTTCCAGCGGCGATTGCAATTTGCTGCTTGCCGTTGAGCAAGTAGGTGATCGGTGGCGCCTTGATTTCGCCGCCGGTTTGAAAATGCCACAGCGGCTTGCCCGTTTTCGCATCCAGTGCCATGAGGTACCCCTGGCCGTCACCGGTGAAGACCAGCCCGCCGGCGGTGGACAGCATCCCGACACCGCTTGGCGACACCATCTCAAAGCGCCAGCGCGCCTTGCCGTTGGCGGGGTCCATCGCCAGCACCGTCCCCGTCGGTGGTTCACTGGGAATGGCGGCCTCGGTGCTCGCCTGGTACCACTGGCCCTCGTGGAATTCCTGCTTATTGCGATAGAACAACTCGCAGCCGTCGATCGAGTTGAAATAGACAAGTTGCGTCTGCGGGCTGTACGCCGTCGGGTACCAGTGATGGCCGCCTCCGAGTCCCGGGCACACCTTGGTGCCGCTCTCCGACGGGTCGAGGCCCGGCACGACGATAGGCCGTCCCTTCGCGTCGATGCCCGTTGCCCAGGTGATCTTGGTATACGGAAACGCATACAGGAACTGGCCATTGGTCCGGTCGAGTGCGTAGAAGAAGCCGTTCCGGTTCGCCTGCACGACCGCTTTGATTTTCCGGCCTTGGAACACCATGTCGATCAGCACTGGGTCTTCGACGGCGTCCCAGTCATGCGTGTCGTGAGGCGTGAACTGGAAATACCATTTCAGCTTTCCGGTGTCCGCGTCGAGTGCCACCAGGCAGTTGGTGTACAAATTGTCACCGGCGCGCACGTCGCCGTCCATGCCGGGCCCTGGATTCGCCGTGCCCCAGTAAATCAGGTTCAGTTCGGGATCGTAGGTTCCGGTAGTCCAGGTGGAACCGCCGCCGTGCTGCCAGGAATCACCAGCCCAGGTTTCGCCGCCCGGCTCACCCTTGGCCGCGATCGTGTTAAATCGCCACACCCGCTCGCCGGTCGAAGCGTCGTAGGCGTCGATGAAGCCGCGAGTGCCGAACTCGGCGCCGGCCATTCCGGCTATGACTTTGTTCTTGACTACCAGGGGCGCGCCTGTTGCGGTGTAGCCCTTCTTGTGGTCAGCCATCTGCCGCTCCCACAGCACCGTGCCCGAGCGTGCATCGAGCGCCACCAGCGTCGCCTCGATGTTCACCTTGAAAAGCTTGTCACCCAGCGCCGCAAATCCACGGTTCTGCTCGCCGCAGCACATGTTCAACCCCAAAGGCGGCGCCTGGTGGTAACGCCAGATCTCTTTCCCGGTCAGCAGGTCGAGCGCATAGGCGTTGTTCGAGGGCCCCGTGAGAAACATCCTGCCGCCGAATACCAGCGGCGTGACCTCGTGCGCGCCGCTCACGCCGGTCTGATGAATCCAGCGCGGCGCCACGCGCGAAACCGTCTTGGTATTGATCTCGCTCAGATTGCTGTACCGCCATCCGAGATAATTCTTGCCGTAGGTCAGCCAGGTGGCCGAGTCCGATTGTGCCTCGCGCAACTGCTGCTCAGTCACGGTCGAGGCGGCAAGGGCAGCGAACGTCAGCGTCGCCAGAACGGCTGCCGGCTTCATCGCGCGGCCTCCGCACCCCGCAGGCTCACCAGGTATGCCAGCAGATCGTCGATCTCGGCGGCCGTCAGCTTGCGGCCGTAATCGTCCGGCATGAGGGACTTGAGCTCGCGCGTGGATGAAGCGAGATCGCTTCGCTCGAATGAGTAGTCATTGCCGGCCGCGTCCGTGATCTGTACCGTGAAGTTATCCAGCGACCCGATGCCCACCATTTTCGTGCCGTCGCGCTTCACGGCCGTCACAGTTGCGTATTGCGGTTTCACGTCGCTGTTCGGTGTGAGAACGGATTCGCGCAGAAAGGCCAGGCTGCGCTCGCGGCCAATCCGGCTCAACGGCGGACCCAGCCGGCCGCCCTTTCCGTTGACAGCGTGGCACGCGCCGCAGCCGCCCTTGCCCCAAAACAGCTTCTCACCGGCCGCTCGATTCCCAGGCATCGCAGGCACGTCGTGCCGGGCCAGCGAGCGAATGAACGCGACGATGCGCCAGATGTCCTGCTGGCTCAACTCGCTGGCGAAACCGGCCATATCGGTTCCAGGAACACCGTGCGCAATGACGTTAAATAAATCGGAGTCTTTATCGCCGGCGGAATAGACGCCGTGCGTCAGGTCCGGTCCCCGGCCGCCCTCTCCGCGGATGCCGTGGCATGGCGTGCAATAGGGCCGAAATGCAGCGCCACCGCCCGCAATGGCATCAGGATCCCCGGCCAAAGGGTTTTGCGGCCTCTGTGCGAAGCACGCCACGCTGGTTACAATCAGTGCCGTCCACCAGTGCTGCAACCGACGAGAATAACGGCCCCCGTAAGCTGCTGTCAAACTCAGGCGCATTTCGCTTAGACTTGTAAGAGTGCATGCGCTTACTCAGATGAGGCAAACGGTTGCTTCCGCCGCGTTGGCGCTGTGCCTGGCCTTCGTGCCCGCCATCGCCCAGGCGCCGGGCACGTGGGAGAAAATCACTGAGTTCGCTGGCCTGGACCAGAGCAACCTTTCAGCGGAGCAGAAGCAGACTCTGCTGCATCTGCTGCGGGCGGAAGGCTGCAACTGCGGATGCACCATGCACATCGCCGAGTGCCGCGTGAAAGATCCGCGATGCGGCCGCAGCCGGGGCATGGCAGCGATGGTGGCGCGCGAACTGCGCGAAGGGAAAACGGCGGAATCCATCCGCGCCACCCTGGAGCGCCGCATGAAAGAAGCGCCCCCGGTGCTGGACGAAGCCGTACCTATCCCCATCGAAGGGGCGCCCGTGAAGGGTCCGGCGAATGCCCGGATCACGCTGGTCGAGTTTTCCGATTTTCAGTGCCCCTACTGCGCCGCGGCCGTGCACCGCATCGATGAAATCCTGGCCAAACACCCTGCCGATGTCAGGCTGGTTTTCAAACAGTTTCCCCTGGATATCCATTCGCAAGCAGCGCTGGCCGCCGAGGCCGCTCTGGCCGCGCACGCTCAAGGCAAATTCTGGCCCATGCACGATAAGCTGTACGCGAATTTCCGCGACCTCTCGCCGGACAAGATCGACCAATGGGCCAAAGAGATCGGCCTGGATATGGCGCGCTTCACGGCGGACTTGAAGGCGGGCAAGTACAGGCATGTGGTCGCAAAGGAACTGGCCCAGGGCGAGCAAGCGGGCGTGTCCGGAACGCCCACCCTTTTCGTGGATGGCAAACACTACAACGGGCCCATTGAAACCCAGGCCCTGGAGGAAGTGCTGCAGGCTGAATTGAAGACGCTGGCCGCGCGCGCTACACCTTCGCCGCGATCGCAATGATTGACGTCGGCGGCCAGGGCAGATGCGCGTCAATGCGCCGCCACAACCAGACAAGCTGATCGAACATCTTCATCTGCAGGGCGCCGAGTGTCGTGCGCTGGAGGATTCTTCCGCTGACGTACCAGCCCGGCCGCGAGACGCGGTTGAAATTTAGAATCCGTTCCACCCGGAAACCGGCGCGCTCCATCTTCTCCTGCAGTTCCTGGTGAGAGTAGCGCCGATAGTGGCCCAGCGCCGTGTCGAGTGTGCCGAAAATCTCCTGCCCGTGCGGCACCAGCACAATCGCGCGGCCGCCTTTCCGTAGCGCCGAGTGAATGTTCCGCAGGCCGAGCATATCGTCCTCAATATGTTCGAGCACGTTCAGGCAAACCACGGTGTCCATGGTGCCTTCCATGTCTGCGAAATCACCCGGATTGGCCAGGTCGCAATAGCGGACATGCAAATTGTGCCGGTGCTGGAAACGAGTTGCCAGCCGCGCCATGTGCTCCTGATCGATGTCCGCCGCCACGTAGCATTTCACCCGCGGGATCAGCACGCGTGTCAGGTTGCCGATTCCCGCGCCAATCTCGATCACACGCTCGCCCACGTACGGGCGGATCGTCTCCCCCATCCAGCGGTTGAATCGCGGCGCTTTGGAAAGCGCGTGCAGAATGTCGGGCCCGGAATCCTTGTAGATATCGTTTGTGAACGCGTAGCGCGCGATAATGCACACCGCTTCCAGGGCGTCTTTCAGCCCAACTTTCTTGCCTTCTTCGTAAGTGCGCCCGTGGTAGCTGATGGGCGTTTCGTAAATCCGTACCTGGCGCCGCGCCACTTTGATGGTCAGCTCCGGCTCGATGCCGAAGCGGTTGCTGCGAATGGGAATGCTCTTTAGCAGAGACGTTCGGAACGCTTTGTAGCAGGTCTCCACGTCGGTCAAGTTGAGGTCCGCCACCAGATTGGCGAACTCCGTCAGCAGCCGGTTGGCTACGGAGTGCCAGAAGTAGAGCACCCGTCGCTCACCCACGATCATGAACCGGGAGCCATATACGACGTCGGCCTTGCCTCCAAGCAGCGGGCCCAGCATCTTCGGGTATTCGCGCGGGTCATATTCCAGGTCGGCGTCCTGGATGATCGAAAAATCCCCGCGCGCCTGCTCGATGGCTGTGCGGATCGCCGCTCCCTTGCCTCGGTTGTGATCGTGCCGGAACAAGCGGATTTCCGGATGCTGTGCGGCCATGTCCGCTACAATTTCTGCCGAGCCGTCGGTTGAGCCGTCGTCCACCACCAGGATTTCGCGCGCCATGCCCTCCGGCAGCGGCGCCGCCAACACCCGTTCCAGTAACGGCACAATGAACTCTTCTTCGTTATAGAGCGGAACCAATATCGAAAGGAGCGGCATTCGAAACTACTAACTGTAGCGCAGGCCCACGCCGCTTTTGCGGCGAGCCGCGGCTTTTGTTCGCCGAGCGCTCGAATTCCGTTAGCATAGAAAGACCGAATTTATGACGAAAGAAGAGATCCTTCTCGCGAACCAGGAATTTCTGTTCCCCGCCGTCTTCCACTACTACAAAGAGCCCTTGGTGGTTGCGCGCGCCAAAGACCAGTTTGTTTACGACGCCGACGGCAACCAGTATCTGGACTTCTTCGGCGGCATTCTCACCATCAGCGTCGGCCACTGCAATGAAAAGGTGAATGCCCAGGTTCACCACCAAATTGACCGGCTGGAGCACGTCTCCACGGTCTTCGCTACCGAGCCGCAAGCCGCGCTGGCGAAGCGTATCGCCGAAGTTACGCCCGGCGGCCGCTTGCGCAAATCCTTTTTCACCAACAGTGGCACGGAGGCCAACGAGACCGCCATCCTGGCGGCGCGCTGTTACACGGGGTCGGCGGAAATCATCGCGCTGCGCCACTCCTACCACGGCCGGTCCTCGCTGGCCATGTCGCTCACCGGCCAATCCACCTGGCGACTTGGTGGGGCCGGCTCGCTACAGCCTGGAATCGTCCACGCGCATAACGCCTACTGCTACCGTTGCCCCTTCGGACTCTCCTATCCCGAGTGCGACGTGCGCTGCGCCCGCGATATGGAAGACGTCATCCGCAGCTCGACGTCCGGCCGTGTGGCCGGCATTATCGCCGAGCCGATCCAGGGCGTCGGCGGATTCATCACGCCGCCGCGGGAATATTTCCAGATCGTGGCTGAAATCGTCCGCAACCACGGCGGCATCTTCATCAGCGACGAAGTACAAACCGCCTGGGGCCGCACCGGCGGCAAGTGGTTCGGCATCGAACAATACGGCGTCGTGCCGGACGTGATCACCAGTGCTAAAGGGCTTGGGAACGGTCTCCCCATCGGCCTGACCGTCGCCACGCCCGAAGTAGCGGACGCGCTGCGCGGCGCGACCATTTCGACGTTTGGCGGAAATCCCGTGGTTGCCACCGCCGCTAAAGCGGTGATCGACCTGGTCCAGGAGGAGAATCTGCTGGCCCATGCGGCCGAGACCGGCGCCTACCTCCGCCAGGGCCTGGAGCATCTGCGCGAAAAGCACGTGCTCATCGGCGAGGTGCGCGGCATGGGTCTGATGCAGGCCACCGAGCTGGTTCGCGACCGCAAGACCAAGGAACCGGCAGCCTTGGAGACCGCCCAGTTGATGGAAGCCACGCGCGAAAACCGCCTGCTGGTGGGGAAGGGCGGCGTTTTCGGCAACGTCATCCGCATCTCTCCGCCGCTCAATATTCGCAAAACCGATGTGGACCAGTTCGTCCGCTTGCTCGACGCCAGCCTGGCCCAATGCGCGATTCACGCTGCCGCAGGGTAGGAAGCGGGCTCCCACCCGTTGCGCGCGGTGCGGGGTTGTGATAAAGCTTCGGTCATCGGAGGTGCATTATGCGCACCAGCGCCATTCGTGTAATGGCCACGGGGACCCTTGCTTTTTTCTGCTTCATTCTCATTTCCTGCTCCAGCGACAACGCGCCGAAGGTGGGAACGCCCGAATTTTACTGGGGTGCCGCCAAAGAGACGTTTGCCGCCGGCGACTATGTGAAAACCATCACCCACCTGGAAGAGCTCAACGCTCACGAAAGCGAATTTACGGCGCGCGCGCGGCCGTGGTTGCTGGTGATGACGTCCGGCATGGCGCGCGGGTATATCGACCTGGCCGACAGCTTTGATGCCGGCTCACGCGCCAACCGGGCCAACCCGACCGAGTTCCGGCGCCGCACCAACACCTATCGCGCGGAAGCCAATCGTCTGGCCCTCGAGTTTGTCGAAGTCTTCGACCAGTTTCAGAAGGGCAAAGACGACCCAGTGCCGCTGGCCATGCCCTTTCCTACCGGCAACGCCGCACCCGTGATGCAGTTGAGCCGGGCAGCCACCGGCATGATCCTGCCGCCAGCCGCGATCGATGCGTCCGAGAAGCAATCCATCGAGCGCGGAGTACTGCTCGCCGCGTGCGCAGCCGCTGGCGCACCCGAGGATCCGGCGAAAACACAGGAACTGCTCAAGCCCGGGACCTTCCAGGTGCCGCGCGCTACGTTCGTCACATCCATGGCCATCACACTGTTTGACGACTCGCAGCTTTACGGAATCCAGAAGATGGCTGATCCGGGAAGAGTGAAGATCTTCTGCAATCGCGCACTCGACGCTCTCAAGGCCGTGCCGGAAACCAAGCAGACCAAGGAGCTGATCACCAAGATCAACAAGCGCCTCAAAACCATTTGACGCAGCGTCGCGACAGGAGCGAGTCATGAATCTCAAACGGTACTTGACGGCGAGCCTGGCCGTTTTTGTTGTGTCTATGGCGCTCGGGTATCTGATTCACGGCGTCATTCTGAAGCCGACTTACGATTCCCTCAAAGCCATCTGGCGGCCCGATATGGCAGCGAAAATGTGGATCGAGTGGATCAACGCGTTTCTTCTCGCGTTCCTGTTCACGTACGTCTTCACCAAAGGCTACGAGGGCAAGGGCATCATGGAGGGAGTGCGCTTCGGCTTGCTGATGGGGCTTTTCGTTTCGATTCCGGTGGCGTACGGGACCTTCATGATCATCCCGATTCCGTACGACCTGGCGCTCCAATGGTTCCTGTACGGTACCGCGCAATCGATGGTGTTCGGAGCGGTTGCCGCGGCAATCTATAAGCCGGCAACCGCGTAGCGGCCACGGTCTATTCAGCGCCCAGCATCGCAACCCTTCTGCCGCAGGGGCTGTCTGGTCCGCTATCGTCCCAAGAACGTGACGTGAATGTAAGTTCCCAGCCTGACGTTGTAAGCCAGGTACAACCCGTCGTGGTCCGGGTCTTCATAAACTACGATGTCGTCGCGATCCCAGAACCAGTCATTGCAGAAGCCATAGTCGGGCGACACGACCGAGAAGTAGAAGCCGCCGAACCAGAAACGATCCCTGCCTCCTCCCTGCAGCCGGAAGACATGGCCGCGGCCGAAGCCGCCCGTAAACCGGCCATGTTCCCAGGGATGATCCACATGGTAGCGCTCGTCATGGCGGCCGGAATCATGACCGATCCACTTGTCATTGGAGTGAACGTGGGGAGCCTCGGGATGCCCCCCCTTGTCGCTGAATCCGCGGCTGGGCGGTGAGCCGTGGTGCTCGGTCCGCACAGGTTTGGGACCATGCGCCGGAATGTGCCCTCCGCCGACGTCATGCTTGCCTCCGTGTTCTCCACCTCGGCCCTGCGCAAACGCCATCCACGCCAACGTCAGTATCACCGCCACAACGCGAAGAGTTTTCTTCATCGCCGCCTCTGATGCTACGCTACCATCGCTTTTGAACCTGGGCACGCCAACTCCGTGATCATTCACACAAGTCGCGACAGAACCGCTACCGTCCCAGCGTCTCCAGGTAATGTGCCACGGCCTCGATGCCGCGATAGAAATTCGGCAGGTGAAACTTCTCGTTGGGCGCGTGCAGATTGTCGTCCGGAAGACCGAAACCCAGCATCACACTCGGAATGCCGAGGCACTGGTCGAAACAGCCCACGATGGGAATCGAGCCGCCCGAGCGGATGTAGACGGTCTGTTTCCCGAAAACCTCGGTCATGGCGTCAGCAGCCGCGCGCACGAACGGGTTGTCAGGATTTACCAGCGACGGCGCGGCCGAGTGAATCAGCTTCAGTTCCGCGGTGACGCCCTTGGGCGTCGCGCGCCGGATGGCTTCTTTCAACTGCGCCGCGGATTCGTCGGGCCGCTGGTCGGCAACCAGCCGCGTGCTGATTTTCGCCATAGCTCGGGCGGGGATCACGGTCTTCGCTCCCTCGCCCGTGAAGCCTCCGCGAATCCCGTGCACTTCGAGTGTGGGCCGCGCCCACAGCCGCTCGAGCAGCGGAATCTCCGGCTCTCCCACTAGTTCCTTCGCGCCCATCTCCTTGTGTGTATATTCGGCCTCGTCGAACGGCAGCCGGGCCCACGCTTCCCGCTCCTTGGCGCTCGGCGGCACCACGCGATCGTAAAATCCCGGAATCTGAATGTGCCCGTTGCGGTCTTTGAGCGCCGTTAGAATCTCAGCCATGGCTTGCATGGGATTCGGCGCGGCGCCTCCATAAATCCCGGAGTGCAGATCGTGATTCGCGCCCTCGACGTGTAACTCCGCGTACACAATACCGCGCAGGCCGACGCAAATCGTCGGCAATTCGGGTGCGAACATCTCCGTGTCGCAGATGACCGCCGCGTCAGACTTCAGCCGTGCCGGACGGCTGGACACATACGCCTCGATGTGCTCGCCGCCCGTCTCCTCCTCGCCCTCGATGAGGAACTTCACATTCACGGGCAGCCGGCCTTTGGTCTTGAGCAGCCCCTCCACCGCTTTCACCAGAATGTAGGTTTGGCCTTTGTCGTCGGACGAACCGCGCGCAAAAATATCGTTCCCGCGCACCGTCGGCTCGAACGGCGGCGATTTCCACTCATCCAGCGGATCGGGCGGCTGGACGTCATAGTGGCCATAGAGCAAGAGCGTAGGCTTGCCCGGAGCACCGGTCCACTCCGCATAGACCAGCGGATTCCCCTCGCCCTCGATCAGCTCGGCGTGCACCAGGCCGGCAGCGCTCAACTCATTGCGTACGAATTCAGCCGCGCGCCGGATGTCCGGCTTGTGCTCGGATAAAGTGCTGATGCTCGGAATGCGCAGAAAGGTCTGCAATCCTTCCAAAAATGTTTGGCGGTTCTGCTCGTAATAGTTCATATCGGTTGTTTCTACTGTATCGCGGTCCACTGGGAGCTGGCGCTCATCCCGTTCCACTCTGCCTCTCCGAATCCAGCAACTCATTCAGCCGCTCCTCTGGGATTCCGCTTTTCTCCCTCGCGACCTCGCGAACCGTTCTCCCCGTGCGATACGCTTCCTTCACCAGCTCCGTGGCCTTTTCGTAGCCGATCTCAGGCGCCAGCGCGGTTCCCATCGCCAGCGACTGCTCAACAAAAGCGCCGGCGCGCTCCCGGTCCGCTTCCAAACCGTCCACCAGCCGCTCCGCGAAATTGCGCGATCCCGCCGCCAGGAGCGCGATGGATTCGAGCAGATCGTACGCCATCACCGGCATCATCACGTTCAGTTCGAAGTTGCCCGCGGCCCCAGACCACGCGATGGCGGCGTCGTAACCGACCACCTGCGCGCAGACCATGAGCAGGCTTTCGGCGATCACCGGATTCACCTTTCCGGGCATGATGCTCGATCCCGGTTGCACCGCCGGCAGCCGCAGTTCGCCCAGCCCGCTACGCGGCCCCGAGCCCAGCCACCGAACATCGTTGGCGATCTTGGTTAGCGCTACCGCATAGGTCCGCAGCGCTCCGCTCAGGAAAACGACGGCATCTTTGGCGGCTTGCGCTTCGAAGTGGTTTCGCGCCTCGCGGAACGGCAGCCCGGTGCGCCGCGCGATCTCGGCAATCACCGTGGCCGCAAATCCCGGCTCGGCATTCAGGCCGGTGCCGGTCGCCGTGCCGCCCAGCGCCAGTTCGTACATGCCCGCGAGCGCCATTTCAATCCGCTCGCGCGAGGCCGCCACCTGCTGCGCATAGCCTGAGAACTCCTGGCCCAGGCGCATGGGCACCGCGTCCTGCAAGTGCGTGCGGCCGATCTTGATTACGTCGGCGAATTCGCCCGCCTGGCGCGCCAGGGAAGCTTGCAGCCGATCCATCGCGGGAAATAAATCGCGACGCGTAGCTTCGGCGGCGGCGATGTGCATGGCCGAGGGAATGACGTCGTTGCTCGACTGGCCCCGGTTCACTTCATCGTTGGGATGCGCGGCAGCCAGCCGTCCGATCACTTCGTTGGCATTCATGTTCGTCGAGGTGCCGCTTCCGGTCTGAAAAATGTCCACGACGAATTGCGTATCGTGCGTTCCGGCCAGCACTTCTTCGGCAGCTCGCTCGATGGCCGCAGCCTTGTCGGCGGGCAGCGAACCCCGCTCGCCGTTCGCACGCGCCGCCGCACTCTTGATGAGAGCCAGCGCCCGGATGAACGATCGCGGAAAACGCAGCCCGCTGATGGGAAAGTTCTCGACGGCCCGCGCGGTCTGCGCCCCGTACAGAGCATCGGCCGGCACGCGCATCTCGCCCATCGTGTCATGCTCGATGCGAAACTCCTCCGCCATGCGCGCCTCCTCCTATATGCTCCGATCTGCCCTCGTTTTCTGGTGTCGACGCGTTTCGTGCATTACTGGTAGCGCAGGCCCACGCCGGGGTTGCGGGGACCTGCGGCTTTTTCTTCGCAAGGCGGTTACAGCGCCGCCACCAGCTTCGCCAGCAGCGCCGTGCGATCGGCAATGCGGTTTGTCAGAATGCTCTCGTTCAGAGCGTGCGCCCCCTCGCCTACCCCGCCCAGGCCGTCCAGCGTCGGAATTCCCAGCGCCGCCGTGAAGTTGCCGTCCGAACCGCCGCCGGTCATCGACTCCTCGAGCTTGATTCCTACCTCTCCCGCGAGCCGCTGCGCCGTGCGAAACAATTGCACGATCCCGACCGATCGCTCCATGGGCGGCCGGTTCAATCCGCCCTCCACTTCAATCCGGCAGCGCTTGTCGAATGGCTTCAGACCGCGAAACTTGCGGTCGAGAACTTCCGCATCTTTCAGTCGCGGCACCCGGAGATCCACTACCGCGCGGGCTTCCGCGGCCACGACATTCGAGCGTGAGCCGCCTGAGATCACCCCGGGATTCACCGTAATGCCGCGTTTCAAGTTCGTGAACTGGGCAACATGTTCGATCTGCCGCGCCAGCTCCACAATCGCGCTCGCGCCCGCGGGAAAATCCACGCCCGCATGCGACGCACGGCCCTCGACCGTGATCGTGTAATCGCCCACTCCCTTGCGGGCCGTCTTGAGCTTGCCTTCGAGACCGGTGCCCGGCTCGAGCACCAGCACCGCTTTGGCGCGCCGCGCGGTCTCCTGCGTGAGGGTGCGCGACGAATCGCTGCCCACCTCCTCATCGGAATTGATCAGCAGCTTCACGCGGCTCCGCACCGGCACATCCAGCTCCCGCAACGCCCGCATCCCGAAAATGAAGAAAGCGATACCGGACTTCATGTCGAACACGCCCGGTCCCCAGAGCCGCCCCTCGGCTTCGTGAAACGGCATATGGGCCAGGGTGCCGATGGGCCAGACGGTATCGGAATGCCCGAGCGACAGAATTTCGCCTTTCTTCTTGGCGGGTCCCGGCAGCGCGAACTCGCATAGCAGGTGCCGGCCGAAGTTGCCGCCGGGAAACGTCTGAACCGAGGCGAGTGGCGCGACCTCCGCGGCCACCAGGTCGACGAAGCGGTCCACCGCGCGCGGATCATCGCTCGGTGATTCGCACTCCACCATCCGCCGGATCAGCGCGATGATCTCTGCCTGCTTGGTCTGAACGTGAGCGAGAATCCGATCCACCGCTGCTATAATAACCAGTTTCCATGCCCATTTTGGAAATCAACGAGATCCGCCGGATCCTGCCGCACCGCTTTCCCATGCTGCTGGTGGATCGCATCGTGGAACTGGAAGCGGAACGCATCGTCGGCATCAAGAACGTCACCGCGAACGAACCCTTTTTTGCAGGCCATTTTCCGGATTTCCCCGTAATGCCGGGCGTGCTCATTGTCGAGGCGCTGGCGCAAACGGCGGGTGTGCTGGTGCTCAGCAGCATTCCCGACCGGGAATCGAAGCTGGTGCTGCTGGTCTCCATCGAGAGCGCGAAATTTCGCCGGCCGGTGGTGCCCGGCGACCAATTGCGGCTCGAAATGTCGGTCCTCAAGCGCAAAGCGTCGGTAGCCAAAATGGCGGGCCGCGCCACGGTGAACGGCGCCGTCGTCGCCGAGGCCGAAATGATGTGCAAGCTGGCCGACAAAGACGAAATGCAGCCGCCGGCAGCGTAACGAATGAACCCCACCGGCTGTGACGCGCTCGCGAAACCGCGTTGAAGATGCCCATCCACTCCACCGCCATCGTCGCCCCCAATTCACGGATCGCCGATACGGCCGAGATCGGCCCCTACTGCATCATCGGAGAAGAAGTCGAGATCGGCGCACGCACGCGAATGATGGCCAATGTCTACGTCGAAGGGCCGACGTGGATCGGCGAGGATAACATTTTCTATCCGTACGCCACCGCCGGCGTGGCTTCGCAGGATCTCAAATACAAAGGCGAGCGCGCCGAAACGCGCATCGGCCATCGCAACCGCATCCGGGAATTTGTCACCATCCATCGCGGTACCGAGGGTGGAGGGCTCGTTACGCGCATCGGTGACGACAACCTGCTCATGGCCTACGTGCACGTGGCGCACGACGTGCAAGTGGGCAGCCACACCATGCTTGGCCACGCCGCGACGCTGGGTGGGCACGTGCTGGTCGAAGACTGGGCATCGGTCGGCGCGGGCTCCGGAGTGCACCAGTTCTGCCGCATCGGCCGGCACGCGTTCGTCGGTGGATACAGCGTGGTTACCCAGGATGTGCTCCCTTATTCCACCACGGTCACTGAACGGGAAATCCACGTATTCGGCGCCAACCGCGTCGGCCTCGAGCGCCGGGGCTTCGCTGGCGACCGCATCGAAGCCCTGCAAAAAGCATTCCGGCTCATGACGCGCGCCGGCTTGAATACCTCTCAGGCGATCGAGAGGATTCGCGCCGAAATCGAACCCACACCCGAGCTGGATGAAGTGCTCGAATTCATCGCCGCCTCCGAGCGCGGCTTCGTGAAGTAATGCGCTACGGTCTGATTGCGGGCAACGGCCGGTTTCCGCTTCTGGCGCTCGAGAACGCGCGCAAACTGGGGCACGAGGTGGTGGCCATCGGGATCGAAGAGGAAGCCTCGCGCGAGATCGAGCCGCTGGCCGCGCGCAGTTACTGGATCTCGCTCGGCGAACTCAGCCGGTTGATTGAAATCCTGAAGAGTGAAGGAATAACTGAAGTCATGATGGCCGGCCAGGTGAAGCACGCCAGCATTTTTTCTGCGATCCGGCCCGACTGGCGCCTGGTGAAACTCTTGGCCGCGCTGCCCCGCAAGAACACGGATTCGCTGATCGGCGGCGTCGCCAAAGTTCTGGAAGATGAGGGCATCCGTCTGGGGGATTCGACCGCGCTGCTCAAACCGTTGCTGGCCAGTGCAGGCGTGATGACGCGCCGCAAACCGTCCAAGGATGAGTCCGCGGACCTCGACTATGGGCGCGCCATCGCCCAGGCGCTGGCGCGATGGGATATTGGACAGAGCGTCGCCGTATCGCATCGGGCTTGCCTGGCCGTCGAGGCCATGGAGGGCACCGACGCCATGCTGCGCCGCGCCGCTTCGCTGGTCAACGGCAACCCGCTGGCGCTCGTGAAAGTGGCTACTCGCCGCCGTCACCTGCTGTTCGACGTTCCCGTAATCGGCCTCGACACGGTCACTGTAATGCGTGAAACCGGTACAGCCGTACTGGCGGTGGACGCCGGCCGGACCTTGATGCTCGATCGCGAAGAATTGATCCGCCGCGCCGACGAAGCAGACATCAGCATCATAGGCTATGAATCACAAGATTGAGATTCGCGTTCCTTCGCGTTCACTCGCGGCTTAATTATGGGAAAAGTACGCCTGGCAGTCGTGGGTGTTGGCGAATTCGGGAAAAACCACGTCCGCATCGTCCGGCAATCGGAGCGCGCCGAACTCGTGGCCGTGGTCGATTCCAACGCCGCACGCGCCGCCGAAGTCGCCGCTGCTAACGGCTGCGCTGCATTTGCCGGCCTGCGCGAACTCATCGGAAAGGTCGACGCCGCCATCGTCGCCGTCCCGACCTCCGCTCACGCCGATGTCGGCTGTTCCTTGTTGGAGGCCGGCATCGACGTGCTGGTCGAAAAGCCCATCGCGCCGGATCTCGCCTCCGCCGACCGCCTCATCCTCGCCGCCGCATCCCACCGCCGCATCTTGCAGATCGGCCATCTCGAGCGCTTCAATCCGGCCGTTATCGCGCTCGAGAAGGTCGCGCGGCTTCCGCTCTTTTTCGAAATTCACCGCCTCAGCGTGTTCAGCCCCCGCAGCCTCGATATCGATGTTGTGCTCGACCTCATGATCCACGACATCGATATCCTGCTCAGCCTTGTGCCCGCAGAGATCGAAGAAATTCGCGCCGCCGGCATCTCGATCCTCACACCTAAAGTCGACATCGCCAACGTGCGTCTCCAGTTCAAAGGAGGCTGCGTCGCCAACATCACCGCCAGCCGGGTTTCGACCGATCGCGTCCGCAAACTGCGGCTGTTCCAGCCCAACCAGTACATCTCGGTCGATTACGGCCGCCAGGACGTCGCCGTGTTCAGCGTCGGCGAAGGCCGGCAGATCTCGTTCCAGCAGTTGACGGTTACCAAGGCCGAGCCCCTGTCCCTCCAGTTCGACGCCTTCCTGAATTCGGTCGAAACCCGCCAGACTCCGAAACTTAGCGGCCATGTCGGACGCCTAAACTTAGAGGCCGCTTTGGCTATTCTTGCTAAGATTGAAGAGCACTCGCGAGTCGTCGCTCAATCCCTGGTGTCTGGATGGAAGCCGTAGAACAGCCTCAAGTTGCAGAGGATCTGCGCCTTCTTCTCGATTGGGACACGGAAGCGGACCGCCGGCGGTCACGCCGCGCCGGCACCTTTTCCGTGCTGGCCCACGTCCTGGTAACTGCCGCGCTGATCGCGGTTCCCCGCCAAGTCTTTCAAATGAAAGAGGAACCACGCCGGGTGACGCCGCTGATCGCGCCCCCTACTGAACTAACCCAAACGACACCTAACCGCGGCAAAATCAGCAAAGAATTCAACGTCGAGTCGCTGCGGCCTCGGCCCCATATTCAGGTGCCACCCTCGCCGCCGTCCACCACGCGCCCCAAAGCGCTCGCGCTTTCCATGCCCAACTCCCCGCCCAGCCAGCCGGCACCCCTGCCTGAACCTCCCAAGATCGAAGAAGCGTCCGCCGGTCCAAAACTACCCATGGCCGCAACAGTGCCCCCACCACCTCCGCAAATCAAAACGGAGGAGCCGAAGCTCGCGTTCGAAACGCCGGGCGGGGGGAATCCGGCCAGCAAGACTCAGGGGCTGGGCAGGGTGGCCGCACCTTCCGCCTCGGTTACCGAAGCCATGCGCAACGTGGCGCGCGGGGGGAGCGGCGGGGGATTAATGGTGGGCGATGTCGGCCTCGGTGAAGGGGGAGTCGGGGATGCTATCAACCAGCCGCCTTCTCCTGGCAAGCAAGGCAGCAATCTCGAGCTGCTGAGCGACCCCCTGGGAGTGGATTTCCGGCCCTACCTGCTGCAGATTCTCTCCACCGTGCGCCGCAACTGGTTCGCGGTCATGCCGGAGAGCGCTAATCTGGGACGGCGCGGGAAGGTGGCGGTTCAGTTCGCGATTGCCAAAAACGGAACCGTCACCAAGATCGTGTTCAGCACCCAGTCCGGAGCCGATGCTCTTGACCGTGCTGCCGTGGCGAGCATCAGCATGTCGAATCCCTTCCCGCCACTTCCCACCGAGTTTCGTGGCAACGTGATCCGGCTGCAGTTCACTTTCACGTACAACTCGGCGGCCCGCTCCACAATCCGATAGGCCAGCGCGGTTACTGCGTGCGGCCGTTGTGCTTCTTCCGATAGATCTGCCGGCTGAGCTTGTTCTGCTGGTGATTGACCTGGACCTTCTCTTTGTTCGTCAAATTGCCGCCATTCGCCCGGCGATCCTGGCGGACCTCACGGTTGAGCCTGGCTTCCTTATGCTCCAGGTTTGCGGTTTCACCGGCGGTGAGCTGGCCCGACTGAACGCCCTGCGCAATACGGTCCTGCTGGTTCTCCTGGCGCGCCTTGACCTCCTGGGCGTTCAGCCCCGCGATCATCAGCCCCGCCGCAATCAAAGATGCAAAAGCAAAACGTTTCATAGTTTCCAACTCCTCCTGCATCTCTAAAGGCAGAACCGGGGATGGAGTTGCGCTTTGAACCCCGCCCGCAGCATTAATTTCTCCTAACCAAGGCTCCAGAATGGAACAGCCGTACCATCTCGGAACAGCCGCCGTGCCTCACGCGTACCACTCTGAACCATCCCAAATGCCTGCGACTAATTCCACGCTGAATCTAAGTGGTTTCCCGGATGTCCTCTTTGTGGCCCGGGCGTTGCAATAGAACGAGTGCCCGGCCGAAAACGGGAACCCAAGCACGAGCGGAACGGCGGGCAATCAAAAAACAGGTTAATGCAAATGACAAAAACGCAGGATCCAAGTGTATCTACGCGTCGGCGAAACCGAATCTCAAATACGATCCGGGACCGGATTGTGCTCGATCACCTTCCGCTGGTGAAGGCCATCGCGATCAGGGTTCATGAGAACCTGCCGGTGCACGTTGACCTCGACGACCTGGTACACGCCGGCGTGCTGGGCCTGTTTGACGCTGCCAGCAAGTACAACCCCGACAAGAAAGTCGTGTTTCACAGCTACGCGAAATACCGCATCAAAGGAGCGATCCTGGACAGTCTGCGGCAGCTGGATTGGGCTTCGCGCGATTTGCGCAAGCGCCAGAAAATGGTGGAAGCCATTACACGCGAGCTTTCCGACAAGCTGAAGCGCACGCCCACCGAAGCTGAAATCGCCGAGAAAATGGGCGTGGGGGTCGACCGGTGGCGGCGCATGGTGCTGGAACTGCGTACCGTGGGGCTGATGTCGGCGTCCAGTTATGGCAGTGACCGCGACAGCGCCGCTGCGCCTGAATTCCCGGCTTCCCGGGACAGCCAGCCGGACAACATGTGCGCACGCGAACAGTTGCGTCACGTGCTGGCGGGAGCGGTGAAGACGCTGCCGGAGCGCTATCAGAAAGTCGTGCTGCTTTATTACACGAAAGAAATGACCATGAAGGAAATCGGCGGCATCATGGGCATCAACGAGAGCCGCGTTTCACAGATTCACAAAACGGCTCTCGAGAAAATGGCGGCGGCCCTGCACTCGGCCGGCATTCACTCGCCGAACGCCCTGGTGTAACCGGCCGGGCTATCGGTAGGGATCGGAGAGCGGCACCACCACCTCGACATCGCTGCCGCCGGGCCGGGAGCGTATTTTCAGCCGGCCGCCAATCTGCCGGACTCGTTCCCGCATTCCCGCAATACCCACGCCGACCCGCGCACCCTGTTCTCCGTCCCTTTCCAAAGTGCCGATCCCGTTGCCCTGATCCCTCACCTCCATGACGACGTCGTGCGGATAGCGCGCCATGCGAATGGTTGCGGTTCGGCTTCCGGAGTGGCGGTGGATGTTGGTCAGGCTTTCCTGTACGATCCGGAACAGCATCAACTCCACTTCCCGGGGCAACCGCCCCAGGTTCGGTGGCAGGTCCAGCTTGACGGCGATGCCGCTCCGCGCAGCAAATCCTTCCACGTACCCGCCCAGCGCGGAGGCGAGTCCGCGATCGTCGAGCATGGGTGGATGCAGAATGTAGGAAAGGGTCCGCAGTTCGCGAATGCACTGGTCCGCCAGAGCCACGCTCTCGTCGAGGGTTCTCCGTGCCGGCGCATCGAGAGCGGCCGCCGCCTCACGTACCACGTCGAGATTCATGCCCAGCGCTGCAATGGTCTGCGCCGTGCCGTCATGAAGTTCGCGCGCCAGCCGCCGTCGCTCCTCGTCCTGCAGTTGGAGCAGCCGCCCCGAAAGCTGCCGCAGCGCTTCTTCCGCCCGCTTGCGTTCGGTAATGTCTTCCACCAGCGTGATGAGGCGCGGAGGCTGGCTATCCCCCAAGAGGGAAACGCTAGTGCGCGCCCAGACAGGCCTGCCGTCCTTACGGACGTATCGCTTTTCGATGACAAAGCTGGGGATTTCGCCGGCCAACAACTCTTCCGTCCGATACGCATTTTCCTGCTGGTCCTCCGCGTGCGTAATCGATCGGTAGTTCGATCCCACCAGTTCCTGTGGGTCGTAGCCGGTAATTTCGCAAAATGCCGGGTTGACTTCGAGAAAGTCACCTTCGAGATTCTGGAGCGTCATTCCGGTAGCGGCGTGAGCGAACATCTTGCGGAAGCGTTCTTCGCTCGCGCGCAGCGCTTCCTCCGCTTGCTTGCGATCAGTGATGTCTTCGACCAGCACAATAATGTGCATCGGTGCACCCTGACTATCGCGCAGGAGTGAGACGCTGTTGCGCACCCAAACGACTCTGCCTGCTTTGCTTAGATACCGCTTCTGCATTACCAAACTCGGGATCTTGCCGGTCAACAATTTCTCCATCCCAGACAGATTGCGTGACAGATCGTCGGGATGAGTGATCGACCTGTAATTCAATCCAAGCAGTTCTCGCTCCTCATACCCGGTAATTTCGCAAAAGGCCCGGTTGACTTCGAGGTAGTCACCCGCGAGGCTCTGGAGCGTCATCCCGGTAGCGGCGTGAGCGAATGCCTTGCGGAAGCGCTCCTCGCTGGCGCGCAGTTCTTCCTCGGCCCGGTTCCGCTCGGTGCTGTCGGAGATAAATCCGGCCATACGGGTCACCTGGCCGGCATCATCAACGTAAAAATATCCACGGCCGCTGACCAAGCGATAACTTCCATTCTTGGCTCGGACGCGGTACTCAATCGAACCCGGCGACTTGCCTGTGATTATGCGATCAACTTCTTCCAGAACCGCGCGGCGGTCACCGGCATGAACCAATTCCATCCAGCGGGTCAGCCCGCCTGCCAATTCCTCCGCCGAGTAGCCCAGGATCCTGTCGTGATCGCCCGACCACGTGATGTCGTTGGTGACGGCATTCCAGTCGAAAAAAATCTGGCCGCTGGCGCGCATGGCCGCCTCGTAGCGGTTCTTCCATTCCGTCATCACGGCCAGCGCGCGCTTGCGCTCCGTGATGTCGGTAAACGAGCAGATCACCTCGATGACGCTTCCGTCCTCCGCAAAACGCGGTTCAGCGTTCACCAGTAGCCATACCCAATCCTGCGCCTTCGGCCGGTACACGCCGATGACCTCGCCGCGCACTCGCTGCCGCTGCGCAATCACGCGTGGGATGGGGTGCTCTTCACCGGGACAGTCCGATCCGTCTTCCCAGATCGCTTTCCACTCCGGATCGAAAGAGATCCTGTCCACAAGCTGCTCCCGCGTGAGCCCAAGCAGATCGAGAGCCGCCTGATTGCACTCCTTGATTTCAGCGCTCGGACCCGCGAGCACCACCCCCACACCCACCGCCTCAAACAACGACCAGAACCGCTCGCTCACCTGTCTGAGCGCTCTTTCACCCGGCCTGCTATCGGTCCCGGTGTGAGGAGTTTGCGCGATCTCCATATGGGCTATTCAGACTTAGATGTGGACAGCATCTGGCGCAAGTCGTACCGGCGGGCGCGTTTAGCCCCCCGCTCCTCGCAAACAACGATTGGCTTATCGCCGTTGCAGGAAGTATACCGCGGATGGGCTCGGCATCGTGTGAGAAGGAGCACGCTGCATCGCGGCGCGTCACGCGGCCGTCAACAAGACCGGCTGGCCGCGGGTGATCACCACGGTGTGCTCAAAATGCGCAGCCAGGCTGCCATCTTCGGTGCGGTACGTCCAGCCATCGTGTTCCAGCCGCGCGCGTCCATTTCCGGCGGCAATCACCGGCTCGATCGTAATCACCAGCCCGTCGGTCAACCGCGTGCGCGCGCTTCGGTCGGCGAAGTTCGGCACCGAAGGCGGTTCGTGAATGGTGCGCCCTACGCCGTGCCCGCACAGTTCGCGAATCACGCTGAAGCCCGACCGCCGCACTTCGCGCTCCACCGCGCGTCCAATCTCGTACACCCGGTTTCCCACGCTCGCCGCGCTCAATGCGTACCAGAATGCCCGCTCGGCACAGCGCGAAAGATCGCGGCCACACCCGTTGGCGGGCGGTACATTTACGGAGATCGCCGCATCTGCGAAGAAGCCGTCCTTCTCCGCCACCAAATCCAGCTTCACCAGATCGCCGGGCTGAATGGCCCGCACGCCCGGGATGCCGTGCATGGCTTCGTCATTCACGCTGATGCAAACCTCGGCAGGGTAGCCGTACACCAAAGGCGGCGCCGACCGGGCGCCATTCTCCCTGAGTACGCGAGATCCTATCTCATTTAGTTCTGCGGTCGTTATGCCCGGACGCACCCGTTCCGCCATGCGACGGAGCGCTCGGGCCACAATGCCACCGATACTCCGCATTTTCTCGAATTCGTCGTTCGACCGGATCGACACCGCTCCATTCTACCGTTTCGAACGATGTTATATTTCCCTCTTATGAAGATTGCCGTCATCGGGCTCGGCTTCATGGGCAGCACCCACCTGAAGGCGCTGAAGAGCGTCCCAGACGCGGAACTCACCGCCGTGGTTTCTAGCGACGAAAAGAAGCTGTCGGGCGACCTGAGCGGCATCCAGGGCAACCTTGGCGGGCCCGGCGAGAAAATGGATTTCTCGCGGGTGAAAAGGTATCACCACATGCGCGAAGCCTTCGCCGATCCCGAAATCGAAGCCGTCGACATCTGCCTGCCTACCGACCAGCATGCCACCGCGGCCCTCGCCGCGCTGCGCGCCGGCAAACACGTGCTGGTCGAAAAGCCCATGGCGCTCGACGGCGTGGCCGCTGACCAAATGCTGGCCGAAGCGCGCAAGAGCGCGCGCGTGCTCATGACCGGACAGGTGCTGCGCTTTATTGGCGCGTACCGGAAAACCGCGGAGCGAGTGAAAACCGGCGCGCTGGGCCCGGTCCGTTCCGCCTTGTTCCGCCGGCGGTGCGCCGCCCCAGCCTGGAGTCAATGGCTTGCCGATCCCGCCAAAAGCGGCGGCGGAGTTTTCGACCTGCTGATCCACGACGTCGATTTCTGTGTCTACCTGTTCGGTCCGCCTGCGGCGGTTTCCGCCACCGGTTACGAAGATCTCGCGCGCGGCATCGACCTCATCTTCGCCCAATTCCACTACGCGTCTTTCGGCGCCGCCATTATGGGCGGCTGGCATCATCCGAAAGCCTACCCCTTCTCCATGGAGTTCACTGTCGTCGGTGATGATGGTACGCTCGACTATAGTTCGGACGGACGGCCTCTGGCGCTGTATGGCGCGAATGGAGAGAAACAGATACTCGATTCCGCTGAAGACGACTGGTTCATCGAGGAGTTGAAATATTTCGTGGACTGCGCGGCGCACGGCCGCAAGCCGGAATTGTGCCCTCCTGAAGAATCGGCACTGGCGGTGAAGCTGGCTCGTCTGATGGTCGAATCCAGAAAGAAGAACGGAGAGAGGATCGCATGCAGCCTTTGAGAGACTTGGAGATCGGCGCCGTGTTCTGGGCAGGCCGCGATCCCGGCGAAACCCTGGGCGAACTGACGGCCATTGGCGTGCGCTGCGGCCAGATCGGCATTCCCGGCGATTTTTCGCTCGTTGGAGCGGCCGACAGATGGAAAACCGCGCTCCAGGCCGAAGACTTTCCCGTGGTCACCGCGTTCTGTGCCTACAACGGCGAGAGCTACGCCGACATCCCCACCGTCCGGCAGACCGTCGGGTTCATCCCCCGCGACACCCGCGAGGAGCGCGAGAAACGCACTTGCGCGGTCAGCGATTTCGCGCGCGAAGTGGGGATTCCCAGCATCGGCACGCACATCGGTTTCGTCCCGGAGGATGATACCAACCTCGATTATCTTGCCGTGCGCGGTATGGTGCGCCGCGTCTGCGATTACGCCGCCAGGAACAAGCAGACGTTCGCTCTCGAGACTGGCCAGGAATCCGCTGACACGCTGCTGCGTTTTTTCATCGATGTGAACCGCGAGAATCTTCGCATTAACTTTGATCCGGCCAACATGGTTCTTTACGGCACCGGCGATCCCATCGACGCGCTCGGCACCCTCGCCCTGCACGTTGTTTCCGTGCACTGCAAAGATGCCGACTGGCCGCCCAAAGGCATTCCCAGCGCTCTGGGCGAGGAGAAGCCGCTCGGCCAGGGTGCGGTCGGCATGGAGCGCTTCGTCCGCAAGCTGAAGTCCATGGACTTCAAAGGCCCCCTCAACATCGAGCGCGAGGTTCCCGATCCCGCCCAGCGCCTGCGCGACATCGCCATGGCGGTGAAGCTATTAGAAAAACTGCGCTGAAGCCTTCCGGGTGATTCAAAATCCGAATTCAGCCACCGGCCACGGACCTTCTCGCCGGCCCGACGGTACTAAACAACCGGTTGAACCCGGAAAGCCGGAAGACTTCCTTCACCAGGCCCGTGAGTCCACTTACGCAGCCGATGCAGCGTTCGAAGAGCTCTGACTGGCTGTCCTCCCGAACAATTGCATTCGGGGGCACGGCAGACAGTTTCGGGGTCGGGCAGCAGTAGGAGTGGCTGGCAGCGCGGCGCCTGCGAAGAGTGCGTGTGGTGCCGGCAGGGCTTGCGGAACCTGTGCGCCGGATCGCGGCCTACGCCACGGCGGGACACGAAGGGTTCGCAACCCATGTAGGAGGCAAATAGATCTCCAGTTCGGCCGCAGGAAAAACGGACGTCAGGCGGAAGCCGCAGCTCCTTACAAGGCGCAAAGCAGCCCTGTTGTCGGAAGAGGTCATGGCCCGCACACGCCGCAGCCCCGCCGCGCTTCCGCACTCTAGCGCCGCCTTCACAAGTGCCGCTCCAACGCCTCTCCTGCGAGAGTCCTGGTGGACGAAGATCGCCAGCTCCGCAGAGCCTGGCTCGTCGCCGGCGGCCACGAAGCAATGACCCACGACCTCTCCGGCCGCCGAGAACGCCGCTACATTCACTTTGTGGCCCAGTGCACTCCCGATCCACTCGCGGCGCGCTTCAGCCGTGCGCGGAGGCAGACCAAACGCCCCGCCGAGTGGATCAAACCGGTCATACATTCCTATCAGAAGATCCCGCTCCGGTGGTCCTACCGCCCGGATTCGAATATCGGCATCCATATGGCCTTCCATGAAAATTCCGGTCAAGCGTGTTTTGTATCGAGGGCACCGTACCTTCTTCTCGGTTGCCTTCTACCTGTACACGCGGAGTCCCAAGGGAAAAATGGCGTGTGCGGATGTAAATTGTGGATTTGGTTGCCGAGCCTTTACGGGAGGCGCCGTTCCAGTGCGGTCACAATTTCTGAATCAAAGAGGACGGCATGCTTCTCAGTTCTCGGCGGATGACGTTCGCATCGCTCCCAGAGCCACTCGAAGCTCTGCTGGGCCACTCGACGATTTCGGTGACGATGCGTTACGCGCGCACGAACCAGGAAGCTAAAGTTCGTGCGGTCGAGAAAGTGGCGGGGAGTAGTGACAAAACCGTGACAATGACATTTTGAAGAAAAAATCGGTGTAGTGGCGTCTTTGCAAGTGCCGTAGGAAATCGGGTAGTTTAGAAGTATGGTGAGGTGCGAGAGTGGTTGAATCGGGCGGTCTCGAAAACCGTTGAGCCTTTACGGGTTCCGTGGGTTCGAATCCCACCCTCACCGCCAGAATTCCTCTGAGGCGAGGTGATCACCGGCGTCCGAAGGACTGTCCGCTCCAGAGTGAATCAAGGCCGGGAATATGCAAGCAGTGCTGCGGCATATACCGGTCGAGTGAGCGACAGCACCTTCAGGGCTCTACGCCAACAACGGGGGCAAATCCCGATCCCAAACTGATTTCTAAGAACATAACACCTTCACGCGAAGTCTATAATTTTGGAAATTACGAAAGCCGTAGGCCTGGCGGTTGATGAGCTCCATTTTGTTGTGAAAACCTTCGGTGATGCCGTTGTTGCGAGTGAAGCGCCACATGCCCACGATTTCCTCCGACCAGGCGGAGAGAGTCTGGCCGAGCTGTACCAGTTGGGCCAGGCCGGCCTGG
>JAIQFK010000049.1 GCA_020073305.1 Terriglobia bacterium
ATGAGTTTTTTGAGGCATACGGAAATCTATCCATCCGATGGGGGCCTAACCCATTGGGCCAAGCCCCCCGCTCATCGTCTGGATGAGTTTCCGACCGGCTATTCCTTGGCGGGTTGCTCTCCAGCAGAGCCCGCCTCTGCTTCACCAGCCATGCGCAGTATGCGGTACGTTGTTCCTGCTGACAACGACTTGTCAGCGAACGGTCACCTGTCCCTCATTTCTGTGTCTCACCCGAGGGGCGCACTCCAGTCTCCGTCCCTCATTTGCCCTCATTTCACACACCAGTGCCCCGTAAACCATGCCTTGCTTTCCTCCTTCCGCCATGACAACATCAGGCGCATGAGCGCGCTGGCAGAAGAAGTACCACAGACGAACGTATGAGCAAATTCATCGCGGCTACAGAAGACATCATCATCAATATGGACACCGTCACACACGTGCGAGTCAGGGCGAATGGCGACATGGATGTTTTTGTCATCGGCCGGGACGAGCCTGTGGTAACGGTCAAGGGAAAACAAGCCGAGCAGCTCAAGAGTGATTTGGAAGCGAGGGGATTCCGGCAAGCAACTTGACTTGTGGCACGCCCCTTACTTCTCCAGCCCCAGCTCACTTAAGATCTTCGGCGAGGCCTCTTCCATGGCCAGCAGGTTGTGACAGGCACCGCAGTCCTGCGTGATCTTCGCGCCACCGGTGGCGGCGTGCTGATCGTCGTGGCAGCGGAAACATCCTGGGAAATCGTTGTGCCCCAGATTATTCGGGTACGCCCCCCAAGTCACCCTCATCTCCGGAAAGATATTTCGCTCGAAGACGGCCAGCGCCCCGCGGCCCGCCTGCTTCACCTCATCCGGTTTGCTCGCGTATATCGCCGGATACTTCTCTTTGTAGAAGTTCTCGAATGCCGCCGGAATGCGCACTTCTGCCTCGGCGCGTGAATTGTAAGCCGCCTTCAGCAGCGCCACGCTGGTCTTCTTCACAAAGGGCAGCGACGGCGAGATTCCGCCTGCCGCCATCATGCGATCCACCGCCGGCTCCGGCATCTCGTAGGTATGCGTCGGCCGGTTATGGCAATCCACGCAGTCCATCTCGCGAATCTCCAGGTTGCCCGGCATCGGGCCTTTGGCATCGCTCGCGGTGTACACAGTGGCTTTGCCTTGCGCGTCGCGATATTCCACCCACGGGATGGTCTGCCGCTTTTCGTCCGCCGGCGCGAAGCGGATCCGGATGCCCGGACCCACGTGCGCTCCGTGGATCCCCTGCGTGCCTTTGCCTCCCCCGATGTGCATCATCAGAACGGTTTTGGTGGGGGTGTTCGTCTCATCGTCGGCGAACTTCGTGAGGATCTTGAGCCGGTCGCCGCCGTAGACCTGCGGCCAGTGGCACGCTTCACAGGTCTCCCGCGCGGGGCGCAGGTTGTGCACCGGCGTCGGGATGGGCCGGTCATACGTGTGGAAGGTCACCGCGAATACCTGGCGCACACCCGACAGCTTGCTGCGCACAAACCAGCCCGCGCCCGGTCCGATGTGGCACTGCACGCACTCCACGCGCGAATGCGGGGAGTTCTGGTAGGCCGTGAATTCCGGCTGCATCACCGTGTGGCACGTCTGGCCGCAGAAGCTCACGCTATCCATGTAGTTCACCGCGCTGTAGGTGAGCTGCCCGGCGATCACCACGTTCACGAAGCTCGTCAATACCACGAACAGCGCCAGCCGCCGCAGCTCGGGGTTGCGAAACGTGAGCGGCGGAAAGCTCGTCGGTGCCGTACCGGATGCTCGCTCGCGGCGCCGGCGCAGCCAGATGCCTAGTGGAATAATCAGCAGGCCGCCGATGAAAACCATCGGCAGCACCAGATACAGCACGATACCGAAGTAAGGATTGCTGACATTACCCCGCAACGTCGTGGGGAGCAGCAAAACCCATAGCACGGTCGCCGTCGTGACGACGACCACGCCGATCAGGCTGATCCAGTTGTTCGACAGATGCACTACTGGCGACAGCCAGCCGCGAAGGGGCGAGCCGGACGAATTTGTCATGATTGGGATGTGAGTTCTTCGGAGATCTCGGTCGTTTCCGATTCCGTGTCACGCGGCCGCGTGCTGAATCCGGTAATGGCCGCGGTATCCAAAGGATAAACATCGGGATCGAAAATCACAGAATAGAAGTGCCAGACGAGAATAGCAAGTGTGGCCAGAACGGCCTCGTAGAAATGCACCGAAGTGGCGACGTCCAGAATACTCTTCGGCATCCACGCCAGAGCCAGATCGTTGGCCCATAGCGTCACGCCGCTCAGGATCATGACCACCGCGCCCCAGACTACCGCCCAATACTCGGCTTTTTCGATATAGCTGTGTTCCGCCAGAGCCGGAGGGTGGCTGATCAAACCCAGGTTGTAGGCGAAGGTGCCCATTCCTTCCCGGATATCTTGCGCCTTCGGCGCCAGGCTCTTCCAGTGCCACCGCAGCCGGGCACTCGTAACGAGCGAGATCACGTGCATCATGGCGACGGCCATGAACACCACCGCCGCGATTCGATGCACCGTGCTGCGCACGCTTCCGCTCGACTCCCACAGCAGCATGGGGCGCGCCCACCACTGATCCGGAAACTTCAGCGCGAAGCCCGACCACACCAGCGTCAGAAACGAGATCGCCAGTAGAGCGTGTTGCAGCCTTTCGAAACCGAACATGCGGAATTGCGGTTCCACCGCCACGGGACGGTTTTGACGCGCCGTCCGGCTGAGGCGCAGCCGGTAAAGCTTGCGCGCCCAGTCGCCCGCGTTGTGCAGCAGCATCAGCCCGATGGCAATCGGAATGGTCCAAAGGTAGAACCGCCGCACCCATCCCACGGCTGCCGTTTCCGTGCGGGCTTCGGTGAGGTGTACGGGGCCGATGGTGAACCTCTTCCCCGCTCCCGGATGGCAGCGGCCGCACGTCGCGGCCAGATTTTTAGCACTGGTCGTCGAACGCGGGTCGGACGACGGCAGAATGTTGTGCACTCCGTGGCAACTGGCGCAGTTGGCTACGGTCTGCGAGCCGGCCTTGGCCGCCAGACCGTGGAAGGACGCGTCGAAGCTGACCAGGCGGTCGGCGGGCATCCCGAACTTGCGCGCCAGGCGCACGTCGCCATGGCAGCCGCCGCAGGTGTCCCGGATATTCCGGCTGTTCACCGGCGACGCGGCATTGCTGGGCGGCAAGATGGAGTGTTCGCCATGACAATCCGTGCAGACCGGCGCCTGCGAGACGCCACGCGCCACCGCCCGTCCGTGTACGCTCGCCTGAAACGCGGTCGCGACATCGCTGTGGCACATGCCGCAGGTCTCTGGTACCGCGGTTCGGAACTTCTCCGTTTTTGTGTTCTGGACTTCGTGCGCCGCGCCATGACAGGTGTTGCATTCGGGAGCCGCCGAATTGCCTTTACGGATTTCCTGGCCATGGATGCCGCGGGCGTTATCGGCGCCTACCTGCTGGTGGCAGCTGGCGCATACCGGCTTGGGGATGCCGGCAGGGTGGGGATACTCTTCGTGGTTGACATGACAGGTGGGGCAGCCGACCGAGGAGTGCGCCAGCTTTCCCATCTTCTGCCCGACGTCATGGCACGAAGAACAGGCGGCGCTTTTAGAATCTTGCGCCAGGCATGAGGTGCCTGCTGCCCAGAGTCCGAAGGAAATGCAGGCGGCGAGCACCGCACGGTGCCCGCCGCCCGCTCGCGACCCGATGTTCACCCCTGCCACATCTGGTGCGAGCCTTCAACCCACATCTGGTACGTGTATACGGCAGCCAGCGTCACGCCGTACACCACCGCAATCACCGTCAGCACCTTGCCCCACAGGTCCACCACTTGCAGGCGGTGGGCAATCTCGGCTTGGTGGCTGACGTTCACATCGTTGACGGCAGAGACATGAATCGAGTCGTCCTCGTGGCTCGAAATCGTTTTGCGGTAGATCGCTAGAATCGCCACGGCGCAGGCCAGCGCGATCCATCCCGCCAAAAAAGGAGTTAACGCAATGTTCATAATTTCCCCCTCAGTTCGACCTCAAAGGAAATACCGGTTGCGCTGCAACCGAGCCAACGGGCCGATCGAACTTGCGTCCCGTAGCCTCTTCAATGGCATCCACAATGAGCAGTAGATAAGCATCCAGCGCGCAGGCCACGCTGTCCCGGGTCTCGCAACTGCCGTCAGCTGCCTGCTGCTGACAAATAGTGCAAACTTGTTCGCGAATGGCTCGCACATAATCACAAATATCGTCGCTGTGTGTCGCCTGAATGGCGCGGGCTACTTGCGGAAACAGGCTGAACAGCGCGCACGTCCCCGGATCCTCCAAACCGCAGGAGCCATCCAGCTTGCGATCCGAACAAACCCGGCATATCTGGCCCCGGACAATTTGTTCCAATTCTTCTAAAGAGCGCTCCATCGAACCCTCCCTTCCCCCGACGCAACGGGCATGCACGCCGGTGTCCATCACCCAACCACAGGCAATCAATGAGTTTTTACGCGATGGACGTTCCCATCGCGAGGCGGGTGGGGCATTTCCAGCGGCCCGGCCGGCACATTGGGTGTTCTGACCCTCAGTGCCGCTCCCATCACCGCAAGTGCCATGGTTCGGGGCGGATCGCTGTCAAATACCACGCAGCGGATCCCCGCTTCCCATGCGCTCGCCAGCCGCTCCGGCTCCTTCGGCGTAATCAACACCACGCGCTCCGGCCGCTCAATCGGCTTGGGCATGCGGTCCAAGGTCTTCTCGTTGACCACCATCACACCCGATTGCCGGGGATCCGGCTTATCAACCGCCTGGACGTGGCAACTTTCCGTGTGCGCGAGCAGGTCACACAGCAGCGCGCCATACGGAGCATTCCCAACGGCAAGCTGGACTGTATACATAAGCTGCCTCCAACTGGCTCCACCCTTCACTTCTTGATCTGGTAGCTTTCAAGCGAGTGGTCGTGGTCCCAATAGAATCTGCCGGCGCGGTTCCGTTCTGTAGGCTTCGCGCTGGAGCGGCGAACACCGAAAGACAGAACGTATGCAGGCAACGGGAATTTCATTGCAATCCCCTTCCCATGCACAGCAGCAATCTCGGGGCCAGACCACTCGGCGAGAGTTTTCTGCGCGCCACGTCGAGCGGGAGTGGGGTATAGTGCGCATGGAATGCGCCAGAGGCCGCATTTTGCGCCCTCATTGGCTATACTGGCTTCAAATGGTTTCCAAGCTGGATCCGCTGTGGCAGCGCCCACCGGTGCTCGAGGCGGTCTTCGACCAGCTCTCCGATGCGCTTGTGCTGTACGACAAGAGTATGGTGATTACCGGAGTCAACCGTGCGGCGGAAAAGCTCCTCGGGATGACTGCCGAGGAGATGATCGGAAAAACCTGCAAGGAAGTCTTCCGCTGCGCGGTCTGCGAGCCGGATTGCGGCGTTCTGCTGGGCATCAACCAGGCGGTGAGCACTCCGCGGTGTACGCTGCGGTTGCGCTCCGCGGCAGGCCGCGAGCGCATGGCGGTTATGCGGACGACCCAGATTCGCAGTGAAGACGGCGAGTTGCAGGGCGTGGTCGCCACCGTCACCGACATCACCGAAGAAGCCGACCCGCAGAAACGCGAAATCGTCGCCGAATCGCGCGCCATGCGAGATGTGCTGAATTTCGTCCGCCGTGTGGCCGCTAGCGAGGCGACGACGATCATGCTCGAAGGCGAGAACGGCGCCGGCAAGGATCTCATCGCCAAGACGCTGCACTATCAGAGCCTGCGGCAGGCTGAACCGTTCATTGCCATCAACTGCGCGGCCATCCCCGAGACGCTGCTTGAAAGCGAATTGTTCGGCTACGAAAAAGGAGCCTTCACCGACGCGCGCTCGCAAAAGCGCGGCATCTTCGAACTGGCTGACAAGGGTACGCTGTTTCTCGACGAGATCGGCGAGATGCCGCTGTCCCTTCAAGCCAAGTTGCTCCGCGTGCTGGAGGAACAGTCTTTCCGGCGACTCGGCGGTCTCAAAGACATCAACCTGGATCTTCGTGTCATCACCGCCACCAACAAGAACCTGCACGAGGCAGTAAAAGAGGGCGCCTTCCGGCAGGACCTCTATTTTCGCCTCAACGTCATCCAGATCAGCATCCCGGCTCTCCGCGACCGGCCGGAGGACATCTTGCCGCTGGCCAACTTCTTTGTCGAGCATTACAACAGGAAATTCCGGCGCCATATTGAAGGCATTTCGCCGGAGGCTCAGCATCTGATGGTCGTTCACACCTGGCCGGGCAACGTGCGCGAATTGCGCAACGCCATTGAGCGGGCGATGATCCTTGAGGAGTCGGCGCTACTGACCACTTCCAGCCTTCCAGTGACCATCAATCACCCTTTGGGAGCAGGCGACGGAACGCCCACCCGGCTTTCCTACCAGATTCCCGACGAGGGCATCTCGCTCGAGGAGAATGAAAGGACTCTGGTGGCGCGGGCGCTCGAGAAGACCGGGGGGAATCAGACCCAGGCGGCTAGGCTTCTCCGTATCACCAGGGATACCCTGCGCTACAAAATGAAGAAATTCCATCTGAAGTAGGGGTTTTTCACCCAAGTCGAGCGAATTCACCCCCTTAGCACGGGTTCAATAACCCTATTCACAGAAGATCCGCCGTGTTTTCCCCCTTACAAGTCGAGGGTTTGTTGATTTTAGAGAGTTTGGACGTTTTCCTGCTACTAGGGTTCCTTCTAGGGGGAGCGCAAGATGCGCAATCTTATGACGATGGGTCGAACTTTCAAGGTCGCGGCCGTAGTGGCGCTACTGGCAGGATCTCTGGCAATGGTGAGCGCACCCAAGCCGCCTTTCAACAAACATCAGAAGGCTTATTACGTTGATCCGAAGGTGATAGCCTTCGTCCGGCCGGGTCTGGTAACGACGATCGAGTCGGCGCAGATCGCCAGCGACGGGACCATCACGGCCAAGTTCAAAATCACCGATCCTCAGGGACTGCCGCTCGACCGCGCCGGTTTGTACACACCGGGCGCGGTGAGCACGAGTTTCATCGCTGCCACCATTCCCGTAGGGGTAGAGCAGTATACGGCTTACACCACTCGGGTACAGAAGAGCCCCATCACCGGCAATTCGGCGACCCAGGCCGGAACGGACAGTGGAGGCACGTATCAGCAAGTAGGTGACGGCGAATACGTGTACACGTTCCACACGAAGGCGCCGGCTGGGTACGTTGTCACCGCCACGCATTCCATCGGCGTGTATTCATCCCGCGATTTGACGGCCTTCGATTTGGGAACATCCTACGCGGACAACGTCTACACCTTCGTGCCCAACGGAACGGCGGTAACGACCACGCGCGACGTCATCAAAACCGAGAGCTGCAACAAGTGCCACGATCCGCTTTCCGCGCACGGCGGAGCGCGCCGCAGCGTGGAACTGTGCGTTTTGTGTCACACACCGCAGACGACCGATCCGGACACCGGCAACACGGTCGATTTTAAGGTGATGGTGCACAAGATCCACTCAGGTTCCAGCCTGCCGAGCGTGCAGGCGGGAGGCAAATATCAGATCATCGGATTCAACCAGTCGGTGAACGACTTCTCGACGGTGGTGTTCCCGGCCGACGCGCGGAATTGCACGATGTGCCACGACCAGAGCAGCGGGGCAGCGCAGGCAAAAGCCTTGTTCAAACCCAGCATGGAGGTGTGCGGGGCGTGTCACGATAACGTGAATTTCGCCACCGGCGAAAATCACATCGATATGGCACAGCCGGATAACAGCCAGTGCGCGAATTGCCATACGCCGCAGGGCGAACTGGAGTTCGACGCATCGATTTTGGGGGCACACACCATTCCGCGGCTTTCCAAGCAAGCGCCGGGTAACGTGTTCAAGCTGGTGAAGGCGGATGGAACTCCGGGCAAGTCGCCGTCGGTTGTGTTTTCGATCGCAGACAAATCAGGGACTGCGATTGCGCCCGCCAAGATGGACCGGTTGGCGCTCGTGCTTGCGGGGCCGACAACGGACTATGCGAGCTCCGTCAGCGAAGATCCACGGAAGACGGCGGTGGCGAACGGCGACGGTACCTACACCTACAAGTTCACCGCGACGATTCCGAGCGGTGCAACCGGGACGTTCTCGGTCGGAATCGAGGGATATCGCAACTTCACGTTTCCGGCAGGGCAGAGGCCGAACAACAAGGCGGAGCAGTCGATCCGGGATGCCGGCGCCAACCAGGTGCTCAGCTTTAGTGTGGACGGCTCAGCGGTGGCGCCGCGCCGGACCGTGGTGCAGATAGACAACTGCAACGGGTGCCACTCCAGCCTGAGCGTGCACGGGGACAATCGAAATCAAACCGTGATGTGCGTGCTGTGCCACAACCCCAACGGGACCGATGCTCCCATGCGCCCTGCGGCTCAGTTGCCCGCGCAGACCATTGACTTCCGCACGATGATTCACAAGATTCACCGGGGCGAAAATCTGGCCAGTGAATTCACGATCTATGGCTTCGGCGGTTCGGTGAACGACTTCACCGACGTGCGGTTCCCGGGCGACCTGCGCGATTGCGAAAAGTGCCATGTCAACAGCTCCGAGCAGTTGCCGCTGGGTGATAACCTGTTGAATGTCACGACACCACGCGGGTATATCAATCCGACACCGCCCACGATGGCGGCTTGCGTTGCTTGTCATACAGACAAGACGGCTGCCTCGCACGCTGTAGCGAACACGACCCAATTGGGTGAGGCCTGTGTGGTATGTCACGGGCCTGATGCGCAATTCTCGATTGACAAGATACACGCCCGCTAGACTGGAGACAGCCATGCGGGCTGCAAATTTGACTTCGCGAGCTTGGCCGCCGCGAAATGCCAGCGCACCCCCACCTCCTCCTGGGGCCCGCTCCACAGGGGCGGGTCTACCTCGAGCGCTGGCGATCGTGGCGGCCATGTTGTTTCTCCCAAGGCTGCTACCGGCGCAAACCGCGACCTACGTCGGGTCGGAAACCTGCCAGGCATGCCATGAAGATATCTACAAGGCCTTTCAGAAGAATCCGCACGTAGCCGTCGAGAAGAGCAGCAAGCGCGGATGGGAGGGCCGAGGCTGCGAATCCTGCCATGGACCGGGAAGCAAGCACGCCGAAAGCACGAATGCGGCTGACATTCGCAATCCCGCCAAACTGCCTGTGGAGGAGGCCGACCGGGGGTGTCTCAGTTGCCACCTGCATCAGCCCACGCACGTGGGCCGCATCGAGAGCGGGCACGCGCGCAACCAGGTGAGCTGCGTGACCTGCCATGCCATGCACAAGTCGCCGGAAGAACTGGTTCCGCGACGAAGAGCGGCGGTCAACAAAGAGTGCGCCAACTGCCATACCGCGGTTTGGTCGAGCTTTCAGCGCCCGTACAAGCACCGGCTTCCGGAAGGAGCGATGTCGTGCGTGGATTGCCACAACCCGCACGGGAGCGTTTTGCCGCGCTCGATCCGGACGGTTTCGGCGAACGAGCCCGGGTGTTTGAAATGCCACGGCGACAAGCGCGGGCCCTTTGTTTTTGAGCACGCACCGGTGCGCCTGGAGGGCTGCGCGGCCTGCCATGAGCCGCACGGCTCGGCGAACCCGCGGATGCTGACCCGGCACGAAGTGAGGTTCACCTGCCTGGAATGCCACGCGAATACGCCGACGACGGCGGCGGCCTCGAAGACACTGGGCGGAGTGCCACCCGCGTTTCACGATTTGCGCAGCCCGCAGTTCCAGAACTGCACGATGTGCCACGTGAAGGTTCATGGATCGAATGTGAACCCGGAGCTGCTGCGATGAGGACCTGGCTTGCATTTCTGATTCTTTGCCCGCTGGCAGCGCAGGAAACGCCGCCCGCTGCGGCGGAACAAGCAGCCTCCGCGGCGCAGCCGGCCGCGACGCCCGTGGCCGCGGCTCCGGAAACGACCATCTCCGGAATGATCGATGTGGGATACCAGTGGCGCAGCGGCGTCGGCGGAAGCCTGGACACGTATCGCACGGTGGTCAACCTGGGATCGGGGCTGAAGCTGATGGGTCTCGACGTGAGCTTTGATAGCGCGGTGCGGCGCTGGTTCGACCATATCAACGTGCGCGGGTACAACTGGGGCGATCCGTACAACACGGCGCATGTCGACGCATCGCGGCACGACTGGTACAACTTCAGCTTCGATTACCGCAACATCGCCTATTTCAATTTCCTGCCGTCTTACGCCGATCCGACCATCGGGCAGGGGATTTATCTCGATCAGCGGTCGTTCGACACGCACCGGCGCATGAGCGATTTCCAACTGGACCTGATGCCCGGCAAGTGGATTGTGCCGTACGTTGCGTACTCGCGCGACTCGGGCTTCGGACGGGGCATCACGGATTTTGTGAGCGACGCCAACGAATATCCGGTGGCCGACCGGCCGCGCGATAAGACCGACAACTATCGCGGCGGCGTGCGCATTGAACTGAGAAAGTTCCACGCCACGCTCGAGCAGGGCGGGACCAAGTTCAAAGACGATCAGGACGTTTTCACCAGCGATCAGAACCTAGGCAACCGCACCACGCCGTTCTTCGGCGAACAACTGATGCTGACGAACCTGGCGCAGACGTACGGAATTCGCGGGGACAGCATCTATAGCAAGGTTTTGGTGACGGCCGATCCTTTTTCCTGGATCAACGTGTTTGGCCAGTTCCTGTACAGCCGGCCAAACACCGATGTGAAGTACTCGCAGTTCAACACCGGGCAGTTCGCAAACCTCGACTTGCTCCTGCTGTATACGAGTGAATTCGACCTGGTGAACGCGACAGCCAAACAGCCGCACACGTCGGGGACGTTCGGATTCGAGCTGCGGCCAGTGAAGCGGCTGCGCGTGATCGAGTCCTGGATGACGGACCGGCTGCACGATGCGTCCTTCGCGGCGCTCAACCAGCAGATCCTGACGCCGGCGGTGGCGGCACAGCTCGCGGACTTCAACGACCGGCTGGTAAGGAATTATAGCCAGGAACAAGTGGATGTGTTGTTCGACCTGACACCGAAGATCACGATGCGCGGCGGATATCGCTATGTGTGGGGCGACGCGTTGACGCGAGGCGGGCTGATTTCGGGGCTGCCCACCGAATCGGGGGAGTTGCGGCGTCAGGTCGGCCTGGCGGGGATGAGCTACCGGGCGGGGCAGAAACTCTCGTTCAATATTGATTTCGAAGGGGCGTCAGGAGACCAGGCGTACTTCCGGACGAGTTTGCAGGATTACGAGAGAGCGCGATTGCGGGCACGGTATCAAGCCTTGAACTCGCTGGTGGTATCGGCCACCTTTTCGGTGCTGAACAATCAGAATCCGAATCCGGCGGTGAAGTACGATTTTTTGAGCCACGATGCTTCGGTCTCCCTCGCATGGAATCCGAAGGGCGGCAAGCGGATGAGCCTGGTGGGGGAGTACACGCGCGCCACGCTGCGTTCGGACATCAACTACATTGTTCCGCAGATCTTCCAAAGCGCGCCGTCATCCTATCGGGATAACGCGCACGAGGCGAACGCGGTGCTCGACCTGCTGGTTCCGGGATTTGGCGGATACTCGCCGCGGCTGAGCCTGGGTGGGTCGTTGCTGATCACTTCGGGCAGCCGGCCCACCGAGTATTACCAACCGCTGATCCGGCTCACGACGCCGACCCACAAGCACCTGTCCTGGTACGGCGAGTGGCGCTATTACGGATTCGGGGAGCCGGACTATTTCTATGAAGGTTTCCGGACGCACATGCTGAGTGTGGGGGTGAGGTGTACGCAGTAGGGAAGCAAGGTTCACGCGGACTGCCGTGAGAATCGCCAGAAGAAACAATTAGGATTGCAGAGTTCCGCATATGGCCTGACGCGTGGAAAATGCGTGTCTCCCCTTTTGTCTGGACTGCACCCCAAGCCTGTCCCTAATTCACGTGTCTCAGCCGAAGGATGCAGTCCAGTCTCCGTCCCTGGTTAGCCCTCTGGTTAGCCTGGTTAGCCTTTCAACTAGTTTTATTAACCAAAGATATATATACCAGCGGTCAAGGGGAACTTTAGACTGGAGGCAGGGCAAAAGTGACCGTCGGACCAGCGATCTGCCGGGTGACGGATGCCCTGTGTCTGGCCATCAGAGATGCACCCTCGCGCAAAGATTCGTTGGCGGATATTCATAGCCGCAGCTCTTCTGCTGCCCGGTTTGGCTTCCGCACAGCGCTTTGCCTTCAAATACTATTCACACGACCAGGGCTTGATCAGCCTGGATGTGCATAGCCTCTTACAGGATCGTAAAGGATATGTTTGGGTGGCGACGGCGGATGGACTATTTCGCTACGACGGTGAACGCTTCACCGGCTTCTACGCCGCCCAGGGAATGCCATCAAACCGGGTTGAGTCGCTTCACCAGGCCCCCGACGGAACCATCTGGGTGGGGACGCGTGACGGACTTGCTCGTTTCGAGGGAGACCACTTCAGGCGCGTGGGTCTGCCGGAGCCGGTGGCATTTCTGGGACAGTCCAGTCTCGCATCCGATGCTAACGGCTCTCTCTTTATCGGCACGAACCGGGGTCTTTGGGTCATGGACCAGTCGCCGCCCGCCGTCAGGCTGTATCCGCAAACGTCCTCAACGGCACACCCGGAGGTATATGGTGTTCACGTCGATCCGGAGGGCGCCGTCTGGTTTGGTTGCGGCAGGGATCTGTGCAGATATGACCGTGGTGAGGTGTCGGTGCTGGGAAGCGAGTCCGGTGTTCCGAAAGACATTTGGAATGCAATCCTGACCGATCATAGCGGGAATCTCTGGATCAGGAGTGCGACACGGCTGTTGACCAAGGGCAGGACCAGCAAGCGGTTTGTAGCGATCGAGAATATTCCGGAAGCCAGCACGCTGGGCAGTCTGAATTTGTTGCGCAGTGGCACTCTCCTGGTGCCCAGCCGCTACGGATTAATGCGCCAGACTGGAAGCGGGTGGGAACAAATCGGCACGAAGCGGGGATTGTTCGTGAGTACGGTTGCGTGCGCTCAGGAGGACCGTGAAGGGTCGATTTGGATTGGGTTGGACGGGTCCGGTCTGGCCCGCTGGCTCGGCACCAACCAGTGGGAAAGCTGGACGCCGGCTGAAGGCATGGCGGGAAGCGCAAAGACCGTCTTTCGGAGTTCCGCGGGGACGCTGTGGGTCGGCACCAGTAATGCCCTGCAGCAGTTCACGCGAGATAACCAGCCTGGACGAATCTGGGGGGAGCGCAATGGCTTAAATGGGCGTGCGGTGCGCGCCATCACGGAGGCGCCCGACCACGCGATCTGGCTGGGCACGAATCCCGGAAAAATGTACCGTCTGGACCCGCGAACGGGCGCTATTCGCCGCTTCGATCACGAATCGGGATTTGCAGGAAACGGTGTATCCGGGGTCTGCTGGGACTCCAGCGGGCGGCTCTGGGTGGCCACGGACGGTCCGATTTTCCGAGGTCTTATTCGAGGATCTTCCGCTTCGTTCGAACGCGTCGTGCCTCCGGACAGCACGGAGGACGAAGACTTCAAACGTTGCGCGGCGGACAGAAACGGAGGAGTGTGGTTTACGAGTGACCGCGGGTTGCTCCGGTTCAAGCAGGGGAGCTGGAAACGGTTCACCATGGCAGACGGACTGAGATCGAATGTACTCGATGAGGTGGCTCTCGGGCCGGACGGCACATTATGGTTCACTTATGACGAGAAGGGAGGAATGACGCAGGCCACGATTCGCGGCGACGGTCTTCAGTTGGAGACCTTCACCAGAGAAACCGGCCTTCATTCGGAGGTCATCAGTGCTTTGGCATTCGATCCTCGTGGAAGGCTTTGGTTGAGTTCGGACGACGGAGTTCAGGTCAAGAACGGACGGACTTTCCCGCACTACAGCGAGGCGCAGGGGCTGCTCTGGAACGATTGTTCCAGCCATGCCGTGCTCGGTGACAGCGACGGCAGCATCTGGATAGGACACAACCTTGGGCTTAGCCATTTCCGGCCGGATGCCGAGTCGAGATCCGCGGTGGCGCCACCGATCGTCCTGAGCTGGGTGAAATTAGGTACTGGATTTGCCGACCCAGAAAGCCATCCGGCCGTCCCATACGCACGGCGGTCTCTGCAGGCAAACTTCGCAGCGTTGACGTTTCTGAACGAGGCGGACGTCCGTTTTCGTTATCGGTTAGCGGGATTTCACGACGATTGGGTGGATACACGCGAACGAATCGCCAGCTATCCCAGCCTGCCGCACGGCAAGTACCGGTTTGAGGTGCAGGCGGTATTACCCGGCCGGCCGGCTGTGTCGACCGCGGCGTTTTCATTCGAGGTACTGCCGGCGTGGTGGCAGAGCTGGTGGTTTCGAGGGGTGTCCGCCGCCCTGGCATTGGCTTCGATAGTGATCTTTTGGCGCTGGAGGCTACGCCACATGCAGGCGATGCAGAAGCAGTTGGAGCTGGCGGTGGAGAAGAGAACCATCCAGCTCAGCCAGGAGAAGAAAATCGTTGAGACGCAACGATACGACATCGAACGCCTGCTGATCAAGACGCAAGAAGCCAGCCGTTTTAAGGACGAGTTCCTGGCCAACATGAGTCATGAGATCCGCACCCCCATGAACGGAATTTTGGGCATGACGGATCTGGTTCTGGACAGCGAGCTTACGCCCGAGCAGCGCGAATTCCTACTCGACGCGAAGACGTCAGCGGAGCATCTACGGTCACTGCTCAACGATATCCTCGACCTGTCCAAAATTGAGGCCGGACGCCTGGAACTGAATCCTATTAACTTTTCCGTGCGTGAGTGTATCAGAGAGGCCACCGTCAGCCTGGCTGTCAATGCGGAGCAGAAGGGGCTGAAGTTGATCTTCGATGTCGCCCCGGAGGTGCCCGACGATGTGATCGGCGATCCTTTCCGGCTACGCCAGGTCCTGCTGAACCTCCTGAGCAACGCGATCAAGTTCACGACCTCCGGATGTGTCGAGCTGAGATCGACGTTATTTGACCGGCGCGATCGGGTAGTGACCGTTCACTTCTCGGTGCGCGACAGCGGTGTGGGAATACCCTCCGACAAGGTCGACTTAATTTTCGAGGCGTTCCGCCAGGTGGATTCCTCCACCTCCCGGAAATTCGGCGGCACCGGCCTGGGTTTGACTATTTCATCGCGCCTCGTCGGCATGATGGGCGGACACCTTTGGGTGAAGAGCGAACTGGGCAAAGGCAGCGTTTTCCACTTCACCGCGATGTTTCAGGAGAATGCGGTGCGCGAACGGGCTCCAAGCGAAGACCTGCAGCTCGAACCATCGTCAACCCAAGCGACTTAGACGGCGGGTGTGATCGGATCGGGCGTGTTGACCCCTACATCCTCCTAAAATGCGTCTGGAAGCTGTGAAAAAATCGAGGCGCTCACTTGAAAATATTCGGTGAATCCGTAAACTCGATTTGTGGACACCAACCAACATGCAAGCGAGGCACTCCGTTTCGAGGAGATCGATCGTGCCCAGAGCGTCCTGCTGCCGGTAGACATTGAGGGACTCATCGGCGAAGAGCACCCCGCTCGCAGCATCTGGAGCTTTGTCGGCCGTTTGGATCTGGATGCCTTCGTCGAGGAGGTCAAA
>JAIQFK010000032.1 GCA_020073305.1 Terriglobia bacterium
GACGCGCGGAATGGCGCGACCGAACCGTTCTACTTCTACGATCCGTACGACACGAATCCGAGGTTTTCGTCCGATCCCACCGGCGTGGTGACCGTGGGCCGTTATACGGTGCGCTTCGAAGGCGACTGGAATCAATTGACCGCCCTTGGCCGCTCCGAACTCAACATCACCCTGGTCGAGGTTGCGTAGATGAAGAAGCTCTGCATCCTTCTGGTCCTTTTTCTGTTCCTGGCCGGCACCGCGCGGGCCGCGACGCAGATCCAGGACACCGCCTACACCGGCATCGGGGGTGCGACGTTCAACGGCAAAGTGCTCATCAACGCGCCCGACATGACCACTGCCGATGGGCGCACCGTCGTGCGGTGGCAACAGGAGTTCACCATCACCAATGGCGTTATCGCTGTGAACCTAGAGCCGAACGACACTGCGGTGCCCTCCGGGACGAGCTACGTGGTGCGGTTCACGCCGCGCTCCGGCGCGTCGTGGGCCGAACGGTGGCTTGTACCCACAAGCGGCTCCCCGCTCAAAGTCAACCAGGTGCGAATCTCGACCACACCCACGCCCGCGCTAACGATTCAGCCGTCCCAGGTCCTGAGTGGCGGGGCTGCAAGCGGCCAGTGCTTATCGTGGTCCGGATCATCGTGGATACCAGGACCCTGCGGAGTCAGCCCGGTTGCGAGCGTCTTCGGGCGTACCGGTGCGATCACGCCGCAGACGGGCGACTACACATTCCCACAGATTTCCGGCACTGTCACCAATTCGCAGCTCGCCTCCGGCGTTGACGCCGCCAAGATTGGCGCTGGTTCCGTGGACAATACGGAGCTCGCCACTCTCGACGGCGTTACCGCCAGCATCCAATCCCAACTGAACGCTCGCATGGAAAAGGGCACAGTCGTCTACTGGGTTGACGATTACTGCCAGACTCCGGGCGTGTATGACCACACCTGCTTGAACGGGGCTGTATCTGCCGCAGGGTCGGCCACAGACGTCACGATCCAGCTTGGGCCGCGCGTTTACTTGATCGGGGCGACCGTCAACATCGCCTCGAAAACTCGATGGCGGCTCGCGGGCCTCGAACGCCGCGCGAAGCTACGCGCCGCGAACGCCTTGAACGCGCCGATGGTTGTGATCGACACCTGCGCCGACTGTATCGTCTCGGGCCTCCACCTTGACGGCAATGCGGCCAGTCAATCTTCTGAAGCCATCCCGCTTTCGATCCTCAACCACCAGGGCGTGACCATAACCGGGAACCTGATCGAGAACGTTCGCGGCCGAGGCTTGCGTATCACTATCGCCAGTGGGTTCAACTCGAACCAGATGGGCGTGCTGCTGGCGCAGAACACCATCGACCGCACTACCGATGAGGCTCTCCACGCCGTCGTCGGTAGTCCGGGCATTCTCGCTTCGAGCAACCGATTCACGAACATCGACACCGATGCCAACGGCACGCCCAGCACGGGCGCAATCTATCTTGAGCCGGGCGATTCGACCTCGGTCTTTCTCGGCACTCTGGTTCAGGGATATATCGCGCCAGACTTCTCGTCGTTCGCCAACCTCGGGTCCGCATTTCGCGTGAATACCAGTGGGTTCGGATTGAGAGTCTATCTGCCGTTCTTGCGGAGCGTGTTCGCCGGCTCGACCTGCACTTTCGTGAATCAAGGAGAATGCAACTCGGCGTACCCTACGCTTTCCGAGCAGCAAGAGTTCTTTCATGTGGGTACATGCGTAGGCGGTACTCCGGTGCTCAACGCGCGGATCGTCCACACCTCGGGGACAGTTTCCTGCGTCGGCCCCGCTGGATTCCAGGTCGCGGCAATCGAGCTTCCTGACGGCGCGCAGCAGGAAATTACCGTCACCGTGGCCAACGGCAGTAAGGCAACGGGGTCAGACGGCTGGGTGCGCATCATCCCCTTCGGCTACGCCGCGACCACTGGCGGCAACATGGCCTTTTCGCTCAACGTGAGCGTCTGCGCCGACGTCGCCTGGGACCTTTCCACCGGGCCTGCGTTTAACGCCGCCACCGGCTCGATCTCCTACTCGGTTGGAAATCTCTCCAACAGCCCCATCAGCACAGCGTTTGTGAAGGTGCTGGGCGGCGATTCGATCAACGGCGGCTCTTGGGTGTTCGCCAGCAACACAAACTGTCGCGGAGGATTGGTCGGCACTCCGCGGCCATCCTACGTCAGGCTGGTGCGGCGTGGCGACCTTTCCAACGATTCCAACACCGGATCTCTGTTCGTGACGGGATTCGTCACGCTCTATTCGAGCAGCTTGTACTAATCGATGCCGGACACTATTGGGAACATCACGGTCCCAGAGATCGTGCCGAGCGGAGTGTTCCCGATCACACCCGACTACGGCTACGGGCACACCAAACACCCGGACGTCGTAGTCCATCAGTTCGGGAGCGCCAGCGCCAAGATCGAGCAGCGCTTCCTGCTGGGCACGGGCGCAAAGCGATTCACCGTGCGGCGCGCCTTCCTGCGCGACGCCGACCGCCGCGCACTCCGAGACTTCTGGGAGTTGAACTACGGTCCTTACGGCGCGTTCACCTATAACGCGCCCAACGACGACGGCAACGGCACCACCGCCTACACTTGTCGGTTCGCCAACGAGCCTCTCTCCTGGGAGATGCTCGCGGACCACGCTTGCAGCCTTGGCGTGACGCTGATAGAGATCCCGGCGTCGAACCCCACCTACACGCTGTCCTCGACGGTGATCCGGTTCCCGCCGGACGCGTTGAAGGACGCTCTGCTGTCGCAGGTGCAGCAGATGATTCCGCTCATCAAGATCCAGCCCCTCCAGAGCGGGTATCCAGCCATCTATCTCTCCGACCGGCGCTGCACCATCGGGACGCAGTTGTACCTTCCGCGCCTCGTGGACTTCGATGGCATCTCGCAGGGCATGGGGAATGAGGCTGACGACGCCACGTTCACGTTCGGCAACGCCGATCGCGTGATGCGCGATCTGGCGAACGATGTGGACCTGTTCCGCGCGACCATCGAGTTCTCGCTCTACCACGTTGGGCAGCAGATCAAGCTCGACTTGTGGAAGGGCGACATCATCAACTGGCAGTTCGATTCCGGCGCGGACTTCAAGGTCACCGCCGCAGATGGCTTGTACGAACTGAACCTGCCCTACCCGTCGAGGAAGGTCTCGCGCTCCTGCTGGAAGGCGTTTAACATCGGCGCGTGTCCGTTCGCCACCGCCGGCGCGATGGACCTTGTCCACTTCCCATCTGCCGACGCCAGCAAGTGCGATAAGGGATACGACACGGCCAACGGGTGCCTCGCGCACGGCATGAAGCGGTATTACGGTGCGGTGATCGCGGAGCCGCAGGGAGTGACCATCAAGGACAACTCCACCGGCGTCTTCGGCTTCGGGCGGTCGAGCATCACTAGTGTGTCGCTGGTCTCTGATTCGATTTACGACCAGGTCATTCCGGAGATCTACACCGACAGCGAAATGCCGGTGAACTGCAAGGTGGCGGCGGGCCGCGACGAAAGTGACTTCTACGAGGCGCTGGGCATCGTGGGAGAAGGGCCGCTCATCTCCTATACCGCCGCGCACTACGAAGACCTGAACGGGAATCCCGTCGCCATGGGCAGCACAGGCGCGGTCTTCGTCGGAAGCACGCTCGATGGCCAGGCTCAGCACGGCTGGCCTAACCAGCCCACGTTCGGCATCCGCCAGGTCTTGGGCGCAGACCCCGCAGCCGATGGTGACTGGTTTTCTCTCGACCAGTCTGGGGACACCACCGGCGGTGATTGGCGCAAGGTCCACTCCGGCAACTCGACGTACAAGGACAACTACGCGGCCGGAACCGCGTTCATGGTGATCCGGCGCAGCGACACTAAGGGCCTCCAGCTCACCAAGCCCGGCGATCACGCGATGGTTGCGTACGTACAGATGGGCATGAGCGGGTGGGTGTGGACCTCTCCGGGCGCGCGGGTCTTCGGACCGCCACTCGTGAATCCGGTTTGGATCGCGATCAACATGCTGCTGCGGGCGCGCGGGCTCCGCCTAGGCGCAACGGCGACCACAGGCCAGTTGGATCTCGCTGAGACGTTCTTCGATGTGCAAGCCGCCATAGACGCGGCGTCGATCTGCGACGAGCAGGTGACCGCGCTCGTCGGCACCGGCAGCGAGACGCAGTTCAAATTCCGGGGAGTGCTGCAGGAGGAGAAACCCCTCCGCGACTGGCTCCAGGAAGTGCTGATGAACTGCCTGGGGTACTACACGTTCTCGTTCGGCAAGCTCAAGATCGGCGTCCGCGAAAACTCCTCGACGGTCGAGGCGTTCACCATCGGGAACATCGTTTTCAACTCGCTCCAGTTGGCGCCGCTCAAGCCCTCGTTCGATCACCTCACCGCCAACTTCGCGGACAAGGATTACAAGTTCGTTAACAACTCGGTCACCGTTTACGATATCGACCGCGCCACGCTCCTGGGCGGCGCGGCGGGTCCGCTATTCCTGAAATCGAACGTCAACCTTTCGGGCACCTGCACGAAGTCGCAGGCCGCGCGGATCATCAGCATTCGACTACGCGAGGAGTTGGGAGGCACCAGCATCGCGGAGTGGAAGGCAGCGCGCGAGTTGGTCTTTCGGACGACGGTCCTGGCGCTCAACACCGAGCCGGGGATGGTCTGCTCGATGACGCATGAGGACATGCCTGGCGGCTCGGGCGAGTTCCGCGTGGCCTCGTGGAAGCTCAATAAGGATTACTCGATTGACATTCAGGGCCGCACGACCACGGATTCGATGTACGATCTGGTCGCCGGTCCCAAGCCAGCGGACGTACTGGCCAGTCCGGTTCCGGACGAAAATCTGCAAGACACTGGAGTTCCCGGCGTCGTCACGGGCACCCCCACGCTCACCGATTACGGCAGCTACGCAGTGAACAACATCGTTATTCAGCCCGACGATTCCGGCAACACAAACGTGGTGGGCGCCACCGAGATCGCGATGGGGCTGTATTACGTCGATGAACTGACAACCGACCTGTGGGCCAGCATCGACTCCGCGGTGAACGCCACGACCGATCCGGCGACGGTGAACTGCACCGTCAATCCGGCCACTGCCCGCGTGTTCCGCGTGGGCGACTTCGTGTTGTTCAACGACGAGGCCGCCGACGCCAACCACGGCGGTCGCCGGTCCTATGAATGCGCGCAGATCGTCGGTCCCGGCAACACGGGCGATGTGGTTCCGACCGGATCCTTTCAGTTCCAGCGGGCCTATCCGGGTGTTCCCGCAGGCCAGGCGACGTTCGGCACTCTACGCTGCGCGCACTTGGCTGGCGTTAGGTTCTTCAAGCTCGACATGAAACTCTTCACGTTCGCGGTCAAGAAAGGTTTCTTCCGCACGCCCGGCCTGCCACCGCGCGTCGAGGCGAAGATCCCCTCCGTGTGCGTCGTGGCGGCGCTGGTCGGCGTGGCAAACCACTTCGGCTATGGTCCGTTCACGGTTTTTCCGCAGAGCCATCACAACGAACCTTTCATGCCCGGCGACCGCACCTGCTCCGGCGGCGCTTACACGTTCCAGATCCCCGGCCCGCTGGCCGCGCAGGACAACGTCGCGATCCCGTTGAAGGTTCAAAACGCCGCTTCGATCCGGTGTGTTTATGCATACCTCCAACAAGGGACGAGCGACGGCCAGTCAGCGTACGTCGTGAAGTACTCGACCGATGGAGGCGCGACGTGGAACGTGCTGGAAAAGATGGGCATAGCGCAGAGCCTCCCGACGGCGTTCAAGAACACCTGGGACTTCCTCGTGGGGCAGGGCTACGGCAAGCCGGAAACGCGCCGCCTGCCGTACGACGATTACGGGCTGGTCACCACGGCGGCGATCACCGGCAGTGGCGTCGCTCAGGCGGTGGCGACGGCTTCCTACGACGGCTCCACCAGTGGCTTAGTGCCTGGCGACTTCGTATTCCTGGAGTTCGGCCTGACCAACGAGGAGCACGTAAACGTGATCTCGGTGGATACGGTGAACCAGACCTTCACCGCCATCGTGACGAGGGACCATCCGGCGGGGTCGAGCATCCGGCCATCGATCTGGCCGACCGCCGTACTCCTCGAAGGGAACGACCTTGCGTTCGACATCAAGGTGGTCGCGTCACCCGATCCGGGTTCGGATCTGACCGTGGTGATTCAGACGTGAAATCATGTCACGTTGCCGACCCGAAAACAGTGAGTCACTGCGCTTGGCTGGAGCCTATCGACGGAGCTGATCAAACGCTGCCAATCTCGACGCATCTAGCTCCGCCATGCGCAACGTGTCTTCCGCTTCTCTCCGCCTTAGTGCAAATCTATAAGCGGCCGCAAGCTTTCTGCGCGCGCGCGGCAAATTTGGATCATTTGGATATTGCTCAAGAATGTTTACCGCCGTACGAAGCAAATTCCGCCCTTTAGATGACACAGGGAAAAGGGCGTGGGCTTCGCCCAAATGCATGAGAGCGTCGGCTATCTTATGCGGAGGAGCACCAGCCTTCTCGCGTATTTGGAGCATCTTGTCGAAATCGGCGATGGCCCATGGCCACAAACCCATTTTCAGCCGCACGCTGCCTCTGATGGCCAGTAGATTATCAGTCGGGCCGTTGCGTGCTTCAATCGCGCGTTGAACATGTTGACCAGCTCGACACAAGCTCTTCCAATAGTAGATACCACCGAGTAGACTGGCAATAGAGTAGTATGCGGACGCAATGGCACCATCGGGCGGCAACACCACCTCTGGCTGGAATTCAGGATGGCTCGCGAAACCCTGACTGCGGATCAGATCCTGAGAATGGAGTGGGGCAAGGGCACCTGCGTAAAGGTGGCCATGCCACCCATGCCAAGACGCGGCCGCAGCCCAGTCCCCTAAGACGGCATCCCAGTACGGAAAGAATTCCTTCATCGACGAGTTAGCGCTCGACGGATGATATGATACCGGCATCAACTCGCGGACAGTCATCCATAAACGATTGAGTTTGCTTTGATAATTCGGTGTTCGGCGGTATTCGCGTATGAGCGACTCGATGCGTTCTTTTTCAGGAAGCGGGCGTACTTCGTGGGCACCGTCGAGAAAGAGAAGACGATTGTCCTCCGTGGGAGTAAACGACCCCGAACGATGGTGATATAGGGCCTCCACAAGTTTTTTTCGCACGGAGACTGGTGACGCTGGATTGCGAATGTGCTGCTGAATGAGTTCCCGGATGTTGCGCAGAATCTCGGCTTCCGTTTGGGGCATCAATCCGCGCCACTCACGTGGAAATGCCCACGCGAGGATGTCAAGCAACCTTCTTAGGCGGGGTCCTGGATCGAATCCCTTGAGCGCAAATGGAACGATGGGCTTGCCATACATGGCCGCTGCATATAACTCGATCTCGAAATAGCTGACATTTGTTGGTCGGCCGTCGAAGTCGATCGGCGTGCCGTGATCATGATCGTTCCGACGACGGTCTGCAAGAATGCAGACGTACATCTCCGAGTCATGAAGTACTTCGACGAGACGATCAGCAACCGCCAGTCTGTTTGGGTCGTCGAGCGCCTCGTTGGACTTTTCGGCCACCCAAGTCACCCAGCGTGAGGAGGCTATTCCCAAACCGCTCTTGAATGATGTGTCTTCGTTCAGAGCCGCGAGTTCCTGGCGCAGTCGCCACAAGGGGCTATTATGCCGATCGTCGTACTCAACTTCCTTGTAGAACGAAGAAATGAACGCGATTGGATGGTCGCCAGACATTCGCTGATGCGCTTTTCATTTTAACTGTCTGGCACTGCATAACCCCTGACTACTCCAGGGGGAGGACCGATTCAAATGCCGTCCGAGTCCCTCCACATCTTCGACCCGCGCCGCAACCTCCAGTTGCAGGGCTTCGCCGGCCGCGCCGCGACCACTACGCTTCACGACGCCACAGAGACCGGCGTCTCCATCTCGGGGATCTTCCAAGCCGCGGAGGACTTCGCGGTGCTGGGCTGGTGGAATGCCTACGACTACTTCAACCACCTGCGGCTGAAGCACCTGCCCAAGACAGATCTTTCCGGCTTGAAACTGGAGTTCGACATCGAGTACGACCAAGCGCTCGACGGCGCGATCCGTTTCGACGCGGCCAAGTTCCCGTCCGTCTCCTGGGACGCGATGACCTTCGTCACCGGCGCGGGCGACATCCACGAGGTGCGCCTGCTCGACCACGCGACCGTGGTCTCCGGAAGCGAGACTGCCGCCACCGTTCTCATCGATATCAGCGGCGACGAGAACATGGACGGCGGGATAGATTGGCTCCACCTCTACTTCCGCGACACCCGCTACACGGTGACCAGCACGGACTGCCGGGTCGAAACTCAATTGACCGCCACCGTCAATGCGGGCGATGCCAGCCTGCCGGTGCAGAGCACGGCGGGCTTCTCAGCCGCGGATGGCATCTGGATCGAACGTGCCGGCACCAATGAGGAGCAGGCTACGGTTGCCGGGGTCCTCTCGAACTCGCTCACCGCGACGGTATCGATGGGCCATCCGAACGGTTCCTTCGTCACCCGGAAGACGAAGGCCTGGCACGTGGCGCAGAAGCTCGCGGACATCATCAACACGGCGGGCGCCTCCGTCCCTGGCCGATTTGGACCGGACCAGAGCAGCGTGATTCACGCGCAAGCCTGGGCCAGCGGCCCGAGCACCGGTGGAATCACGATCACGTTCGTCCTCGCCAGCAGCAGTACCGCGCGGTACGGGAAGCTCGGGAATCTGGATCGCGTCTTCCTGGCTCATGGGCGTACGCTCGGCGGCGTGCCGGTTGGGAGCGGGCAGGGATTCCAGTGGACCGCGGGCAGCGGCGCAAGCGTTCAGTTCGCCAACGGCGACAACAACACCAAGTACCATGTGACGCTCGACTTCACGCAGCCGCTGCTCGACAAAAACGGAACCGTGGTTCCCATGAGCAACTGCCGTAAGATGTACATGGTTTTCGCGCCGCGCTTTGAGAACGTCGAGCAGGATCTCCAGGACGGATGCTTCCTCGCGGCGGGAGTGGGCACCTCCGATACGACGTGGACGGTGGACGACACATCGAAGCTCGCCGGAGGCCGGTACTTCATCGGCACACCAACCAGCGAAGAGCGCATTCAACTCCTCTCCGTGGTCTCGGCAACCGAGATCAACGTGACGCGCGGCTTCGAAGCATCGACGCCAGGTGCTTGGTCGGCTGGCGCACGCCTCAAGAAGCTATCTCCTCTCTCAGGCTTCAATGGGGACGTCGAGTGGGGATGCGCGATTTCGAACATCACGGTCACTGGCGACGGCAGCCTGAAGGTCGGCGGCGGGGCGGATCGGATCGAGGAAGCGGACCCGCGCTGCAAGTACATCGGCTCCTGGGAAGACTACAAATATGCGGGCGGCTTCCCGTCGCAGTGGTGGAGCAGCGGCCACGCGAAGCGCACCGCGCCCGCCAACTCGCTGGACGTTCGCAAGGTGGTCCTGCGGTATTCATACTCGCGGGCGCACGATCTGTATCTGGGAACCTTCCTCAATAGCGACTGCGGAAAGGTCAGCGTCTCGGTCGATGGCGTCGCGACCACGCATGATCTGTACCTGAACGAATACGGTGGGACCACGGCGAATCTGAAGGTAAGCAGCAGTGTCGCGGCGGGCAACCACACCGTCGAAATCACCGCTCCGTTCGACAAGAACGCGGCCAGCAGCGGGTACTACTTTTACTTCGATTACCTCTGGCCGCTCGAACCGCAAGACGTTCCGGACGCGCCGCAGATCTACACCGACGTGTCCCTCGCCATGGACTTCGACACCGATCACGGCTACAAGAAGCCTCCGGCCTGGCATCTATGGCAGCTCCAGAAGCTCGGCTTCAAGGGCCACGCTGACGTGTACATGGGCGTGTTCTGGAACAATAAGCGGCGTCGCATCAACGCCACCTACCCGTATGCCACGGTGGTGTTCTCCGGCACGCCAGTCGCCGGCGACGTAGTCTCGTTCTCGATTGGCGGGACCACGATCTATCACGCCATCGGCTACGGAGAGACGCTGCAGGGTATCGTCTCCGACATGCGCGCGATCATCAACGGCCTGTTCGCCGGCGTGTGGGCCGACGATAACTTCGGATCGAGCACGACGCTCCGCATCCAATCGAAGGCCCCAGCCTGGACGTTCACCGGTGTCGCGGTGAGCGCGCCCAACTCCGTTACGCTCACGCTCACCAACAACCTGGGCACAGCGGGTGTCGAGGGTGACTGGGAAATGATCGACGCCGTCTCGCCGGTCATGACCGAGGGCGCGCGGAAGTGGATTCGGGACCTGGCCACTGAATTCCAGGCTGCCGCGATCAAGGCGTCGTTCGCGTTTTCGATGGAGTGCTACCTCCCTCCCGCCCCGATGCGCGCTAAGTACTTGTCCTACTCGGGCGGGGTGGTGTCGCCAGGTGCGGACGTGGACCTTGGCGTTCCCTCGCACCAGATGCACTTCGGGACGCGCGTCCGGACGTACCTGCGCCAGATGTATAAGGAGTGCGCCGACCAGATCGAGTCCGCTGGTCTGCCGGTCGTGCTTCAGTTCGGCGAGACGCAATGGTGGTACTTCGACAACAAGCAGCAGGACCCGAACGGTGGCATGCCCTACTACGATTCGGAAATGATCAGCGACTTTGCCGCGGCCAAGGGCCACCAGATCTGGCCGTTCCGCGCGAACACGGAGGATCCGGCTGGCGACCCGGCGCACCCCAACGAAACCGCCGACTTCCTCCGCGACCGCATCTGGGCCTACTGCCAGGATGTGATCACGTATGTCCGGTCCTACCATCCGACCGCCGTGTTCGAGTGCCTGTGGCCTCTCGACGCGAACCAGGGAGTGCCGAAGCCGAGCGTGAAGTTCCGCGCGCTCAACTTCTATGTGAACCTGCCGAGCCAATGGAAGAACTCGTCGTACGGGATCAAGTATTTCCGGTGCGAGGGCTTCGATTACGACGTGTGGCAGAAGAACGCGAACTTGATGAAGCGGGCCATCACGTTCGCGACAACGGCGCTCGGCCGACCTACTTCGGAGTGCATGTTCCTCAGCGGGCTGTACGGCCCGCCGGACCCGCCCATGGCGCAGGCGTACGGGCTGTGGCTCCCGCTGAAGCTTTACTCGTTCTGCTATTGGGCCTTCGATCAGTTCTGCCTGAACTCCCGCCCGGTCCCACTCGAAATCGCGGGGCAGATGCAGGTGACCGGTGCGACGTACTTCAAGCCTCTGGCCGCGCGTGCGATGGAGTCGGTGATCGCCGTACCCGTGGGTGCGGCGGCTGGCGGCGCGCTGAATCGCTTCGAAGCGAACACGAGGAAGTGCAATGGCTAACTATCCGACCGCGATGGACGCCGCCGCCACGCTTTACTCGCCGGTCGATGCGTTTTCGACCAAGCCTCTCGAAACGACCGCGACCGGGGCCATCGGCGCCGGGGACTCCACCATCAGCGTGGTTTCTACAGTGGGCGGCTTCGCGGCAACGTACGGCATACTCTCCATCGACGACGAGTTGATCGTCTATACCTCAAAGACCGGAACGCAGTTCACCGGATGCCAGCGCGGGGCGTTCGGCACGACCGCCGCCGCGCACGCCAGTGGCGTCACGGTGAAGGCCAACATGGTTTCTGGCTTCATCAATGCGCTCCAGTCGGCGGTGTTGGCCATCGAGAACGAGATCGGGACAGCGGCGGCGCGCAACTACGTTCTGAAGAATGGCGCGGTCACGATCACCGGCCTGAAGACGCTCCAGGACGGCGCGGAGTTCGGCACCGGAAACAAAGCGGCTACCGGTCTGGTGCGCCTGCCCAACCTCGGCGCGGTCAAGTGGCGCAAGGCTGACAACTCCGGCGATCTCGGGATGGCGCTGAACGCCAGCGACCACCTAGCGATGGATGCCATCATCGACTTCGCGGCGGGCCAGGCGTTCGGCGCGTTCTCGTACCCGGATGCCACGACCACCAGCAAGGGGATCGTCCAAGTCGATTCGGTGGGCGGGATTGCGGTTGCGGCAGGTGTGATCTTCCTAGCCAACACGACGGTTACGCCCGGCACCTATCCGAAGGTCACCGTCGATGCGAAGGGGCGCGCGACGGCTGGCGCGGCCCTGGTCGCGGGCGACATCCCGGCGCACACCCATGTGGCCACCGACATCGTCAGCGGGGCGTTCGGTGTGGCGCGCGGGGGCACGGGCTTCACGAACTACACACTGGGCGATCTGCTCTACTGCTCCGCGACGGACACCCTCGCGAAGCTCGCGGGAAACACCACCACGACGCGAAAGTTCCTGCGCCAGACCGGGACCGGGTCGGTGTCGGCTGCACCGACGTGGGACACGCTGCTGGCTGGCGACCTCCCGACCCACACGCATGCCGAGTCGGACGTGACGAGCCTCGTGACCGATCTGGCCGGCAAAGCGGCAAGCGTCCACACGCACGCCGAATCCGATGTGACCGGGCTGGTGACCGACCTCGCCGCGAAGGCCGCCAAGGCCGGCGACACGTTCACCGGGACATTGCGCATCGGCGGCGACCAGGCGTACATCGAGTGCGGGCCTTACCAGATTGTCGGCGGCGCATTCGAGAACATGGCGAAATACTCCGAGGATTTCTCGGTGGGCACCTGGGACAAGAACGGCGGCAGTTGCTCGGTGAGCGCGAACAGCACCGCCGCGCCGGATGGCAATCAGACCGCCGACACAATCACTGCGGTCACCACCACGCCGATCATCCAGCAACAGATCGCGGGCCTCGTCTCCGGAGGCCAGTACACGTTCTACGTGTGGGCCAAGGTTGCGTCCGGGACCAAGCAGTTATCCATCGCCATCGTGGATAACGCCTATGCCTCGTACCTGGCTGGCCCGACTAGCATCACGCTCACGACGGCGTGGCAGAGGTTCAAGATCACCGGCACGTTGGCGGGCGGACAGACGGGCCTCTGGATCGTCGTGCGCCAGTTCGCCGGGAACAGCGACAACTGGACGAGCGGCGCGATCTATCTGTGGGGCGCCTGCTTACAGCAGGGCAACGATCCGAAGGGCGGGTACGCCCGCACGTGGGCGTCGCAGACCGCGCTCGTCGCGGCAGGAGTCGCCTGCGGCGCGGTCGTGATTTCCGCGAAGGACAACACAGAGTCGCCGTTGCGCGTGTTCGGCCCCGGATCGAGCCTTGCGGACCACACTCTGATCGAGGTCACGGCAGGCGGCGAACTGATCATCGCAGGGGGCACTGGCAACGGCTACCGTCTGGCGGACCTCGGAAGCGCCAGCAACCCGTCCGGTTGGGCCGGCGTGGTGAAAGTCAAGAATCCGGCGGGCACTACCGTAGGCTACATCTTGCTCTACACGAATCCGTAACTCCAGAAAGGATAGAACCATGAAGCTCACGTTGGACCACACCCAGCGTCTGAACCTGCACGCGCTGCTGGGCGCGCAGCGGGCAGACGTGGGATCTATTCGCGCGATTTGGGCGGTACAGGATAAACTCGCCCTAGACGCTACCGAGGAAAAGTCTATCGAACTGAAGCGTGAAATTGTGAACGGGACGGAGCGCACCGTATGGAACCCGTCGCTCTCGGTCCCCGCAAAGGAGTTCGACTTCGCGGACAGCGAACTGGTCCGGATCAAGACCGCAATGGAGATGTGGGATGCCTACAGTGCGGCTGCAGATCGGCGTTGGCTTGAACCTTTGATTGAGGCGTTACTCTTCTCTTGAACAACGCCGTGAACATCACCAGCTTCGAGAATCGGCCGTTCTATCTCGCGGGGTCACTTCGCCGTTCTTTTTGACAAGCATCCAGAGGAATGAAGCGTGACAGGTACCCGACGGCCGAGACAAGCAGTCGCTCCTGGCGCGGGTGGCCGATACCCTGCCCACGAGCGATGACCGTTCCTTTATCTATTGAAGTTGGCCGGCTAATCTAGCTCATACCCAGCGCCTTAATCGCCGCGGTGAGCGGGTCCGCGAAAAAGATCGGATCGACTTTCTCTACGATGTCGCCAGGCACTTCCAAGAAGTGCCGCTTGTTCTCGATTGGGATCAACGCTCGCTTTGCCCCGTTCTCCATCGCGATTTGAAGCGGCTCCGTAAGACCTCGAACCGACTTCAAGTTGCCCTGGATACTCATGTCGCCCAGGATCAGCAAGGCGGGTAGGACGGGGCGCTTCTTTAGCGCGGAGTGAACCGCCACGAAAAAGGCGACTCCGACCTCACAGCCCTGGCGATTGCCCAACAGATCGATGGCCTCCACATGGAAGTCGGTGGAATCGAGCTGCTGACCGATCCCCATCTCCACCTTGCGAGCTTGAAGATATGCGAAGGCGCGTTGAAGGGATTCTCTGGTGGCGCCGTCGATCCCACCGGCCATACGCAGCTTCCCGGTTCCGGCCGAAATCCCCACCTCCAGCCTGTACAGCCCCACCTTGCTGTTATTGCCGACGAATGCAGTGTAGACGCTGCCGGGCGCCAGCGGGTCACTTGATATAAGATCTCTACCGCCTTCCTCGGGGACACCGACAAACTTCTCCTCCATCGTCTCGGTGTCAACGTAGGAAAAGGATGTCTGGTGATATTCGAACGAGCCCATCTTCTTGAGCTGCTCCTTGACACGGCGGCGACCTTCCAGGGCTAATTCCAGAATCTCTTGGAGCTCGTCCTTGGTGAACTCACCACCTGGATAGAGGATTTTAACGAGACCCGACGCGGTTTTGCGCACCGCCTTCGCATCTCGCGCGTTCAGATGATTGCCGAGAGCGAAGTTGCGGTCGAGGCACTCTGTGTAGTTGTGTCTCCTTAATTCCCGCAGGGCCTCCGCTAAGTAGTCGACAACAAATCCGTAGTGGTCAGTGAAGAAATCCGTGTGCATTTTCGGCACCTCCCAACCAGGAAGGTAGAAGTGAATGCGGTCCAGGAATGCCATGTCATTACGGATGACCTCGGGCATTGCGATAAATAGATGCGAGGACTTGACCATGACCTCAACTGGCTGATTCGTATTGCCGAACATAGCCAGCGCTGCCGTTCCGCTCAACGCCTCTTTTCCGCGAGCGAAAGTTCCCGATTCGCAGTAGGTCTTGAGAGTAGTCACCACCTCTTTGGGCATGGTTTGGAGATCGGCAACCTCGTCGAATGCCACGCAGTCCCAGAGTCCGACCAGCCCCATCTTTCCGGTCGCCATATTAAAGAAGAGGTTAGCGACCGTCGTGGGACCGGTTAGCAAAATGGTGTAAGGTGACAGCTCTTGGAAAACATAGGACTTGCCAGTACCGCGAGGTCCTAGCTCGACTAGGTTGTAGTTCTGTTCGCAGAGCGGAATGAGCCGGCACAAGAGGTGCAGCTTGAGCCGCCGATCGAATCTCGATGGTTCTAGACCGATACTACGAATCAAAAGATCGATCCACCCGTCAGTGCAGAACTCACGTCGGCCCTTCCGATACTCCTCCAAATCGAACGTCGCCAACTGGATCGGTGTGATATTCTCGATCCAGAAAGGACTCCGCTTCCCTTTCGCTTCCTCATCGTAATCGTGCTTTAGGTCAATCTGCGCCCAAATCCCTCCAAGGAGCAACCGATCAAACTTCTGAATAAAGCTCTCAGGAATGTGAACATTCTTGTGCCCGAAGTTGACCAGTTCAGCCCAGTACTTGTCCTCTTCCGACAGGTAGCGCACTTTGATCTTGTCGATGAATGTGTGGTGCCCTCTCTGGCGCACCAAGGATTGAGCCTTTGTCGCCTCGTCCGGACGGACATAGTTATTGGCAAGCGTGTCGTTGACCACGCGGACGCCGACAGCGACGGCTGCCTCATCGTCAGTTGCACAGTATTTCCCCAAGAGGTACTCCAGAACAAAGACGGGCACGTTCGCACCCACCTTCACCTTGCGGACGAGGTCCTTGCGTACGACCTTCCCCGGAAACACACAGTTGGCTTTCTTGTCGAGTTCAGGCATACCTGTCACCTTATACCGATAGGTCGTAGGGTACCTCGATAGTCTGTTTGAGAGTCACCTCTGTGTCTGGATCTACGATCGCAACGACGAGCAGTCCCCGCTGGACATCGCTGGTGAGCATTATGGTGACATGGTTCTCTTGGCCGGCAGCAAGTACAACCTCGCCAGTCACCTGATCAAAGCCGTGGACCGCAGTGGCGGCGCGCCCGATGTCCTCCTTGCCCGATCGCACGACCACGCGAACCCTGCGATCTTCCCCCGAAAGAAGCGATCCCTTGTGGTAACGCAGTGTGACGGTGAACAGGCGGTTGGTCACTCGCTCGCGGCCCAGGATCAAATCGTATTGGTCCTCTAGCGTTGGGGCGCCTGTCGCGGCAACCGTTATCGTCGCCACAGGCACGATCAATTCCTGAGGAGAGATACCCCCATAAACGTACGGCATCAGTTCACGCTGGCTCTTGAACAGGCTCAGTCCTTTCGGAAACGCGAACTCCAGATCGCCTCCCAAGCTGAGGTCACTCGCTTTGAATCTGGCGTAGTCCAAACGATCGCCGCCACCCTTTCCCACCCAAAAGCGGCTTCCGGCGTTTAGCGCCCGGCCGTCTGGCTGTTCCACCGAAGGTTCGTCCAGCGTCCAGGAAAGCAGGTAGCCGTTGCTGGAAGCTAGAACGACTTGAGAAATACCTAAATCCGCCATCCGCCTGATACCCCGTCGCACATCCCCCAACAGGTCACCGAGCGACTTTCGAGCCTGGAGAGCACCTCCATCGATGGCTGAGGCTTCGATCTCGGGGTTGCGAACAACTACGAGGGTCTTACCTTCAACCTTCTTGCGTAGTGTATCTGTGCGCTTCATGATCAGGTCAGCCAACGAAAGATCAACGACCGCGCTGTCGCCTAGGCGTTTCTTGAGGAAGCGCAGACGATCGCTTGATTCGGTGAATACGTTGCCATCGACTTCCACAACAACTCCACCTGACCTTTCGCGCAAGGTCACGCCACCTTCGGCTCCAGGCATTAGTGCACTGATTCCCAGGGAGGGAAGGCTCGGCGGCACGGCGATGGCAGCGTGGAGTTCCGATCCTTCGGCGAACGACAAACTATCTAGTAACTCGACCACCATCTCGTATCGCATCCCAGTTACTAGGAAATACGCAACCGAGCCTCGGTCCATAAGGGGACGAATTACTCTTGCAAATGTGTCGGTCTGCTGCGGTACTGAGCCAAATGAGAACCCTTCTGTGCGGATCGATTGCAAGAACTGATCGGCGAGAGCCGTCGCTGCTCGACGATATCGTTCTCGTGCCACCTTGAGCATTCCGGACAGATCAAGTTCACAGTCAGCAGTGGCCACAAGCCATTCGAGGCGGCGTTCCAGGCCGTCCATCAGATACCATCGGCCTCGTCCTTCCTCCCCTTGGGCGTAGTTCCGCGCCAGAGCTGCCGGCGAAGCCTTGCTCTGCTTCACCTCCTCCGATACGCGTCCGGCCTCGCGGCAAAGCGAAAGTGCGGTCTCGGCGGTCCGCCACTGAACAGCCCGGACCGGATCGACGATGCTCCAAAAGGAACCTTCACGTTCCTTTACTTGGTCCAACGCGGTGTCGACGTCTCCACGCGCAGCTAGTTCGTCGAGCGTATGGATGAGGATTCCCTCTTGGAATGGAAACGTGTCAAAACTCCCGAGAGATCCTCGGGGAATCGAGAGCGACCGCAGACTGAACTCGCTTTCGACCGTGCGCGCTAATGCTGCATATTCCTCCCGGCTCCGCCACCGGTCTCGCAACCCGGCAGCGACCTTGCAACAGGCTTCCACTTGCGCGCTGGCCTCGGGGATTGGCACTGCGGTCAGCGCGGATGGCAGAAACCCTGAAGTGAACCCCGAGATAAACTCGGTCATCAATACGTGTCGGCTAAGGCGCTTGCGGAGTTGCTCCTCCGAAGTAATTCCTTCGACAGCGAGACCCAGGGCCGCCGAAAAGAGCGTGAGCAAGACCGGGAACGCTCCTCGCTTGTCGATTTCAGTCGCGAGATCGGGTTTGCCGAGATACCGAACGGCAACATCGGTGGCTGCGGTCGTCTCGAACACAAGTGCAACCGCAGTCCTGTCGGCCGGAACCTCCCCACCCGCCAGGCGGTCGATATCCTCCAGTCGTAACTTGGGGTTCGAAAGCCATGAATCTAGGGTTTCACGCGCCACCTGATTCTTGAGTGCATCACGGGCGACCGCAGCCAGGGACCAGTCGAACCGGATTCCGGCTTTCTCTAAGCCGAGAAGCACGTCGAGCTGTTTGTCGAGGGGTTGGGCATTGACATACACGACGATGCCTTGTTCGACGGCGACGGACCCCCGATCGAGCGTTCGGAAGATTTCCTCTGCCTCGTGGCGTAGCCGGTAATAGGACCCCTGCCATCGCACAACCCGGGTCCTTTCGATGGAAAGTCCGTTTGCTACGGGCTCGAAAGCTCGCGCAGCGTCATACCAGACCACCACGCCGTACTTGCGGACTTTCTTCGTCAAGATCTCGTCAACGAGATGCCGCGTCACCGGACCCATCTGATTCGAGCCTCTAATCTCTGCCTGTGGCATACTGATGCACGCGTCGCGCAAGCGAACGCAGGTCCTCCCTTAAAGCCCGTCGTAGGTTCTCCGGCTCCGTAGCCAAGGCTTGCTCGAACTCCTCGCGGCTCCGAACGTTCAACCTGGTAATCAAGTGCTCTGTCGCGGAGGGAAGGAAATCCTCCGCGTACACCGGGAAGCCCCGATCTCGCATCATCTGTACAAATCGGCGACACAACGCCGCGCGCCCGCGCTGGATCGCGCGCGAGATAGCAAATACGAACACCTCTCCTGGCTGGGGCGACCGCTCCGAGAACGCAACAAGGAACTTTGCGGGATTGGCCACTGGATCGGCCCGCGACACCTCCAGCTCGATCCACGCGTGCACCTCCGAACCATCCCACGTATACTCGACGAGCAGGTCCGCCGCCGGCGAGTAGCCGATCTCCTCGCACAGGCTCCGGGGAAAGACATCGGCTTCATAGCGCAAGGTCGGAACCAGCCCCCGCGGCCCCAGGTGCTCAATGAACGCCTCTCCGAGGACCTGAGCCGACCAGCGGGCGAGTTGACCCATCAGTGAACCTCCCCGTGGGCGATCGCGATGGACCGGTCCTCACGGCATTTCGCCTCGACTCGCTTAGGCCAGAAGCGTAAGGCGACGTGGCTCCACTCGTACCGGCCCGCCGCGAGTTCCTCCCATGCCTTCGCGGCTTCCTTCCATGGCACCACCGCGTGTAGCGGGGCGATGCTGAGAATCACCCCATCATTCAAGTCCGGGTCCCACCCTGGGCACCCCTGTTCAGCGTCCGGCAACCGACCGTAAGCGACTGCCTCAATCTTTGCCCTGAAGTCGGCGAGTTCGCCGACGAGCGTCTCTTGGGCGTCTACTTCTTTCGCCAGCCGGCGCTCGTCCGCTCCGGCCTTGGCGTGTTTAGCGGCTTCATAGAGTCGGCGCAACTCATGTCGACGGCCCTCTTCGTGCTCAATCTTTGGCTCAATATAGTTCCGGAGCAAGTGAAAGAGGGTATCCCGCGTCAGACGGTGGTAGTAGAGCCAGACTCCGTAGGATTTTCGTGGCGACTGCAAGAGCCAATAGACGGGTGCCCTTCGCCGGCTCTTTGAGTAACGCTTGATGTGATCCTCAAAAAAATTCCGTGGATTGCGAAAGTAGGACCGAAGATCCTTCACGCCAAGCGTCTTGCAGACCGCATCCTCAATCTCGTCTGCTCGATCTTTCCACACCACTCGAAGAACCTCGCGAACCCGAGCGACGACGTCGCGCGCGTGGCCCTCATCGTCCACGAGAATTCCGTCCCACGGCAGACTCTGCAGTGGGTACTCGTCATCTTGGATGGTCGGTCTTTCAGCGGCTCCTTCAGGTGGAAGCCCATTCAAGCTGGGTTTCGCCCGCAGCCACTCCTCGCTAACAATACAGCCGGCCTTCGCTGGCTGGCCATCCGACCCGACAAGCATGCCAGGTGAGCAGATCGGAGTCGAAACAAACGCATCAAATGAGGAAGCGACCAGCGATGGATCGCGACCGATCCGAATGTCCCAGCGGCCAAAGCAACAACCGATGGCATACGAGGCTACGACGGCTGCTGCGGAAGATTCGTCGAGCTCTTCAACAGCTACCTCCTCGTCAGGATTTCGGCCAACGACTTCCATCGCGAAGCTCGACGAGTCTACCTGATAAAGACCGTCTATAGCGCCAGAAATCCCTCGCTGATGATCTCGGATCACGTCGCCGTGCTCTTGATTCACGCTCGCACTGGGAAGGTCGACTGCGTCCCGGTTGACTTTAGGTGGCGCTATGAAAAACGGATCGGTCTCATCCCAGACCCATACCTGCCGATATCTGTTGACCAACTCTGAAACGAGCGCCTCGACGAGGCGGCGGACTTCACTGGTTGGCTCTATCCATGGCAGGTCCTTAATGGTTCCTGGCACAAAATAGGAAAAATTCTTTTGAACCTCGACTAGTGCCCTAATCAGGCTCGAGTTAATCCAACCCAGAAGATACTCTTTAGATATATCTGCATTTGGATAAATTGTCGGGGCGTTATGAGAGATCACGCATCCAGCCGGAAGCGCGCGAACAGTGAAGCCTTTCGCGCTTCGGCTCGTGAACGTGAGGCCCGCTTTGTAGTAGTATTTTGACCCTTGCCTGCTTTGGGCAGTCTGGCCATTCAACCGCACATTCACCTCGGCGAGCTCAGCACCATTGTTTCGGCGATTCACCAGGAGGTGCAGCGGCGTGTAGTATTTCGCGTATTCCCCTCCTTTTGAAAATGGCTCCCAGTGCCTTCCTGGCCCGATCCTGTCGGCTCCGACTTCCCAGGTGACTCGAAGAAATCGAAAATCGTCGAAAGTCGTGAGTCCCGTTCGCACGATTCCGGCAGCCGGTTCAAAACGAGCCTGATGAGCTAGTAAATGTGCGAGCCGATCGCCCACGGAATACAGAATCTTGGCTTCAGGTAGCTCTAAGAGACTCGATCTTTTCAAAGCATAGCGTCGCACACCGGAGGCTCGGTTCGAGCCCAATATGTTTGAGGGGTTCGGGACGTTTTCTGGACCGACGGCGCGGGCGTCAAATGCATCCAAAGGACCGTCCGGATCGTTTCGATCAAGCACATATGCGCAGCTCTCTACGTAGGCTTCATCCATAACCCCCAGTCCGAGATCTAATAGAAGGCGCAATCGTGGGATGACGTCTCGGACCCGCCATTCTGCGAGCCGTGACATCGTGAGGAATCCACGAGACGTAATTGCGCCCACAAATCCGTGCTTAGAAATCTCAAGGGCACGCCGGACAAAGCTAGCGTAGATCTCAACGTAGGTCTCTGGAGATCGCTCTCGCAACGAAGAGAATACAGCCGATGTGGCAAGGCCAAACGGGGGATTCATAACGACCACATCAAATCGCTTACGGCAAACATCGACGAAAGCGAATCCTTGGGCCGCATCCTCGGCAAAGAGTCGGCGCGCTACACCGCGACCATTCTCCGCATGACGCGCATACCTACTCAGCTCTTCCAGTAGGCGTTCTTCGGCATCGTGCCAGAAGGTTTCTTCGGTAATGCCGGTCGTGTCAAATAAAATGCCCTGTTCGGCCTTGGGGCGTCTGGCCTCAGGCCACAGGAGCATCTGCTCCGCCTTGGTGCCTGCACCCCATTGACGTTTGGCCTCAGCTACCGCGACGGCAATCTCCTCCTCGACTCTCAGGAGCGAGCCGGCCTCACCCGCAAGTGCCATCTTGTCGAATACGACCCGCACAAGCTGGCGAAGCACGGGCAGTTGCAATCCGGCAAGAAACTCGTCCAAAAGCGCGCGATCCCCAGGCATGGGTTCAGCGCAGACAATATTGGACCGGCGAATAAGCGGTCGATCGAATGCCTTCAGACCCAACTCTTGGTATGCACGCTGGGCACGGAGCCATAGCGCCAAAGCCGCGATTTGGGTGGCCCGCAAGTCGATGTCGATGCCGTGGATGTTGTGCCGTAGGATTAGGCTTGGCAATTCACGTCGCAACAGGCCGACGTCACGGTAGTCGTCATGGAGAGATTGGCCAGTCTCTGTGAACGCCGGAACGCTCGGATCAGCCCACGCCTCCTCGTAGATAACAAAAAGAAGATCGAAAGCGTACAGCAGGAAATGGCCGCTACCACATGCGGGGTCCAAGATTCGGATGTCACGAGGATCTTTCATCGCGCGATAGGGAACGACGAGGAGCTGACGGAGCAGCTCATCCTGAGAAGGTTCGCTCTCCGCGGGAGGAGCCTGCGGGGTTTCTTCCGGTGTCAGGAACGCTTCGTTCGGACGCCTCACTAGATACTGGCAAACATCGACAAGCTTGGTTCGTCCCTTGCGCATCTCATACCATGCACGTCCAAGCGTGTTGTCTGTGAGAAATTCGACTACATACCGCGGCGTGTAAAACTGGTTCCGCACGGCGAGTTCGTACGAGTTGCGGGGCGCCTGTGCACCACCTTGCTGGGGGTCTCGTAACGCTTCTCGGTCCTCTTTCGGAGTAAAGTATTGGTAGATCCAACCGATGGTCTCATCCGACTTCCACACCTCGGCTGGGCAAGATTCATTCAACAACTTGAGTGCTCGGTTCAATGCATCCGGCCGAGGGAAAATCCTGGAGTGCGGTAGCGCCCGATCGAACAGTACACGCAGCTCGACAGCCGCGTCGTCAAAAAGTAGCTCTAGATATCGCCGGTATCCGCCATCCGGTTGAGACGAGCAGACTTCCTCGCAGACACGCCTAAATAGTCTAAAACCGCTCGACTCCTGACCCCTTGAGACCGACTCTTGAATGAGGCCGCGCGCCTCCATCATCTTCAAGGCGGCCAGGCGGTTGAGGCTGGTGAAGCCTACCTCTCTCGTGAAGTGTTCAACCGCCTCCTGAGGCCTTCGGCCCGCAGCGATCTCATAGCGAATTGCGGATTCGATTGCTTCTCGGTCATGCCGCTTTTCTTGATCTACCGCGTCGGCGTCCAGGATCTGTCCATCACGCAGAATCCGAAAGGTTCCTTCAAGTTGGATGCGTATATCCTCATTGAGCAGATCTCGGATCGCGCCCACCATCTTACGGATCTCGTTCCGGAGCGCTTTGCCCAGGCCCTCTGACTCACGCCCTGCCTTTCTTGTAACCTCCGTGAACCAAATCTGGTCAGTCCCAGTTCGTGCGCCCGAGCGCCGAAGGAACTCGTAGAGGGCCTCCTCGCGGGGGAGCGTCGTGAGATCTCCGCAGGCGCGGACGACGTCGGCGCGTCTCAGATTTGGGATGCGCCCCGAGAATGCAGGGAAGAGGTTCGGCGACTTTGTAGGCGCTGCGTCGGCGGCTTGTTTTGGTAGTCCCTGAAAACCCTCGAAGCCAAGCCGAGCAGCGTCTCCCAGTCCGTCGGCATACTGGAATGACCATTCCCGCCCATCGAACTCAAGATAGCCGACGACCAGATCGCGAGCGCCCTCCGCCCCGCCCCAGTGAACTTCCAAGGATGGAAGGACTTTTATCATATTTATACCGCCAGGACCTCGAGGAGGCGTTGATGTCGAGTGCGTATGAGCGTTGCCGCCACCTGCCGTTGCGCCGGTGTCAACCAGGCGTCGGGAACGTCGTCGACGCAGTCGACAAGCACTGACGGGGCGGTATCGCGGAACCGTCCCTCTACCGCCCGAAGATCGCGAGGGAATTCAATTTTCAGGCGCGCGACGAAGTCAAAGTGGCGTAGCTTTAACGACCGGTCCCCTTCCTCCCAATAAATGCGCGACTCGCAGTTGCGTACCAGTCCATCGAATTGCATCTTGTCCCGAATGAGCTGTCCGCATTTGTCGCCATCGCACCGGGCGATCAGCGACGAGCCATTGTCAAAAAATGGCGCGAAATACTGGAAAGAGTTCGAGACGAAACCCCAGTTGTTAACGTGCCGGTCGACATTGCCGACCAGTGCGTCCAGGAGAATCATTTCATGGAGACGGAGGCCGATGGCCGGAAGGATCATGACTTTGCGGATGCGCTGATATGTGTGCGCCTTATAGTCCCAAGGGTCGAAGCCGTCGAACAAGCCGGCGAAGACCTCGCCACCGTGAACCAGACGCTCGCCGTCGCCGAGAAACGAGTAGATTACCGAGCCGAGAAATTCCCCTCTGCGTGCATACGCGACCGCAGGGACTGCCAGGCCCAGCGCACCGGCGATCAACGCTGTCAGCTTTTCACAGACGTGTTCGCAGGTGCCTGGTTTTGGATGCTTGAAGAGCGCGCGTCGCCCCGTCTCCGGGTCGTAGACCCACACCTTGTCTCGCGTGCCTGGCGGCAACAAGCCACCGATCTCAGGCCAGCTAGTCGCATCAATGACCTCTGCCATGGTGTCCGCAATGAATGTTTCACTCAAGAATGACACGGCTTCCTTCCGCGATGAGTTTCAGGCAGTGGTCTCGCAGGGCCTGAAACGATTCTTCGAACTCCTGCTCAGTCGATACCGCGGCGCGGAAGAAATCCCTCACCTTGACCCGCTTTATCTGCTGCGACTCCTCGGGAGGCACCAGCAGCGCTTCCAATTTCACAGCCGCGTCTTGGCGGAGGCGTTCGACGGCAAGAATGTCGGTTTCCATTTGCTCGATGGAAGGGTACGTCTGGACGTCTTGGGGAGCTGCTCCGTCACCGGAACGAGCACGCACTGGGCTTAGTATTTCTTCCCGCGCTGCCGGCGGAAGCTCGCCCCATTCCGGCCGGCCCGTGAGGCCAGACATCAGTTCGTCGTAGGCACTTCGGCGTCGGTGCCAGGCCTCAGCATAGAGATCGCGGTAGGAGCGCTCGACCACCGCGACGTCACCCGCTATCTGGGGCAGACGGTCACAGAAGCCCGCCGTGCCAAGGGCGGAGGCCAGGCGGTCAGCGGCTTCAGCGACCGCGCTCTCGTTGGTCCTGGCTCTGAGGGTTGGTCCGAGCACTTCAACCGCGCGCCTAGCAACTTTCAAGGTGGCGAGGTTGCCCGGGGAGAGAGCGCTGGCCAACCGCGCTCCCTTGGCCAGAGCTTCCCGAATGGACTTGGCTTCGACAGCGAAGGTCCGTACCGCCTCGTCGGCTGAAGATTCAAGGATGGATCGCAGAGTGGAGTGAAGCTCGTCAACTTCATCGATCCCGGGCAGCCCGTGAGCCTCCAGCTTGGCCCGCAAAGGCAGTAACGCATCGTACTCGGGCCGGAGTCGTCCTTTCAGTGCATCGAAGATCGCAGTCTCTTCGATTTCGACCTCTTCGCCGAATATCTCCTGAAATGCCCGAGCGGCAGCAACCAAATCCTCGAACTTGACCTGGTCTTGTCGGGGTCGGAACGCCGCCGCCCGGAATGCAGGGATCTTTGAAAAGGGCTCACGAACGCCCGCGTCGGACACGCTCTTTCGCCAGCCTCCCTGCGCGAAGACCTCGATGACGGCACCGCGGAACAGGGTGGCCACAACCATCATGAGAACGTCAAGCTCCCAACCGTATGGAGCTGCGTGAAAGTGCCCTTCCAGCAGCTTGCCCGTAACCTTCTCGCCATAGGCGTTGCGCGCCGCGATGTAATTCGAAACTTCGTTGGCGACTGGTGCCCCCGTATTCACCACGTAACGGCCGCCCTGCGACACCACCAGGTTGACCATTGCGTCGTAGAAGACCGTCGGCAACCCACCGAGATTTGTGACTTTCAGGATCTCTTCGCTCTCGTTTCCCTTTACAGTGACCGAACCGAGATCGAACTTGCTATAGACCTGGGGCACAGCAATCTCAAGGCTTCCGCGCACGACTTCAGTCAGCGTGGAACCTAAGCTCCGCAACTCTCGTTGTACTCCCTGGAAGTAAGAGTTCCCGGAGCAGATGGCACTTTGGAATTTGGTACGGAGTTCTCGGAGAAAAGCTGCCTCTCGGGCTTTCTCGTCGTTCAAGAGTTGCGCCTCATCTTGCGATTTGATTCCTCGCTCGTGCCGCTGGATCATCTCGCGGGACCGATGCAGTTCCCTAATAAGCCGGAAAACATCATCTGGCAGCCCAGCTACGAAAGGCACCGACGGCGGTTCCGTGAAAGCCTTCTCCCATCGCTGCCACTCCTCGCTGCCCAGCTTGCGCGCTTCCGCACATGCGTCTGAAAAGGCCGGGCCTTCCTCGGTGAATGTCAGCCGGAAGGGTAGGTCCCCTTCACGACCAAGTCGGTCCCCATTCACGATCACGAGTGGAACAAAATTCCTGAAGCCCTTGTGACGATAGGGCTTCACCGCTTCGAATAGATCCTCTAAGATCTCTTTCTGAAGACGGCTCTGATCGGATGGCTTCGAATCGATACCCTGTCGTTCTTCCTCCCACCGTTTGCCCTCCGCCGAGAGCAGTTCGTAACCGTGTTCTCCCAGCTTCACTTTCTGAGCTTCTACCAGCCAATCCAGCGCCGTCTGTACTTCTGAGTGGAGAGGGGTCGCATCAACCGCAGGATGCAGCACCGCAGCGATATTGGCGATTGTGCGCGGCACGCCTCGCACGAACTGGAGCAGACAGATCGCTTTCGCCACCTTCGCCACCAGCGGGATCTCCGTGCTTGCCTTCGCAATGTCCGAAATATCCTTCCGCTTGTCGTGGGAAATGTTGCCTTCCACGAGGTCGTAGATCATGTCGAGCGTTACAAGGCGACCGACTGGCTGCGAACCGAGCTTCACGCGATCATTGATGATCACTTGTTGAGCTAGCTTGATGATGGTGCGGTTCGATCCTCCGGTGTGTCGGCTTGCGCCGGGCTGGCTCCTTAGGCCCGCAACAATGTCGATGATCAGGTCAATCTGGTAAGGGACGAACGGATATAGATCAGTAAAGGCCCGTGCATCGAGCTTCACCTCTCGAATCTTGCTCTGAAGGCGTGTGTGAGTCGCGACAGCGCCCTTGGACCGTTCGTACAGATCGGCCAGTTGCTTCTCCGCGTCTGGGCTCTTCGTGAGAACGCGCCTCGACGTCACTTCGGAAATGTCTGCCGGTGCCAAGTCGATCTCGATAGGGAAGCGTGCCTTGAGCCGCGGAAGCTCTACTTTTTTCCCTTCGAGGTTATCGACAACCTCGCCGAGCTGCTCCTGGGAGGTAACGACGACCCAAGCCTGGCCTTTCCACTGGCCCTTTTGCGCCAGGTTTTTCCCTACGCGGCCAAAAGCCTGCACGACTCCTTGGAGATCGAGCATCTTATCGGTGCTGCGGGAGACGTACTGGCCTACCTCGTCGATAACGAAAACCAGAGCGCGCCCTTGCCTCCGGCGACGAACGAGTTCGTAGGCCCTTTCTGCAAGAAGATTTGGGGATATGTCTACTTCAAATTGTGTGTGTGCCCAACTGTCCGCGTGGGAATAGCGGAGCGGGTCCATTTCGTGGAGGATGACGCTGGCTTCGTTGAAGACCTTGTTAACGATGAGACGCCCGCGTTCCCAGGGCTTGCCCCACTTTTGTTCGTACCGCCTTCGGAATTCATCCAGCTCGTCTTCTCCTTCGAGGTCGATCTCAAGCTGAGCCAACTTGAAGTCGTCCGAGTATTCGAACTGGCGCAGAAGGGCCTTGTACATCACTTCGGTGATCCTCTCTGATCCGCTTCGAACACCGCGATCGGTAGAGATATCGAAGATGACGGCCGTTGTGGGGATTCGCTCGTTAATAATCCTAAGGAGTGCCTGGGTCCGGTCATCGGCCGCCCTTCCCACAAACAGGTCTGACGCGGAGTTTCCTCGCACGGCACGGCCTTCAAGGATGTACCCGAGAATCTTGGCAAACGAGGATTTTCCACTTCCAAAGAAGCCTGAAATCCAAATGCCGATTCCTTCATGGGGATTATCGGGTGTGGCTCGATAACTTTCCAGGACCTTCAGGAACCCTTCGCGGATGCTGTCGGTGACCTCGTACTCGCTGATTTCTTCTTCGACAGCTTCAGGATTGGCCTGGTCGACTTTGATGACCTCTTCAATATGCCGATCAATTGGTTTCCAAAAGAGTGAGCGAATTTCGTCTGGCATGCGAGCCACCTCTCAGTAGATTTTGGGCCGATAGTTGTGGTCGGCTTCGCACACGCCCATGAAGCTGAGTCCGACGGTCCCCTGCAGGACCCCTGGGTAAAGAAGCACCGTCGGCACGTGGATTTTACCCCGCATGTTTTCGAGAACAGCGGAGGTCCGAAAGGCGGGATACAGCGCCTCAGCGCGGGTTAGAAATGCTACCGCGCGCTTGGGATCGTGGTCCTTAAGTTGTTCTGCAATAAGTGTGTCGAGGGGTTGGAGATCGGTGAGCACGTTGTGGACGGTGTCGATGGTGCGTTCGAGCCCGTCCGAAACCTCTCCTTCGAATAGGCTGTCAAGGCCAACCTCGCTGTCGAGAGCCCGGAACATAAGGTCGGCGAGCGAGATCTCGATAACGTTCTTGCCATGCTGCCGGCGAAGGCGTGTCGCTAAAAGAGCCACTTCGCTGCGCGCGTCGAGTTCGTCCTCGGGTTCATACTGGAGGATCGCGAACGGCATGTCATGGTAGGCGCTGATGCGCAACTCCGGGGCCGTCAGATCATCCTCAAGCATACGAATGCGCTCTTTGAGCGAGGGCATCAACAGCCTCCATGTGGTTTGAGAAATGCCAGTCCACGCGGACAACGTGGCCGGCGGCGTTGTACTTCAGCCAATCCTCTTGATGAGCGCGCAGGAACATATGCTCCACGTCTCGATGGTTGAGGAAAAACAGGCGCCAATCGGGGTGCTCAATCATCCTGCTCGCGCTCACAACTCGCTCCTTCAGGTAGTACGCCACGTAGACGAATACCTCCATGGGCAGCGCAACTGGGGCTAGGTGCTTTCGCACCGCTCCTTCGAGTACATGAAAGTCACGGCAAGCCGCGAGAAGACCTCGCGCTACCTTGGTACGAGTGGCAGGCGACCACGGACGATCGAATTGCCCGCTCCGTTGCAATCTCAAGAGAAATTCCTCCGCTTCGGTGATGCTGACTCCATAACCTCCTTGGCTGTGCTTCCGATTCAGAAATTCTCCAGCGAAGTCGTAAAGCAGATGATCGGCCAGCGCAGTGTGGTAGTAGAAAACCCGATCCACAACGGCAGGTGCTACTCCTGACTCCAGCAGTCGGCGCACCGGCATCGCGCCGGGTGTCCCGGTCGCAGTGAATCGGGGTTTGAAGATGCGCTTTACAATGTCGCGAACGCGGCGGCGGGAGAGTTTCCCCAGCACGTTTTGCGCACTTACCCTCTCTAGAAACTGATCGATGGATTCCGTGGGCAGCCACTCCAGCAAAAGGATGCGGCACTCCCGGATCAGGGCACCGCCCTTTTGGATGTTCGTGGTGTAATGACGCTCGTGCCCGCTCACCTATTGGGTGCCCTCAATGTGATATACGGTGCCAGCAACCTCTCCCTATCGCTGCGTGTATATGTGGCGAGGAGAAGACGCACCATATGAAGTGTATTGCTTCGCAGCTCTTCCTGGCGGACATCGGCGACCTGGATAGCGCGATCGCCCAGTGTTTTGGGCCTTGGCTCCTCGATAGGCATCTGGAGAGCGGCCAAAGCTTCACGAACTGACCCGCGGGACCCTTCGGGCACCGCAGGAATTTCGAGGATCTCGGTCCCGTTCGCAGATTCCCGTTCGGACAGCCAAACATCAAACAATTGTTCGATCTCATCGCCAAGATTGAACAAAGTAACGCGAGCACCCGCCGGGACCACGGCCTCGTGTCTGGCGCGAGCGGCCTCCATCGCAAGATGGATCGCAGTCCAAAAAGACGTGTGCCTAAAGAGCCGGCCCAACGCGTAGCGCCCTTCCTCGGTGAGGGCGCTGCTTTCCCACCAATGGAATAGGTCACGCTCCCCGAGGCGCGCAATGGCCAGCCGGTATCGGAGCAGCAGCGACATTTCAAGAGCCATTCGAGACACCTCCCTGTCCCGGTTGGCCACTTGGGACATTTTTGCGCTGTTCTACCCAGACGTCGATTTCGGACCTCCGGAATCGCCACGTGCTCCCTAGTTTGCTCGCGGGTATGGTACCGTCCTGAGCCCACTTGTAGATCGTGCGCTCGTTTAGATGGAGGTATTCTGCCACCTCCTTCAACGTCATGAAGCGGTCCTCGGCCAGACGAGCTACCTTTCGGGTCTATGAGACAAGACCTCTCCACACGCCCGGACATCGAGCGTCACCCAACGGGTGTAGAAGTCAAAAGGTATCACACGGTGCATGGACATGACAACCTGTTCTAAGCCAAACCAACGGCGTGGTTGCAAATCGCGGCCCGGATTGACCCCCATCTTTCCAGTGATGTCGCGGTGGTCGGTTTGGAGTGCTTGCCCCGAAAAGCTCAGCACAGGTACCAGAACTGCTTTAGATGGCGTTCCGCGCTGCGCGTCTGGCAGTTGGTGGTGGGGCCGACGCCCGGCCGGGAGGCTTCCGTTCGCGACTATCTATTTCCCGCTTCATCTCGTCCAGGGTTCGCGCGAGATCGAAGACGAAGGCAAAGGAAGTCTGACCCGGTGTTCGCAGAACGCTCATTATCTTCTCGGGGTTGGTGGCCACCTGAACGTCTGCTCCGGTGACGATAAGGCGGCACTCCGCAAGTGGATGCGTCAAGCCCTTTCGGCTGCGTAGAAACTCTACGACTCTGCGGAGCGATTGGGTTGAAACGCCGGCTTCCCGAAGCTCCCTGGCAACGCGTAGCGCGAGCAGGTCAGAGAAGGAGTATCTGCGTTCCGTGCCAGTGCCCTTGGCTTCCGCAATGCTCGGCGCGATGAATCTCGTTCGCGCCCAGTAGTCGATGTTGCGGAAGGAGACGCCGGTTATCCTGACCGCCTCACCCGTTGAAAAGCTGTCCTTGGCCTGAGCCATCAGTCCTATTTGTAGCACAGTTCAGTGCGCTGTTTTTTTTCATAGCACAGTTTACTGAACTCGACTATACTATAAGCTGCAGTTTTCTCCGAATCGCCCAGAGGGTGGCTCGGCAAAAATCAATTGAAAGGGGTAAAAGTAGCGACCACCAGCAAGGGCCGCCGTTGAGCGGCCCAACACATCAGCGCGCGTTTCGTGGAGCCACGGTTTACGAGGCCAGGGGCTGCACGGAGCAAAGGATCACGCCGTGATCAACGCTCTTAGTGTTTATAGCATGGCGCGCCGCCACTAGTCAAACAAAATGTTGAAGAACTGTTTTGGAGTACAAGAGATACAGGCGACACGGGCGGCGTCTGCGAACCTGGTTTTGAACTTCTCGCCCGTTCAGTTTGCTGACACCGAGATCACAGTCGGGCAAGTGCCTTACGGCGCTGACGGTGAGCAGGTGCTTGAGCAGCTTCGACGAGACCACAACGGAACGCATGTCTTCCGTCGAGAAGGTCCAGACGCGATCTTGGCCGTTTCCGTTGCCAAAGATGCGCCGCTCATCGGACAACCGAGAACAATCCGGCCGAGGGAACACTTGGGGCTCACCGCGGCAATGGTCCGAAATGCGCTCCTGACTTACCTTGCGGGAATGGGGCGGACCGTCTTGAATTACGAGCCGATGCGGTTTATCGCCCGTGACGATCTCCTTCACGAGTTGCAGGCGATTTCGGCTCCAGACTGGCTCTCTCTTCGACTCCTGTACGAAGTTGCGATCCGGCCGCTCTACTTCTTAAAGAAGGAGCCATTCGTCGCCGCCGTTGTGGATGTGCGAACAACCCGGCTGATCGAGCGGACAGCGTGGGAACTGATCGAAGACGGTTTCTCCATCGAAGGTTTCTACGTGGGCAGGCGCCTCCCGAGCGATGATACGCGAATCGCGCCGAAGTTCGAGCTGCTTGGGCGTGTTACGGACAGAGACGGCTCTCGGCTTTTGCTGGCGGATTCGCGAGACGGAATCGAGTCGGTTGAAGCCCGTGAAGTATGGCCTGAAAAACGCGCTTTCGCGGACTGCCTCGCGCATGTGTTCAGGGACCGCGCGCCCCAGGTCGCTGACCTTCTCGATCGCAAGCGGGCTGCCTTGAGGCACGGTCCGACCCGGCTCGATCGGATCAAGAAGACCGTCGATTTTCTCGGGAAGCAGCAGCACGAGATGGTTCCGGGCGTGCCCTTTACGTTCGGGTCTCTTCTTGACAGCGCCGACCCCTCGTTCCCGCCGCTTGAACGGGCACCGAAGCCGATCTTCGTTTTTGATCAGACTGGCTCGAAGACAGACGTGTGGAATGAGCGGGGTTTAAGCGAACACGGGCCGTACACGGCTCAGGTGTTCACACCCAACCAGCCTAGAATCGCTGTCATCTGCCAGCAGTCTATGAAGGGGCAAGTGGAGCAGTTCTTGCGCAAATTCGAACAGGGCATCATCTTGCCGCCACCCACTCCTTCGCGCGATCCAAGCCGGCCCACCAAGCGTCACACGAACTACTTCGAAAAGGGCTTTCGCCGGAAATATGCACTTCAGGACCTCCAGTTCGAGTTCTTCCCGACGGATGGCAACGCCGTCGAGTCATACCGGAGAGCTTGCCAGAGGGCGCTGGAGAAGCATGGCAGCGGACATAGATGGGACCTCGCATTCGTTCAGATCGAAGAGTGCTTCCATGACCTGCCTCCGAGGTCCAATCCTTATTTCGCCAGCAAGGCCAGTTTCCTTACCCATCAAATTCCGGTACAGGAATTCCAGATCGAAAAGACTAGGAAACCTGATCGGGACCTGGTTTACATACTCAACACGATGGGGCTCGCCACTTACGCGAAGCTCAACGGAATCCCCTGGCTACTGAAGGCGAATCCGACAATCGCGCACGAGCTGGTGATAGGTCTCGGATGCGCCAACGTCGGCGAGGGCCGCCTGGGCGAACATGAGCGTTTCGTGGGCATCACGAGTGTCTTTAGCGGCGACGGCAATTACCATTTATCGAACCTCTCGAAGGCGGTATCTACGGATGAGTACCGGACGGCACTGCTCGAAACGCTGCGAGCCGCCATTTTGAAGGTCCGCCAGGATCTGAACTGGCAGCCAAAGGACCAAGTTCGCCTGGTATTCCACGCCACGTTCAAACGGTTCAGTGCGGAGGAAGTGGAATCGATCAAGGGGGTTCTCAGCGATCTCGGGGACTACGATGTCGAATACGCGTTCCTCCAACTGAACGAACAGCATCCTTTCATCCTCTTCGACAAGAATCAGGGTGGTACCTACGACCCCGAAGCTAGGGGGCACAAAGGAGCCTACGCACCTGAGAGAGGCCGTTACATTGAACTGGGCAAGAGAGAAGTTCTGTTGTCTCTAACAGGACCACGGGAGGTCAAGCGTCCACAGGACGGCACACCGCGCCCGCTGCTTCTGAGCCTGCATCGCGACTCCACCTTTACGGATATGACCTACCTGACCAGGCAGGTGTTCGCGTTTTCGTGCCACTCGTGGCGCACGTTCCTCCCGTCTTCGGTGCCGGTGACGATCCAGTATTCGAACCTCATTGCGAGTGCCCTCGGCCACCTCTCGCTTCTGGATCGATGGAACCCCGACGTTATGCTGGGTCGCATCGGAAAGACTCGATGGATGCTGTGACGTTGCCCACTTCGGAATTCCTGCTGTCGGATGTCCGGGCGGCTCTCCAGAGGGGAGTAACGGACCCCGAACGCCCGGAACTGAGCAAGGCCTTCGCGGGATGGTTGTTGGGCAACACCGAACGCGAAGGCGAACTTGCCTCTCTGGTAAGCGCGGCAGCCGAGCGAGAGGGGGCGCTCCAGGGTTTCCAGACAGTAGCGATCCTGGGATTCGGAGCCGCCGCGGGGATTCTTGGTGTTGAGCAGATCGCGGCCTTTAAGCAGGGGCTGCGTAGACAGGTCGGCCGCGAGGTCGTAATCGACGAGGTGCCGGCGGCATTCTGTTCGGATGCCGTCGGCATTCTCGGCATCGTCCTCGGAACGAAAGCCGTCGGCGACACGGAGCTCACCGCTCAGGTCGTGAAGTGGATTTCCCGGTTTCTGAAGAAAAGCTGCGACAGTGAGCGCACTGCGGAGTGGCAACGGTGCCTGTTTTTTGCCGCGGATCTGCAACTTGGTGGTTCGTTGAACCTATTGCTACCAAAATCGCGTGCTGTGGCTGACGTTCGAACGGCGCTCTTTGCGAAGGGCATTGTCGAGCCCTGCGACGCGGCGCAGATGGATGATGACCGTCAGGTAACCCTTACACTTGCGGTCCGCGAGTTGCCCGGTAATCTGGGCTGCGAGCGGGCCGCGTTGCGGTTGGCTGCCATCCAATCCGTCATCGAGACGACCTCGCCGGTGCTGGCTCCCAAGTCCAATGCGCGCCCACTCAAGCAGGCCTCCCTATCGCCACGGGATGCGCGTGTACACAACGCGGTTGGCGAGGAACGGTTCCGTACTCTCAGGAACGCCGAGATCCTGAAGGAATCAGACGTTAAGAAGGTATTGCAAGCCGAGCACCTTAGACCTGGTTCCGACGCCGCTAAGTGCTGTCTCGATCGAATCAGACAAACAAAGGGATACTTGCTTTCGAGTGAGATCAGAAAAAAACGGTCCAAACAGCAATAGATCAACGGTCAAGAACGGTCAAAGCCGCCTGCCACGGCACCAACTTCTTCAATAACTTACAACCTCTCAAAACGGTCAAATAGGTCCCGACCGATTCCCCCAGTCAAGAGCATCCGTCACCACAGAATCACTGATCGGTCAACGGTCTGACCGCCCCACCCCCTCCTTAAGATCGAAACCAAGCAGAGAAAAACATGCCGGTTTCGAGACTACTCTCGGTTGCACAGGTAAGCGCGAAACTCCAGTGCGCGCACTCAACGGTTCGGAGAATGGTCGCCGACGGTGAACTCCGCGCATCGCGCATCAGCCGCCGCACGATCAGAATCTCTGAGGCCGACCTCCGGGCTTACTTGGATGGCCGCGCCAATGTGTCGGTGCCCGGCGCGGCCTCCGCGAGGATAAACGAGGCCGCGCAATGACCCATGACCAGCTCACGGCGATCCTGGCCGAGCGGGTCATGGGCTGGACCGTCGGCCCCGACCGCTTCCTAATGGGCAACCGTGGCTGGATGCCGCGCTGGCGATTTCAGCCCGTCGAAAACCTTGAGGACGCCTTTCGCCTTCTAGAGCAGGCTGCGCCGCAAGAGTACAGCATTTCCGGCGACGACAAGGGAAAGATCCACGTCCAGGTTCGAATCGCGGGCACTGCGGGCGACGCCCGCGGAACCTCCAAGCCACTCGCCATCACCTATGCGGTGGCGCGCGCCATCGGCATCGAGGTTGAGCCATGAGCACAGCGCGCGCGGGGCAATGTCAATGTCGAGTGAAGCATGCGTCTGCCCGGAGGCCTGTTCGCCGGCGCACCGGGTGGCGGATATGAAACGACGGGGCCGGCCATGAAAACACAAGTGGCGGCAACGACAATTCGGATCCCCGACAGCCTGGCGGAACTCGACCAATGGATAGTGTGGCGATACGAACAGCGCAACGGCGGCAAGCCTACTAAGGTCCCCTATCAGATCAGCGGCAGTCATGCCAGCAGCACGGACCCCAAGACGTGGTGCTCTTGGGGCGAGACGGTGAAGGCTTGGCAGCAGCATCCAAGACGCTGGTCCGGTATCGGCTTCGTTTTCTCGCCCGGCGATCCATTCTTCGGAATCGATTTGGACCAGTGCCTCGACGCCACAGGAGAACTTAAGCCGTGGGCGCAACCAATCATGGAGCAGTTTCCCGACAGCTATGCCGAGATCTCCCCAAGTGGCCTGGGCATCAAGATTTGGGGAAAGGGAAGGATGCTAGGCGGGGGCGCCGCGTTCCCCATGGGCGACGGCCGCGTGGAGATCTACGATCAGGCGCGCTACTTTACCGTGACGGGTAACCACTGGGCTGGCCAAATGCTGGACGTCGAGGAGCATCAGGCCGCTCTCGATTGGCTGCTCGCGCTGTCGCCCCACGGCCAAAAGAAGGTGCCAATCACACTCGACGAGGGCAAGATCCCAAAGGGCAGCCAACATGACACCTTGGTCAGCATCGCCGGCACAATGCGCGCTCGGGGATGTGAGTATCCCGAGATCGAGGCCGCGTTGCTTGAGATCAACAAAACCCGGCTTGAGGAACCCGCACCGGAGGCGAACATCAAACGGATCGCCGACAGCATTTGTAGGTACGCGCCCGGCGATAAACGTGGCCTAGGTCGCGCCGCACGCGACCTGAAGGATCGAGCGGACGGAATTCCAGTTCCGTCTACTGAGCAGTGGCCGGAACCGATTGACGAGGCTGCCTACTACGGGCTAGCCGGCGACATTGTACGGACGCTCGAACCCCAGACAGAAGCTGACCCAGTTGCACTTCTGATCCACGTCCTCGTGGGCATGGGCAGTCTCGTAGGCCGGAATCCTCATTTCCGCGTGGGAGGCGCGAGCCACCACACAAATGAAAATGCGATTTGCGTCGGGAAGACCTCCAGCGCGCGGAAAGGCACTGCTAAGTCTGATACGTTTAACCTCCTCGGTCGCGTTGATCCAGTATGGGCCGACAACCAAGTCCTCGCGGGTCTCTCCAGCGGTGAAGGCCTGATCTGGGCCGTGCGGGACCAGATCGAAAAGCAGGAGCCTATCCGGGACAAGACGAAAGCGATCACCGGCTACCAGTCCGTCATTACCGATCACGGTGTCGCTGATAAGCGGCTGCTCGTGATTGAGCCCGAATTTGCTTCGGTGCTGCGCGTGGCTGGTCGGGATGGGAACACGCTCTCGACCGTCTACCGCCAAGCATGGGACTCCGGCCTACTGCGGGTGCTCAACAAGAACTCGCCTGTGAAGGCTACGGGAGCCCATGTCAGTATCATCGGGCACATTACCCGCGACGAGCTCTTGATGGAGTTGAGCAATAACGACAAGGTCAACGGCTTCGGAAATAGGAACTTGTGGCTGTGCGTCCAGCGCTCGAAGTATTTGCCTGATGGTGGAGACTGGGATGGCCTCGATCTTGGGCCGCTCGTCAGCCGACTAAGGGATGTCGTTGAATTCGCACGTGGAGTGGGGGAGATTCGCCGGAATGCCGAAGCCGGAGCGATGTGGCACGAGGTATATGCGGAGTTGGTGGGCGAACGCGGAGGACTGTTTGGCTCGCTGACTTCGCGGGCCGAGGCGCATGTGCTCAGGCTGTCCTGCATCTACGCCCTGCTCGACTGCTCAGCGGAGGTCCGAAGATGCCACCTCGAGGCAGCGTTGGCTTTGTGGAAATACTGCGAGGACTCGGCGGAGTTCATCTTTGGCACCGCCCAGGGCCACCAGGTCGTAGACCAGATTCTGAAGGCGCTCCAAAACGCACCGGAGGGCTTGACGAGGAATGAGATCCGCGACGTTTTCGCAAGACACCGTTCCTCCGAGGAGATTGGTGCCGCGCTGCGCATCCTGAGCGAACGCGAGCTGGTGGAGTCCGAAAAAGAAGACACTGGTGGCCGACCGGTCGAGCGCTGGTTTGCAACCAGTGAAGATGCGCGGAAAGCGCGAAAAGGGCGGAAAGGCGAGGGGGCGTGATGGCTTGCCGCGCTTATCGCGCTTATGGCGCACATCCAGCGGAGCGAAAACAGCATGCCTGACTATCTGAGCATTGCGAGGCGGGCCTTGGAGCGACCGATGGAACCGATTCAACCTGAGTCTCTTGAAGACGTGCTGAAGGGCCTTGCTATTGAACTGTGGAGCGACGCGGCCGGCTCTCTCTTTATCGTGGCCGACGAAGATGACGCCCGTCGCCTGGGCGAGCCGAGAGGCACCGTCTACACGGCGGCTGAAATGCGGAGGGTGGTCCAGATTGGAGATCCCGGCACTGTACTTGAGATTCACGAATGGAAGCGGAAGTTTAACGGGCGCGTGCGGGAGTACCAGGCGCGAAAAGGAGAAGGGGCCTGACGATATGAGTAGCCGAATCTCGATCCCGGAAATCGCGGTCCGGCTTTCCATCGGGCGGCTTGCCGTCTACACGATGCTGGAGCAGGGCATCATCCCTGCCGTACGTCTCGGACGACGGTGGATCGTCACCCGGCACGCCTTCGAAAACTGGGAGCGCACCTGCGGAATGGCGACTGGACTTCAACCGAGAACCGAGCATAAGGTGACGTGACCCTATGCCCGTCTACAAACGCAGATATCGGTCGGGAAAGGTGGCGTGGTACTACCAATTCGCGCTGCCCGGATCGACGCGCCAAAATCAGAATCTGGTCACCGAATCTGGTTTCGCAACGAAACAGGAGGCGACAGACGCCGAAGCTGTGCGCCGCGCAGAGGAACTGGTGCGCGAGGCCGCCACCGGTGGCGTGGCCGCGCCCATGCCTACGACTCTGGCGATGCTCCTCGCGGAGTTCATGAAGCAGCACGCACAGGAAAACCTGGCGCCGAAAACCGTTGAGCGATATCGCGAGATGGCAGCGTACGTCTCGCCCGAACTGCTCGCGATGAACATGACCGAAATCACGCCGCTTCATCTCAGCCGCGAGTGGACGCGATTGCTGAAGTGCGGCGGCCACACGCGCAAGTCCAACACGCCTCGCGCGATGAAGCCGAAGACGGTGAGGAACATCGCCGGTTTGGTGTCCTCTGCATTTGTGCGCGCGATCAAGTGGGGGCTGGCCACCACGAATCCTGTCACCCACAGCGACCTACCGAAGGTGAGGAAGCGCATCGGCATGGCACTCCTACCGTCGGAGCAAGATCGCCTGACCCAGTGTGCAACCGGCCCATGGTGCCTCTCAGTGTTTCTGGACGCGGCGGCAGCGACCGGAGCGCGGCGCGGGGAGGTGTTGGCCCTCCGATGGTCCGATGTCAATGGCATGATCGCTTTCATTGATCGATCACTCTGCCAAACCAGGGACGGACTCGTGTTCAAGAGCACCAAGACTGAGGAGCCTCGCAAGGTGGAGTTGCCGCCGTCGATGGTGGCTTCGCTCGAGGCGCATCGACTGCGCCAGGATGAGTTCCGCCGCCAATTCGGCCCGGACTATCGCAGCGACCTGGACCTGATCTTCGCCAACCCGGACGGATCGCCCCTGATGCCGAATTCGATTTCATCGACGGTGTCGCGGCTTTGCCGACGGCTGGGTCTGCCCAAGGGGGCATCGCTCCATGTCTTGCGACACAGCCACGCGAGTCTTCTGCTAGCCGACGGCGTGGACCTCGCGACCGTCTCCGCTCGCCTCGGTCACTCATCCGTGCGCACGACCGCCGACATCTATAGCCACGCGATCCGCGGCAAGGACCACGCCGCCGCCCAGTGTTGGGACGACATCATGCAGCGATCGCGCAGCGAGACAGAGAAATCCAAGACTGTAAACTAATGAGCTTCAAGGCCGATGGGCGGACCGAAGCCAACCTCCCGAGAGTAATCCCAGTGGTGATTCAGAGGACCATTCCGGGCGCAGATCGCTAAAACACGGGCGAGCATATTTCGGGGCTCGAGGCGGGCCCTCGCTCGGGTCGAGGTCGGTCGGTTACTATTAGCGAGTGGAAAGGCTACGTTCGGGCTTGTCGCGAGAACAGAGGGGTTCAATTCGGGAGGCTCTTGTTCGGTTCACGGAGCAGTACGCGGAGCTTTTTGGCTGCGCGCCGGAGGCTGTCGTCCAGGAGATTCGTTACTGGCAGCAGTCGAATCCGAATTGGCGGACGAACCCCCAGCAGGCCGACAAGCAGAGGAGCTTCGAACATCACCGTGGGATCTGCCAAGCCCCTGGGTGCGAGAGAACGATTGCTTCGATTGATGACGCCACGTTCCATCACTTACTTAGAGGGATTCCAAACCTCCATGGCCCTGCGAACATGGTCCCACTCCATAAACACGGAGGCTGTCACGAGAAACTGCATAACGCGACCGGCAGTTTCACCGACGGATCCCTGAGCAGGCGGCGAAGGCCTGGGAGTCTGTTCAGGCGCGAACAATGACGGGTGCATACGTCGCGAGGGACGTCCGAGTGCGAGTGATGCCGCCTTTGCTCGCATTCAATGAGGATCTGTTTCGTGATGTGCTCAGGGCGTTCGACAATCTCGACGAACGCGCCAATGAGAAGGCGAACGAGTTTTTTAACAATTATCCCGGAAACGAGTACACTGATCCCGGCGATGTTGCGGATTGGGCTAATGATCATAGCTTGGCGTGGTGGCAAACAATGGTGTCTCTCCGTCAGTCGATGGTCAATCTGCTCGCCGCCGGACTCTATCATTTGATCGAGCAGCAACTCGGCGTGTTGAGCCTTGATTGCGCCTACGAACGGGTCCGCGACACGAAGTTGGACGTTGTCAAAACCTGGTACATGACGAACCTTGGAATCGATCTGTCATCACTGGAACCTTGGGCCAAGATACACGAACTTCGCTTGATCGCGAACTCCGTAAAGCATGCAGAGGGAGGGTCGGCAAAGCAACTGAGGGAGTTGCGGCCGGATCTGTTCCAGAACCCGGCCTTCGCCCATATTCGAGCCGAAATGGGAGCAAGCTGGTTTGACCGGCAGGAACCGCTCGCGATGCCGCTCGCCGGAGAGGATCTATTCGTGACGGAAGACGACTTGCGCAATTACTCCGTTGCTGCTGTGGCGCTTTTCGAGGGCATCGTTGAATTCTGTGAAGCGCGGCGCGACGACAGGTTTCCGCTCAATCACTAGGCCGAGTTCCTTCCCAAGTCCTCGCGAGTGCCGCTACAGGTCTCTATGGCGACTACAGGGCTGGCCGGCCCGTTGTCGAACACCGGCGCGGTCCGTAACGGCACCTGCGAGATTTGGAGTGACGCGCCAGGATCCGAGAATCCAGTAATGCGGTTCTGTCGGGCGACTCCGCGGCCTGGATCGCGGAACGTCCGGAGGGCTAGAGAGGGTAGTTTTCGGAAACGCGGCGGCGTCAGTATGCGCCCTCGGCCCACGGCTGCGTTGTGACTGCGCTGTGACGTCGGCGGTTCGTAGCGGTGTTTCCCACCATCCCCGAATACCAACTGGACTGAAAACACAACCACTTAGACCCAAGTGGACTGAGCTGAACTGGCAGCCGTCGGGTTCGATTCCCGTTAGCGCTACCAGCACTCTGCCATTTTTTGGCTCTACGCCAACAACGGGGGCAAATCCCGATCCCAAACTGATTTCTAAGAACATAACACCTTCACGCGAAGTCTATAATTTTGGAAATTACGAAAGCCGTAGGCCTGGCGGTTGATGAGCTCCATTTTGTTGTGAAAACCTTCGGTGATGCCGTTGTTGCGAGTGAAGCGCCACATGCCCACGATTTCCTCCGACCAGGCGGAGAGAGTCTGGCCGAGTTGTACCAGTTGGGCCAGGCCGGCCTGGCGTAGCTGGTAAACGGCCCGCAGGAAGCGGGGCACCAGTTGCTCGCATTGTTTGCGGGTGCGGTGTTTTTTCAGCAGCAGGTAGCAGAGGCGCTGCTTAAAGCGATAGATGGTCTCCAGCACCGGATGCTGCGCAAGATAGGCGGCCAGGCGGAGCTGCTGATCGGCTCGCAAGTTGTGACGATGGCGCCGCATCAAGGAAAGCAGGCCACGGTTCTTGGAACCGACGCCATCGAGGTCTCGCCAACAGGCCAGAGCTCCATTTTGTTGTGAAAACCTTCGGTGATGCCATTGTTGCGCGTGAAGCGCCACATGGAGACGATTTCTTCGGACCAGGAAGACAGCGTCTGCCCCATCTGGACCAATTGCGCAAGGCGGGCTTGGCGCAACTGGTAGACAGCGCGCAGAAAGCGTGGCACGGGGTGCTCGCATTGCTTGCGTGTGCGGTGCTTTTTCAATAGCAGGTAGCAATGGCGCTGCTTGAAGCGGTAGATGGTCTCCAGCACCGGATGCTCGGTCAGGTAGGCCGCCAGCCGGAGCTGCTGATCAGCTCCGAGGTTGTGCCGGTGCCGCCGCATCAGCGACGCCGGGCCCAAATCGCGCATCCGCCACCCGTGATCCGTAAGTCGCCAATCTCGTAGTCGGGCAGTCCTCAAACGATCTCTGGTCTGATCAAAACAATTCCTCCAAGAATGTTTAATCAGTCAGGAAGCGTGGCCTGCCCCCGTTTCTGATCTAGAGCCCAACCGATTCGTGTTGGATACCGACGAGCTCCGATAACCCGGCCACAACGCTCTTCATGGCATAGGTCTGCGCATTCAGTTGCTCGGCGGCAGAAGCACTTTCCTCGGCATGGGCCGCGGTAGACTGCGTCACCTGCTCCATCTGCGTGATGGCCTTGCCGATATGCTCGATCCCCTGGGCCTGCTCGTGGCTGCCCATGTTGACATCGTCGACCAGGGACTTTACTTTGCCTGCCTCCTCGGTCATGGCACGGATCGCAACGTCCACCTCGTTCACCTTGATCTTGCCCTCGTTGGACTTGGCGATCGATTCCTCAATGAGAGCCGCGGTGTCCTTGGCCGCCTTCGCGGAACGCTGCGCCAGGTTGCGGACTTCATCGGCCACCACCGCAAAACCCATGCCTGCTTCGCCGGCCCGCGCCGCTTCCACCGCCGCGTTCAAAGCCAGGATATTGGTCTGGAACGCGATTTCGTCGATTACCTTGATGATCTTGGAAATCTTGTCGCTCTGCGTGTTGATCTCGCCCATGGCCGTCACCATCTGTTCCAGCGACTGATTGGCCCCGACGAACTTTTGCTGCGACTGGGTCATCAGGTCGGCGGCTAAGCGGCTATTCTCGCTGTTCTTGCGGGCCATCGAGTTGATCTCTGCACTTGAAGCCGAAGTCTCTTCGAGCGATGCCGCCTGTTCGGTGGCCCCCTGCGCCAGCGACTGGCTGGAGGAGGAAATCTGTGCGGCAGCGGCCGCCACTTGACTCGCGCCTTCCAGCAGACTCTCGGCCGTCTGCGCCAGACGTCTCACGACTGGGGCGATTACCAGAAACCACGCAATCATGATCAACACGGCCACCAGCGTGATGACACTCGCCTGGGCGTAAAGCCGCAGCGTGGACTTTTCCGAAGCCCGCTTTTCAAACAGGTTTACGGCCGCGTTTGCGCGGTCAAGCAATGCGTTGTTGCTGTCGACCAGCGTCTTCGCGGCAGTATCGCTGCTCCTGGAAGCGGCGATGCCATCCACCCCCTCCCGAAACGGGACCCAGATCTCATTGACGTCCGATAGAACCCGAAGGGTCTCCGGGTCCTCGCAGGGTGGAAGACCAAGTTCCACATCCCCCCGGATGAGGCCCTTGAGGACTTTGTCGAAACGATCCACGGATTTCTGCAAGGCGGGGCGGTCGCCGCGGCCCTGTAGCAGCAGCAGCGCGTCTTTTGTCATCCTTTGGCTCAGCATTCGTTGCGCGCCGGCAAGATTCACCACCCTGGCGTCCACCTTTTGCGCGGACACCGTCCAGGCGACGATGGCGCTGCTGATAACGTTCAGCGCAAAGAGCACCAGGAAGAGTGCCAGGAATTTGTTCTTTAGCGTTTTCACACTTGAACCTCTATCGGTTTGCGAACATCGGGCAGAACGCTCGCACCAATCTAATCGGCTGTGCCACGTGCTTCCATTACTCATGAGTACATGCTTAGGTGGCCGAAGGACGATTATCGCGAACTGATTGAGAATACGGCCCTGCTACCGCCCGGCCACGAGCGGTGTCGCGTGGCTGCCAGCGGCTGGGCCGCCGCGTGGTGAGCCAGGAGGGCGGCCATCCTCGGGAGCCGGCCCCGTGTAATGGGCGCGTGGGCGGATCAACTCGCCTGATGCATATTGCTCCATGGCGTGTGCAATCCAGCCTATCGTCCGGCCCAGCGCGAACAGGACCAGCGGTGCGTGGTCGGGCAAGCCGTATGACCGCGCCAGTGCCACCAGGCCGAAATCCAAATTCGGAAGGTCGTGCCGCAGCTCGAGCGCTGCGCTAGAGAGAGCCCGAACCAGCCTCCACGCGGCGTGATTACCGCTGGCCTTAGCCAATCGCATCAACAACGCGGCTCGTGGATCGCCAGCCGGGTAGAGCGGATGCCCGAATCCCGGCAAGTGCTCTCCACGACGCAGCCGATTCGCGACCACGGTCCGTGCACGTCTGGGCGTTTCGGTTTCCATAAACAGAGCCGATACGCGCTCCGTTTCACCGCCGTGCCGGGATCCCTTCAGTGCCGCCATGGCAGCCGATATCGTGTCATAGAGCGAGGCGCCCGCCGACGCCGCGCACCTGGCGGTAAACGCCGAGACATTCAGTTCGTGGTCCGCGCAGACGACCAGCGCCATGCGAATCACCTCGCCAACCGCCGCCTTCCCCGGCACCCATGCGGTTTGTAGTGTCAGGTGAACAGGAGCCTGCGAATCGCGTCTTGCGACTATAGTTGTCAACAATCGAACGATGCGCGCTCCTGTCTGGCGGACGGCCGCGGGACGTAAATCGTACGATGCCAGATCCACCGCCCCGGCCAGCGGCAATGCCGTTTGAAGCAGAACCAATGGGTCCTTCGCGCAGGCCCCCCAGACGCGCCAATTGCCGAGGAGACAGCACGCAAGGTTGCTCGAACAACCGCTCCCCTTCCGATCCTTCCGCCGCCCACAACAACTCCGCCACTTGCTCCAGGGTCGCCTTCTCTGCGAGCTTCACCGCATCCCGGCCGCGATAATACGGCTTTCCATGATGGATCAGCGTGATGCTCGACGAGAGCACGGGGCTGCCACAATGCAGTCCCCGCGCGGCCGCCCTGGCCGGATCCCGCCGCGTCTCCTTCCGCTCCCGTAACCGCTCGATGTCTTCCCGATAGTAGCGGCGCTCTCGCGGGCGGCCAGGTACCGGCTCGGACTGCAATTGGCCCCGGCTGATGTAGGCGTACAACGTCGCCAGGGTCACGCCAAGCGCCTCCGCGGCCTGCTTCGCCGTTACGTAGCGTCGATCCATCTGCCTATTATATTGATTCCAGAATCAATGTTGACAATATAAACGAATTCATCCAAACCTGAAAGCATGATGCAGGGACTGGAAGGAGTCGTGGCCGCCCGTACTCGATTAAGCCATGTGGACGGGGAGGCTGGGCGGCTGACCCTTGCCGGGTATGCCGCGGAGGAACTGGCGCCGCATGCCGGTTTTGAGGAAGTCGCGTACCTGTTCTTACACGGCCGGCTGCCCGAACCCGCGGAGCGCACGGCATTCGCACGGGAGTTGACCGGACGGCGAACTCTGCCTCGCGCGGCAATCGAGGTTCTTCGGGAGGCAGCGGCTGTGAATGCGCCCCCCATGGATGCGCTGCGCATGGCTGTGCCCATTCTTAGCCTGGGTCGCGCAGAAAATCCTCTAGATGACGCTATCGCGGCCATCGCGGCGTTCCCGGCGGTCGTGGGAGCGTATTGGCGTTTTCGCCACGGTGAGTCGCCCGTACCCATCCGCTGCGATCTCCCGCACGCGGCTCATTACCTCCATCAATTGTCAGGCGCCGAACCGTCCCCGGAGCGCTCGCGCGCTTTAGAAACCTACCTGAACACCATCTGCGATCACGGCCTCAACGCCTCCACTTTTGCGGCAAGAGTCATCATCTCCACTCAATCCGATGTCCTCTCCGCGATCACCGGCGCAGTGGGTGCGCTCAAGGGCCCGCTGCATGGTGGGGCGCCCGGCCCCGCGCTCCAGATGGTCGTCGAAATCGGCAGTCCCGAGCGCGCCGAAACCGTCATCCGCGCTAAGCTCGATCGGGGCGAGCGCCTTATGGGATTCGGGCACCGCATCTACAAAGTGCGTGATCCGCGCGCGGATATCCTGGCACAAGCCGCTGAGCAGTTCTTTTCGAGCGGCGTCGACAGGCGCTTCTACGACCTTGCCCGGAGCGTGGAAGCGACTGCCCTTCGCTTGCTGCGCGCACGCAAGCCGGACCGCCGGCTTGATACGAATGTCGAATTCTACACCGCCCTGCTGTTGCACGGTCTGGGATTACCGCCCGAATTGTTTACTCCGACCTTTGCCGTCGGGCGTGTCCTCGGCTGGTCCGCACATTGCCTGGAGCAACTTCGTGAGGGGCGGCTGATCCGGCCGCAATCCACCTACATCGGCCCTATGGAACTCCACTATGATCGCGCTCCGGTTCGTTTCGACCGTAGCGATTCAACAGGTGTCTGTGTGTCGCGCCGCAGTTAGTGCGCTAATGGAAAAGGGCTGAGATGTCTCGCGCGATGTACCTGGCGGTCTGGAAGACAGCTTCTCTGGCGGGTGGGTACCCCACGATCACCCATATGGCGATTCCGCCCGCGGCCAGCCAGATCAGCGATCTGTCTTTCATCCTGTTCGACTTATTGCCCTAGTCCAGCTAGGGTGATGCCTTTTTGTATTGTAGCTCACGCGTTCGCCGCCGGTTTTATACTGGAAAATATCGCGGTGAGATCTCCATTCAAGCGAAGCTGGCCAGTCTTTTTGACCGTCTGGGGTTGTCTTTGTGCCCACACCGCGCTGGCTCTCAATCCGTCAAAAAGCCTCACTCAATATACGCGCACGATCTGGACGCAGGAGCAGGGTTTACCGCAAGACACGATTCGCGCCATCGCACAGACGACAGACGGCTATCTGTGGCTTGGTACCGACGAGGGGCTGGCTCGATTCGACGGCTACGAGTTCGTTATCTTCAACAAAGGTAACGGAGACCTGCCAAGCAATTCCATCACCGCGCTGTCAGCGGGCGTTGATGGGAGCTTATGGATCGGAACGGCTGACGGGCTCACCTGCTACCGCGATAAACGCTTCATTACTTACAAGACCAAAGACGGTCTGCCGGACGATGCCATTACCTCGGTGTGCCAGGGGCGGCCGGGCGCGGTCTGGAGCGTGGCCGGAACTTACCTTACCCGTTTCGAGTCGGGGAAATTCACCAGTTTTCGATCGGGCACGGACCTGCCGATCGCCGCAATCCGGATTGTGTATGGAGATCGCGAGCACAATCTCTGGATCTCCGGCTTCGGCGGGGTGGCAAAGCTGGTAAACGGCAGGTTCGTCACGGTGATCGGCGCGGCGGCACTCGAGGGCGCCATCGTCAGCTGCATGCTTGAAGATCGCCACGGCAACTTTTGGGTGGGCAGCAGCAAAGGGCTGTTGATGCTTACGCCGTCGGGAAAGATCCGGAGTTTCGATACGCGGGACGGGCTTCCGGACCCTTTCGTGCGATCTCTTTGGGAGGACCGTGACGGCAACTTGTGGGCCGGAACCAATGGCGGGCTGAGCCGCCGGCTCGTGGAGGGCGGCTTTGTCGCCCCCGCGATCGACAGCGGACACGATCGCGACTGGGTGCGCTCCATTTATGAAGACCGTGAAGGAAATCTATGGGTGGGCATGAACAGCGGACTGATCGGCTTTCGTGATGATGTATTTACGATCTATTCGCGAGGCGAGGGACTTCCCAGCGACGAGCCGACCGCGGTGTATCAGGACCGCCTGGGGAGAATCTGGGTCGGCTTCCACGATAGCGGACTGGGCTTCTTCGGCAAGGACAGGTTTCATACCTACACCACGCGGGACGGGTTGGCGAGCAACGAGATCTTTTCCATTCGCGAGGACCATCGGGGCGATCTGCTGGTGGCCACACGCGAAGGCCTGAGCCGGATGCACGCCGGCAAGTTCGCCACACACGTGCCCGCGGATCCGCTCGGACGGCAGATCGTGTTCGATGTGCGGGAAGACGCGCAAGGAGGAGTCTGGCTGGCGACGGCGGGCGCCCTCAGCCAACTGCGCAACGGGCACGCGCGAAAGGTGGTGGATGGCGGAACCCTGCTGACAAGCGCCATCGTCGCGCTCTGCACGCGGCGAGATGGAAGCATCTGGGCGGGAACCTACGGGCGGGGCTTGTGGCGGGTGGCCGGCGATGATGCCCGGCTGTATACGACCGCTGATGGTTTGTCCAACGATCAGATTCGCTACCTTCTCGAAGATGAAGACGGCGCGCTGTGGATCGGCACCTTCGGGGGCGGACTGGATTGCCTGCGCGACGGACGTTTTTTTCACTACATGTCCAAGGACGGCCTGCTCAGCGACAACATCTCTCACATCGAGGACGACGGACGAGGGTCGCTCTGGCTCAGCACGACACGCGGCATTTGCCGCATCTCCAAGGAGCAGTTGCAGAATTTAGCGGCAGGAAAAATCGCAAAGCTCACGCCCATCAACTACGGGTTGGAGGACGGGTTGCGCAGCGCACAGTGCGCTCCCGGCTATCCGACCTCGGGCGGCGGCTGGCGGACGGCGGACGGCCGGCTGTGGTTTCCGACCAGCCGCGGGCTGGCCGTGCTCGATCCCAATGCGCCGAAGCGGCAGCCCGCTCCGGTCGCGGTGCAGCTTGTCGAGATCACAGCGAACGGGAACCCGATGGACCTGGCGCGGCCGGCCGAACTGGAGCCGGGCAACGGCCGCATCCAGATCCACTACACCGGCATCCATCTGACGGCGCCGGAACGGGTGCGTTATTCCTACCGGCTCGAAAGCCTGGATCACGACTGGGTGCAGGCGGGGGGGCGACGCGTCATCAACTACAACAGTTTGCGCCACGGCAACTATCGCTTCCTGGTGAGGGCAGAAATCGACGGAGGGCCGGCAAGCGAGGCATCCTATGCGTTTCGCCTGCTGCCGCATTTCTACGAGACCCTCTGGTTCCGGCTGCTGGCGGTGATGCTGCTGGCCGCGAGTGCGTGGGGGGTGTTTCGCCTCCGCTTGCGCCAGATTCGCGGGCGTTTCGCGCTGGTGCTCGAAGAACGCGCGCGCCTGGCTCGTGAAATTCACGACACGCTGGCGCAAGGTTTCGTGGGCATCTCCTCGCAGTTGGATGCCGTAGCCATGAGCCTGCCGCACAACGTGGAGCTTGCCAAGCAGCACCTGCAACTGGCGTCGAGAATGGTCCGGCACAGCCTCACCGAGGCCCGCCGTTCCGTGATGGATCTGAGAGCGTCGGAGCTCGAAGGCCATGACCTGCCCGCGGCGCTCCATGCGGGAGCCAGGCAGTGGACCTCCGGTTCCTCTGTCCAGGTGCAGGTGGATATCAGCGGCGACCCGAAGCCGTTGCCCGAAGAGATGGAGCAACATCTGCTGCGCATTGCACAAGAAGCCGTGACCAACACGCTGAAGCACGCGGCGGCCAACCGGATTCGGATCCGGCTAGAAATGGGAGCCCGGCGGCTGTGCCTGCGAGTTGAAGACGACGGCCGGGGTTTCGAGCAGCAGGAGGCGTTTCAGGCGTCCGGAGGCCACTTCGGGCTGCTGGGCATGCGCGAGAGAGCCGAACGGCTGGGAGGCGCCTTGAACCTGCGGAGCCGCCCGGGCGACGGCACGGAAGTCGAGGTGACGGTGCCTCTGTCATGAGCGGCGCCAAGATCCGCATTCTGATCGCCGAGGACCATCTGATCGCCCGCGTCGGCGTGACCACCATCGTAAACATGCAGCCGGACATGACCGTAGTCGCCGAGGCGGCCAACGGCCAGCAGGCGGTGGATCTCTACCGCAAACATTTGCCCGATATCACGTTGCTCGACCTCCGGATGCCCGGCCTCAGTGGTGTGGAAGCGGCGACCGCCATCCGCCGCGAGTATCCGCAAGCCCGATTGATCGCACTCACCACCTATGGCGGTGACGAAGACATCCGGCGCGCGCTTCAGGCCGGCGTCCAGGCCTATCTGACCAAGGACGTTCTGCATGATGACCTGCTCAAGGCCATCCGGGCAGTGCATTCCGGCGGAACCTTCCTCCCGCCTTCTGTGGCCGCGACGCTCGCGGCCCAGTCCCCCGCCCCGGATTTGAGCGCGCGGGAGATAGAGGTGCTTTCGCTCATCGTAGGCGGGCTGGCCAACAAGGAGATTGCCTACAGGCTCAACATTGCAGAGCACACCGTGAAGAATCACGTAAAGAACATCCTGGCGAAGCTGGGAGTCGGCGACCGCACACAAGCCGCCACGGCCGCCATTCAAAGGGGAATCATTCATCTGACTCCCTAGCCCTAAAGAGCTACGATCTCCCGGCCGGGAACCTCATCCAACAAGTACGGCAATTGCCGATAATGTCATAAAGCCTACTTTTATCGTCGGGGTAGCCAGAGACCACCGAGCCGAAATCACATGTGGATAGTCAGACTAGCGTTACGGCGCCCTTATACATTTGTCGTCATGGCGGTGTTGATCGCGATCCTGGGCGGAGCGGCCATCGTCACCATGCCGGTGGACATCTTTCCGTACATCGATATCCCCGTGTTGAGCGTGATCTGGAACTATACCGGCATGTCGCCCGACGAGATCGAGAAGCGCATCGACACAATTTTCGAACGCTCGATGACGACTACCGTCAACGACATCGAACACATTGAGACGCAGGCCTACAGCGGCGTTTCCGTTACCCGGGTATATTTCCAGCCGAACGTGAAGGTGGAAATGGCGATGGCGCAGGTTACCGCCATCTGCCAGACATTGCTGCGCATTTTTCCACCGGGGACTTATCCGCCAAGCATCGTAAAATACGACGCGTCGAGCGTGCCTATTCTGCAAATCGGGCTGCAAAGTAAGACGCTCAGTGAACAGCAGATTTTCGATCTGGGCCTGAATTTCATCCGGACCCAGCTTGCCACGGTTCAAGGCGCTGCCGTGCCGCTGCCCTTCGGGGGCAAGTTCCGGCAGGTGATGGTAGACCTCAATCCGGAAGCGCTGTATGCCAAGCAGCTTTCGCCCGCCGACGTGTCCAACGCACTCGGCCAGCAGAGTCTGATCTTGCCCGCCGGCGACGTCAAGATCGGAGACATCGATTACCAGGTGAAGCTCAATAACAGCCCGATCATCCTGGACCAGCTCAACGATCTGCCGATTAAGGTCGTGAACGGCGCCACCGTGTACATGAAAGACGTGGCGCAAGTGCGGGACGGTTACTCGGTGCAGTCCAGCATCGTCCGCACGAACGGGACGCGCGGCGCCTTGTTGACGGTGCTGCGCAATGGCAAGGCTTCCACCCTGTCGATCGTGCAGAGGGTGAAGGAAGCACTGCCCAAGATCGTGGCCGGGTTGCCGTCCGAGTTGGAGGTCCGCCAGTTTTTCGACCAGTCGCTGTTTGTGCGCGCAGCAATCGGGGGTGTAGTCCGCGAGGCAATAATCGCGGCGTTCCTCACTGGTTTGATGATTCTGCTCTTCCTGGGAAGCTGGCGGAGCACGGTCATCGTCTGCATCTCGATTCCGCTCTCCATTTTGACCTCTCTGGTGATTCTCAATTTGATGGGCCAGACGATCAATGTGATGACGCTGGGCGGGCTGGCGCTCGCCGTCGGCATCCTGGTGGATGATGCCACGGTTGAAATCGAGAACACGCACCGGAATATGGCGATGAAGAAGCCGCTGGTGCGGGCGGTGCTCGATGGCGCGCAACAGATTGCCGTTCCAGCCTTCGTCTCTACGCTTTCGATCTGTATTGTGTTCGTTCCGGTGTTGCTGCTGACCGGCGCGGCCAAGTATCTTTTCACGCCGCTCTCGATGGCCGTGGTATTTGCCATGCTGGCGTCGTATCTGCTGTCTCGAACGTTGATCCCCAACATGGTTCATTACCTCTTAAAGCCGGAGCTGAAATTGTACGTACTGGGGGAGCACGGCGAAGCGGCAGGCGGCAGCGGACTCATCTGGAGCGTTCACCACGCCTTCAACCGGCGCTTCGAGAAGATGCGGACTTCCTACACCGGGCTGCTCGACTGGTCGCTGGAGCATCGCGGGCTGGTGTTAACCGGCTTCGCCCTGTTCGTGGCCGGTTCGATGTGCCTGGTTCCCTTCGTAGGGCAGGACTTCTTTCCCACGGTGGATTCCGGCCAGTTGCGGCTGCATGCGCGAGCGCCCGTCGGCACGCGCATTGAGAAGACGGAGATGCTTTTCGCCGACATCGACAACGAAATCCGCCAGGTGATCCCGCCGGACGAAATCGATACGATCATCGATAACATTGGCGTGCCCTTCGGCGGTTTCAACCTGGCTTTTGGGGACAACACAACCATTGGAACCGATGACGGCGACATCCTGATTTCGCTCAAGACCGAGAAGCACGGCCCGACGGCCGAGTACACCCACCGCTTGCGCCAGCGCTTCCACGAAAGATTTCCCGATGTGACGTTCTTCTTCGAGGCGGCTAATATCACCAACCAGATCCTGAACTTCGGCCTTCCGGCTCCCATTGATGTACAGATCATGGGGCGCGATGCCAGAGCGAATTACAGTCTGTGCCGTGAATTGGAGAGACGAATTGCCCGCATCCCCGGCGCCGCGGACGTGCACATTCACCAGGTGGTGAACTACCCGGAGCTTCGGGTAAGTGTCGACCGGAGCAAAGCGGAACAGCTCGGCTTAACGCAGCGGGATGTCAGCAGCAGCCTGCTGATCTCGCTCAGCTCCAGCGGACAGGTGGCGCCCACGCAATGGCTGAACTGGACCAACGGCGTCACCTACTCGGTCGCCGTGCAGACGCCGCAATATCGGTTGAATTCGCTCGACGCCCTGTTCCGGACGCCAATCACTCCGCTGGGGAGTGCCATCACGAGCAACACGCCGGGGTCACCCGCGGGCAGCGCCAACGCGTCCAATTCGTTTGTGGGAGCGGCGCCCAGCCAATCGTCGCAGGCTTTCGGTAACCCGGGCGCGGCGCCCACAGGGACGCAATTGCTCTCCAATCTGGCGACCGCGGAACGCGGGGTGGGGAACGAAATCGTGAACCACTATAATGTGCAGCCGGTTTTCGACGTGTATGCCAACGTGGACCGCCGCGATCTGGGTAGTGTCGGCGCTGCCGTGGAGCACGTGATGAGCGATGTTTCCAAGGCCTTGCCTCGTGGCACGACCATGGCGTTGCGCGGCCAGGTGAATACGATGCGAACTTCGTTCTTCCGCCTGGAACTCGGGCTCATTTTCGCGGTGGTCCTGGTTTACCTGCTGATGGCCGTCAACTTCCAGTCGTGGCTGGATCCATTTGTCATTCTCATGGCGCTTCCCGGCGCTTTGGCGGGCGTGGTTTGGATCCTCTTCGTCACGCAAACGACATTCAGCGTGCCGTCTCTGATGGGCAGTATCATGAGTATCGGTGTGGCCACGGCCAACAGCATTTTGCTCGTGGTTTTCGCCAACGATCAGCGCGCCGAGGACATGGGCCCGCGCGCGGCGGCGTTGACGGCCGGTTACACGCGTATCCGGCCGGTGCTCATGACCGCTCTGGCCATGATCATCGGTATGCTGCCCATGGCCCTGGGCTACGGTGAGGGCGGCGAGCAGAATGCGCCGCTGGGACGCGCGGTGATCGGCGGACTGCTTTTGGCCACGGTCACGACTTTGTTTATTGTCCCGCTGGTGTACAGCCTGGTCCGGAGCAAACCGCCAGTGGATTATGACAAGAAGATTGATGAAGAACACGGACAGACTATTGCGGACATACTGGAACTTGCCTGACCATAGTGTATGAGCCTGATGGAAACGGACATCCCGAAGAAAGAGCCGAGCACCGAAGAGCGGCTGCGGGCTGAGGTCGAATCTCTCCGGCGGCAACTGGAAGAGCAGAAGCGCCTGGTGGCTCAATCCGCGCCGCAGGCCCGCCAGCCCGAACCGCCCTCGCGGATGACGCTGGGTGCGCTCTCGGCGGTGGGCATCGTGGTGGTAGTGGCCGCCTTCTTCGCGGGTTATCTGCCGCACCGGAAGCGTGAGGCGATGCTGGTTGCCGAGGCCAAGTCCGCGGATGAGGCGCTGCCCTCGGTAACGGTGGTGGGGGTCGTCCAATCGCCGGGCAAAGTCAGCCTGGTGCTTCCGGGCAACATCCAGGCAGTAACGGAGGCTCCGGTCCTGTCCAGGGCCACTGGTTACGTTCGCAAGCGCTATGTCGACATCGGCGACCGGGTACCGGCAGGCCAGCTCCTGGCTGAGATTGAAGCACCCGAGTTGGATGCCCAGGTGAAGCAAGCCAAGTCCGCCGCGCGGCAGGCGCAGTCCGGTCTGGAACAGGGGCTGGCCAATCTCGCGCTGGGCAAGACCAATCAGGAACTGGCCCGGGTGACCGCGGAGCGCTGGAGCAACCTGGAGAAGAAAGGTGTGGTTTCCCGCCAGGAGAACGACACGTACCAGGCCCAGTACCAGGCCCAGAGCGCGAACGTGCAATCGCTTGAGAAGGCCGTGGCTGCGCTCCGCGACGCTGCTTCGGGCGCCGAGGCCAATGTGGCCCGCCTGTTGGAGTTGCAGGGATACAAACTGGTTCGAGCGCCGTTTGCGGGCGTGATCACACTGCGCAACGTGGACGTCGGAGCGCTCATCACAGAGAGCAACACGCTCTTGTTCCGCATCGCACAGACGAATGTCCTGCGAACCTACGTCAATGTGCCGCAGGCGGACGCGGATTCCGTACATGTCGGGCAAACGGCGCGAGTCATGATCCCCGAACTGCCCGGGAGGCAGTTTACGGGTACGGTCACGCGCACATCCAACGCGCTTGACCCGGCCACGCGCACGCTCCTGACAGAAGTGCAGGTGCCCAATCCGGCAGGATCTCTGTTACCGGGAACGTACTCCCAGGTTGATCTCACCACGCCCCGGAAGGATCCGCCGCTGGTGATCCCGGGCGACACGCTGGTGGTGCGGCCCGACGGAACACAGGTCGCCACGGTAACGGCCAACCATACGATTCACTTTCAACACATCGAACTGGGACGCGACTATGGTGACCGCATCGAAGTCCTCTCCGGATTGCAGGCGGGACAACAGGTAGTCGTAAATCCAGGAGATGTGGTCCGCGAAGGGGCGAAGGTGAATCCGGTAGCTCTCAATGAACGTCCATCCGGCGCGGCAGGCTCATCCGGGGGCTCCCGGTAAGCATGCTTCGATCAGGGCGTCGCTCGGGACTCAGCGCGGGTCTTGCCTTTCTGCTGGCCTCTGCTCCCGTCACTGCGGGCCAAGGGCCGGGGCCGGATCATGGCGCGCCGCGGCTGGGATCGCCGGGTGTCTCCTCGCGCGTCCGGCCGTTGAACTTCGAGAACTCCGCGCGGATTCATGATCTGATCCGCTCCGGAAATCTCTACCTCTCACTTTCAGACGCACTCGCTCTGGCGATTGAAAATAACCTCGATATCGAGCTTCAACGATTCAGCATTCCAGTCGCGGACACTGACGTGCTTCGTGCACAAGGCGGGGGGACGCTCCGCGGCGTGCCGTTTGTTCTGGCCGAGGTCCCAGCGGGAGTCGGTGGCCCGCTCAGCCCGCTGGTTACGAATCCCGCCAGCGCTTCGAGCGTGACGCCTGGAACCGCTGTGGCTACCAATCCGCTCGAACTGGGCGTTCTTGGCGAGGTACAGACCAATCTCTCGGTCCAAGGCACGATTCCGCAGTCGAACGGTACGCCGGTCGCTATTTTCGATCCCGCGCTGGTGGGGCAATTGAACTGGACGCATCAAACCACACCGCAAACCAATACAGTCGTAAGCGGCGCCAATTCGCTGATCTCAAGCATCGGAGCGGCCAACGTGGGAATCGCGCAGGGTTTCAGCACGGGAACACAGGTCAGCCTGGCGTTCGACAACAACCACCAATCGGTGAATTCCCTGCGCAACAACTACAATCCGTTTACTGGGTCGAGCCTCGGTTTGACCGTCACGCAGCCATTGTGGCGCGGATTCGGGCCGAGCCTGAATCGCCGGTTCATTCACATCGCCAACAATAATCAGAAGATTACGAGCCTGCTTTTCGAGCAACAGCTCATAGCAACGGTTTATGGCGTCACCCGCCTGTACACGGATCTGGTGGCGCTCTACGAGGACGTAAAGAACAAAGAGGAATCTCTGGCGCTGACACAGAAACTCTTCACCGATACGCAGGCGCAGGTGGAGGAAGGCACGCTGGCGCGCGTGGAGATGACACGAGCCAATGCCGCGGTGTTCTCGAGCCGCCAGGATCTGATCAACTCGCGCGGCCTGCTGGAAGAACAGGAAGCTATCCTGAAGACCGTCCTCACCAAGACCGGCAATCAGGACCCGCAATTGCAGTCGGCGCGGATTATCCCCACCGATTCTCTCAGCATTCCCGAAAAGGAAGAGATCCGGCCTATCCAGGACCTTCTCTCCGACGCGATGGCGCGTCGCCCGGATCTCAGCCAGGCAAACCTGCAGATTGAAAACTCTGAAATCGGTTTGAAGGGCTCTCGCAACGCGGTGCGGCCCGAAGTGGATCTGGTAGGGGTGGCGCAGAACAACGGTTTGGCGGGCACGGCAAATCCACTCGCACCGGGCGCGGATGCGTCTTTGACCGGCGGCTACGGCACCGCGCTCGACCAGATCTTCACGCGGAAGTTCCCGACCTACGGTATCGGCTTGCAGGTGACGCTGCCCATCCGGAACCGCGTTGCCGAAGCCGATCTGGCTCGAGACGAAATACAACTCCGGCAGACTCAGATCCGGATGCGGCAGTTGCAGAATCAGGCCCGGCTGGAAGTGGAGGACGCGTTGATCGCCATGCGGCGTGCCCGCTCCTCGTATGAGGCTGCGGTGCAGGCGCGCTTGCTCCAGGAGGAATCACTGGATGCGGAGCAGCAGAAATTTGCCGTGGGAGCCTCTACCAGCTTTTTTGTGATCCAGTACGAAAGCCTGCTCGCGCAGGCTAAATCCACGGAAGTGGCTGCCAAAAGCGCTTACGTCAAGGCTCGAGCGGCTTTGCAGCGCGCCACCGGCGCCATTTTGAGCGATAGCAACATCACCGTCGAATCCGCCTACCAATACCACCGGTGAGGCGATCACGCTACTTCAGGACGAGGTCGCCGGCGCCGACGTGCGCATGGAGGCGGTACTTGCCCGACGCATTGTCCTTGTCGAAGCTGCGAAAGAGGCCGTCCTTCGTGACACCGAATGCCGAGGCGACCAAATCACCGGCGTACACCGACGCATCCGCGTGCTTGTAGTCGGCAGGATTGCCGACAAAGATGGTCAGATCCCCGGCATGGATTTCAACGTCCTTGTCGCCCGTGACCCCGGAGACACTCACGTCCCCGGCAGGCGAGCGGACAAAAAGGTTCGAGTTCTTAGGGACCTCGATCCGCATGCGGACATCGCCGTTCGGCCCGCCCAGGATGCTCAGATCCCCGGAGCTTCCGGCAGCCTTAAACTTGATGGCTATTCTTCCAGCGTCTTCATCCCGCTTGAGTTCGCAGGTAACTCGCAGAACCGGGGAGTCGATGCCGGTCACTTCGATATCGCCGGACCGGATCCTCATGTGGATCGCGCCGCCGGACTGAAACTTTGCCTCGAATGCCCGTTCGCAGGTACCCGTGATTTGACCGTACATCGCCAGAGGATAAGCTAGCAGGCACAGGCCAACCAGAGAGACTGAACTTTGCATAGTCACATTACATAACGGAAAACGGCCTGCAGAAGTTCCCTTGCGGTATCCGTCTTATGGCAGCCTTCGCGCCTGGACCGTATACTAAAACTTCATGCCATCGAACCTTCCAGGAGCTTGGTTCGTCCTGAGTTTCGCGGCGGCATTGTCAGCCCAGCCGCCAACGACGCTTGGCGACCGGAAAGCAGCGCCCCTGTCGGAACTCCCTTATTCGCCAAGCCTTGACGTGACTTCCATGGACCGTTCGGTCGACCCGTGCACCAACTTCTACCAATACTCGTGCGGCGGGTGGCTCAAAAGGAATCCGATTCCCGCGGATCAGGCACGGTGGGAAGTATACGGCAAATTGCAGTACGAGAACGAACTGTTTCTGTGGGGCATCCTGGAGGAGGCCGCGAAACCTGTGGCTGGACGGAGCACAGAGCAGCAGAAAATTGGGGACTATTTCCAGTCCTGTATGGACGAAGCCGGAATCGAGAAGGCAGACGTCGCGCCGCTCGTGCCCGGCCTCGAGGCGATCGCGCAGTTGAAGTCGATCCGTGAGTTGGCGGAACTGGTGGCCGAAGAACATCTGAACGGCGCCTCCACACTGTTCGGTTTCGGATCGAATCAGGACTTCGAAGACTCCCGCCGGGTGATTGCCTTTGCCGCGGCCGGCGGACTCGGGCTGCCTGACCGCGACTACTACGTGAAGGACGAGCTCCATATGCGGGAAATTCGCGAGAAATACGTTACCCACGTTGCCCGCATGTTCGAGTTGCTGGGTGATGACGCAAAGGCAGCACCCGCGGAAGCGCAGACGGTGATGGCCATTGAGACCGCGCTGGCGAAGGCGTCACTCACCCAAGTGGAAAGGCGGGATCCCTACAAGCTGTTCCACAAAATGACGCTGCCGCAGCTCAAGGCCGTTACACCCTCGTTCAACTGGGACCGGTACCTGGCCGCAACCGGCGCCCCAAGCATCACAGCCACGAATGTTATGGAGCCGGAATTCTACAAGGAATTACAACGGGAGCTGGCTTCGCAGGATCTCGCGCACTGGAAAGCCTACTTGCGCTGGCACCTGGCGCACTCCAAGGCTCGGTATCTGTCGTCGAGGTTCGTGAACGAGAACTTCGCATTCTATGGCAAGACGCTGCAGGGAATCGACCAACTGCAACCGCGCTGGAAACGGTGCGTACAATACGTGGATCGCGACCTGGGTGAGGCGCTTGGCAAAGTGTTTGTGGAGAAAACGTTCGGTCCCGCGGTCAAGGCAAAAGCGTTGGAAGTGACGAAGCATATTGAGAACGCCATGGAAGACGAGATCAAGAGTCTGCCTTGGATGGGCGAGGAAACCAGGCAGCAGGCCCGGCTTAAGCTGCATGCGGTCGTCAACAAGATCGGCTATCCGGAGAAACAGCGAGACTACAGCTCGGTGCGGATCGCACGCGGCGATTTTCTGGGCAACGTAAACCGCGCAGCCACTTTCGAGACCCACCGCGACCTGGCAAAGATCGGCAAGCCGGTGGACCGGACCGAATGGGGGATGACGCCGCCGACCGTGGATGCGTACTACAGCCCACAGATGAACGACATCAACTTTCCCGCGGGTGTCCTTCAGCCGCCGCTGTTCGATTTCAAAATGGATGATGCGCCCAATTACGGCAACACGGGCGCCACCATCGGGCACGAGCTGACGCACGGCTTCGACGACGAAGGCCGGCAGTTTGACGCAAACGGAAACCTCCGAGACTGGTGGACGAAGAAGGATGCCGAAGAGTTTGAGAAGCGCGCATCCTGTATTTCGGAGCAGTATGCGCAGTACACGGTTGTGGACGACATCAAGATCAATTCGAAACTGACGCTCGGCGAGGACGTTGCTGATTTAGGTGGGACGCTGCTGGCGTATAGCGCATGGAAAAGCATGACGCGCGAGCAGACACTGAAAGAGGCTGATGGGCTGACGCCCGATCAGCGGTTCTTCGTCGGCATGGCACAGTGGTCGTGCGGGAGCGAGCGAGACGAAAGCAAACGCCTCAACGTGGTCACCAACCCGCACTCGCCCCCCGAGTACCGCGTCAATGGAGTTGTGGTGAACATGCCTGAGTTCGCGCGGGCGTTTTCGTGCCAGGCCGGCCAGCCGATGGTGAAAGAGAAAGAAAAGGTGTGCCGGGTGTGGTAACTCGACAACCTGGCGATTGTTGATCCAGTCCAACACTTCCACGAACATGTATCGGAGCGTACCCAGAGTACCTGACTTCCCTTCCATGGAGCGCGAGATTCTGCGCTTCTGGCAGGAGAACCGCATTTTCAACAAGCTGCGCGAGCGGACGGCGAATGGCCCGCGCTGGTCGTTTCTCGACGGACCGATCACGGCGAACAACCCCATGGGGGTGCACCACGCCTGGGGCCGGTCACTGAAGGACATGTACCAGCGCTACCACGCGATGAATGGTCATGCGTTGCGCTACCAGAACGGGTTTGACTGCCAGGGCTTGTGGGTGGAAGTCGAGGTCGAAAAGAGTCTGGGCCTGCAGACGAAGCGGGAGATTCGCGACTACGGCATCGAAAAATTCGTGCGTGCCTGCAAAGAGCGCGTGCTGACATTCGCCGCGCGGCAGACCGAGCAGTCTGTACGCCTGGGCTATTGGTGCGACTGGGACGACCCCAGCGTGCTCCTCGCGTTGCGCGACGCGCTGGCCGATGGCGACCGGGTGCTGACGGCGAAACTACCCAGCGGCCATACCGAGACGGCGCGTGCCAGCGAAATCATTCGAAAGCTGGGTTCGGCGGAGTATGGCGGCAGCTACTTTACCTTCTCCGACGAAAACAATTACACCATCTGGACGTTTCTCAAAAAGTGCCACAAGGAAGGTTTCATCTATCGCGGGCACGATGTGATGCCATGGTGCGGGCGCTGCGGCACCGGGCTTTCACAAATGGAAGTGGCCGAAGGCCGCCGCATCACGACACACACATCGGTTTTCGTGCGGTTCCCTGTCAAAGGTAAGGAACGGGAAGCGCTGCTGGTCTGGACAACCACCCCGTGGACGCTGACGTCGAACGTTGCCGTCGCCGTAAATCCGGATATGAACTATCTGAAGGTCCGGCACGGCGACTGGACATATTACGTGGCCGAGGCGAACTTCGAGCGCGACCGAGTTCAGGACCTGCAAGTGGAAGGCAAGCACGAGACGCACAAGCTGCCTTCCATTCGCACGATCCTCAAGGGGAGTGGTCCTGTTGAAGTGCTGGGGGAGATTCGCGGGCGCGATCTGGTGGGTCTCGAGTACACAGGACCGTTCGATGAGCTTCCCGCACAGAGAACCGCGGGCGGCCTTTTTCCTTACGGCATGACCGGAGGTGGAAGGACCGCCGCGGAATCGCATCGCGTCATCGCCTGGAATGCGGTGAGCGAAGCGGAGGGAACCGGCCTGGTCCACATCGCCCCAGGCTGCGGCGCCGAGGACCAGCAGTTGGGCAAAGAGAATGAGCTACCGTTCATCGCGCCGCTGGATGAGAGCGCGGTGTTCCTGCCTGACTTCGGGCCATTCACCGGACGCAACGCGAACCAGGTGGCCGACGACGTCGTTGCGGCGTTGAAGGCCGCGGGATTTTTGGTCGCTCGCGAGCGCTATCCGCACGTTTACCCGCATTGCTGGCGTTGTAAAGAGGAACTGGTCTTCCGGCCCGTGGACGAGTGGTTTATCCGCATGGACTGGCGGGATCGTATCCAGCGTACCGTGCCGGACATCAAGTGGATTCCCCCTGAGGGAGAAGCCCGCGAGTTGGACTGGCTGCGCAACATGAGCGATTGGATGATCTCCAAGAAGCGTTTCTGGGGGCTCGCCCTGCCCATCTGGGTTTGCGAACAGTGTGAGCACTTCACGGTGATCGGCAGCCGCGAGGAACTGAAGACCCGGGCCGTGGAAGGCTGGGAAGCTTTCGACGGCAATTCGCCGCACCGGCCTTATATCGACGCAGTCAAGATCCGCTGTGAGAAGTGCGACGGCCTTGCCTCTCGCATCGCGGATGTGGGCAACCCATGGCTGGATGCTGGCATTGTGCCCTTCAGCACGATGCGTTACTCGACCGACCGCGCGTACTGGGAGAAGTGGTTCCCCGCCGACCTGGTGCTGGAGAGTTTCCCCGGCCAGTTCCGGAACTGGTTCTATTCCATGCTCGCCATGAGCGCCATGATGGAGAACCGCGCTCCCTTTAAGGCTCTTCTGGGCCATGCTCTGGTCCGCGATGCGCGTGGAGAGGAGATGCACAAGTCAAAGGGCAACTCCATCGCGTTCGATGAAGCCGCGGAGGCGCTGGGCGCCGAGGTGATGCGCTATATTTACGCCGAGCAGAAGACCGTACAACACCTCAACTTTCCCGACTTGCACCCATCCGCCAGTGCGGGCCAGACCATGGATGCCGATGCGCGGCGCAAGTTGCTGACTTTTTGGAACTGCTACAGCTTCTTCGTCATGTACGCCACGGCCGATGGGTGGAAGCCGGGCGGCCCGTCGCTGGCCGTCACCCATGAACTGGACCGCTGGGTTCTGAGCCGGCTGCACCGTCTGGTGGATGCCGCGCACAACGCGTTTCAGAACTACGAACACTACCGGCTGATCGAAGCCTTCCAGATCTTCGACGACGAGTTTTCGAATTGGTATTTACGGCGGTCGCGCCGCCGCTTCTGGAAAAGCGAGGCCGATGCTTACCAGACGCTCTACACGGTACTGACGACTGTAACGCGCGTCATGGCGCCGGCGCTGCCGTTCCTCACGGAGGAGATTTACCAAAACCTTGTGCGCTCGGTGGACCCATCGGCTCCGGAATCCGTCCACTTGACCTCCTATCCGCAAGTGGAAAAGTCCCTCATCGACGAGGTCCTGGAGCAGAGCATCGAAACCGTTATCCGGATCAAAAATCTGTCCTTAAATCTGCGCACCCAGAGCAAGGTCAAAATCCGCCAGCCGCTGAGCACGTTGTACGTCCGGCCGAAGGACGCCGGTGACAAGCGTGTGCTCGAAAACCCTGACTACGCGTCGCAGATTTTAGAGGAGGCCAATCTCAAGAAAGTGGTCCTGATCGAGGACGAGGCCACGCTGGTGAAAGTGCGTTTGAAACCGAACGCCAAAAAGTTGGGCCCGCGGGCCGGCAAGCACTTGAAGGCGATTGCACAGGCCCTGGAGCAGGCTGACCCGAAGCAGATTTCGATGGGTGGGACTCATACCCTCGAAATCGAGGGGCAGGCATTTGAACTGGCGTCAGACGATATTCTGCTTTCCTACGAAGGTCCCGACCACCTGAAATGCAGCCTGGAACAAGGGACGTTTATGGCGCTGGACACCACGCTTACGCCGGAACTCTTGCAGGAGGGACTCGCCCGAGACTTTAACCGCCTGATTCAGGACCAGCGGAAAGCCCTGAACCTGGATATCTCTGACCGGATTGTGGTCAGCTACTCGGCGCCACCAAGGATCACAGAGGCGATTACGGCGCATGAGGCCTATCTGCGCAACGAGCTACTTGCCGAGAAGTTGGAACCGAGCGCACCGCAGAACGGCGCTGCCAGACTCTCCCTGAGCGGGGAAGAAATCTTCGTCACCGTCACACGCGTTTGATTGCGTCGAACTGTTCCGCGCGCGGCCTACTTTGCGCTGTCCAGATCCGCCACCACGAACCGCACCAGCGCCTCGAGCAGCGCGGCGCGGGGATAGCGCGAGTGATTCATGAGCTTCTGCAGTTCGCCATTGGCCACTTTGTCGAAGGGCAGCGCCACCGCCAGATGATCGGCGCGCGCCGCCCCCAGGTACTTTGCCCCGGGAACGATCGCGTCCCACTTAGTGAGTTGCGCATCGTTGGTGGGGTCGAAAACCGACAGTAACTCCTGAGCCCTAAGGAGCGCGGCGGAAGTATTGTCCTTGTCGGAAACCGCCACGATCGAGAAGGTAGGCACCACCGGGTCGGGGTAACTGGCGAGAAATGCCTGGCGCACTTCGCGCTTGAGGCTCTTGAAGCCGGTCGAAAGATCGCCCTGGCACTTGCCCATGTTTTGGAACTTCGTCACCCAGCCGTTGATCTGCTCCGGGAGCGTGTCGGCGATGGGCGAACCGCCAGACGCGCCGGCCACGGTGATGAACGCCGCCACCGCATCGGCCGCGCCGTCTTCCTGTGCCAGCGCCACCTGCAAATCCGGCGCCCCTTTGCTATATCCCAACACGATGAATTTCCGCGGATCAGATTTCCGCTGATCCCGAAGATAGCCGGCAATCATATGCGCATTCTCTTCGCAACTGCTGTTGGGCACGCCAAGTAAGTCGACTGACATCCCGTACTTCTCGCGCAGGTACTTCTGGCCTTCATCGAATGCTGGTGCATTGGAGGCGCACGAGCTGAGAATGCCGGGCACAATCAGCACCCGGTATTTCGTGGGTAAGGGCGGGAGCGCTGCGTCTTCCTTACCCGAATTTTCAAGATAATTGCCGCAGGCGCCCCATTCGCCCGTGTCGGGGTTGTGCTGCTTGAGCACGGAGCAGAACAGATCGGCGAACTTCAGACTGTTGTCCTGCGTATCGGGCTGAAGGTAGATCACCAGCGTACGTCCGTCGGAGTGGAAGCCGCCTCCGGTCGCGGTTTTCGCCTCGGTGACCGGATTGGAAGGCGTCATGTAATCCAGCTTGGCAACCAGACCGGTCTGCTGAAGACTCTGGCCGATGTAGTCGCGCTCGCCATCCACTGCCGGATCGATCTTGTGCGTGAGCTTGCCGTTGCGCTGGTCTTTCTCAAGGCCGATGTCGTGCGTGCCGGCGCCCGCCCACAGCGGCTGGCCCTCTACGTCGAACGGCGCGCGCCACAGCCGGAAATGGTGGCGCGTGGCGATCACCTTGATGGGGTCTGCCTGGGCATAGCCGAAATCCTGCTTGCGGCCGAACAACATCAGGTCACTGATGGGCATGGTGACGTATGCTTGCTTGGAGAAACTGTCGAGCGCGCCTCGCAAGAAGGCGTTCTTGATGGACTTGTCGGGCTGGATCCAATCGGCGGTATCCAAAGCCCGGTGGACTCTAGCTTCCGAGCCGACAATCAGAAAATTCACGCGGTCTCCAGCGTTGCCCAGACTGTCCGAGATGCGCGTGGGAATCTTGTCGAGCATTTCCTGTGTCAGTTTAGGCAAGGGCGCGTTCGATACCGTTGCCGCGGCGGAGGCGGGGCGGGCAACACGGTCGATCGTGACGTGAAAGCTCCCCTCGGGTTGATCGTTCGACGCTGCGTTGAGGCCGAGAAACAGGCGGCCGTCGATGGGCGCTTTGATCTGCGCGTGAGGTCCGATGAGGAACGCCCGCGCCGCGTCGCTCGCGCCAATCCGTCCCACCAGCGCGCCGCGGCCCGCCTCATTCACCGGCAACACGCGCACAAGATCCAGCCACCCACGCGCCAGCCCATCCGGCCCGTTTTGTTGTGCGCCCGCAAAATGCACGGTTCCGGTTGCCGAGATACGCACCGAGTCTCCGGCCTTGAGATCGATGCCGGTATCCGTCCATGCCGGCGACCCGGAGATGTCGAATTCTTGCGGCTTTTGGGCAGCGAGGGTTAAGAACGCGGAAGCGACCAGCAGAATCGGGAAAAACGTGCGCATGCCTACATCTTATTGCGGAAGAGTACCAAAAACGAGACGTCACCTGCTGGCCCACTGACCGCGTGGAATCTACTGCGGTGGCTGGTCGGCTTTGGCTTTGGCTTCTTTGCCTAAGAATCTCTCCAGTTCGGCTATCTGTTGCTTGACTTGGCCTGCATCAGGGGCGTCCGGCGCCAGCAGAAGATACTTACGCATCTGCTCCGCCGCGCCCGCGTAATCTTTTTTTTGATACAGGGCCATACCCAGGAGTTGCTCCACTTTCGGGAACTTGTGCGCCGTGTCGAGTTTCTGCGCCTCCAGCGCGCTGGCCAGGGCTTCGTCATACTTGTGCAGGTTGTAGCCCGCAACGGCATTGTAGAAATAAGCTTCCGGAAAATCGTATGGGTCCAACTTGATTAAGCGGCCGGTGGTGGCACCCACGTCCTGCCAGTTCTTCTCCGCCACAGATAGCCGGGCCAAATGCAAATAAGGCGTGACCAGCTTCGGATCCGACGCCAGCGCCTGCCCGTAGCACCTGCGCGCATCTGCCACTTCCCCGCTTTGCTCGTGAATCTCCCCCAAGCTGTTCCATGCCGCGGCGAACTGCGGATACGCGGCTACCGCCTTATCCAACTCTCTTTCTGCATCGTTGGTTTTGCCTTTGCGCAGCGCTTCGCGTGCCTTGTCATAGGCCTTCCGGGCATCTTTGGGAGCCTGCAGCGTGGTTGCGCTGATGGTTGTGCCTTCCACGTTGGCCATGCGGTGCAGAATGATGGTCCCGACATCCGGGTTGTCGAACATCCGGTGACCACTTAGGTTGATTACATCGGAACGAAAGCCTGCCAGCACGGCGCGCATTTCGCATCCGGCCAGATCTTGCTGCGAGGAATTCCGGCGGGACACGTTTGACAGACTCTGACTCGTGGAGGCGGTGCTGGGGCGCATCACCCCAGTCTGTGAAGTCACGTTCGAGCTTGGTTCGTCATAGCTGGCATCCTGTGTCACGGAGTTGGTCTGGCCGAGTTGAAAGCTGAAATTACCTTTGGAATCGGTATAACCTTCGGCCCGCGCATAACCGTTACAGTTGCGCTCGATCACAACTGATTCGGGCGGCGGAGTCCCGTCGTCCATCTGCACTTTTCCGGACAAAAATATTCCGCGGTTCGTAGTGTCTGCCGGATAGGTCGTCCCGGTTGTAGGGTTGGGCATTGTGGAAGGCGATGTTTTTCCCGTTGTGCCGCCGCCGCCGGCACCCGCGCCCGGCCCCGCCCCGCCTCCGCCGGGCTTCTGGCACTGACCTGGTTGCAGCAAGAAGGCCATGCCTGCCGCGACGCCGATTGCAGCACGGAGTGTTGATTTCCATGTCATGGGATCACCTCCCACTGCGTTTGCCTAATTATGGCACAGGCGAACCAACGAGCTGTGTAAATTACTTCACTCCCACGCACCGGTAAATCTGTCCTGCCTCGCTTGTGGCGCGCGGTGGGGACGTTCGATAGAATGAAAGCCACTTAGATATGAAACCGTTGCTCGTCACCCTCGCTGCTGCTTGCGTGCTGCTGATTCCGGGTTGCTCCGAGGCGCCGCCGCCGGCCGAAAAGAAAGAGGCACCTCCACCCGAGCCCGTAAAGGGCCGGACTGCGCTGTACCAGATGTTTAACGCCGCTCGGGCCTGGGCGCCGGATGTCCAGGTGTTGTCGTTGAGGAGTATCGATCTTCCTGAGGTCAAGCGCGAGCGCGGTAAGGCAGCCGCCTGGCAGGCCTATTTCGTGTCGCCAGCGTCAGGCCGCGCGCGCAGCTACACGTATACTGTGATTGAGTCGGCGGGCAACCTGCACAAGGGGGTGTTCGCCGGCCAGGAAGAGTCTGGAGCCCGCGGGGGCACTTCGCCCTTTCTCATTGCGGCCGTGAAAACGGATTCCGATGAAGTGTACCAGACAGCACTCAAGAAAGCCGCGGACTACGAGAAGAAAGATCCCGACAAACCCATCGCGTTTCAGCTCGACAAAACCGATCGGTTCCCAAATCCCGCCTGGCGCGTGATCTGGGGAGAGAGCGTCGGCACCAGCAATTTTTCCATCTTTGTCGACGCTTCGACCGGCTTGTACCTGCAGACCATGCGGTGAGCGGTTCACCTCACTTCAAATTCGAAGACGTTTTCGGATATCTGTTTGCCGTGGGCATCTTGCACGGTTGCGATTAGTTTGTAATCACCGGCCTCCGAGATCCGGCCGGTGATCTCGCCCAGCTTGCGCGCGGAATCTGCCGCAATCGGGGCTGGGAATTTGCCCTCAAATGCCGTCCGGCCAGCCGAATCCGCCACACGCCAGCGCACCTCCGCGTCCCGGATCTCATGCCACTCATCATTGATCATCCACAAACCACAGCGGAATTCCTCGCCGGCGCGCCAGAGGTCGCGGTCGTATTCGAAGTTTGCCGCGACCGGTGCAAAGCTCCTCTGCACGGTGTAGAAGGCCTTGGTCGGTACGCGGTAGAAGTCAACGGCTGCCATGGTGACCGAGGGCCAAATGTCAATGGCGTGAAAGTGTAGAATGCCGCCGGTTTCGTACTTCAGCCGCCTGGCGCGTTCGAGCGCGATCTGAAAGAGCCGGGCCACGTAGTTCTGGGTGATCGGAATGTATTCCTGGAGACTCTTGCCCGCCGGGTCTCCCCAGGCGCGCATGGCCTCGGAGACTTGCAGTTTGTGAAAGACCCACTCCTCTTCATGGGCTTTAATAGGCCACGCATTCGGGAGGAACTTGACGAGCGATTCGTAGTTGGGCAGCGCGGTGGCGCCCAGTTCGGAGACGAACGGCTCCGACATTTTTGTGTACTCCCAGATCGAGCCCTCATACCAACCGTGATAAATATGCCCGTCGCCGTAGCGGCCGGTCGATCGCACGACCGCGCGATGCTGCGGATCGAGCAGAAACAGACGCGGCTGAAGGTGTTTGGTAATCTCGGCGTAGTTTTGAAGGTCCTCCTCGTCCGACGTCGCCCAGATCGCAACAGCAGGGTGGTTTCGCGCATACCTTATGTGAAAATCGTACAGGGCCGCCGCGCGCCGCGCAAAATCGACATCGTGCGGATACCAGGCTTCCAGGTAGTCCTGCCAGATGAGGACGCCATTCTCGTCGGCCAGGTCGTAGAACTCAGGGTTGGGGAAATGGCAGTGCAGCCGGATCATGTTCACGTTCATGGCCATCATCAGCTTGAGATCGCGCTGGTATTTGGACCGGTCCATCTCCGAAAGAAATAGGTTGTAGTAGTAGTTGGTCCCGCGAATGAACATGCGTTTGTGGTTGAGATAGAACACCCAGCCGATCTTCTCGATCTCGCGGATGCCAACAGCCATCGACCGGCCGTCGACCACTTGGCCCTGCCCGTCCATCAGGCGGACGTCCAGCGTGTAGAGGTTCGGTTTGCCATGATCCCACGTCCACCAGAGCTGTGGGTGATCGAGATGAAACGTAAAGTGCGAGCCTTTGCCGCGGATGCGATAGCCCTCGGATGACGGAAAATTTCGCGGCGTCAGTGTGAGTTCCCACTCGCCATTCTCTTCCGGCTTGTCAGTGGACAATTCGACTTCGACATCGGCGCCTGGATCCGCCAGCCGCGTATTGACCGCTACATCACGAATGATGAGCGCGGCTGAAGCCACCAGCCGCACATGGCGCGTGATCCCCAGCGGCGTGATGTCATCGGGCTTCTGATCCACGGCGCCGTAAGAGCCTTTCACCGTGTATGGCCGGTGGCGCCAGTAGTAACTGACGGGCGTCCAGACACGAACGGTCAAGACATTCTCGGCGTCCGCTTTGATGAGCGGCGTGATGTCGTATTCGTAAGGGTCGATGTACCCTTCGTGGCGGCCCAGGTAGGTTCCATCCAGGTAGGCGTCCGCGTAGTAGTCGGTCGCGTCGAATTGCAGCCGCACACGGCGGTGCTCGAAACGCGCTGGTACGCGGAAGGTCTTGCGGTACCACCATTCCTGGTAGCTGATCCAGTCGGCTTCGTGAGTGTAAAACTTGGGCGGCGGCAGAATCTGCGTGTGGACCGTGCCCGGAACCTGGACATGGATCCACGCCGACTGCGGACCTGCGCCCTTCTCGCCATGCGCGAGTTCCCAATCGCCGTCGAGTGAAACTGTGTCGGGCTCGAACGGGGTGGGGGCGCGCGGCGCCGTTTCCGCGCGATGTACCGGCTCACGCGCGGCAGCTCGTTCGATAGAAAGGCCCCCCTCCGCCGGCTCACTCACCTTCACCAGCAACGGCTGGCGCAGCACCCGATTTTCGCGACGCGCTTCGAGCACCGTGTTGTCCCCCGACCATCGCGGAAACGTCAGTGCAATCTCCGCCGCTACACCGGTCTTCTCGGCGCTGAAATGGCGCGTGCCGATCTCCTTCCAGTTAAGATCCCGATCCAGCGACACCAACCCAAGCGCTCCGTAATCCTGTGCCTGCTGATAATAGACGGCGCTGCCGCCGGGAAGCTTCTTCCAATCACGCACGCCGATGTCATGCTGCGGCGGCTCTCCTCCTTCGTCGCCTTGCGGCCATTCGTATTCCCCTCCATCGACGAAGCGGTCGAACGGCACATACGGGGACGCGGACACGCTTGCGAACTGGAAGCCGATGAGTGCTGCCGCGCCCTTTCGCTGTATGCGCCAGCGCAACGCCCTGCTACCCGCTGTCCAGAGAAATTCCCACTCGGACTTTTCATTCGACAGTCTGAGCCTGCCACGCAACGGGCCGGTTTCGACAAGTTCCACTTTTGTGAATTCACCCGGCTCCGGCGAGCTCGACCAACCGTGATTCTTCCAGGGCGTATCGGGGGTAGTCTCAACCAGGTTCAAAATGCGCTGTGGTCCCGCGGTCAGAGCATAGGCTTCAACAATGTCTCCGTCGCCAGTGTCGATTATCAAATGGAAGAGACTGTTGCCTAGTTCGATGCGCCGCATGCCCACCCGGCGCAACACGATTTGATTTGGGAACGCCTCGGTCTTCTCACAGCAGATGACGTGGTAGGCCGGAAGCTCGCCGGGGACGACCGAAGCTGGAAACAGCAGTTCTCCCTCGCTCGCCTGCCACGTCACTTCGCGGCCCTGCGCATCCACAACACGAAACCCTCCGGTTTTCCCTGAGAATTTCGCAAGTGGCGCCGAAACCACTTCGTCGTAGCGCCGATAAATACCGGTGGGCTCCTCAAGTTGCACGTTCCATGTCTGCGAGGCGGCCAGCGGCACGCACGCTACCAGCGCAATCCAGGTGTGGCGCATACGTTCTATCATAGAAGCTCATATGAGCAAACTCGCAATTCTGGGCGGCGCGCCGGAGCGCACGCGTCCCTTCCCTCTCTGGCCGCAGCACTGTGCCAATGATCTTCCGAGACTGCAAACGGTCCTCGAGAGCCGCAACTGGGGAGGATATCCGTTCCCCAATCAACTGGCGAGTGAATTCGCGCGGGAGTTCGCCGCGTACCACGGCGCCAAATACGGCTGTTGCGTCGCCAACGGTACCATCGCGCTGGTAATCGCGCTCCAGGCCGCGGGCATCAAGTTCGGCGACGAAGTGATCGTTCCGGCGTACACGTGGGATGGCACCGCGGCAGCCGTGCTGTTCGCCGGCGGCATCCCGGTGTTCGCGGATGTCGATCCCGATACCTATTGCCTCGACATTGAATCGACCCGGCGCGCGATCACCCCACGCACGCGCGGCGTAATCCCGGTGCACCTGGCGATGCGTTTTGCCGACATGGATGCATTGCTCAAGCTGGCCGCCGAACACAAACTGGCGGTCATTGAAGACTGCGCGCACGTGCATGGCGGAGAATATAAGGGCCACGGTGCCGGCTCCATGGGCGACGTCGGGTGCTTCAGTTTTCAATCGAGCAAAATCATGACGGCCGGCGAGGGCGGGATAGTCATCACCTCGCGGCTTGATTGCTTTGAGCTGGTGCAATCGATCGTGAATTGCGGCCGCGCCAGCGTTACCGACCAATTCAAGAAACGCGTGCTGGGCTCGAACTACCGCATCACGGAGTTTCAGGCCGCCATTCTGCTCGGGCAGCTCGAGCAATTGCCCGCATTCGCCGCACGGCGGGTCCGCAACGCGGCGCTGCTGACCAAGCGGCTGTCCGAGATCGACGGGATCTGCCCACTGCCCGCGCAGCCGGCCCTCACGCGGGAGGCGATCTACAATTATGTGTTTCGGTACCGCCGGAACGAGGTCTCACGCGACGTGTTTGTTGCCGCGCTGGACCGTGAAGGCATTCCGTGCGACGGGCGGTTTTACGAGCCGGTCTACCGCAGCGATCTGTTCCACGTCACTCCGGAAGACTTCCCGCAGCTTAGGATCGGACGTGACAAGCCGGTGGATTACTCGAGTTGCCGATGTCCGGTGGCCGAAGGCGCGGCCTACGAAGAATCGGTGTGGCTGCCACAGTTTCTGCTACTAGGCGAGGAGAAGGACGTAGAAGACATCGCCCGAGCCGTTGCGAAAGTGGCGGCGAATCTGACAGAATTGGCCGGCTCCGATTCCCAACTGGCAGGGGTGAAATCGCTGAGCCGGGCGGAGCGGCCGCGCCTCGAGAAGGCGCGGAACTACTAGTCGCAACAACGTATCCCTATGTTCCTCTCTCTCAACTCCACGTTGGTCGCCGACCGCGTGCCGTGGCCGGAATTCGCCCGCCTGGCGGCGAAGGTCGGATTTGCGGGCGTGGATGTTTCCACCTCGGGGGCCATGAAGGAGGGATTACAGCCTACTCGATTGCTCCTGGAGCAACTCAAGCTCACGCCCGCAGTGGCTGGTTTTCCAGTCGAATTCCGTAAAGACGACGCCACATTCGGGCGCGATCTCGCGAAGCTCGAGGAGGCCGCGCAGTTCATGGCAGCGATCGGCTGCTCGCGCATGAACACGTACATCCTGTCGTCATCGGATCGTCCAAAGTCCGAGCAGCGCAAGATCTACAAGGAGCGGTTTCGCGTCGCCGCCGATATCCTTGCGCGCTCGCACGTCCGGCTGGGGTTGGAATTCCTCGGCCCGGTTCACCTGCGGAAGATGTTGCCGTATGAGTTCATCTGGCGAATGGACGAGATGCTGGAATTCGCAAAGGAATGCGGGCCCAACGTTGGACTGGAGCTCGACTCGTGGCACTGGTACCACGCTGGCGCCACCGCTAAAGACATTGTTGCCGCGGGGAAGGACAACATCATCAATGTCCAGGTGAACGACTCGCCGAGCCTGCCTCCGGACAAGATTCGTGATGATGAGCGGCTCATGCCCGGCGAGGGCGTGATCGACCTGGTTGGTTTCTTCCAGGCACTAAAGAAGATCGGCTACGACGACGGCGTGAGCCCCGAAGTGTTCGGGCGTGGCCTGAAGAACATCCCGCCAGAGGAAGGCGCCCGGCTGGGACTTGAAACCACGCGCGCCATCATGCGCAAGGCCGGGGTGGCCTAGCACCCGCTCCTATGCTCGAACACCTGCTCACCGAGCAACCGAATCCGGCGTCGGAAGGCATCGACGGCCTGGCAACGGAGCAGGTTCTTCGCATCATCAATAACGAAGACCGCAAAGTAGCGGAAGCGGTGGCGCAAGAACTGCCATCGATTGCGCGCGCGGTGGACGCTATTGTGAATGCATTCGAGCGGGGCGGAAGGCTTTTCTACATCGGGGCCGGCACAAGCGGGCGGCTGGGCGTGCTCGACGCGACCGAGTGCCCGCCCACCTTTAATGTTCCATTCGAGATGGTCCAGGGGATTATCGCGGGCGGAGAAGCCGCCGTCTCCAGTGCCACCGAAACCAGCGAGGACGACCCTTCGATGGGGGCCCGTGACCTGTGCCAGCGAGGTTTTTCGGAACGCGACGTGCTAGTTGGAATTGCAGCCAGCGGGCGCACGCCGTACGTTCTGGGCGCAGTCGCCGAGGCCAGCCGCATGAGAGCCTTCACGATCGGGATCAGTTGCACGCCGGACTCGGAGCTGGCGCGCGCGGCGATGCTGCCCATCACATTGCTGGTTGGACCCGAAATCGTGGCTGGATCGACACGCATGAAAGCGGGCACGGCCACAAAAATGGTGCTGAACATGTTGACCACCGCGAGCTTCATTCGTCTGGGGTACGTTTACGGCAACCTCATGGTCAACGTGCAACCCAAAAACTCGAAGCTGGCCGATCGTGCGCGGCGCATCATCGCAATGGCTGCAGGTGTGTCCTATGACCGCGCCGGGGAACTGCTGGCCGCGGCCGGCAGCGACGTGCGAACCGCAATCGTCATGGCGCGCTCAGGGGTGGATCGCGTGGAAGCTGAGCGCCGGCTGGCAAGCGCTCGGGGAAGAATCTCCGCGGTTCGTCAGAGATAGGACAGTATGGATAAGTTTGTCGTCAAAGGCGGCGTGCCGCTGCATGGAGAGATTGCAACCGGTGGGGCAAAGAATTCAGCGCTGCCGGCACTGGCCGCCACGTTGTTGACCGATGAGCCGGTGTTACTGCAGCGCATTCCGCGGGTGCGAGACGTGCGGACAATGCAGCGGCTACTGGTCGACATCGGTGCCAGCGCTGATGTGGATGGTGAATCGGTGCGGATTCAGGTGCGCGAGGTGCGGTCACCCGAAGCGCCATACGAGCTGGTGAAGACCATGCGTGCGTCGAGCCTGGTGCTGGGTCCGCTGGTCGCGCGCGCCGGCCGTGCGCGAGTGTCGCTCCCCGGCGGATGCGCCATCGGAGCACGGCCGATCAATCTGCATCTGGTCGGACTCGAGCAGCTCGGTGCACAGATCCAGCAGGCTCATGGATACGTGGAGGCGGTTGCACCCCAAGGACTCCGGGGGACAACCATCCGGTTTGAACGCATCACCGTCACCGGCACAGAGGACCTCATGATGGCGGCAGTGCTGGCGCGCGGCACTACGATTCTTGAAAACGCGGCGCGCGAACCGGAGGTCACGGACTTAACGGCGCTGCTGGTGAAGATGGGCGCGAAGATCGAGGGCGCGGGAACGTCCACCGTCCGCATCGAGGGGGTCGCGCGGTTGCACGGCGCCGAGCACGCTATCATCCCCGACCGCATTGAAGCCGGCACGTTCCTGGTAGCCGGCGCGATCACGGGAGGCGACCTGACGGTCACCGGCTGCCTCCCCGAACACAATGCCGCGTTGATCACCAAGCTGCAGGCGGCGGGGGCCGAGATCACCGAAGTGGACGGCAGCACGCTGCGCGTGCGCGCGGCGAGGGGATTGCGGTCTGCCGACGTGACGACGGCGGAGTATCCCGGCTTCCCCACCGATCTTCAGGCGCAATACATCGCTCTGATGACGCAAGCCGAGGGTATCGCTATCATCACCGAGACCATATTCGAAAACCGTTTCATGCACGCGCAAGAGTTGGCCCGTATGGGCGCGAATATCCGGCTCGAGGGAAATCAGGCGATTGTGGCGGGTCGCAAGGAACTGACGGGAGCGGGCGTCATCGCCTCCGACCTGCGGGCCAGTGCGTCGCTGGTGCTAGCGGCGCTGGTCGCGCGCGGCGAAACCGTGATCGACCGCGTCTATCACATTGACCGGGGCTACGAGAAAATCGAGGGAAAACTGGCGGCTGTCGGAGCTCAGATCCGCCGCATTTAATGACTCAGGAGTAAGTCTTCATGGCGCACAGTCCGGAATTTCTCAAGCTGGTTAACGACGCGAAGTCGCGCATTCGGGAAACCGACATTAGCGGGTTTCAGAGGATGCTGGCGAATGGTGAGAAACCTCTGCTCATCGACACGCGGGAAGAAAGCGAATGGGCCGCCGGGCACGCTTCCGGTGCGATTCATCTTTCGAAAGGTGTTATCGAGCGCGATATCGAGGCCAAGGTGCCCGACAAGAAGACGCTGACGGTGCTCTACTGCGGTGGAGGCTTTCGTTCGGCGCTCGCCGCGGACGCGTTGCTGAAGATGGGATATACGAATGTGATTTCGCTGGATGGAGGATGGCGAGCCTGGCAACAATCCGGAATGCCTGTCGAGCGGTAGGGCTCACCACCGCAGAATCAGCTTCACACAGCACCAGGTGATGTAAGCAAACACCAAGACCTCCAGCGCACGGATCAACTTTTCCGCCGCACCGGCCAGAAATTCGAACCGCAACAGCAGTCCGCAAAGCAAGCCGCCCATGACCCAGTACGTATCCAACGTGTAGGCGTAGCCGCGCCAATAAGCCAGCAGCACGCCGTAGTAGGTGAGAGGCCAGTTGCTGTCCACGCGCGCGCTGAAACGCCTGGCGGCAACCAGGAGGGTCGCCGCCATCAAGAACAGAGTAACGACATTGAACAGTGTGATCTGAAAGTACATCGGTTAACGCGGCTGTGGAACCGCCTCCTGCGGCCCGCCGGCTCATGCCGGCCGCAGTAATCCGTCAAAAGACAAAAGTAATCCCCGCCATGGGAACAAAGTCATGCAGCCAGCCGGAGAGGTGCGCGCCGGGCGCTGGTGCAATCACTTTGGTCGGAAACCGCGTCAGATAATCCCGCACCTCGAAGCGCAACAGGACGCGTGGCGCGATGGCGCACTTGATGCCACCGCCGAACGTGACCATGGGCATCCATTGCTGAGTCTTGGTGAGCAGCGCAAAGCTGCTGAGCGGCTGATATGGGGCTTCCGTGCCTACCCCGCGGAACACCCGCATGCCTCCGCCAGCTGCGGCAAATGGCTGCAAGCGCGAGCGCGTGGAGCGGCGATGCACCAGAATGTCGTAGTGCATGGAATGGGTGACGCCGGTAAACGACGCGGACTGGCCAGAGCCCGAGATCTGGAGATCGCTGAAATGATAGGTATAACGCAACTCCCCGCTGATCCGGGGATACAGATTCTGGCCAAGCACAGCGCCGAAGGCCAATCCGTTGGCCAACCCCGTGTTGGCTGTAGCGAGGCCGTTCGAAACGGTCAAGCCGCTGGAGAAACCGCCGCCAGTGACGCCCCCAACTTCCCACTTTTGAGCGAAGCAGGCGGGCGCGATGACAACCAGCGCGGTGAAGATAGATGTGCAGATGGCTTTCATGATTCCTCTTGTGGGTCAGTCAATGACCCGGACCGTCAGGGTAGTAGACACGGACCCCTGGGTGATGGTGAGCGGCACTTGCATGCCGGTCGGCGCCCATCCGGGCACCAGGGCATTGATCTGGTAGACCCCCACCTCGCCGGGCGCCAGGCCCGCATAGTAGAGGGGCAAAGAATGCCCGCCCAGCGAGACGTCTGGCTGCTCGATAACCACCGGAAGCGGGTTGGCCGATGCCGCGAAACCGGTGGCCAGCGAGGGCAGCGTGCGACCGAGGCCGGTAGCATAAATCACGATGGCTTCCCCGCGATGGATCGGATTGGAGGGGGTCACCAATTGATTGTTCTTGGCGCGAACGACGGTGGCAACACCACTCTTCGGCCCCGCCACTCCGCTTCGGAAGACGCTGGGGGCAGCCGAGACGATCGTAAAGTCGAGATTGTTGCTGGTCCCACCCGGAGTATGCAGCACCATGGTGGCCGCACCTTCCACCTCGACCGGCAACTGCGCGTTGATTTGGTTGGGGGAGGCAAAAAGCATCGGGACAGGTACTCCGTTCACCGTCAGGCAAGACTCCCCGAGAGCTGTCGGTACCGGAATCTCGCTGGTGGCAATGTTTACGGGACTTAACTGACTGCCCCAAACCGTCACCAGCCCGCCGGGCGCGACCCCCTTGGACCCGTCGGCGGCGCTGACGACGGTCTGCAGGTTCGGTGGCGCTACCGACGCATCATAATTCCACGCCATCGCCGTGAACCCGGAGACCGTCAGCGAGATGAAGGCGCTGCGACTGTACAGCCCGTCCAGCGTTCGCGTGAACACGGCGCCGGGCTGACCCACGAGCGGCGCTTCCGCGACCGCCGTGGGGTTCACACCCGCCGCCAAGCTCATGTCGACGCGCTGCATGACACCAGGTGCCTGTGTGTCCGCCGCGGTCGTGCGATAGCCTGTCTGGTCGACGAACACGAACCCCGAGGAGGAGCCGCCCGCGTTGTCCAGGTTGGCGACAGGCACGAGCGAAGCATTGAGTAAATGATTGTCGACGATATAGGAATCGTAGTTCGAGGCTGCATAAGCGCCCGACAGGGAAGCGAAATCCTGCCGCGACGCAATGAACTCGTCAGCACTCGCGTCGTACAGCATCACCGTGCCGTCGGGCATGGCCGCCAAGATGGAGGCGCCGTTGACAGAGGCGGCCAGGGTCGTATTGATATTCACGTTGTTTTCGTACATGCCCAGCGTCAAAGGCGTGAACGCCCGGCGCGAGAGCAGATCGATCCGATCGATGGTGTGAACGGGGCCAGCCACGCGCGAAGCCGCCAGCGTGGCATTCCCCGAGGAGGCGATGGATCGCGGATAGTGGCCGGGCGGAAAGTAGATCGGCCCGAGTTGGGTGAGGGTGTTCAAGTCGTAGGCGTAGGCCAGTTGCGAATTATCATGACCCACCAACAGCGTGCTCCGATCGAACGTAAAGGCCATCTGCGTCGGTGTGTTGGCTGTTCGCAACGTGGCAATTTGCTGATAGGTCGTGCCGTCGAACACCAGCACCTGGTTCTTGTCCTGGCGCAAAATGTAAAAGCGGTCGCGGGCTGGATCGGCAAGAACATCCACCAGCTTTCCGGGGACGTCGACGATGGTGCCGCGCTGTTCCGGCCCACGATTGTTGATCAGAACCCGGATACCGGCGGGCAGATTCACCGCCGTCCGGGAAGTGATTTGCAGCCAGGCCGTTACGGTTCCCCGCGGGCCCGCAAACGACTGCGGGTCGACTGTAATGTGCACGGTCGCGGGTGTGGTCCCCGAGGCCGGTGAGATATTGACGCCGGCCGTCGACGTCGATAGGGTGAAATCCGTCGCACCGCCACCGGGATCCGCGATGACCAGATCCTGGGTGGCCGCCTGCCGATCGCAGAGGTTGCCCCGGAAGATGACATCCTCACGTGAGGCGATGAGACGGTGGGCGCTCCCGAGCAAACCCACCGGCAGGATCATCACGCCGCTGTCGGAAACCGCGTACAGGGTGTCGCGAGCCGAATTCAATAGCGATTTGCCTGCAAGATTTTCCGGTAGCTGCAGTTGTTCACGCACGGTCAGGTTGTCGGCATCGACGATCATCAGCACAGGGGGCTGTGCGGCCGCGGGAGCTGACGATGTGCCGTTTCCCTGCGGCTGGCCCTGTGGGATCTGCGCGTAGATCAAGCCCGCCACGGAATCAATCGCGTGGCTCCCCACATTGAGCTTTCCGGAAGGATTGGGGAATTCGGAGCGCAAGTGGCCGGTGGCATCAAATAGACCCCATCCCGCAGTGAAATAGGAACCGTCGCGGCTCACGCTGACTACGCGCGGCCCTTGCGGGGGATCCGCTGTGTAACCCGCTGCATACACGGTCTGGCTCAACACGTCATAGCGGAACCGGATGGTATCGCTCAGCCCGTATATCCGCGTACCATCGGCGGAAACACCGACCGATGCCGCCACGATTTGCGGTGGAAAATTCGCGGGGGGCACGGGGAGAGTTTTGGCGGTCACCCCGGCAATCGTGTCAAGCACTTGGAAAGCCCCCGAAAGCGGGTCGAACCGCAAGAACTGCGTGGTGGTGACCACCAGCGCACGTCCATCCGCGCCAAATGCGACCCCCAGCGGGGGATCACCCAACGCCAGGGTCTGTTGTCCCTGCGAAACCAGATCAATCACCGTTAGTGCGTTGGCGGATGAACTGGGCGCCTGAAAATTGCCAAAATGCGCCACCACGAGAAACCGGCCGTCCGGAGAGAGCGAAAGAGAACCCGGAAAGGGCGCCACGTGAATGGAACTCGCCGCCGCCCGTTTCGCCAGCGATACCACGTCTATGCGTGCCGCGCCGAAGTTGGCCACGTAAAGCGCACCCCGGGCTTCGTCGAGAGCGATGTCGGCGGCATGACCGCCAATAGGCACGACAGAGCCGAAGGTGGCGGCATGCGCCCGAGGCGCCATCGTCACGAGTGCCGCCGTCACCGCGATGGCGGCTAACCCTGCAATCCGAAAGTCTGAACTATGTGTCGTCATTTGGGTACTCCACGGAGGGCGCTGGGCACGGCGAGAAATGCCGACCGCACCCGCGACCTCCACGTGGTCTTTCATTTATTCGGCGCTTTTGCGACGCCGCAACACGATCACGCCTAAAAAAACCAGGGCAAAGACGGCGCATAGCAAGCGAATCATCGATGTGTCCATACTGGGTTCTCCTTTCGTTGCAATTTGGAAGGCGCTCTACATGTTCACCATCATGGGGATGAGGTCCCGCACGATGCGCACCAGCACCGGTCCCACCGTCACCACGAAAAGCGACGGCAAAATACAGAAAAAGATCGGGAATACCAGCTTCACGCCCAGTTTGGCGGCTCTCTCCTCAGCCTGCTGGCGGGTCTGGACGCGCATAAATTCGGAATGGCCCCGCAGGCTCTGTGCGATGCTGGTGCCAAAGCGATCCGCCTGGATCAGCACGGCCACCAGCTTCTTCACTTCCTCAACGCCCGTGCGCTCCGCCAGATTTCGCAGGGCATCGGCGCGGCGGTTCCCCGCTTTCATCTCCAGGTTCATGAGGCCGAACTCCTGGCTGAGTTCGGGATGCGCGAACTGCAGTTCCTTGGCCACTTGCACGATGGCCTGATCGAGGCCCAGGCCGCTCTCGACACAGACCACCATGAGGTCCAGGGCGTTGGGCAACCCTTTGCGGATGAGCTTCTGGCGATGCTTGGCACGGAGCCTCACATACTCGTTGGGCCCGAAGAACCCGGCGGCGAATGAAGCCACCACAAAGAGCACCTTCAGGCCGGGGTCGGCATCGGACTTCGCAATGAAAGCCAGTGCCATCGCGGGCAGCACCAGGCCCAGGATGGCTTTGGAGCCGTAGAGCATCTTCAACGCCCCCGGGCCCCGGAAGCCGGCGCGCATCAGCCGGCGCAACATCACCGTCGAGTCCTTGGGCGCGGAAGGCACCAGCGAACCCAGCTTGTTGACCAAGTCCCGCCAGGCGAGGCTAGGATGGCCCACCGGGTTCGCGGTTTCAACGACGGTCGCCGTCACCCGGTCGATCGCCGCCCTCGGCCGCACCCACAGCCTCAGCCCCAGCATGGCCAGAATCCCTACCGTCAACACGAAGACCAGTGCCGTCGCCCAGATCATGGTCAGACCTCGATCGAAACAATCTTCTTGATCACGGCATAGCCCACGAGCTGCAATCCGATCGCTCCGCCCATCATCCATTGCCCGGTCGTGTCATGGATGAAGAACATCACGTACTGCGGATTGACGTAGAACATCATGCCCGCGACCGCCGCGGGGATGAGGGACAGCGCCGTGCCCGTCATACGGCCATGAGCGCTGATGGCGCGAATCCGCCCCCTCAGCTTGAAGCGCTCCCGGATCAGGTACGCCAGCTTTTCCAGAACTTCAGCCAAATTGCCCCCCGTACGCTTTTGCAGAAGCACGGCCGAGACGAAAAACTGCACGTCCAGTAAAGGAATTCGTCCCGCCAGCTTCTCGAGTGCGACTTCCAGCGGCAATCCAAGGTTCTGCTCGTCGAAAGTTCGGCGAAACTCTCCGGCGAGAGGTTCGTCGAATTCGTGATGTAACATTTCGAGCGAAACCGAGAAGGCGTGACCAGCGCGCATGGCCCGTGCCACAAACTCCAGGCCATCGGGAAACTGTTCCTCAAACTTCCGCAGCCGCTTTATGCTCTTCCGCCAAACGTAAAGCAGAGGCATGGCGCCACAAAGCGGTCCAGTGAGGAAGGCGACACGATCCAGCGGAGGCGGCAACAAGTACCATGCAGCAGAGAATCCCAGCAAGACGCCGGTTAACGCCAGCCGCGCCAGCCGCACGACCGGCCAGCGCAGGCCCGCATGCTCCAGTAGTTCTTGCAGGCGCTGGCGCAGGCGGAAGTGGCGCAACAGCTCCAGGACCATGCGGTCCTTCTTGGCATCTTCGCTCTGCATCAGGGCCGGTGCTGGGCCTTTGTTCTTGGCTTTCGCCGCGGTGCCGAGCAGACGGCTCTTGATGGTGTCCAGGTCGGCCCGGCGCAGGCGGCTATCCAGCAGGAAGTAGACCCCAACCGTGGCCACCACTACCGCGCCGAAAATGAAAATGACGAACGGCATGGCTCTCAGATCTCAATCGACTGGTCGAACAGTTCTGGAGAGAGCCGGATCCCCGCGGTCAACAGTTTTTCAGCAAATTTCGGCCGAATTCCGGTAGCACAGAAGCGGCCGAGAACCTTACCTTCGGGCGAGACGCCTCGCTTCTCGAAAACAAAGATGTCCTGCAGGGTCACCATATCGCCTTCCATGCCCGTCACTTCCGTAATGTTCACGACGCGGCGCGAGCCGTCGCTTAACCGCGCCGCCTGCACCAGCACGTGGACGGCGGAAGAGATCTGCTGGCGGATCGACACCATCTGCATGTTGGCATTTGCCAGTGACACCATTACCTCCAGGCGCGAAATGGCGTCCCGCGGGCTGTTGGCGTGCACCGTGGTCAGCGAGCCGTCGTGGCCGGTGTTCATGGCCTGCAACATGTCCAGCGCTTCCTCGCCACGCACCTCCCCAACGACGATGCGGTCGGGCCGCATGCGCAGGCTGTTGATGAGCAACTGGCGCTGGCGTACCGCACCCTGGCCCTCAATATTGGGGGGGCGGGTCTCGAGACGTGCCAGATGCGGCTGTTTCAGTTGCAGTTCGGCGGCATCCTCAATGGTGACAATGCGTTCCTTGGGTGAGATGAACGCCGAAAGTGCATTCAGCAGAGTCGTCTTTCCAGAGCCGGTTCCTCCCGCGATGATCAGGTTGAGCCGCGCTCTAACCGCGCCTTCAAGCAGCTCCATCATTCCTGCCGTGACGGCTGTTCGATCGACCAGGTCGAGGGCCGTCAGCTTATCCGTACCGAAACGGCGAATGGAAAGCAGCGGGCCATCGACCGCCAGGGGAGGCACGATGGCATTCACGCGTGAACCATCGCTCAGGCGCGCGTCCACCATGGGAGTGGACTCGTCCACGCGGCGGCCAACCTGCGAAACGATCTTGTCAATGATGCGTAACAGGTGCGCGTCATCCCGAAAACCGACGTTGGTGAGCTCGAGCAGTCCCCGGCGCTCGACATAAACCTGCTTGTAGCCGTTGACCAGGATGTCGGAGATGGTTGGGTCCTGCAGCAGCGGCTCTAGCGGTCCCAGGCCAAACACCTCGTCAAGCACCTCTTCCGAGATTTGTTGCCGTTCGAGCGAGCTGAGCAGCGTCTGCTCGCCATCAAGGAGCGAGATCACCGCCTGCCGCACTTCGCCGCGAACCCGTTGATTGTCGATGGTGGCCAGCGTTTCCAGGTTGATCTTGTCCAGCAGCTTGCGATGTAGCGTAAACTTGAGCTGCTGGTATTCCGGGCGCAGGGCGTTCTTCTGGCGGCCGGAGTTCCGCAGCAGGCGCTGGTCCCAGGTCAGCTCGGACCCTGGCTTTGTATCGGGGTTAGTCGTCAACATGCGTCATTTCCTTTACCGGTACGTGAGCGTTCTGCCTGCATCCGTCGAAAGGCTGGGTGCCGGCGCTTCCACCCGCGGCTGCGAACAGAGCGCGCGCGCAAATTCCCAAAGGGCGCGCTCGAGCACACACGGACCGATCGGCTGGCCCGCGCTCAGGGATTTATGCAGCGAAAGATAATCATTCGGGAAGGTGGCGTAAACGGGCGCTTTGAAGATCTTGGCCATGGCTTCCAGGGTCACTTCATCCGCCCTTCCCGCCCGGTTCACGATGACTTTGAAATTGTCGAGGCTCAGCCCCACCTGTGCCAGCAGCGACACCGCCTTGCGCGTCAAGTGCAGGCTGGGCAGTTCCGGGGTCGTGACCAGGAACCCGTGATCGGCTTCCGGCAGCATCAGCAGGCTCAGGCGTTCGAAAACGGTAGGCAGATCGACAATCACCCAGTCGTAAACCGGCCGCGCACAATCCAGGATTCTGCGGAGCTTGGAGGGGTCGGCATGGCCGGTAGAAAGAGCGCCCGGCGACGGCAGTAAATCGACGCCGCCCTTGCGTTGCACCAGCGCCGCCCAGGTTTCCGGGTCGGCGTTCAAGCGGTTTGCCTCGGCCGCCTCCAGCGCCTCCGCCAACGAGGGCGCGCCCGGCAGCTTGAATAGCAGGCGTATGGTCCCGCTCCAGAGAGCAAAGTCCGCCAGCAGGATGCGTTCCCCGGTCACCTCGTGCAATGCAAATGCCGTGTGAGCGGCCAGCGTCGAGGCTCCCGAGCCCGGCTTGGCGCTGGTGAACACCACCAGCCGCCCGCGCTTCGTATGCTCCTCTCTCTCGGTGGGGAGCAGCGTAGCGACGCGCGCTCCGGCTTGACGCTGCAGTTCCGGCGTGAATGGCGCGTACAGGAATTCGGCGGCGCCCGCGCGCAGGCAGGCGAGCAAGGCGGCGGCCTCATTGGCGGTGTGCAGGGCAATCACCGGCACAGGCCGGCTGACACCGCTGATGGTTTCAATGAGCCGCGCCGACTGCACCAGATCCGCGGAGACGTCAATCAAAATCACGTCCGGCCGCGACTGCCGCAGTTGGGCTTCCAGCTTAGAAGGAAGCGGATAGCCCGTCCACTCGGCAACGATCCGAAACGCCTGGCTTTCCGGCAGGGCGCGAAGGAACTCCTGCGCCAACGATCGGTTGGGCAGGATGGCGACCGCGGTCAGCGGCATCGCGTTCGACAATCCGTTAGGTCCCGGGTAACGCGCATCCATGGGAATCGGCCTCAGCGCCCCGGCGCCTCCGAGGCGGGCTTGGCGCTCGTGGCAGCGGCTGGTTTCCCGCTAGGTGCCGCAGCCGGGTGGGACGGAACGGCTACGCCCGGCAGAAACTCCTTCGGCATCGGCGGCAGGGGCTTGGGATCTGTGGCCGAGAGGGGATAGGTGGCGTCCGGCGTCACCATCACCAGCAGCTCGGTCTTGGATCTTGTTAAGTCACGGCTCTTGAACAGCGCACCCAGGATGGGGAGGTGTGACAAACCCGGCACTTTCGAGAGATTCTCCGTCACGCGGTCATCGAGCAGGCCGGCAATCACAAAGCTCTGCCCTTCCCCCAGCTCGATGTCGGTCTCCATTCGCCGCGTGGCGAGCGCCGGAATGGTAAAGCCATTGAAGACCACTCCATTGGCCAGATCGATGGTCGAAACTTCGGGCTTCACATGCAGCTTGATGGTTTTGTTGGCGGTCACCTGCGGCAGAAAGTTGAGGCGGATGCCGAACTCGCGGAACTGGATGGTTACTGAACCGCTGGATCCTGGTTGCAGAACCGGAACCGGGAACTCGCCTCCCACCAGAAAGCTGGCCTCTTTGCCATTGGTTGTGACCAGATTGGGCTCCGCCAGGATCTGCAGCAGTCCCTGCGTCTCGAGATCGCGAATGACTGCGCCGAGGTTCAAGTCTGGCCGAAAAGCGAAAATGTTGAGCGCGTCGGAAAGCGAGAAAGTGCTGCTGGTGCCGGTCGGATGACCGGGAATCGTACCGGTCAGTTGACTTGGATTCCCACTGGCAAATTGCCCCGTGGTGATCCGGCCCGGCGTATTGAGGGCCCCGGTGGAGAGCAGGTTGACACCGAACGAAGTTGCGACATTGCGGTTCAGTTCCGCAAATTTGACACGCAGAATGATCTGTTTGTCCGCGCCCGGCGGCACAACCTGCAGGTTGTTGACGACCGTCTTCACCAAGGGCGCCATCAGCGCCATAGCGCGATCGGCAACCGCCTGGTTGCTGGCACGCCCGACCAGGGCCAACGTGTCCCGATCCGCTCGCACATCAACGGCTTCATCGGGAAAGGTTTCCTTCAGCAGCCGGCGAATAGGTTCAAGATCCCTATCGACGGTGACGATATACATGTCGCGCGTGCCGGTTTTCGACCAGATCACCAGCGTGGACAGGCCGGTGGATTTGGCATTGACCAGAATTTCGCGCGTCGTGACCGCCACCGCGTCCACGACCTCCGGATTGCTGATGGAAATGCGAGCGACATCCGCCGAGCGGTCCAGAACAACGCTCCGGCCGACACTGAGTTTCATGGCTGCCGTTGTAGATGGGGACGCACTGTCCTGGGCCGCCACGGCGGCACTCGCCGCGAGCGCGAGCAGCAGCACCGAGCGGCTGATCGCCGTGCTGACCGATCCTGTGTGAGACTTTGCATTCATAGAAAACTCTCAATTCGCTCCTTCGGGAGATTTCTGGACGCCAACTACATCCACCGTCCGCTGGTTGCCGCGAATCATGACGACTTCTTCGGTGGCCGGGCGCTTGGGCGCTTCGACGCGTGGAACGACCACAGGCCTTGGCCGTGGAGCCGCCACTTTCTCGGCTACATCCGGCTTGCTGGTTCGGACTCCATACAGGTCCCGGGTGTCGCGACCCGGTGTGTTCTGGCTGACCTGGTCGGAGCCGTTGCGAAGAACCAACTGAATGCGGCCCTCATTGCCGGCGAGCGTCAGAGTTTCGGCTTGTTCCGGCGTGACCAGCAGCGTGACAACCGGCGTATTGATAGCCTGGCCGCGTGATTCGGGTTGCAGGACTTGGCCCGCCGAGAGGACCACGATGTTCTGCAACGCCGTCGTGGTGATGGTTCCGTTGAAGTTCGGCGGCCTGCCCGTCACCAGCACGTCGACGCGCATGCCGGGCAGCACGAAGCCGGCAACGCCCACCACGTCGTTGACCCGCACCGAGACCGCACGCATGCCGGTCGGAATGATGGGCGCGAGGCCCAGGCCGCTGCCGCGTGCCGCCAGGCGTCCCTCCAACACCGGCTCGTCCAGCAGGATGTTGCTGACCACCGGACGGTCGATGACTTCTTCGACTTTGGTAAAGCCCCCGCGAGGGAACAAGTCGGACGGAACTTTGGTGATTTTGAGCTCGTCGCGCCGGACCGTGGTCCCCACCGGCAGCGGCTGCGCCGCCATCACCAGGTCTCGAAAATCAGCCTGCTTCGGCTTGGGCCGCGTGCCGCGTATCGATACCTGATAGAAGACCGCGGAAACGACCAGCGCCAGCACGATACTCATGGCTAATACGGTTAGGAATCGTCGATCCATAATTTACTCTCTGCGTTCGGTGTTACCCCAAGGCAAACTCAGCCAGCCACGCTCCCGCCACGATGGCCGGGGCGTAGGGAATCATCTCAACCGGTGCGGGTTCTCCATTCGCCGGACGCGCACAGCGCCTGGCGCGCAACGCCAGCACGGACGCATAAACCAATGCCATCATCCCTCCAACCGCGGCGGCCAACCAGGCTGCGCCGAGGATGACCGACGGGCCCAGCAGGCTGCCGAATCCGGCCATTAATTTCACGTCACCCGCTCCCATGCCGTTGAGCAGGTAGAAGATCAGGAACACGGCAAATCCCACCAGAGCCCCCGTGCCCGCGCTGACCGCTCCACGCCATCCTGCCCGGCTCGCGTGAACGACAAAGCCGGAAACCACGGCCGCTCCCGACGTCCAGTTGGAGATGCGGCGCCGTGCCAGATCTTCCACTGCCGCCGTGCATCCCACGACGAACGAAATCGTACCCACAATCGTCATGAGGCCTTTCGCTCCCCGGCGCGGCCGCCGTTCGACATCAGCGGAGGCGCGAGAAAACCCGATGCCAGTGCGAACTCCGCCAGGGTTCTTCCCGAAGGCAGTCGCGAGAAGTCCCGGAGCCCGTTCGGCGCCGGACTCCTGAGTTTCCGCTGCGCCCGGCTCCCACGACGCTGCACCGTTTGTTTGGCACTCACTCGGTTGGCTCCCCGTGTATTCTTTCGGTGGAATTGGGGTTTGGGTTTAGCCCTGCTGGCGGACGCCGCTCGAAAACCACCGCCTGGCGGTCCTGATAACGGACCTGCCAGGCCGGATGGCACATCATCAGTTGCGCGAGCGGCCACTCCGCTGGCAGCAGGGCCAGGTCGAACCGGTACTGCTCCATAATCCGCGCCCAGCCGGGCGCCCCGTTGAGCAGAACCAGGTAGTCGCGGCCAATGGCCGGGCCATAGAAGTCGCTGCGCCCATCCACGAATACGCGCTGGTGTGGATACATCCGGTAGATCAAGTAGTCTCCCCATTGATCGGAGGTCAGAATACGTGGCCGCGCGCCGTCAGCGGGCGCCATCACGCCGGCATTTCGCCGAACGGCAGTCACCGGAAATTTGTTGTCCGGGAAATCGGGTGGCCCATCCCACGGCCATGCAGCCAGGCACGCAAGCACCACCGGCACCCAGATGCTGGATCGCTCCACGCCCGTGGAGAAGTCGCGCAGGCAATCGCGCAGCACCCCGCCCACCGACTTGCGGCCAAAACCTGCACTCCATGCCGCCCATAAGCGGCTGGCTTCGGCGGCAACCAGCGGAGCCGCGATAATCGCATAAAGAGGTACGTGGCGCGCCGAAACCAATGCCGAATGTGCCCAAAAGAGGACCAGGAGCATGTCGGCAAACCGGCGCCGGCTGAAGAACACGGGTATCATCGCCAGCCCGGCGAACAGCAGAATTTCAAACTGCAGCATGCTTTCCGAACGAAACCGCGGCGATTGAAATTCCTCCACCACCTGCCGGATCCAGTCCGATCTCAGATAATTGGCGACGTGCTGGTGCAACCGCCAGCCATAGGGATTGGCGAGGGTCGCCGCCGTGCACGCCCCGGCCAGCAACCCGTATCGCCGTACCGGGCTGAACCGATGCGGCGTCCCGCGCGGAGCTACCGCCGCTCCCCACGCGCAGCCTGCCGCCACCAGCCCCACACAAGCGAGCCACGCCAGAAAGCCGCCGTGCAGATTGGTCCACAGTGCCGTGATGGGTACCAGCCACCACACCGCCCCGCTCGGCCGGCGCCGGTCGCGCTCCAGCATCCACAGGGCAGCCGTCAGTCCTAGGAAAGTAAAGATGTGCGGCCGCGCCAGGTAATGCACGGTCGAAGCGCCGGCCGCCAGCAGCGTGGCCAGCAATGCCGCCAGCAGGTTGGCGCCGCGCCAGAGCATGTAGCGAAACAACAGCGTGGCGGATAGCGAAAGCAGCAACCCGCTCAGCACGACTACGCCTTTGAGCCCCCAAGCGCGGTGAAGAGCACCAAAGATGACATCGGATCCCCACTCCCACGCAAACCACGGCTGACCGGCTTTGCTGAACGAAAAAAGGTCGCGCGCCGGCACCGACCGCGTGTCCAGAATGTACTCTCCGGTGCGAATGTGCCAACCCGTATCGCCATCGGCCAACAGCACGGTCCAGCCGGATCCCACGGCAAATACCCACACCAGGAGGGCCAGGAATAGACAATCCGAGAGTGAGGGAATGAGCCATCGCGGCACAGGGCTATGGCGGCGTATCGCGGACTGGACGGCTGGCACAAGCACGGTAGGCAATGGGAACCTCAGAGGGCCCGCAGCTAAAGCCAATATCGGAGGAAAAGGATGAGGCCTTTACCTAAGGAACAAGAAACAGAGGTGGACGCAACCCGCCTTACTCGCGCGGCCTGCCGAATTCCGCTTCGAGCGTCCGCTTCAGCAGCGTCCCCTTGCGCTGCGCGACGAGCGATTCCACCCGCCCCCGAATCCCTTCATCCTGGCGGTACATGGCGAGGGCAGTGATGGCTTCGGCGGCATTCTTCTCCACCGCGGTCTCGACAAGCGAGAACAGGAATTCGAACGCGCTATCGACGCGCGCCACCGCCATGCCCATGAGCACAGCGCGGCGCAGCGTCTCGGCCGCGCCCGCCCACTTGTTCTTCAGCACCGCGATCGCCTCAGGCTTCCGGGACTGTCCCAGCGCGATCGCCGCTGCTTCCACGAGGGCCCCGTCGTGCGAGTCGAGATAACCGGCGACAAAGCCCAAAGACGTTTCGGGCGCAACCTCCAGTAACGCGATGAAACTCTCCGCCATCACATCGGCGCTCGCGTCGCCGGCCAGCACCTTCAAGCGCAGCAGCGGCACGGTCGCCGGGTGCCCGGCAGCCGCCAGAGCGCGCACGGCGCCGATGCGCGCATCGTCCTCACGGTCCACCAGCAACGTCACCAGTTCCAGAATGGCGTCCGGATGATTCATATGCACCAGGCCCATGGCGCTCGCGGCGCGCAGCCCGGAAGCGGTATCCACGGGCGGGCCGAAGGAACCCTCCATCTGGATGTGCCGGATGCCCGTGAGAAAAACCTCCGCTGCGGCTGCTCCCAAAGCTTCGAGAGCGCGAACGATCTCCGTTTTCGCGGCACAGCCTCTGTCCGCCACCGCCGGATTTTTCATGAATCGATGGAATGCCGCCACCAGCTGCGGCTCGAGATCCTGCATTTCCAACTCCGCCACAAGCTTAGCGGCCTTTGCGACCACCACGTTGGACTTGTTGGCCAGGTACTTCCCCAGTTCAGCGCGAGTTTCGGGCGCGGTGGGGTTCTGGCGCAACCGGCTCAGCGCTTCAAGACAGTCTTCCGTTCGCCTGGGTTGCGTCATAATAGGGTTGCCACCGCCAGAAATAATACCCGACAATAGAGCTTTCGCCCAAAACCATGGCCAGAGAATACAGCCTCACCCCTTCGCGCGTCGCGCGTGTTGAAACGCCGTTCCGACGCATTGTCACGCCGCTTCCTGTTCCGGAGTCGGTTCCCATTCTCGAAACACTCTATCGTTGTGAGCCCGTGGCCATGCGCGGCCAGCCGCCGGTCGTGTGGGATCACGCGGAAGGGTTCCAGGTTTACGACCGCTGGGGAAACCAGTGGATCGACTGGTCCTCCGGCGTGCTGATCACCAACGCCGGGCACGGCCGCGAGGAGATCGCGCGCGCCATCGCCGCGCAAGCCTCGTCGAAGCTGCTTACCAATTACTGCTTTCCCAGCGAGATTCGCGCGCGCCTGGTGGAGAAGCTCGCTTCGATCATGCCCGAGCCGTTGAAGAAAGTGTTCCTGCTGACCACAGGCTCGGAGACGGTCGAATGCGCCATCAAGCTGTGCCGGACGCATGGGATGAAAGTGGGCGGGCGCTCGAAGAAAGTGATCGTCTCCTACGACAAGGCCTTTCACGGCCGGACGCTGGGCTCGCAACAGGTGGGCGGCATCCCGTCGCTCAAGGAATGGATCGGCAACCTCGATCCGGGCTTCGTGCAGATTCCCTTCCCCGACGGCTTTCGCACGACGGATACCTCGTTTGAGGGCTTCCAGCGCGCGCTACGCGAATTGGGCGTTGAGCCCAACCACGTCGCCGGCGTCATCCTGGAAACGTACCAGGGCGGCAGTGCGGCCTTCGCGCCAGTGGAATATATGCGCGCGCTGCGCGAATGGTGCAGCGGGCACAAGGCGCTGCTGGTTTGCGACGAAGTGCAGGCCGGATTCGGCCGCACCGGAACGCTATGGGGCTTCGAGCACTACGGCATCACCCCCGACTTGGCCTGTTTCGGCAAGGGCATCAGCAGTTGTCTGCCCCTGGCTGCGGTCACCGGGCGTCCCGACGTGATGGACCTTCATCCCTCGGGCAGCATGACGTCTACGCACACCGGCAACCCCGTGTGCTGCGCCGCCGCTCTGGCCTCGATCGACCTGGTGCTCAAAGAGAACCTGGCCGGGAACGCGCGCAAAGTGGGCGCCATGCTGCACCAGAAATTGCAGACCATCAAAGCGCGTACCCCGCAAATCGGATCGTTGGACGGCAAGGGCCTGGTAGCAGGCCTGGCATGCGTGATCCCCGGCACCAAGGAACCCGATGGCGATCTCGCCTGGGAGGTGGTGCGGCGCTCGGTCGAGAAGGGCGTGCTCATGTTCAGCCCGGTTGGATTTGGCGGCGCGACCGTCAAGATCAGCCCGCCGCTCGTGATCACCGAAGCGGCGATTCACGAAAGCGTCGCAGCGCTCGAAGAAGCATTTGCTGAAGCCCTGGTCGCGCAGAGCGCTGTGGCATAACCGTCATGGCCCGCATTCCTCAAGTAACCATCGTGGGCGCCGGCATGATCGTGCACGATCAGATCCTGCCGTCGCTTTTGCAATTGCAGCGGATCGGCCGCATCGGGGAAATTACCGTCGTCGACGCGCGCCGCCGCCCCGTGGAAGCGCTAGCCAAAGCCGAAGGCATTCTGCGCGCATTTCCCGGACAATCCTTTCGCTCGCTCCCAGATTCCGGCGATCCGGACAAACTGCAGCCCGATCTTTTCCGCGGCGTGATCGAGAGCATGCCGGCCGGCAACATTGTTTTTACCGCCGTGCCCGACCAGTTGCACTACAACATCATCCTGACCGCGCTGCGCAACAACCAGCATGTCTGCACCGTGAAGCCGCTCGTTTTGAAGTACCAGCAGGCTCTCGAAATCGAGCGTGAGGCGTTTTCCCGCGGGCTGGTGGTGGGCATCGAATACCACAAACGCTTCGACGACCGCTCGTTCATGGCGCGCCGCAAGTATCGCGAGGGCTGGTTCGGCGAGTTCCGCCTGGGCACCGCCCGCCTTTTCGAAAAGTGGTACTATCGCCACTCCAATTTCCAGAACTGGATGACCACCGAGAACTCGGATTCGTTCACCTACATCGGCTGCCATTACGTGGACCTTCTGCACTACATCACCGGCCTGCTGCCTGCATCCGTGAGCGTCTACGGGATCCGCGACCGCTATCCCAACGGCAACGAAGGCTTCCTCTGGACCGACGCGCGCGTCATCTGGAATAACGGGGCCTGTCTCAACGTGCAGGACGGGCTCGGTTTTCCTGACGCCGCGCCGGGCACCAACACCCAGGGCATGATGCTGTATTGCAGTGACGGCAAGATGGGCGGGTTGATCGAGCACCACGATCAGTTCCGCGGTTTGAAATACAGCTACCTGCGCCAGCCCGCGGACGACGGTGCGACGATTTACGCGGAGCCCAGCCCGGATTATTTCCAGTATCTGGATCTCGGCGGTCCGGGCTTCGTGCCCGTGGGCTACGGATACCGCTCGGTCGAGTACCTGATCGGTAATTGCATTCGGGCAGCCTCGATCGAGTCTCTTGCCGAGCGCCAGAAGTTACTGAGCGAGATCGACGCCGCGGGCATCATGGCGACACCCGCCAACAGCAGCTATAACGAACTGGTGATCGAAGCCGGCCGGCAATCCATTCTGAACGGCGGCCGCGAGGTCCGGATCGAATACGGTGAGAAGCCGCACGTCCAAACCGCGTGAGAATGGACGACAATGTCGGATAGGTGATGCGATGAAAAGACAACTGACACAACGGATCTTGATCTGTTTCGCGGTGCTCGCCATGGCGGGGTGGCCCGCAGCGGCACAATCAAAGAAGAAGCAGGCGCCGCCTCCCTCAGGCATCGTCCTCCTCGATATCAATACTGCGTCTGAGGCGCAGTTGAAGGCGCTTCCCGGCATCGGCGACGCGTACGCGGCGAAGATTATCGCGGGCCGGCCGTATCAGGCCAAAAATCAGCTCCTCCAGAGGAAGATTATCCCCGCGGCCACCTACGATGGAATCAAGGGCAAAATTATCGCCAAGCAGCAGAACGCTCCTCTGAAGAAGTAGCCACCTGCTCGCCGAAGGCTCACTCGATGCTGGGCATGCCCAGGCGCTACTTCTCTTTTCCGCCCGCGTGGATCTGCTGCGCCAGGTAGTTTTCCAGTCCGATCTCGTTGATGATGTGCAGCTGGCCTTCGAGATGGTCGACGTGCTCCTCTTCGTCGATCAGGATCTGTTCGAATAGCTCGCGCGACGCGTTGTCGCCCAGTTCGGTCGCCGTCTTGATGGCGGCGTTCAGGCGTGGCATCGCGTCCAGTTCGACTGCCAGATCGCTTTCCAGCTGCGCCTTGACGTTGGCGCCCACCTTGATGGGGCCGATGTCGGTCATATTGGGCGTCCCCTCAAGAAACAGGATGCGATCCATGAGTTTTTCGGCATGTACCATCTCTGAGATGGATTCTTTCCGGTTGTATTCGGCCAGCCGCTCATAGCCCCAGCTCTCGCACATCTTCGCATGCAGGAAATACTGGTTGATTGCGGTAAGTTCCGTTTTCAGCACTTCATTCAGGTACTTGAGGATCTTCTCGTGACCGTGCATAGGAGTGATTGTATCAGGCAAATAATGTGTTACAGTGCAGGGTGATATGGCATCCCGAAGCGTCAACAAAGTGATTCTGGTGGGGAACCTCGGCAAGGACGCCGAGACCAAGTTCACCCAAGGCGGCACGCCTGTCACGAAATTCACCATCGCCACCGGCCGGCGCTGGAAAGACCAGCAATCGGGAGAGTGGAAAGAGGAGACCGACTGGCACAACGTCGTTCTCTGGCGGGCCGAGAACCTCGCTAATTACCTGCTCAAGGGCAAGCAGGTTTACATCGAAGGCCGTTTGCAGACGCGCAGCTACGAGGACAAGGACGGCAAGAAGCAGTGGTTCACCGAGGTGGTGGCCGAGGACGTGATCCTGCTCGGCGGCCGCGCCGGTGAAGCCGCGGCAGGCATGGGCGAGAACGCTCCCGGTCCGGTCTCGATGCCCCGCAGCGCGCCGCGCCAGGCCCCCGCAGCCGCTCCCGAGAATGTGAGCCAGGAGATCACGGACGACGACGTGCCCTTCTGACTCGGGGATTTGGGAAAGCTCCAGTTTGTTGCGCCCGCAACCGAATTCGCTCCGAATCAGCGGTTGGCGCAAGTAGGCTCAACGCCGGATTGCCACTCGACGTCATTGACGTTAACGTTGTGTGGGTTTGCTGATGAACAAGCTGACTCTCATGCTCTGCGCATTGTCGCTGCCCGCGTCGCTCGCAGCTTAATCCGTCAAAGAAGTCTCCTATCAGGGCGACCTGACTCCAGCGAATGTCACGCCAATCTTCGACCACGGGCGCCTGGCCGTTTTCAACCTGGATCATATATTCACCATTTACGCGCCGGATGGGTCGCTGGCTTTTCACGCCCCTCCGTATCAGGACGCACTGACGATTCGTTTTCAAATCGCTTCAGCGCCGTTTCGAAATACGTGGCGGATGCCGGTGGGCGCGAGCATCGGGTTCTCGTAGGTGGCGGGGCTGTTGATGGTCGCGGGATTGAAAACGACTACGTCGGCGACATTGCCTTTTTCGAGGCGGCCGCGTTTGGCCATGCCGAAACGGCGCGCGGGCTTGCCGGTGATTTTGTGGACGGCTTCGGCAAGAGTGAGCCAGCCGCGTTCGCGGGTCATTTCCCCGAGCAGCAGGGGAAACGTCCCATACAACCGGGGATGAGGGCGCCCTTTGACGTAGAAGCCGTCGCTGATGATGCACGAAAGCGGATGCGAGAGCGTCTGGCGCAAATTGGGCTCGCTTTGATTCAACTCGAGCATGTTTACGCGGCCGCGCTCCTCCTGAATCAAATCGAGAACGACTTCAACGGGTTCTCGTGCCCGGTCTTCGGCGATAGCTGCGATAGTTTTTCCGATTAACTCACGGTTGATCTGCGAGTCAACGGATGAGATCGAGATGCCGGGCCATCCTTGAGTGAGGCTCGCTTGAGTCTCGGCTGCGATGCGCGTTCTTTCCGCGCCATCGGTGATGCGCGCGAGCAAGCCGTCGATGCCGCCCTCGAGCGCCCATTGCGGAAGCAGTTGAGTCAAGACGGTACTGCCATGGGTGTAGGGGTAGCAGTCAAAACCCACGTCGATTTCGCCAGCGGCGGCGTTCTCGATTTTCTCGAGCACGGTACGCTGGTTATCCCAGTTGCGCGGACCCACGGCTTGAAGGTGGGAGATCTGCAGCCGGCAACCGGTCCGGCGCGCCAGTTCGAGTTGCTCATCCACCGCTTCAGCCAGGTGATCGCCGTAATCGCGCATGTGCGTGGCGTAGGTCTTGCCGTGCCGCGCCACAACGCGGCACAGCCGTTCGAGTTCTGCAAAGGGCGCGCTGGCGCCCGGCGCATACATGAGTCCGGTAGAGAATCCGCAAGCACCTTGCTGGAGCGATTCGGCGAGCTTCTGTTCCATCCAGTCAAGATCCCGTTCGGAGAGCGGCCCCAGGCGGTTGCCCACGCAGGCAATCCGAAGACTCCCGTGTCCCACGAGCGAAAACACGGCCGTCGTGGTTGACTGGGCCGCGCGGTCGAGATACGCTTTCGCGGTGGGCCAGCCCCAGTCTTGACTGCCGCAAAAGATACCGTTAGCAAAATCGTGCAGCAACTTCAAATTGCCAGGCGCCGGATAAGGCGAAAAGCCGCAGTTGCCCACGACCTCCGCGGTGACCCCCTGCGCCACTTTTTCGGGCCGGTTTTCGAGGACCTGAAGATCGGAGTGGCTGTGGGAGTCAATGAAGCCGGGCACGATGGCGAGCCCGCGGCAGTCGATCACACGCGCGTCGGCGGGGGCGTCGAAGGAGTCAATGTCGGCGATGGTATCGCCCGAAATGAGCAGATCGCCGCGCCGCGGTGGGGCGCCGCTGCCATCAACCAATGTGCCGTTTCTGAATAAGACTCGCGCCACGACGGTCAGGCCTCAGCGTTTGGGACGTTCCGCGTACTTGAGCGCTAGTGCGCGAATCTCATAACTGAAATCAAGAAAGCGCTTCTCCCAACGCTTCGCCTCCGCCGGCGTGTAGGCATAAAATCCCTTGGCGTTGGACGTGCCGCGCGCGCCGGATGCGACAACCTCTTGCATGAGCTTCGGCGTCTCTTGAGAGCGGCACAGGTCCGGCAGCAGGCCGCGCATGACCGCGGCGTAAGCCGGAATCCCAGTCAGATCCATGTAACGGAACGGGCCGGCCATGGTGATCCAATATCCCATGTCGTTTCGCACGGAGCGGTCCACATCTTCTATGGTCGCGTAGCCATTCTCCACCAGGTAAAACGCCTCGCGCAGCATCGCGTACATGATTCGATTGGTGACGAAACCGCGAATATCGCGGCGGACCAGAGTCGGCTCCTTTTTCCAGAGACTGGCAAGCCGCATGACTTTCTCCGCATTCCGCGGATCGGTTTCATCCCCGCAGATCACTTCCAGGAAGCGCAGGATGTGGGCGGGCTCGCCCCAGTGAATGCCGAGAATTCTCCCGGGGTGGCGCGCGCCCCGCTGTAGCTCGGTCACCGGCAAAGACGAGGTGTTGCTGCCGATGAGCGCGTCGGGCGCAACGGCGTCCTCGACTTTGCGCAAGACTTCGCGTTTTTCGCCGAGATCCTCGAAAATGGATTCGATGACGAGACCGCAACCGCGGAGTGCGCCAAAATCGTCTGAGGCGCTCAGATGTTTCAGCACACTGGCAGGCTCTTTGGATAACAGCTTCTCGCGGCGCATGTCGCGCAACAGGGCCGAAACGCGCCGCTTCAGGTTGCGTCTGCGCGCAGCGTCTTTATCGATGCCGACGACGCGGTGTCCGGCGGCTAAAAGACAAGTCGCGATGCTGGTGCCCATCAATCCGAGGCCGACGACGCCGGCGGGAAACGGTTGCTCGATCATGCCTGTCAGACTCCTTCCTGCCATGAGTTTTTGTCGCTCGCGTCGCGCATGCGCTTCCGCTCCTCGTACACCGTGACCAGAAATGTTCCGGCAAATACGAGGAAGCCGCCGAACAACAATGGCGCCGTGATCCGTTCCCTGACCACCACGGTCGAGAGCAAAACTCCGAACACCGGTAACAAATAGATCGACAACGACGCTTGCGTCACGTCGATCTTCTCGATCACCCAGAAATACAGCAGCATGGAAAGGCTCAGGCTGAGGATGGCGATGGTCAGCAAGGTGGCCCAAACGCCGGCGCCCAGCGAGGTGAAGGCCGCAATGGTGGGGCGTTCGAAGACGAGCATCAACATCAGAAGCTCGAGGTCCGCCAGCAGAAAGCTGTAGACCAGCAGTTCGACCGGATTGAACGTTTCCAGCAGTATCTTGGTGTACGTGTTGTAGAACGCGCTGCCGAGACAACTCGAGAGAATCAGCAGGTTGCCGAGCAGATAGGTGCCGCGGAAGATCGCGACGGACTTCCAATCGATGTCCGAAACCATGAGCACGCCGCATATCGCCAGGGCGAAGGAGACCCAGCGGACAGCGGTCATTTTTTCGCCGAGCAGCATGACGGCCATCAAGGCGGTCAGGACCGGAATGGTCAGAGTGAGCACTGATGCATTGCTTGCCAGCGAGTGCTCGACGCCCCAGGTGAGGCCGAGTTGCGCCGGAATAATGCCCAGCGTGGTGGCGAGCGAAAGGTCGCGCCAGACCACGGGTGTCCATGATGGCCGAGGCTTCTTGGCCCGGCTGATGCGCACGAGCGGCGCAAACAGCACGGTGGAGAGCACCAGCGGAATCAAGGCAACGGCGATGGGGCCGAGGCGTTCGGTCGCGATCTTCACGCCTGGGAATTGAAAGGCCCACATCAGGTTCACCAGGACCAGAACCAAAAAGTACTGGATGGGTGAGCGCCCGCGGGCATCGCGCGGCGTGCCAGTCGTTTCGCTCATAGTCACTGTTTAGTCACATGCGCGGCCGGAGTTCCTCGAGCGCCGGCAACGTGTCGCCATCCTTGAATCCGTGGAGCAGGTCCCAGAGCCGTGTCTGCAGGCGCCGCCAGTATTCATATTCGGCTTCCCACCGGCCCAGCACGCTGTGCATGCGATGGTCTGTATATTCGGCGAGCCAGGCCGATTGGTAGACTCCGCGGAGGTCCGAAATCTCATCCATCAGATCCATGATGCGGCCGTGATTGCGCGCGCTTGATTCCCAGCCGAGATAGAAGTGCACGTCGTCGCGGCTGGGATGGCTGCCCAAAGTCTTGAAATATCCGGCCATTTCGAGCGCGTAAATGTACTTCATGCCGGCGTAGTCCAGCATTCGCGCGGCTATGACCAGGCTGGGCAGCGAGTAGGTGTCTGCATTCAGAGCGAGGGCGCGATCCAGGTGCTCCTGCGCCTCTTCCGCCAGCAGCCGGATCTCTCGGAGCGATTCCCGGTGCGGCGCCAGGCGATTGAGGCGCGCGGGCGTCAGCGGTTCGTCCCAAAGCCGGAAGATGGTTTCCGATCCCAGCACCGTCTGCGCGCGCTGTTGCGCCTTGGCTAGCAATTCGAGCGCTGGAGCTACTTCAGCGGCCACGGGCGCGGAGTAGAATGCGGCGGTGTAGTCGGCGAAAAATCGCGTGCGATCCATGGGCGCTTGCTGCCATGCAGCCGCGGCGCCGTACGCCATGGCCGGCAGCGCCGTCCGGTAGAGCACCTGCGAAGCGTCAGTCCAGCCGGTGTTGATCATGCCCATGGCGCCGTACTTGCGCGCGTCGGCGAGAAAACCGTCGATGTTTTCGAAGGATCGGAAGAAGTCCGGAGCGATCTCATCCCAGCACCAGATTCCCGGCGCAAACACTTGCGGCACTTTCTCGCGGGCGAAGGGCTCGACGAAGGCGGCATAGTTCGGTTCGACTTCATAGTGCCATGGGACGGCAATTACGTCCTTGGGCAACTGCGAAAGAAGTTCGGGGTACTTGATGAAGATGCGCGCGCCGCTGTTGACGTCGGCCCAGAACATGGGGCGCTTGCCGAACTGGCGGACCAACGCGGTGATGCTCTTCAACTGCTCGATGTACAGCTTTCCCGGCTCCACGCCGCCGGCGGCCGGCGCGCCCGCTTTCTCCAGCTCCCACGGTTCATCCATACCGACGTGAAACCACGGGCTCGGAAACAGGGCGGCCAGTTGGGCCACCCAATCATGCAGCAGCGCCTGCGTTTGCGGATTGCGAGGATTGATCTCTCCGCCGTGCGGGATCGCGCTCAGGTCGGCGTATCGTTCGACGCGGAACAGGTCGTGAAGGTGGCCATAAAGCTCCAGGCACGGGACGACGTCGACGTGGCGCGCGCGCGCGTAGTCGATCATCCGGCGAATCTGCTGCTCGGAGTAGCGTGCTCCGGGGTTGAGGAGCGGGTAGCCGCGCAGCTCGATGTTGGCTTCGGAGTAGAAGTAATACTGATTGGCTTTCCAGCGGGCGAGGAAATCGATTTGCCGCTTGACTTCGTCCTCGGTGGGCAACGGCCCGTGGCTGGTATCCATCATGAAACCGCGGTACGCCAGGGCCGGCCAGTCATGGATCTCGACTTCCGGCAGGAATTTCTCCCCCGCGCGTTCTTCCACCAACTGGCGGACGGTTTCCGCGGCATAGTACAAGCCGGCGGAAGTTCGCGCACGAATTTCGGCGCCTGCCGAACGGATGCGGACCTCGTAGGATTCCCTGGAATCCGGGCCGGGCCGGTCATCCGCGCCGGGAAGCGGGTCGACGGCGCCAGTTCTGTACAGCGCGATGCTTCGACCGGTGGCCCTGCCGCTCAACACAGGGAGCTTTGCTCCGGTTAAATCTGCCAATGCTGATGCCAATTGATCCGCCGCGAACAAATCTTCAGCCAGCGGGCTCGACTCGAAGGAGATGGTTACGCCCTTCAGCGCCAGCCTGCCCTCACCGTACCGAATCTGTTGGGGCCGTGGAATCAGCGGATTGTGATCGGCGCACAGGGCCGGAACCAGAAGCAGCAGCCGGCACAGGAGAACCGGCAGGATCATTCGCATGGAAGTGGATATGGTACGCCAACGCCGCAGCGGGCACAATCGCCACGCATCGCGTTGGCTGCCAGATTGTGTCGCAGTGGAGAATCAATCCCGCAGCGTGCGGGCTGGATCGGTCCGCGTGGCACGCCATACGGGCAAGAAACACGCCGCCAGTGACGCGAGCGTCATCACGACGAATGCAGATCCGAAAGCCAGCGGGTCGCGCGGGCTCACCTGGTAGAGCAGATTCCCCATTAGCCGCGTCAGTCCCAGCGCCGCTCCCGCGCCGAGGAGAACGCCGCCTGCCGTCAACGCGAGGCCGTGGGACATGACGAGCCGCAGCAGGTCCGATGTGCGCGCGCCGAGCGCCATGCGCAGCCCTAGTTCGCGTGTCGTCTGGGAAACTGTGTAGGACATTACGCCGTAGAGTCCGATCGCGGCGAGCAGCAATGCCAGCCCGCCAAACACGCCAAGCATCATGACCGCCATCCTGTGCACGGCCGTGGTGCGGTCGACCTGTTCCTGCATCGTGATGACCTCGCCGGGCGCCAGGTTCGCGTCGAGCGTATGGACCTCGCGAGCCAATGCCTTGGTCATGGCTTGCGGCCCTAACGATGTTCGGATGTGCAGGCCCGAACCTAGAGAGTTCTGGCGCATGGGCACGTAGAAAAACGGCCTCGGCGTCTCGCGCAGATTCCGGTACTTTGAGACCTTTGCGACGCCGACCACGTCCATCCAACGTCCTTTAACCTGCAGACGCCTGCCGACGGGATCCTGCCCGCGCCAGTATTGGGCCGCCATCGCCTCATTGACGATGGCCACCGGCAGCGCGGTTTCGTCGTCGGCGCGCGTGAACTCACGGCCTGAAACCAGTGGAATGCCCATGGTGGCGAGATATGCGGGCCCCACCTCGTTGTACTCGACCGTGGGCTGTTCGCCGGGCACGGTCTCATAACCATCGACGGCGATGGGCGCGGACGAATAACCGCGATAGCCGAATGGCGTGATGCGCGCGAACACAGCCGATTCAACGCCGCCGAGCGCCTGGAGGCGGTCGATCAGCTCGTCTTGAAAATTCCTGGTTCGCGGGGCATCGTATCCCGCGGAAACCGTGTCGACCCAGGTGGTCAGCACGCGTCCGGTCGAGAATCCGGGGCTTGTATTCTGGAGCGCGTGCAGGCTCCGGAGCACGAGGCCGCCTCCTACTAATAAAAGGAAGCTCAGCGATACTTGCGCTACCACCAGGCTCGAACGCACCAGCGCTCGCCGCCGTCCGCCGACGACGCCGGCCGAATCGGCCTTCAGGGCCGAGGAAAGATCGATCTTGCTGGTCTGAAACGCGGGCACCAGCCCGAACAGCAGCGTCGAGATCAGGCAAACGCCGGCGCTTAACGCGAGTACGCGCCAATCCAGCTGGCCTGGCAGATTCATGGTGGCGCCGCCCCGCGCAGGGAGCAACAGCACGAGCAGGTTACGGCACCAGCTCGCAGCGACGAGTCCGCCGGCAGCAGCGAGACAGGACAGGATCAGGCCTTCTGTTAGAAGCTGCCTCAGCAGACGGCCGCGCCCGGCGCCGACGGCCAGCCGAACCGTCATTTCATGCCGCCGGCCGAAAGCCCGGACCAGCAGCAGATTGCTGACGTTCGCACACGCGATGAGGAGCACGAAAACCACCACAGCGAGCGCGATGCTCAGCGTTGGGAGCAGAGTGCCCGCGTTGTTGAAAGGGGTTTGCCACAGCGGGAACAACTTGATGGCGCGGCCGCGGTTGGTCTCGGGATAATCGGTTTCCAATCGTTTGGCCACGGCGGAAACCTCGGCCTGCGCCTGCTCCGGAGTCACACCGGGCTTGAGGCGAACGAAACCTTCGATCCAGCGCGCGCCGCGATCCTCCAATTTGTATCCGCCCGGATCAAATCGTTCCTGCATCGAGAGCGGTACCCAGAACTGCATGGCCCAGCCCACGAAGGTCCCATAGAATCCTTCCGGCGCCACGCCAATAATCGTCTGCGGCATGCCGTTGAGCATCTGCGTTTTGCCGATGATGTCCGGATCGCCGCGAAAGCGGACCTTCCACATCGAATAGCTGATCACGGTGACCGGGTGCGCGTTGCGGCCGAAGTTTTCGGCCGGCTCGAACGCGCGCCCCAGAATCGGATGGACTCCCAGTGCTTCGAAATAGTTGGTGGAGACAACGCTGCCGGCCGCGACCTCAGCCCGGTCGCCGATGCTGAGCGTGGTCCCGGTGATCCGGTCCACGATGAACGCATCGAAGAGCGTGCAGTTTTTCTGAAGATCGACGAAATCGGGCCATGAGACGTCGGTGTGACCAGGAACGCTCCGATCCGTTCCGGCGACGGCCATCATTCGCTCCTGGTGGGTGACGGCCGGGAACGGACGCAACAGGATTCCTTCGATCCAACTGAAAACAGAGGTGGTTGCGGCGATCCCAAGGGTCAGGCAGAGGATGGCCAGGACGGAAAAGCCCGGACTGCGCCGGAGCATGCGGATGCCGTAGCGAAGGTCTTGCAACATGATTGGCTAAAGAGACGGACCAACCTCAGAAGGGTTACCTGCTCATGGGGTTTTATGTGTCCAGTCCCATTCGAAACGACTTTTCAGCACGACGCCCGGCCCGCGATTTCCGAGGTCGAAACCAATGCCCATATTGATGTGGAAAACCGCGCCGGTCTCCCAATCTCCCCCGACAAATAGTTGATGCACCTCGGGTTGAGCGCGGGGCGGAACATTGATGCTCTCGATTTCGCCGTAGTACTCGAGCGAAGGAGAGAACTCCTTTCGTTTCCAACGGACGAGAGCGCCTGGTTCGAAGTTCCAGCCGTGAGCGGTGCCCGGTCCGTGGAGGGCGCGCTCAAAAACCGGATTAAAGACGATCTGCCATCGCGAAAACTCGCGGTCGATGATGGGACGCAGTTCGACACGGCGCGAGTTCTGCTCGTAGCGCGTGTTTTGAAAAGAGAATTCCGCGACCAGACCCAGGCGCACGGGCAAATGCCAGGACTCAGGCGCGTAGAGATGTGGCAGGAATCTCCATCCGGCGAATTGAGGCGAATAGCCCGGCTCCCAGGCATTGAGAAACATGAATCCAAGCGCGAAGTTCTTCGATAATCCGAAGGTTGGCTCCCAGGTCAGATGCGTCTGGCGCCGCGTGGGCCATAGCGTGCCATCCCTCAGGGAGTCTCCCTGGGCTTCGAAATTGAGATGAGCCTCAAGGCTGTATTCATTGCGCAGCAAGGGCTCATATTCATAGATGTGTATTTCGAACGGATCCTGAGCCAACAGTCTGGACCAGCAGCAGAGCAAACCTGCAAATCGCAGCAAGGTTTTCATGACTGTTTCGTGCAACCCAAAAGCCTAGCAAAGCTTGTGTACGATCATAGGAAAGGTCGTCAAATTTCAAATCAATTGCTCATGGTGACGCCTGAGTTCATGACGCAGCGGCTCCTGCTTCGTCCCCTGGAGTTGGCGGATGCGGAACAAGTCCAGGTTCTGTTTCCACACTGGGAGATCGTGCGATATCTGGCAAACCACGTTCCGTGGCCTTATCCATCAGACGGGGCTTTTCGATACTATCGCGACGAGGCTTTACCGGCAGCCGAGCGCGGCGAGGAATGGCACTGGACGTTGCGGCTGAAGAGCGCCCCCGGGCAGTTGATTGGGAGCATCAGCCTGATGAGGAAGGAAAATAACAACCGTGGCTTCTGGCTTGGCTTGCCCTGGCATGGACAGGGGTTGATGAGCGAGGCGTGCGCGGTGGTCACCGACTACTGGTTCGATGTGCTGAATTTCGCGGTGATGCGTGTCCCGAAGGCGGCTGCGAACGCGCCATCGCGGCGCATTTCCGAAAAGAGCGGCATGCGAATTGTCGCTACCGAAGAGCGCGACTATGTCTCCGGCCGCCTTCTCACCGAGATTTGGGAGATCACGGCAGAGGAGTGGCGGGCGCGGAGGCCGCTTCCTAAAGATGATCGATAGGAAAATAGCATTAATTATGATATATTCTAGAATCTAGCTATGGACATTCTGCAGGGTACGCTGGATCTGCTCATTCTGCGCGCGCTGGAACTCGCTCCCATGCACGGCATCGGCATCGCCGACCGGATTCAACAGGTCACGCACGGCACGTTCGTGGTCAAGCCAGGATCTCTGTTCCCCGCGCTCCGGCGCCTGGAACAGCAGGGCTGGATCGAAGGCAAATGGGGCCCCTCGGAAAACAACCGGCGCGCCCGTTACTACACGCTGACGCGTGCCGGCCGCGGCCAGTTTGCCGAACAGAAGCGCAACTGGTATCGGATGACTTCGGCCATGAACTGGATGCTGGAGTCGGAAGGATAGGAGCCGCCATGTTCCGCCGCCTCGGCCATCTGTTCGAGTACTTCTTCCGGCGCCGCTCGCTCGAGGACGATCTGGATGAAGAGCTTCGCTCGAGCTTCGAGATGGTGGTCGATCGATTCGTCGCGCGCGGCATACCGTTGGCGGAGGCGCGCCGGAGGGCGCGGCTGGAATTCGAGGGGCTGGAACAGGTGAAGGAACGGGTTCGCGACGGCCTGGCGGGATCGGCCCTGCGGGCGTGGCTCGAGGACATGCGCTACGCCTGGCGCGGGCTGCGCCGGCGGCCCTCGTTCGCAATCATCTCACTGGTTACGCTGGCGCTGGGAATCGGCGTCAACGCGGCGATTTTCAGCGTGTTCTATGCCGTGCTGCTGCGCCCCCTGCCATACGGCAGGCCTGAACAACTGGGGCTCATCTTGAGCACTCTCCGCGCGGCCGGCACGGCACGCGCTCCTGTCTCCGGCACGATCCTCAGCGAAGTCGTGAGGCGCAACCGATCGCTGGCCGGCGTCGCGGGCATGTGGGTGGGCACGGGCACGTTCACCGGCGAGAATCCCGAGCTGGTCAGAGTCGCCCAGGTGACACCCAATTTCTTCGACGTGATGGGTGTCAGCGCGGCCCGGGGCCGAACATTCATCAAAGAGGAGGAAGCCGGCGGACGGCCTGCCATCGTGCTCAGCGACGGCTTCTTCCGGCGCCGTTTTGCCGCGAACGCGAGCCTCATCGGAACGGGCCTGCCCATGCGAGAAGCGGCCACCACTCTGGTGGGCGTTCTCCCGCCCGAGTTCCAGCTCCACTTCGCGCCCGATGCTCACGTGCCCGCCGACGTGCAGGCCTTCATCCCGTTTCCCTACGACATCTATGACACGCCGCGCGACCTCTATTTCCTCCGCCTGGTTGCCCGCCTCAAGCCTGGCGTTTCTATCACTCAGGCCCAGCGCGACTTGGATCGCGTCGCGGCAGAAATCCGGGGGGCCTTCACAGAGTACAGCGCCGAGAATCTTCACTTCACGCTGACAGGCATGCAATCCGATGCCGTTCGCGACATACGGCCGGCGCTGACGGCGCTGTTTGCAGGCGCGGCGTTCCTTCTGTTGATCTGCTGCGTCAATGTCACCAGTTTGCTGCTGGCGCGGGCTAGCGACCGCCGCAAGGAGATCGCGCTCCGTCTTGCGATAGGCGCGTCGCGCGGCCGCATCGTGCGGCAGTTGCTCGCTGAAGGCGGTGTACTGTGCATGCTTGGCGGAGCGGCGGGACTTGCGGTGGGCTGGGCAGGTTTTCGCGGGCTGCTGGCCATTCGCCCCGAGCGCCTCGCGCGCATTGGCGATGCCGGCCTGAATTGGCCCGTGGTGGCGTTCTCCGTGGCCGTCTCGCTCGGCGCTGCCGTGGTCTTTGGACTGGCCCCCGCCATCGAGAGCTTCAGGCTGGATCTCACCGAGAGTCTGCGCGCCGGCGGACGCGGCTGGATTGGCCGGCTGCATCGCCGGGCCGGCGGCGCGCTCGTGATCGGCGAGATCACCATAGCTTTTGTGCTGGTGACCGGGGCTGCGCTGACCGCGCGCACGCTTTCCAAAATCGAACAAGTGCGCCCCGGCTTCGAGCCGCGCCACCGGCTGACTTTCCAGATCGCGTACGGCAGGCCGTTGAATCCCGCGGTACAGCTTAAGTCAATCAGCGATTGGGAAGCCCAACTCGCCGCCTTGCCGGGTGTTGAACGTGTCGGCGCTACCTCCCACCTGCCGCTGGACGACTTCCCCAATTGGTACAGTCCTTATCGTCCCAAAGGAGTCACCGAAAATCCCACCTCCACACGGATTGCCGACCATCGTTGTGTAACGCCCGGTTACTTCGCCGCTATGGGCACGCGCCTGCTTGAAGGCCGCTCTTTCGACCCGCAGGATCGCGCCGGAGGCCGGCCGGTGCTCATCGTTGATGAGCTGCTCGCGCGATCCACCTGGCCCGGCCAGTCGGCGATTGGAAAAATAATCGAAGCTGAGCACGTGAAGGACTGGGGATTTGCACCGGTGCCGAGCGTTGTGGTGGGCGTGGTCGAGCACGTTCGGAACCATTCGCTCACCCAACAAGTGCGCGGCGAGATTTACATACCGTTCGAGCAGAGTCCTCGCAGCCCGTTGAGCTACGTGTTGCGCACGCGCGTCGAGCCGCTCTCGCTCGTGCCCGCGATCCGCGAGATGCTGCACCGGCGCGACCCGGACCTCGCCATGGCTAAAGTCCGGCCCATGACGGAGTACGTGGCGCGCGAGATCGCCCCGGCTAGTTTCACTGCCGTGCTGGCTGCAATCTTCAGCGCCTTGGCGCTAGTGCTGGCCGCCGCCGGAATTTATGGAGTGCTTAACTATCAGGTGTCGCGGCGCCTGCCGGAAATGGGCATCCGCATGGCCTTGGGGGCCGGCGCGCGCGACGTGTTCCGGCTGGTGCTGGGTGAAGGCCTCAGGCTCGCGGCGGCCGGCGCGTTACTGGGTGCGGCCGCGGCGCTCATAGCGGCGCAGTGGCTCGGCACGCTGGTCTACGGCGTCTCTCCTCGCGACCCGCTGAGTTACGCCCTCGCCGTGCTGCTGCTTCCGGCGGTTGCACTGCTTGGTTGCTGGCGTCCTGCGTGGCGCGCCGCGGCGGCCGACCCCGCACAAACGATTCGCGAAGAATAGAAGATAAGTGATGAACGTTGATTCGAAGACTGCCGGAAATGTCCGGGAAGTTGTCCCGTTTTATGGGGTGTCCAGCATGGAACACTCCCTTCGCTTCTACGTGGACGGCCTCGGCTTCACCATGAAGCACCAATGGGCGCCGGACGGAAAGCTGCGCTGGTGCTGGCTAACATTGGGCAGCGCGGCACTGATGCTTCAGGAGTTCTGGAAGGAGGGCGATCACGCCGGACAGCCCGAAGGGAAACTGGGCCAAGGCGTGTCGCTTTACTTTATCTGCCAGGATGCGGTGGCGATCTATCGGGAAGTCATGTCGCGCGGCATTGAAGCGTCGGAACCGCAGGTCGGGAACGCGATGTGGGTCACCTCCCTCACCGATCCGGACGGCTACCAGATCTGTTTCGAGAGTGCGACGGACACGCCGGAGGAGACGAAGCTTTCGGAGGTGAAGTCCTTGCCACGAGGGAGAGGTTGATTCGCAAATTCGTATCGGCGCTGTTATTGATCGGTTCGGCCACCGTGGGCGTCCGCGCAGGTGTAGACGAAACGACGCGGTCCAAACTCGATGCGATCTTCATGCCGCTTGCGAACGGGAGGTCACCGGGGCTCGCGGTTCTCGTGCAGAAAGATGGGCGCGCATTTTTCCGCAAGGGCTACGGGGTTCGCAACCTGCGAACTCTATCAAGGATTGATGCGGAGACGAACTTTCGGCTGGCGTCATTCACCAAGCAGTTCACGGCCATGGCGATCATGCTGTTGGTGCACGACGGAAAACTGCGCTACGGCGAGCCGTTGAGCGAAGTGTTTCCTGATTTCCCCGCGTACGGGCGAACCATCACCATGCGGCAACTGTTAGCTCACACTTCAGGACTGCCCGATTACGAAGACCTGATGGCGGCAGCCGAGAAAGCCCAGGGGACTACGTGGACAGCTGCGCATCAGATTCAAGATGACGAAGTTCTCGGCCTGCTCAAACTACAAACTCACGGCAAGTTCGCGCCGGGGACGAGCTGGTCTTACAGCAACTCCGGATACGTCGTGCTGGGACTGGTGGTCGCGAAGGTATCGGGTAAGCCGTTCGGCCGATTCTTGCACGATCGGATCTTCGTACCGCTTCAAATGAGAAACACGCTGGCCTACATGAACGGAAGGAACGCACCCACTAACCGCGCCTACGGGCACACCTGGGAAGGGACTCAGTTCGTGGAAACAGACCAGAGTTCTACGTCGGCGACGTTGGGCGACGGCGGGGTGTATTCCAATCTCGAAGACCTGGCGAAATGGGATGGGGCGCTGCGGACGGGCGCGCTGCTGAGCCAGGAAGAGATGAAGGCCGGTCTGGCCGCCGCGAGGCTCGTCGATGGGTCGGAACCGCACTGGCCCATGCAGCCCGGCGAAGATAATTTGAATCCGGGCAAACCGGTTTCCTACGGATTCGGATGGTTCCTGGATCCGTACAAAGGCCGCGCGCGCATGTGGCATTCCGGCAACACGATGGGTTTTCGCACCGTCATTGAGCGGTTCACGGAAGAGAACCTTACGGTCATCATTTTATGTAACCGGACGGATCTGGATCCGAGCGTCCTCGCACTGCGGGCAGCGGATGTCGTCCACTAGATCGCCACCCCTTTATCCACCCCGCTCCCCCGGAACCACCCTCTCCGCCCCGCCCGCGCCTGCCTCGCCAGCGTGAACTCCGCGTGCCGTGGTACGCCCGCATACAGCCACGCCGCTGTATCGCAGAAGCTCTCGCAGCAGTACTCGCGCCACTTCCGCGTCCGCTCTTTACGGTCGCGCGATGCGAGCTGCTTTTTCCGCCACTCCGCCGACCACCCCAGTTCCCCGCGCACACCCCGCCGCAATTCGCGCGCCACCAGGTCTTCATACGAGCGCCGTTTCACATTCCCCAGGCGCAGCCATGCGAAATGAAACAGCTCGTGCACGAAGATCCGCGCAAACTCCTCCGGATGGGCCATGAGCGCTTCTTCGATCACCATCCGTCTCTTGCGCAGATCCGTAGCCGCGTGCGCCTCACCACCCGCACTATCCCGAATCGTCGCGCGAAATTCGATCTCCACCGGACGCCCGGCCACCGGCGGAATGGACGGAGGCCACGGGCTCCCGCTACTGGCGCAGTTGGGAAAGAACACTCTTGGGCACCTTGGCCACCACATTCACCAGCGGATCGACGACCTCCGCGATGTCATACCGCATCGACGTGCCCAGCACCATCGCCACTTCCGCGGCGTTGAGCTTGTAATCGCGCTCCAGCCACTGCGCCATATTGGTCGTGGCTACCTGCAGTGCGTCGGTGAGCGAGTTGCCGATCCCCAGCGCCATCGCGTATTCGCTGTTCTCCGCGCGTGGCATGTCGATCGACTGGCCCTGCACCACGTCCACCGTGAACTCCACGTCCATCGACGTCTCGAGCGCGTCGCCCGTCAGCTCGCCGTCGCCTTCGGCCGCGTGCCCGTCGCCCACAAACAGCAGCGCGCCGGGATGATAGACCGGAAAGTAAACCGTCACGCCCTCGCGGATCTGGTTGTAATCCATGTTGCCGCCGAAGCTGCCGAGATAACCCGACCGAAACGCATTCCTCCCCGGCGGCGCCACCCCCACGCAGCCCAGCATCGGCGCAAGCTTAACGGAGAAGTTCTTCAGTTTCTCGCTCGGATTCTTCAGCGTGGCCACGCCGCGCTCGCGGTCCAGTCGCCATTCGCTGTCGAATTTTTCTACCGGCTTCAGATCTTTGAAGTAGTACGGATCAAAAGCGCCGCCGACGATTCCATCGCCACTGCCCGCCGAATCGCGATTCAGCCGGATGCGCGTGAAATGCACCACCAGCGTATCGCCCGGCCACGCGTTCTCGACGAAAAAAGGCCCCGTCAGCGGATTGCCGCCCAGCGACCGCTGCCGCCCATTGGCGTCCCGCCCGCCCGCGTCCACCGTTGCCGTCGTCACGCTGTCACCCGGAAACACGTGCATCGCCGGCGCAATCGTGCTCGAAAACTCGCGATGGAACGTGCGCGGGAAGAAACGATGGGCTTGGGGCCCACCCACCGGCCGCTCGGCCAGATGCTGGGCTGTCCAACTCACAGCTTCGTCGTTGACCTTCGCAGTGCCTACGAGCACACCTTCGATCGCCGTTCCCTTGAAATCACCGATTACTTTGCCGTCTTTCTCGCGAACCGTGAAAGCCACGGCCTCGCCATGTGCCGTCCCCTCGAGCGTCATCTCGTCGAGTTGCCCGCTGAGCTTGTCGCCACTGGCTTTGATCGTGGCGCGACGGTAAGAGGGCTCGCCAAACCGCGTGATCGTGACCTCCCAAACCCCCTCGAGCCCCGCCGCAAAAGCACCGGTCGCAAACCAGAGCGCCGCCAAACCAAGAAAAATCCGCGGCCTTCCAAAAATCGATGTCATGTCCATCATTCCAGTAAGCTTATCGCTTGTGGAGGTGTATTAGGTGGCAGACTGCACTGGGCGTACAATGAGACTATGGCGAGAGGGTGGGAAAGTAAGTCGGTCGAAGCCCAGATCGAATCCGCCGCCGGTAAACAAAAAGAGACTCCCAAACCGGAGTTGACTCCCGATCAAATCCATAGGCTGCGCGAAAAAGAGAGCTTGGAATTGTCGCGTACGCGTGTTCAGCGCGAACTGGCCGCGAGCACGAATCCGCGCTATCAGGTGATCTTGCGCAAGGCTCTGGCAGATCTCGAAGCGAAACTCGCGCATTTGGAATCGGCGAAAAAAGCGGCAGCAGTGGCGGCACGCTAACGCAAGCATCACGCGCCGGCAGGTCGCAGTCACCCTTCACGGACAAATTTATCTCCTTGCCGTCCAAGACCATCCGCACGGCATGGGTCGCGCCCGCTAGGCCGGTGCCTAGCATGGAAGCGCGATGGATCGAATTGCTCCTAAAGAAGATCAGGCGCCCGAACCGGAACTCGAAACCTCTCTGCGCAAAGAGCAGAAGCTGGAAATGATGGGCGCGCTGGCGGGCTTCATCGCCCACGATCTGAACAACGAGCTGACGGTGATTCTGGGAAACGTGGGGTTATCGCTCGATTCGATCGATTCCGACCACACCCTGTATGAAGGCCTCGTTGAGGCGCAGCAGGCCACCCAGCGATGCGTGGAAATGACGCGCGCGCTGCTCAACCTGGGCCAAAGCGTGAAACCGGAAATGCGGCCCGTCCAACTGGACCAACTGTTGAAGGGCACCGAACGCATTCTGCGCAAAGTGCTTCCTCGCAGCGTCCCCACCAAATTTGCCAAACACACGCACCTGCCGTCGATCATGGCCGATTCCAACCAGATCCAGCAGGTGATCATGACGCTCGCGGCCAGCGCCAGCCGCGGCATGCCGGAAGAGAGCCTGCTCGAGGTGCAGGCGAAGAACGGCCCCAAGTACATCACGATTTCGATTTCAGTTTCGAGCGTCGGCCGGCTGCAGGAGAATCCCAGGCGGCTGTTTACGCCGCTCTCGCCTTCCAAGACCAGCTACGAGATGGGCACTTTCGGGCTGGCCCGCGACATCGAAATCGTGCGGGCCCACGGCGGCTCAATCGACATGGCTCGAGACGCTACGTCGGTCACCTACCGGATCTCCTTGCCGGCCGTGAGCCGCTCCGACCAGCAGGCGGGACGGTCGAAAACTTTGGCGGAAGGTTCGGCCTGCGTGCTGATCGCGGACGACGAAGGACCGGTACGGCGCGCAGCCGTACGCATCCTGCTGAGCAAGGGTTACAACATCATGGAGGCCAGCGATGGCGAGGAGGCGGTGCGCGTTTTCACCGACAATCCGGACGCGATCGACCTGGTGTTCCTGGATGTCACCATGCCGGGCCTTTCGGGGCTCGAAGCGCTCGATCAGATGCGCCTGATCCGCCCGGATCTCAAGGCGTTAGTAGCCAGCGGCTATCCGGTCGATGTGCCCACCGCGCATTTTCTGGCCAAGCCCTATTCGCCCATCGCGCTGGTGCGGCGGATTCAGGACGTCCTCAACAGCGTCGACGACACCGCCCGCGTAGAATCGTAGTGAGTGCGCATTCTCGGAATCGAGTCGTCGTGCGATGAGACCGCCGCCGCGGTAGTAGAAGACGGCGTCTCCATTCTCTCCTCCGTTGTCGCCTCCCAATTAGCCACACATGCCCGCTATGGCGGCGTGGTGCCCGAACTGGCATCGCGCGAGCACCTGCGCGCTATCGTGCCGGTAGTGCGGCTGGCCCTCGACGAATCCAAGAGCACGTACGCCGACCTGTCCGCGATTGCCGTGACCGCCGGGCCGGGCCTGGTGGGATCGCTGCTGGTGGGGCTCACGTTTGCGAAATCGCTCTCGTTTGCACGTGGCATCCCGCTCATCGGCGTCAATCACATCGAAGGGCATGTTCATGCCGTGGTGCTCGAGGCCAAGCAGAGGGGCACACCGGTTGAATTCCCCGCGCTGGCGCTGATCGTCAGCGGCGGCCACACTCATCTGTTCGAGACCCGCGCGGATTTCACTTATCGACTATTAGGAAAGACCCGCGACGACGCCGCGGGCGAGGCGTTCGATAAAGTCGCCAAGCTGCTGGGGTTTGGTTATCCGGGCGGCCCGGTGATCGATCTGCTCGCGCCTTACGGGAATTCGCGCGCTGTGCCGTTCACGCTGGCGAAGATGAAGGGCAACGCGCTCGATTTCAGCTTCAGCGGACTCAAAACCGCCGTGCTGCGGTGGACCCAAGCGCGCGACCTCGCGGGCGAGATTCAAAAGCGCAAAAAGCTGCTGGCAGATCATCCGCGGCCAACCGCCGAACAATGGCTGGCCATAACGCCGCAGGAGACACTGGATCTGCTGGCGTCTTTTCAGGGCACGGTCATTCAGGAGTTGCTGCGCCGGGCGGCAGCCGCGGCGGAATGCATGGGTGCGCGCTCGCTCATCATTTCGGGCGGCGTCGCATGCAACTCCGGCCTGCGTGCCGCAGCCATCGCCCGGCACCTTCCTTATCCCGTCCACTTTCCTTCCCCTGCACTTTCGACGGACAACGCGGCGATGATCGCCGCCGCGGCATTTCCCAAACTCGCTCGCGGCGAGTTCGCCGACCTAAGCCTTGCCGCCTCAGCCAGTTTGCCGCTGGCCTAAGGCCCGGTATTTACCCGGTATTTTTCCAGCTTGACCCAGGGAATCGGGTTAGGTAGCCTGTTCTCAGCGGGGGAAAAAATACGGGGCTCACCGGGCATTCCAGGTGGGGATGTCCGCACGCACCTTAATGTCGGAGGACGCTTGATCGTTTTGTTGTTCGGAGCGCCAGGTTCGGGGAAAGGGACGCAGTCGAGGTTCATCTCCGAGCGACGCAAAATCCCAACGGTTTCCACGGGCGACATGTTGCGCGCAGAGTGCCGGCACGAGACGGCGCTGGGGATCGCGGCCAAATCGATTCTTGCAAAGGGCGGGCTGGTGGATGATGACCTGGTCAATGTCATGGTGGTCCACCGGATCACGCAGCCGGATTGCCGCAAGGGATTTATCCTGGACGGCTATCCGCGCACGGTGCCGCAAGCCATTTTCCTGTCCAGGTTTCTGGAAAACACCAAGCTTCCGCCCCCCACGGTCATTCATCTCGACGTGCCGGTTCCGGTGCTGGTGACCCGCCTTTCTTCCCGGCGCCACTGTCCGGCCTGCGGCACGATTTATAACCTGCTCTATCAGCCGCCGGTGCGGGAGGGACGCTGCGATGTGGAGGGCGAACCTCTGATCCATCGCGATGACGACCTGGAGGATGTGGTGCGGCAGCGGATGGAGGCCTATTACCGGCTGTGCGCTCCGCTGATCGAATACTACAGCGGTCCGAACTATCACCGGGTGGACGGGCAGTGCGAGCCGGAGAAGATTTCCGGGCAAATCAAATCCATCATCACCGCGCGGCCGGTGCGGCGGACGATGAACGGCACGAAACGGCCGCTGGTGGTTCGATACTCTGAGCCTTCCGCCGAAGTGACGTAGGCACGCGAGCTGAAGTTGCAGGTTTTCTGCCGTCCCCGTGCGAGAAGGACCGGAGGATGCCCCGCATCTCTTCCGTCTTCTCGTGCAATGGTGAGAACCGTCGTAGGTAAGTTGGCCGTTGGAGTTGTAAGAGCCCAGGCGACGCGGTTAAGTTGGTTGGAGCGGGGTCAGGTCCGTCTGTCACCAGGTTGCGGTCACCAGGTTGCGACCAGGTTGCGGTCACCAGGTTGCGAAAAGGGGCTTCGCGATGATCGTCGCGGATATTTTCGGTTTACCCCCGGGGAGGCGGAATCCATGCGTAGGGAAGTCAGGCGGCGGATGCGGGTGAGATCAGCAGGCTAGTTAGACGGCGAGCCCCTCGGTCCGCCTATCTGGATTACTCCCCTGAAACGCCGGTGGGGGAAACGGGGACAGGATGGACTGCACCCTTGTGCTGAGGCACAGAAATTAGGGACAGGTTACCATTCGCTGACAAGTCGTTGCCAGCGCTCAAACCGCGGTGAATACTGAGGGCGGTTGGTGAAGCGGAAGCGGGCTCTGCTGGAGAGCAACCCGCCAAGGAATAGCCAGCCCGGAAACTCATCGCGGACGATGAGCAGGGCGTGGTCCTTGGGCTGCGCCCTTCAGCTTCGCCCGGGGCCGACCAACGGGAGGCGGCACCCCGG
>JAIQFK010000033.1 GCA_020073305.1 Terriglobia bacterium
CCACGACGTCCGCCGCCGAAAGAGGCGACGATCTTGATGGCTCCGGAGTGCTGCACGCCCGGAGTGTACGGATTCTTGGTCAGGTCATTGTTCAAGCTGAATGACTGCATTCCGTTCGGGGTGATCTTGCAACTGCAGCATTCCGCCAACTGCTGGTCCGGCGTGAACACGTAAACGTTCGCACACAGATCGCCACCCTTAATTGTAGTCGGATCGCCCGACCCAAAACCACCGGTGGAACCTGGGTTCGTGATGTGCAGTTGCGCATCGGGGAAGCCCATGTTGGCATTGACGTAGTAGCCGATATCATAGGACCCGCTGCCCTGTACAGACAGTACGGAGTCCTGCCCGAAGGCCAGAGTCGGAACCAGACACGTGAGCGCGATCGCAACAAGCGCGAAGGTTAGTTTCGATTTCATCGTAAACATTGTCTAAATTCTCCTTTTCCAATTGGTTGTGATCTGCTCAATCACCAGTGCCACATGTGCACAGCCCAAAACCGCTGCCATTGAGTGCAATATTGGCGCACTGGTGCTGGATCTTGTAAAGTTCCGTACCGCCGTCGTCCCGGCTCTCAGCGCCATAGGATTCGCGGCCCAAATCAGCCTTCCGGAATTCCGTCTCCGTCAAAGTGAATAAGGTGCTGGCCCCCGTCAGCGTTGGGCGAACGTGGGTGATCCAACTGCGCAGCGAGCCCTCGGGATAGAAGCTCGTAGCGGCCTTGGGAATGGTATAGCTGGTTCCGTTCCCGTTTGTTGTGGTGGTCACGCAGGAGCCATTGTCAGTGTTCGAAGTATCCGAAGAGACAATCTTGATGAGGCCCGCGTGAGGCTTAGGTACAACGGTTGTGTTCTGCACTGGATTGGACGTAAGGTCCCCATCCAAGGTTAATGTGCGGAGGCCATTGGGGCTGAGGAAACAGCTGCAGCATTCCGCCAGCTCCTGATCTGCTTTAAACACGTAGATGTTCGCACACAGATCGCCATCGATGCCGTCCACTAACTCGGCTGCCGAATAGCCGCCCGTGGAGCCGGGGTTGACAATGTTCAAATCTGCTTCGACAGAAAAGCCCATATTGGCGTTGCCGTAATAGCCAAGATAATAGGCGTCCTTTGAATGTTCACTCGTGGTTGACTGCGCGAAGCCTGTTGAGGCCAAACAGGTGAAAATAACAGCGATCGTCAGGAGCGTCCATAGGATTCGGGCGGTCCCGGCGGAGTTCCAGCGCCTTGTAAGCATGAGAGACTTTGTTCTCCTTTTCGGAATGTGTCGGCGGTCTACGCCGAACCGCTATCATGTTGGCACTATTTCTCTTAGTGCTCAAGCATATGTGTGTTAAGAAAGTACTAATAGGTTTCTATGTAGCGGTGAAGTTGTCTTAGATGAAACTCGGTTCCGGGTCGCGCCTTAGTACTGTCTTAGTGAGTTCGCGAGCTAAAAGGCGGCTAACATATGACTACTAGTGAACCGTCGCATGCCTCGACCTGCCGCCACGAAACCCCAACCTCTTAGTGCTTTCCAACTAGATCACGCGCAGTTATGCACATGACCTATGGCCCTGGATCAGTCGGTAATTCTTTACTAACGGCAAACCCGGCGAGCAAACTGCATGCGAGATTGTGCCTTACTTCAACGCGTTCTCCAGAAACCCTGCGACTTCGCGCTTCAGCTTCTCGAGCGATTTGGAGTCGATGTAGACCATGTGGCCTGCCTCATATTCGCCGGTGCGGATGTTTCCACGCAACTTCGGATCGAGGCCCATGTGCGTCAGCGTGTACTCGGTGGCGAAGTACGGAGTCGCGAGATCGAAGCAGCCGGAGGCCACGTAGAGCTTCATGTACGGGTTCTTCGCAAACGCGCTACGCAGATCGTCGCTGGTATCCGGGAAACCTTGCCGGCTGCTCGATGGTCCCCACTCCCACGGGCTGGTGATGCCTTCACCCAGAATGTAATATTCCAGATCCGTCTTGTAACCTAGCTCGCCGCGCACGTAGTTGTTGAAGGTTGTCGTATAAGGAGGACGAATGGCCGCAAGGCTGGGATCATATTCCGGCGCGCCCGTTGCCGCGGACTCATCCACTCCCTTGAACCGGCTATCCAGACGCCCAACGGTGCGTTTCTGATCGCGCAGCAGCTCCTTGGTGAACGCAAAGATCGGCACGCGCAGATTGCTGTTGTCGATGTAGCGCGGTTCCAGTCCCGTGTAGCGCGCGAGCCGGTCGATGGTCGCCTGGCGCTCGGCCGCCGTCAGCCTGTCTCCCTTCGCCAGCGCTTCGGCATAGCCGGTCTCCGCCCACCCTTCGACTTCCTTCAGCGTCTTCCGCAAGTCGCGTTCGAGGTCCGGCGGCAGCTTGTGGTGATACCACGCCGTCGCCGTGTAACTCGGAAGGTACAAAACATACGGCAGATCGTTGCCCTTGCCGAAACTCAAGGTTTGAAAATTCAGGATGGACGACACCAGCACGATGCCGTTGAAAGCGATGCCTCGATCGATGAGGTATCCGGAGAGTCCGGCGGCGCGCGTGGTGCCGTAGCTTTCTCCTACCAGAAACAGCGGCGACGTCCAGCGCTCGTAGCGCGTGAGATACATGCGGATGAACTCGCCTACCGATTCGATGTCTCCGCGCAGGTTCCAGAACTTCTTGCCGAGTTCCGGCTTGGTAGGCCGGCTGTAGCCCGTGCCCACCGGATCGATGAAAACCAGATCACTCTGGTCGAGCCAGGTGTACTCGTTGTCGACCAGGTGAAAGGGAGGCGAGGGCATCTCGCCGTTGGCCAGCATGACCACGCGCTTCGGTCCGATGGCGCCCAGGTGCAGCCACACCGATGCCGACCCCGGTCCGCCGTTGAAAGAAAACATGAGCGGGCGGCGGCTGGCGTCGCTGACGCCATCGAGCGTGTACGCCATGAAAAAGATATGAGCCTCGGTGTCGCCCTTGGCGTCACGAATGGGCATCATACCCGTGGTCACGGTGTACTTGAGCGGACGGCCGCTCACGCGGATCTCGTGGTGCGTGACAACCGGAGCTTCGTCTTTTTCAGACGGCTTCGCCTCAGGTGGTTTGGGCGTATCCGCGGGAGGCGCGGCCTGCATCAACAGAAGCGCGAGCAGGAGGGATGAGAGCATCCCAAGATTATGCCAGGATTGCCTGCGATGCGAGCGGCGGTTTGGTGCGCACGGCAACCAGCGTCACGTCCGCGCCAGCGCTTCGTGATGCCATCAATCCGCGAAGCGCCGCGGTATGTTTGCGACGCTTCCCGGAGAGGCTGCGTCAGTACGCGCCGCTGGTGGCAATCGGTACCGTCGTCTGCGACGGCGCGCTGGCTCGCTCCACCCTCATGCCCGCATTCTTGGCGACGGCGAAGACGTAGGACTGTCCCACAATACCGGCGTCCAGGTGCCGTACCACGTTTACGCCATTGATCTGCTCGAGGCGGAGCGTGCTCCGTGCCGAGATTTCCCGCGGATATCCGGTGCCCGTGAGAATGGAAGCTTGCACGCCCTCACCTGTGAGGCGCACCAACCGGGCGCCCTGCGTTTGATCGAGACTCATTGCGATCGAATATTGTCCGGGGTGCAAAAGAGTCTTCCCCCAATAAGCCTCAGTCGTTAAGTTGAAGGTCCCCTTGAACACTTCTTGCGCGGCTGCACGCGGTGTGGTGATGCCGATAACAAAAGCCAGCATGAGAACCAGCGTCCCGTATTTTGCGTATTTCACAGTTGTTCTCCTTTTTTTGCGACAACCTTCTGAGCACGTCGGTCGTCCAATGAGTAGACGTGATTACGGACATGCCAGCAGGTCAGGAAGATGTCAAGTCTCTGCCGGCCCGTGCGCCCCGCAAACTCAGGTTCGGAGTCTTCGAGGTGGACCTGGATAGCCGGGAACTGCTTAAGTCCGGTCGCCAGATAAGGCTGCAGCGGAAGCCGTTTCAGGTCCTGGAACTGTTGTTGCGAATCCGAGGCCGCTTCGTATCGCGCGCCGAGCTGACGCGCGAACTCTGGCCGAATTTACACGTGAACTTCGAGCGCAGTTTGAACACGGCGGTTAACGCTCTGCGAAAGGCTCTGGGGGACTCATCCCACAATCCGGGTTACATTGAAACGCGGCCGGGACTCGGCTATCGCTTCATCGCGCCGGTTCAGGAGATGATTCAGAATCAAGTTGCAGTTGTAAATCAGGATGCTCACCAGAACTGTGCAAAGGCCAGATACTTTCTGAATAAACAAACGCAGGAAGATCTGCACAAGGCGATTGCGTATTTTCAAGCGGCGCTGGATGAAGATTCCAGGTGCGCGCGAGCCTACGCGGGCCTCGCCGAAACGTCTTGGCTTGCCGCCCTGATGAACATGGAGCCCCCTGGTGAAGCCGGCTCACGCGCCAGGTTATTGGCGACGACCGCAGCCGAACTCGATCCGGATAATGCGTCAGCCCGGACCGCCCTCGGCTGTGTGAAGAGGTTTTTCGAATGGGATTGGGCCGGAGCCGCGGAAGAGTTTCGCCGAGCGGTGGCCCTCGACGCGAGTTGCCCCGTGGTGCGCCAGGCGTACGGTTCGTTTTTATCGTCTACAGGAAACATGCAGGACGCACTGCATGAGTATCGCCTCGCGCAGGGATTGGATCCGGTCTCGCCGGCAGCCCATGTGGAGGCAGCCTGGACTCTCTACCTGGCGCGCGATTCGGTTGGGGCCCATGAGCAGTGCTGGAAGATGCTCGCATTAGAACCGAGTTTCGGCGCCGCGCAACACGTGCTGGGCTTGGCCTACGAACAAATGCAGATGTACGATGAGGCCGTTATCGAGATTCAGAATGCGCAGAGTTCGGGTGACGAGCAGCCGGCAGTGATAGCGGCTCTAGGGCATGCGTGGGCGAAGGCCGGCAACACGGGGGAGGCCCAAAAAACGCTCCACCGACTGAAACAACTCTCGGCGAAACGCTACGTCTCGCCATACTGGCATGCGATCGTCTGCGCCGGTCTTGGACACAGCGATCTCGCCATCGAGTGGCTGGAAACAGCCTATCAACAGCGGGACGTTTGGCTAACGTGGCTCGCAGTCGATCCGCGTTTCGACGAATTGCGTGACGCGCCGGGCTTCAAGTCGATCTTGCATAGAATGCATTTCGAGCTCGCCGAAGCTCTCAGCAGCTAAGAAATGCAGGCTCAAGAACCGCTCCCTACGGGGAACACGTAGGTTTCTGGATTTCTTCCTTTGGCAAATTGTTGGCTGGCGCGGAACAAGAAACCAAGAGTCTCTCGGCGATCGACTTTTTTTACACTTTGACGCCCGACGTTTTCACACTTCTACCGGACAACTTCAACAATCATAGAAGTTAGAGGGCTCGCGCCCTCGAATTCGCCTTACCCATCAAAAAAGAGGATAAACATCGTATGAAGAACGCTCGCTTGTTGTTGTTGGTTGCTCTGTTGGCATCCGCTTCATTGGCCCATGCCCAGAATATCGTCCGCTGGAAGACCGTCGTCGGGGTGATTACTGCTCCGAACGTGGACAACCCGGTGGCCGGCTCCATTCACAGCGGCACCAGTCCCTGGACCACCAGAGGAGGTTACGCTACCGTCAATCTCGCGAACGGTGCGTTGGCCTTCAATGTTGAAGGTCTCGTATTGAATGGTGGAAATTTCACCGGCACTCTTCCGTCCGGATTTCCTAATGTCGTCGGCACGTTGGTCTGCAATTCCGGCAGCGCAAGCCAAGTGATACTGGATACGCCGCAGGTTTCACTCAGCCAGCAAGGCGATGCGGATTTCTCGGGCAATCTCGTAGGCATCCCGCCCGCCCAGTGTACAAACCCGCTGTTCCTGGTCCGGGTGCCTGCCCTTGGCGGGAAATGGATTGCTAGCGGCGCCGTCCGCACTACTGACAGCCAATAGCCACGTGGAACATGGCGAGGTCACACAGGCCTCGCCGTATTTTCACCATTGGCGACTATGATGCGCGGAGCTTTCGTAGTTGCACTCGCACCAGAATCGCAGCCGGCTCGCAGGCTGGTAGACGAAGTTGAGTGAGAAAGGAATGGTCTGTTGTGCCTTCGCCGAAAGTTCATCTTGTTTCTAATTTTTGGCCCATGGCTGCAGTAATGTTGCTGCTTCTCGAATGCCAGGCTATAGCCCGGGCACAGGATGCCCCGAGTACGGGTGCAGTCGTGAGCGCCTCTGAAGGGATCAACTCCTCCGCGCCGGCGAACCCTCGTTTTGAGCCGGACTCTTTCTCGAAATTGGACCGGCTCAACGATCTTCTGGCACAACGGACGGCGGCCGAACAGGCACAGAAGCAGCGGGAGGCCGCCCGGGAAGAGTACCAGTTCGTTAACCACTTCAATCACCTTGTAGATGCCGTCTTGGATTTCTCGAAGAGTTATAACGCGAATCACACCGTGGATCTGAATAGGATCAAGGCTCTGAAGAAAGCCTGGCATGATCTGGAAAAGAACTCCGGCTTCTTCAGAGCCGGCGAGACTGGCCGCTCAGATCAGCGCAATCGCAAGCAGTCTGCGGCCTCAGACTGATTTTCTGCCTCTAAGAACTCCAGGGGTTCAGAACGTTAGCGCGATTCCGATCGCGAGTTCGTCTCTGCGCGATCGGGTGGAATCGGAGGCGAACGTGGCTCCCATCCAGCGCGTGAACCGCAGTTCCGGAGTGAGCTTGATGCCGAAATCGTCCACGAAGCGCAGGCCCACGCCTACCACTGCTCCAGCCAGATTCCGTTTCGCCGGCACAGCGGCTATGTTGTCCGAAGTCGTCGAGCCGTCGGGTAGCGTGGTTTGATTGCTGGTTCGGATGTGCGAGACGTTTCGCAACTCGCCGCCGCCCGCAAAATACAGCTTGGAAAGGAACCCGCTCTCGCTGAGCCCGCGCCAACGCAGCATCACTGGAGCGTCCCACAGCGTGGCCCGGGTCTGTTCGGTGATCGTTGTCACGTTGCCGTCAGCGGTGATCGCGTCCGTCTTGGTGTAGTTCAGACGGTGGTAGAGGAATTCCCCGCTCACGGTGAAGCTTCGTGTCACCCTGAACTCCAGGCTGAGCCCGAACGCAATCTGCAAATACGTGTTGGTCGTGCTGATGGCATAGCTCTGGGTGGACTTCGCGGGAGTGAGATTCTCATCCTTGTTCTTGAGCACATTGAAAGGTAAACCGTTGAGCCGTCCGCCGAAGGAGAACCGGCTCCAGCCCAGCGTTTCCGGCTCGGGCACCGGACGCGAAGAGGACTCCTGCCCGCAGACTGGCGTCGCCAAAGCCAGATAAGCCCCGCATAGGGCGGCGAGGCAGCCATACCGGGATCGCCGCGTGCCACTGGTTCTGTAAATTCCATTTCGTCGCATCTGTAGAATTGCCTGAACGCGCCGAAAAGTTCCCAAAAAGTCCGGCTAAAATAAGGAAGACCATGGCAGCAGCGCTGCGCGTCCTGATGACTCTCCTTGTGCTCGCCGCCGCCCTGTGTGGCCAGGAACAACAGGTTCCTACGCCCAAGCCGGGCTGGCCGTGCGTGGCGGGCAGAGCTGTGGATCCGTCCTATGTCAGCACCGCCGAGGCGACCGGCGGCCAGGTTTTTCTGTTCGATCGCTCTGAGGCAGCGAGATCCATGGTGCTCGTGGGCGTCGCCGGCAAGCACGAGGACACCCTTTTTCGCGCCACGGGAACTTTGTCTACGGGTTTGAGGGAATTCACTTTTCCGGTGGATTCGACGGTCGAAAGCCTGATGGTTTCGGTGACCCTGCAGTGCCTGCAATCCATCACCGCGTACCGGCCGTCGAGTACTGAGGTTCATTCCGGCGAACCCGGCGCGGACGACAACCGTTTTCGCTCCGGCCGGATTCTGATCCTTGCACACCCCGACGCCGGAATGTGGCGCATCAAGATCGCCGGCGCAGGAATGTTTTTCGTCGTGGCGCAGGCAAAGAGCTCCATCTCTCTCGACAACGTGGAATTCGTCGAGCCTGGGGGCCGGCCGGGGCACGAAGGGTTGTTCCCGGTGAAAGGCCCTCTGCATCTCGGAGAAAAGCGCATGCTCTCGGTGCGCATGAGGGCGCCGCGCGGCGAGGCGACCTTTCGCCAGGTCAACTCAGCGGGTGAAACGCTGGAGGCGCTGGATCTGAAGCTCAGCGACCAGAGCAGCGAGGACCGCGCGTTTCTGGGCACCCTCACACTGAAACACAGCGCCTTCCGCCTGGCAGTCGAGGGCCGGGACGAAGCTGGATATCCCTATCAGCGAGTCCTTCCCCGGCTGATTCAGATTAACTGAAGAGACTTCATTCGCGTTCACGGTACGTGCGTTCCGCATTCGCGGCCAACGCGTTTCGCCAGCCCATCCGCTCCCGCAACGACGTGATGTGGGCGACGTGGTGCCGGCCGTGCCAAGCATAGAGCGCCAGATTCTTTTCCAGGCTCACGACGCCCAATTCCGGATGCCGGAACTGTCGACGGAAGTCCGCGGGAGAAAGCGAGCCGAGCAGCAGGACCCATCGCTCATGCAGCGATTCGACGAGCGCCAGAGACGTCTCGATACGCCCCGTGCGAGAGTCGGCGAGCTCCGCCCAGCGGCCCTCATCGTATGGCTTGATGGTGGGTTCATCCTCGGTGAGCGCCAGCCGGAACCGGACGTAACTGTTGATGTGGCTGTCGGGAACGTGATGCACCACCTGGCGCACGGTCCAGCCGCCCGGACGGTAAGGCGTGTCGAGCTGCGGATCGGAAAGGCCGGCTACCGCGGCGCGCAGGTTCGCGGGAGTTTCCGCAATCATCTGAATGTAACGTGCGCGGTCTTCAGTTGAGACTTCGCGCGGAAATTCGAAGCGTCCAATCGGATATTGAAGGTCCACCTCATCATGTTCTCATTGTTCGCTCGAAATACCGGCGGGGCTCGATATAATCTAACCGTTACATGTCCTTTGCCGGGCTCAAGGTCATTTCGTTCGAAAGCCGCCGCGCCGCTGAAATCGCGCAGCTCATCCGCAAACAACAGGGCGAGCCGATCGTAGCCCCTTCCATGCGCGAGGCGCCCATCGAGCGTAATGAGGAAGCCTTCCGTTTTGCCGAACGGTTATTTGCCGGCGAGTTCGACATGATGATCCTGCTCACGGGTGTGGGCACGCGCATCCTCAATCAAGCACTGGCGACGCGATACCCTCCCGACCGCTTTGCGGAAGCCCTGCGGCGGATGGCCGTGGTGGCTCGCGGCTCAAAGCCTGCCGCGGTGCTGCGCGAAATGAACGTGCCCGTAACCGTCATGGTTCCGGAGCCCAACACGTGGCGCGAAGTCCTGGCCTCTACCGAAAGCCGGCCGGAGCGCCGGATCGCCGTGCAGGAATACGGCAGGCCGAGCATGGAGCTGCTCAACGGCTTGCGAGCGCGCGGCGCAGAGGTCATGGCCGTCGGTGTGTACCAGTGGGAGTTACCCGAAGACACCGGACCGCTGCGTGAAGCCGCGGAGCGCATTGCCGCCGAAGAGGTGGATGTGGCGCTGTTCACCACCTCCGTACAGATCGATCATCTCTTGCGCGTGGCCGCCGAGAAGGGCTTGGAGGACTACGTCCGCACGGCATTTTCAAAAATGCTGGTTGCCTCGGTGGGGCCGGCCACAACCGAAGCGCTCGAGGAAAACGGCATTCATCCCGATTTCGAGCCCAGCCATCCCAAGATGGGGTTCCTGGTGCAGGAGACCGCAGAACGCGCCGAAGCTCTGCTAAAGGCCAAGCGATGACCAGGCCGTGAAAAAACCTTTCATGGTGACGGTGGGCGAGTACAGCTCGCTGGCTTTTCTGTTACCCGCCTCAACCTTCGTCGGGTACGCCATGGGATATCTGCTCGACAAAGCGTTCGGCACGCATTTCCTCTATCTGGTTTTTCTGCTTCTGGGCATCGCGGGCGGTTTTGTGGAATTGATCCGGCGGCTCATGCGAGATACAGGCGACGATGGATCCTGAGTCGTTGTTCTACGGACGCGCGCTCGCCCGCATTCAATTCCTCATGGTGTTTTTGAGCGGCGCGGGTGTAATTGCAGCAGCCGTCCGCGGCGGCTGGCGATGGGCAGCAGGATTCCTGTTGGGCGCCGGCGCATCCTGCCTCAATTTTCACTGGTTGAAACGAATGGCGAACGCGCTAGGCGCAGCCGCAACGGGCAGGCCTCCGAGCACGCGAGTCGGAGTAATCTTCGGCCTTCGGTATCTACTGCTGGGGATGGGTGCGTATGCTATATTGAATTTCTCTGCGCTCTCTTTGCCGGCTGCTTTTGCCGGCCTGTTTGTGCCTGTGGCCGCTGTCATCCTGGAGATCCTGTACGAATTAGTGTATGCCGGAACATGAGCTTTGGCTGACCAAACTGTTCAACAATTACCTCGCCGGGCTGGGCGATTGGTTGTTGTCCCTGTTTCGTGTCCATGCGGAAAACCCCGCGCGGCCGTGGACAAACTTCATCGTGATGCAAATTCTAGTGGCGGCAATCATCCTTGTACTGTTCGCTTTCTTGCGGCCGCGCCTCTCGATGGACCGTCCCGGAAAATTGCAGCACGTTTTCGAAGTGATCTATACGTTCCTGCGCGGCGAGGCCAACGACAACATCGGTCATGAAGGCCCGCGCTTCCTTCCCTTCCTCGGAACACTTTTCATTTTTATCCTGTTCTCGAACTTGATCGGTATCATTCCGGGCTTCGAATCGCCCACCATGAACCCATCGGTGCCCGCCGGATGCGCGGTGCTGGTTTTTGTCTACTACAACTTCATGGGCTTCAAGCAGCAGGGCCTGTTCAAGTACATGAAACACTTTGCGGGCCCCATGCCGTTACTCGCTCCGCTGATGATCCCCATCGAGCTGATCAGCCACATGGCCCGGCCGCTGTCGCTGACCATCCGTCTTTTCGCCAACATGCTGGCCGGCGAAAAAGTAACGGTTGTTTTTCTCGGACTCACTTATCTGGTGGCGCCCGCTGTTTTCATGGGGCTGCACGTTTTTGTTTCATTCCTGCAAGCTTATATTTTCGTGCTGCTGGCGATGATGTATTTGTCGGAGACCGTGCCGCACGAACAACATTAATTCCTGGCTTAATGCGGCTTCCAGTGTGAGACCGGCTGCACGAGGATGACGGGAACCACCTCCTGGAAGCGAATCTTAGAAAAGGAGTAGCATCCACATGAACGTCAAGCTGTTTTTGATTCTCCTGGCGCTGTTTGTCTTCGCCAGCCCGATCTTCGCGCAAGATGCCGCCAAGGAAAGCCACTTGCAGTGGGTGGCCATCACCTCTGGTTTCTCCATGGCGATTGCTTCCGCGGGCTGCGGTCTCGCGCAAGCCAAAGCCACCGCTGCCGCCGCCGAAGGCATGGGACGCAATCCCGGCGCTGCCGCTGCCATCCGGTTTGCGCTGCTGCTGGGACTGGTTCTGATCGAATCACTGGCGCTTTACACGCTGGTCATTATTTTCGCCAAGGTAACTTAACCGCATCGATTTTCGGGCGGGAAAGCCCGCCCGATCACACCCCGTACAGATTTCTATTTGCCGCAGCTATCCCCACTTGGCCTTCACCAGGGCGGCCTTCCGGTTTCGTTTCGTTATAAATAGGGTCGCATCGACGCAGGTAAGTCCCTGAGCGAAAATATGGAGAAACCCGACCGCCTGACTTCCCGAGAAAAACAGGTTGCAACTCCCATTTTCCTACCGCCCCTATCGGCTGATTCCGACTTTAGTACCGTACCTAACCTGGGCGAGAATGCTTGACCATCCCGGCAAAAGTCAATTAGATTACTAGAGGCATCATTGGTGGAACAGCGTAGATCTACTAGATTCGAATTGCATCTTCCGCTTCGCGTCATGCGGACCGGCGTCGGGTACCTTTCCCACGACGCCCAGACTCGCAATATCAGTTCCCGCGGCGTTCTCTTCTCTTCGGAGGCGGACGTTCCGATCGGCGGGTCCATCGAGTACGTGGTTACGCTCTCGGACCTGCAGGGAATGCAGGTGGACCTTCGCTGCTTCGGCAAGGTGGTCCGCCTGGAGAGGCCTGCCCTTCAACACGCCCCTGAATACCTCGTCGCCGCCACGCTCGATCGCTATGAATTCGTGCGGCGCGAAGCTTAGTTTTTCGCCTCTTGTTCTCCTCGAGATTTTCGTGTACGCTTGGCAAAGAAAAGGCGAAGCATGCTCGAGATCGCGAGGACCAAGGAAGCCAGCCTAACTGCGGTAGTCCAGGAATTGGAGCGCCTCACCGGCCAGCCGGATTCGCCCGTGCGGGCTATCCGGCGCCAGCCCGCGACCGAGGGGACGTATTGCGAGATCCCCGCCGGCGTCGAGCTGAGGCTGCGGGAGGCGCTCCAGCGGCGAGCCATCGAGAGGCTCTACACCCACCAGGCCGAGGCGTTCGAGCTGGTTGCGTCGGGTAAAAACACGGTCATCGTGACCCCGACTGCCAGCGGCAAGACGCTGTGCTACAACCTTCCAGTACTAAGCCTCCTACTGCGCGAGCCGGAGGCCCGGGCGATTTATCTGTTTCCCACCAAGGCGCTGGCAGAGGATCAACTCCACGGGTTTCAGGCGCTGTCAGACGAACTCGGCGGGGACATCCGGGCTTTCACCTACGACGGTGACACACCGCAAGACGCGCGGAAAGCCATCCGAAACCGCGCCAATTTGGTGTTCACCAATCCCGATATGCTGCATAGCGGGATCCTGCCGCACCACACCCGATGGGCCAAACTCTTCGAGAATTTGCGTTACATCATCATCGATGAATTGCATTATTACCGTGGAGTTTACGGCAGCCATCTGGCGAATATTCTGCGGCGATTAAAACGGATTTGCTCGTTTTATGGCGCGACGCCGCAGTTCATCTGCTCGTCGGCCACCATTGCGAACCCTCGCGAGCTGGCCGAAGCGCTGGCCGAGGCGCCCTTTGCCCTTGTCGACCGGAACGGCGCGCCCACGGGAGAGAAATACTTCGTCTTCTACAATCCGCCGGTGGTGAACCGGCATCTGGGCATTCGAAGAAGCTACATCAACGAGACACGGCGGCTGGCGGTGGAGCTGATCGGGCGCGGCCAGCAGACGCTGGTATTCGCCAACAACCGCCTGGCGACTGAAATTCTGATCACGTACCTGAAAGATGCGTGCACGCGCGGCCCGCTGCCGGATGGCAGCATTCGCGGATATCGCGCCGGCTATTTACCGCGGGAGCGGCGCGACATCGAGCGCCGGCTGCGCGAAGGCGAGATCCGTGGCGTGGTGGCGACGAATGCTCTGGAGCTGGGGATCGACATCGGCTCGCTGGATGCCGTGGTGATGGCCGGATATCCGGGCACGATCGCCTCCACCTGGCAGCGCGCCGGGCGTTCCGGACGGCGGCAGAGCGCTTCGGCGGCGGTACTGGTGGCATCGAGCGCGCCGCTCGATCAGTTCATCATCGAGCACCCGGAGTATTTTTTCGGCCAGTCGCCGGAACACGCCTGCATCAACGCGGATAATCTCGAGATCCTGCTGGCCCACATGAAATGCGCGGCGTTCGAGCTGCCGCTGGCGGACGCCGAGAGATTCGGCCCGCACGAGACCGCCGACCTCTGCCGTTTTCTGGAGGAGGCCGGTTTCCTGCACCATGCGGGAGGAGCGTGGCATTGGACCTCCGAGAGCTATCCGGCGGACGCCGTCAGCCTGCGCGCGGTGACCAGCGACAACTTTGTGGTGGTCGATGTCACGGGCGAGCCGAAAGTGATTGCCGAGGTTGCTTTTTCGGCGGCCCTCACTTCTCTCTACGACAAAGCCATTTATCTGCACGAAGCGCGCCAGTATCACGTGGACCGCTTCGACTACGAGGAACGCAAGGCGTACGTGCACCACGTGGAGTGCGATTACTTCACCGACGCCATCGATTACACACAAGTGAAGGTGCTGCGGCAATTCGAATCAGCAGAATTTGCCCGCGCGCAGCGGGCGTACGGCGACGTGCGCGTTAACCGCCAGATCGTGGGGTTCAAGAAGATCAAGTTCTATACGCTCGAAAACGTGGGAGCGGGAAAACTGTCGATGCCCGAACAGGAGATGCACACCACGGCCTTCTGGCTGCACTTCCCCGCCCCTTTTCTGGAGAGCCTGGATGACCTCTCGACCACGGAAAAGCAGAACGGGCTGACCGGCCTCGGCAACGCGCTGCGCAGCGTGGCCGCGCTGCGGTTGATGTGCGATCCGCGCGACTTGGGCGTTGCGCTCGGGAACGTGGAACCGGCGGCAGCATTCGAGCCGAATCTTTATCTCTACGACAACTACCCAGGAGGAATCGGGCAGAGCGCGCCACTTTATGAGATGACGGACGCGCTGCTGCGCGATACGGCGGAGCTTCTGGCGCGATGTCGGTGCGGCGATGGGTGTCCGTCGTGCGTCGGGCCGGTGGGCGAAGTGGGAGAGCGCGGCAAACACGCGGCCATGAGAATCCTGGAAGCTCTGGGCCATGGACAGGCGGGAACGCCGGTCCTCCCTTTACAATCAAGTGATGCCTCCGTTTGATGTGGTCGGCGTTGGGCTCAATGCCACCGACACTTTGCTTGTGGTGCCGCACTTCCCGGCCTATGCAGGGAAGGTTCCGTTTCAGGACGAGATGCTGAGCCCGGGAGGACAAGTCGCCAGCGCCATGGTGACATGCTCCAAACTGGGGTTACGGGCGAAGTACATCGGCACGCTGGGAGACGATGAGCGGGGGCGGATCCAGATGGAGAGCCTGCGCGCATCGAATATTAATCTCGACCACGTGCAACAGCGGCATGGCTGCGCCAACCAGTCGGCGTATATCATCATCGACCGCACCACGGGCGAGCGCACGGTGCTTTGGCGGCGGCCGGAGTGCCTGCGCATTTCGCCCGAGGAAATCACGCCCGAGCAGATCACCTGCGCGCGCCTGCTGCATATTGATGGCCATGACACCGCCGCCGTGGAGCATGCCGCGCGAATCGCAAAACAGGCGGGTATGCCGGTTACGGTGGATGTCGACACGATCTATCACGGCTTCGATCGCGTGCTGCCCTACGTGGATTACCTGGTGGCCAGTTCCGAGTTTCCCGTGCAGTGGACCAACGAGAGCGATCCGTTCAAAGCGCTCGAAATGATTCAGAAGGAATATAAGATGCGGGTGGCCGCCATGACGCTGGGGGCGCACGGCGCGCTGGCGCTGGCCGACGGCCAGTTTATTTACTCGCCGGCTTTTGTGGTCAACTGTGCGGATACCACCGGCGCGGGTGACGTGTTCCACGGCGCCTTCTGTTATGCTGTGTTGCAAGAAATGCCAATGCGCAACGCTCTGGATTTCTCCAACGCCATGGCCGCTCTGAACTGCATGGCGCTAGGCGCGCGTGGCGGCATTCGCAGCAAGGAAGAAGCGCGAGCGTTGATGGCCCGGGCGGAACGGCGGTCTCATCCCGAATTTGCAAGCCGGGCTTCCTCCAGCGCCCTCCGAGCCACGTAGATGTTTCCACTCCGGGACACGCAGCCCAGTTACTCGCGTCCGTTGATCACGGTTTTGATCATTATCCTGAACGCCGTGGTGTTTCTTCACGAGATTTCACTGGATGATTACTCGCGGAACTATTTCATCATGCATTACGGGCTGGTTCCCGCGCGCTTCCATTTTTCGGCGATTCTGACCTCGATGTTTCTCCACGGCGGCTGGATGCATGTCATCGGCAATATGTGGTTTCTGTGGATTTTCGGAGACAACGTGGAAGACGCGTTCGGGCACGTCAAGTATCTGGCGTTTTACCTTCTTTGCGGGATCGCGGCGGCGATGACGCAGGTGGCTTTCAGCGCGGGATCGCGGCTGCCGATGGTCGGGGCCAGCGGCGCGATCGCCGGCGTAATGGGAGCTTATCTCATCAAGTACCCAAAGGCCCGCATCGTCACTCTGGTATTCATCTTCATCTTCATTACGACGATTGAAGTGCCGGCGAGCCTGATGCTGCTCTACTGGTTCTTCATCCAGTTCTTCACCGGTGTCGGCACCATCGGCTACTCGCACGTCTCCCAGGGCGGCACGGCTTTTTTTGCCCACATCGGCGGCTTCATCGCCGGAATGATCCTGGTGAAGGTGCTGGGAACACGGCAGACGTTCGTGCGGCGCCGCGATGTCAACTGGTAAATGTCGGGGATTCCCATGGTCGGAATTCCCAAAGTCACTCTTTACACGCGCAAAGGCTGCTGCCTTTGCGAGGATGCCAAGCGTGTGCTGGAATCGGCCCGCAAACGCGCGCGCTTCGATCTGGACGAAGTGGACATTGACGGCGACGCCGGCCTGGCGCGTCTGTATAACGATGAGGTTCCCGTGATCGCCATCAACGGCAGCAAAGCGTTCAAGTACCGCGTGACCGAGCAGGAACTTCTGAAGAAGCTGGCGGCGCGCGGATGAGCCTGGACATCCTCGCAATTGCCGCGCATCCCGATGACGTGGAGCAGACCTGCGGTGGAACGCTCATTAAGATGGCTGAGAAGGGCTACCGTACGGGCGTGCTGGATCTCACGGCGGGCGATATGGGCACGCGGGGGACACCCGAGCAGAGGATTGAAGAGTCGCTGGCGGCCGCGAAGATCATGCTGGTGGGCCACCGGGACAACCTGCATTTTCCCGATGCCCGCCTGGAAAATACCATCTCAGCCCGCATGACGCTGGCGGTCAAGATACGTGAGACGCGGCCGCGCGTGGTGATTCTGCCTTATTGGGAGGGCCGCCACCCGGACCACTATCGCGCGGCGGAACTCGGCTACGAAGCCTGCTTTCTGGCGGGACTCAAGAAGCTCGACGAATACTCCGAGCCGCACAGGCCTTACAAGATTCTCTATTCATCGATTTACGCCAACGTGACGCCGTCGTTCGTCGTGGATATCTCGGCGCAGTTCGAGCGGCGAATGGCCGCACTGCTGAGTTACCGCTCACAATACGGCGGCGGCGAGGGCGGTGAGTTATTTCCCGATGAGAAGGAGATTCGAGAGCGGCTCGGCGCTGTGGCGCGGTTTTACGGGAACCTGGTGGGTGTGAAGTACGGTGAGCCGTTCGTGGTGAAGGAGACGATGTTGGTGGAGGACGTGGTAGCGATGGGGGGGCGGAGCATTTAGGAGCCCGGGTGGCGAGTAGTTAGGCCAGGTTCCGAGTTGGGCGTGTTGGGGAAAGAATCACGGGTTCCTGGGGTGTGAGCGGGAGCAATCTCCCACAACGCCGTTTGGAGACAATGACCATCCGGAGATCACTAAATGCGTCGCGATTACAGGAAATTAACCTAGGGAGCTTTTGCCCGTAGCAGTATCGCGGGGTTTGCGCCCAGAGCCTGTGAACTACACTCTAGGTGTATGCCGCGGATACAAATCATCGTTCGTTCCTTGCTCCGCAATCCGGGGCTCACCCTGTCAGCCATTCTTGCCCTGGCACTCGGCATTGGGGCAAACACGGCTCTGTTCACAGTCATCAGCTCGTTGGCGCTACATCCATACCCACTCCCCGAGGCGAATCGGCTGATTGCCATTCTGGAGCGCGAGCCCAACGATTCCTGGACACGCGTCGCGCCAGCCGACTACTTCGACCTGGCGCATCAGTCCGCCAGCTTCGCCGCCATTTCGGCGTGGCGTGGAAGCTTCTCCACCCTCACCGATGCCGGCGCGACAGACCAGATCTGGAGCGTCGCAGTCACGGAGCAAGTCTTGTCGCTGCTAGGCTCGCAGCCCGTCATTGGGCGGAGCCTCCAGCCGGAAGATTTCATGCCCTCCGCTCCTCAAGTCGCTCTTCTGAGCTACAGAGAATGGATTGATCGCTTCGCAGGCAATCCGGCAATCCTTGGCCGTACCGTGTCGGTGGGCGATGGGCCTTACACAGTCGTGGGCGTCATGTCGAAAGGTTTCATCCTGCCCGGCTACCGACGTTCGGATATCTTCCTGCCTTTCCGCGAGCTCGAAGACGATCGAATGAACCGGAATGACCGGAACATGTATGTTTGTGCGTTGCTTAAGCCAGGCGTATCCGTCCCCCAGGCCGGCGCAGAGCTTCAGGGTCTTACGAATCGGCTTCGCACACAATGGCCTCGCGAGGTTCAAGGTCGCGAGATTTACGCGAAGCCCTTCCGCGATTACATCTCGGAAGACAATCGTGCCGCGTTTCTGACGCTGCTGGGAGCTTCGGTGTTCGTGCTTCTCATTGCGGCGGCGAACGTCACATCACTTCTGTTGGCGCGGACAACCGTGCGACGCCACGAGATTGCGATACGGCGCGCACTCGGTGCCTCGAACATCCAAATCGCTGCACATTGGCTCACCGAGAGCCTCATCGTGGCGCTGCTTGGCGGACTGGCAGGCGTGCTGCTTGCTTTCGCGGGAATTCCTCTGTTACTGAGATTGATTCCGGCCGACACGCCAATTGCCGGTTTGGACAACGTCCACTTGGATATCGGCGTTCTCGCCTTTGCGTTTGCCGTTACTCTAATCGTGGCAGTCCTGCTCGGCCTGATGCCAGCCCTGGCCGCGTCGAGGATGAGCCTCAATCAAGCACTGCATCAAGCTGGGCGGTCGTCGACACTCGGTCGGGGCGGGTGGCGGCTTCTGCGGTCCCTGACAGCGATTGAAGTCGCACTAGCGCTGGTGTTGACTGCCGGAGCCGGGCTTATGATTTCGAGCCTTAGCAATATGCTGAGTACGGATCGCGGTTTTGAAGCGGACCATGTGCTGACCGTTCAGGCTCCGACTGCAAGCCAAAAGTTCCAATCCGAAGCCCGCCAGCAGCAGGTATACGCACGCTTGTTAGAGCGGATTGAGATGATTCCGGGAGTCCGGTCCGCCGGGTTCGTCAATGTGCTCCCGCTGACTGGGGCCGAGATCACCACGCGGATCTGGGTTGAAGGCCGTGCGGAGCGTAACCCTGTGGAGTTGCGGATGTACGCCGTCAGCCCTGGCTATTTCCGCACGATGGGAATCCGGTTAATCGATGGACGGCTGTTCAGCAATTACGACGGGAATAATGTCGAGCCGTCGCCCGTCCTTGTCAATGAAGTGTTCGCACGGCATTATTGGCCGGGGGAGTCCGCTGTTGGAAAACGGATCCGGCAGGCCGGCGGTGGCCAAGAAAACCCGTGGCAGGTCGTAATCGGTGTCGTTGGCAACACCCGGCACGGTACTCTGAATGAGGCTCCAAGCGCCGCCCTCTACTATCATTACCAGCGATACATCGGCCCGACCTTTGTGGCGACGATGGTGGTTCGTGCGAGCGGAAACCCGGGCGATCTCGCCCGGAGTGTCCGGCAGGCGATCGCAGCCACGGATCCGGCGCTTTCGGTGTCGAAGGTCGCTTCCATGGTTGAGGTGATCGAAGATTCGCTCTGGCAGAACCGGCTGTCCACTGTTCTGCTGTCCCTATTCGCGGTGCTCGCCCTGACCTTGGCCGCAATTGGCATCTACGGAACACTGTCATACGTGGTTCAGCAGTCGCTCGCGGAAGCAGGGATCCGGCTGGCCCTGGGAGCAACGCCTGCTCGCATCCTGCGTTCCACGCTGCGCGGCGCTATGGCTCCCGCGCTAGCAGGCGCGTTCTTCGGGCTGCTAGGTGCACTCGCGCTCACGCGTTTCATCGCCGGGTATCTATACGGGATAACCGCTACTGATCCGTGGACGCTGGTGGCTTCCGCCGTTTTGTTGCTCGCGATCGCGCTGGTTGCCGGCATCGTCCCAGCTCGGCGAGCGGCGTTTGTAGACCCGATGGTCGTGCTTCGGCACGAGTAAGACCGCAGCAAGACGGGGCGGAGGTGGTGCTTGGGCCGGAAGGCCCGTGGTGGTTCTTTGAAAGTTTCGGCCCGTCGACACGATTTTCATTCTGTGCGCAACCCGGTTCCGGCCACTGATCAGTTCAGTTCGGCCACTGAGGGAGCGTCTACCACAGGGGAAATTCTGTGTATGCTGTCTGGCTTTTGAAATCTGGAAAGGCGCTTCCTTTGCTTTGCTCTAACAAGCAAAGTGACTAGTCGCTGGTCTTGTGTCTCCAGGTCCTGCCCTACTCCACGATTCCCGCCAGTCTCTTGGCCGCGACGGACACGCTCCCAATCGCCTTCGGCGCCGTGACGATGATTGCGACGCGAGTACGCGCGATGACACAGCGGCTCGGCTGCGCCTCAACCCCAAGACTGCGACATCGGTCCAGATAAGTGATTTCGGTGGACCGGGATGGCCCGTAATTTATGGCGTTGGCGCTACTCGCTGCCACAAGCACGTAAAACGACGACCGTCGAAGCGGAGCCAAAGGAACGCGAAGTCCGGTTCTATTCCATTGCAATTCAGCGCAGCCGCGCGGTTCTCATTCTCTGCGAACGCCGTATCTGGGGATTATCAGGTTCTACCCATGAATAAGACGCTATTCTCTCGGTGGCGAGGCCCTTGTTATTGTTATAGCTGCGATCTTGCCTCAATCCATCAGAGCGATCTCGTCGCCCGGCCGGATGGTCCCCTCGACCACAACGGCACCGTAGATCCCAGCCTTGCCGTCATGGTCGCGAGCCAACCGCCTCATCACCTCGGGGTTCGGCTGTGCGGTGTCGGGATCGAGCGTGATCATTTTGCAGCGGGAGTCGCGTTTCACCACTGCGATCGCCGTTTTTGCGCCAATCCGTAAGGTCCGGCCCACGAACTGGTCTTCGCCGAAACCATTTCCGGATTCGAGCTCGACATAAAGATTCGCGCGGAATCGCCGCTTGTCCAAATCGATTGCGAACTCTTTGCTCAGCTGGCGCGCGGTTTGGATCGAAAAGATCGAGACCGGGCTGCAATCTGTCATCGATCGATCGGATCGAAGCAGCGTCAGCTCATGCCTATCGCCAATGCCCTCGCGCAGCATGCTCATCAGCCGAGGATCATCAATGGCGAGCCGTTCTCCGGCCGGTGTCTCGACGTCCACCATAAGATCGGAGAGGTCCGCGTAGACCGGGGTGAGACCGGGCGCTATGGCTTCAGCCTCCTCGAGGTTGCCTGGCTTCGTCATGCGATCGGGATGCCGATATCTGGGGCGGTACAGCAGCATTGTTTCCTGCTCCCGCCCTGTCAGCCATGGGAATCCTTTCGGGGCCGCCGAACTCCGAAAGGCGTGAAGACGGTCACCGTAGACACCCGGAAACCCGACAAAGGCCTCCCGCAACTCTTCACCGCGCATACTCTTGACCGGGTAGCGCCATAAACTCTCGATCTTTCCGACGACTCTCATTCCAACCCGCCGCGACTATTTTAAGGTACTCTCCAAGGTGCTTGCCGGGAGAAATCCGGTTCGAGGAAGTCGCGGAATCAATCATTCCTCTGAAACGCTGTCCTGCAGTAACGGCGATCGCGGCGGCAGGGTCAGTCGTCCATCAAACGGTCCTGGCGGGGCTCGGGGAGCCAGAAGCTGGCGGTGAAACCGACTGCGTAGACCAGGAAGGCCACGGCGGCGGCGGCGTAGGCCAGCTTCACAGTGGGGCCGGCGCCGGGCATTGTGTTGGCCAGGTGCGCGGTCACGTATGCCGCGAAGGTGCCGATCATGCGGCCACCGATGTTGGCGGAGAAGCTTTCGCCTGTGCCGCGCAGGTGCGTGGGGTAAACCAGCGGCAGATAGTTTCCCCAGAAACTGAACTGCGCCACCGTGAGCAGACCAGCGAGAAAGATTCCCCACTTCAGGGTTTCGAGATCATGCAGCGCGGGAAACAGGAACACCAGCGGCACGATGAACAATCCCGGGATCTGAAAAACACGTAGCAAACGTCGGCGGCTCATGATGCGCACGGCTAGAAACGCAAGAATGAAGCGTCCCACCAGGCCGCCCATTTCCTGATAGAACTGCACGGTGCTCACCGCCTGCTCCTGCGCCTGCCTGGTCAGGTGGACGACCTGCGGAAGGCCGGGCACGATGCGCGGAATGTGCTGGATGGCGCCGAAGGCCGCACCGAAACTGCACGCGAACATCAGCGTCGTGATCCAGGTGGTCTGTCGAAATGCCGGTTGAAACAGCTCGGCGAAGCTGGGCCGCTTGAGGGTCCCGGCGGCCTTCTTCTGCCGCCACGCGGGCGACTCGGGCAGGAACGGGCGAATGATCATCAGAGGGATCGCGGGGATCACGCCGGACATCAGCGTGTAGCGCCAGGCTTCGTGGCCTCCTTGGACCGTGGGCAGGAACTTTCCGTATGTCACCGCGAGGTAGTAAGCCGCGGTGACCATGACGCCGCCGACGGAGGACAGCGCCTGCGTGTAACCGAGCACTCGCTCACGCTGGTCGCGGTCGGGAAACAGTTCGGCGAGCCAGGCGACGGCCGCAACGAACTCGACGCATACTCCGATAAATGTCGTGCAGCGAAGCACGAGCAGCATGGGAAGCGAGGTGGCATAGCCCGCGCCCAGCGTCGAGAATGCGTAGATCAGAATGCTCCACACGAGAACACGGCGGCGTCCGAGGCGGTCCGTGAGATAGCCGCCGAGCAGGCCGAAGACGCCGCCGGCCACCGCGGGGACGTAGAACAGCCAGCCGACCCAGTCGTTGAATTCGGGGGATCCGGGCCGCAGCTTGCCGATTTCCAACAGCGCCGGGCGCACGATCAGCGGCAGCACCAGCAGCACATAGGTGTCGAATGCAAATCCGAGCGCGGCCACCGCGCAAATGACCCACTGGACCGCGGTGAGGCGAGTGGGCCGGGGAACGAGGACGGCATCGGGCATAGGAGGTTGACTTTTCTTAGACGCGCTGTAACACGTGTTGACTCGCAGGACCTGATACCTTTTGCGAATTTCCACGTAGTATCCCACAGTGAAGCGCTTCAGTGAACGTCGGTGGCTGTGCTATGCTGCGTTTCGATTCTATGGAGACTGAATGCAAACCAAGAGGCGGCCTATGATCTGGATCACCTTCGCACTCGGCGCGGTGCTGGCGTGGGGCATGTACGGCGTGGTGCTGCACAAAGGCCAGGTACAGCTGGGCAATCCTTATCGCGCCCTTTTATGTGTGGGGGTAGCGTATTTCTTGATCGGCGTTCTGGTGCCGCTGGCGAGCCTTTCCGCATCGCAGGGCGGCGTGGCAGCCGGGTTCAACGTCGGCGGCTCGATGTGGGCCACGGTGGGGGGCGCGCTGGGGGCCGTGGGCGCGGTATGCATCATCTGGGCCTTCAAAGCCGGGGGCGCGCCCACTTACGTGATGCCGATCGTATTCGGCGGCGCGCCACTGGTGAACGTGCTGGTTTCCATGATGACGCACCCTCCCAAGACCGCGCCTCATCCGCTGCTGTATCTCGGGTTCCTGATGACGGCGCTGGGAGCGGGGATGGTGCTGTACTACAAGCCGTCGTAGATGAGCAGGCGGCGCTAATCGATCAGCCGGCTCAGGATGCCTTGGTAGGCGTCGATGCGGCGGTCGCGCAGGAAGGGCCAGTTGCGGCGGATTTCGTCGATGCGGCGGCGATCGCACTCGACCACGAGCGTCTCTTCACGATCGTGCGAGGCTTCGGCCAGCATCCGGCCAAAGGGGTCAGCAACGAAAGATGCCCCCCAGAATTCGAGGCCGTGATCCGGCGGGCCTTCGAAGCCAACTCGATTCACCGTCGCGACATAAATCCCATTGGCAATGGCGTGCGAGCGCTGGATGGTGCGCCAGGCGTCATGCTGGGATGCGCCGTGCTGCGCCTTTTCCGAAGGATGCCAGCCGATGGCCGTTGGATAGAACAGCACTTCGGCGCCGCCCAGCGCTGCTACACGCGCGGCTTCGGGATACCACTGGTCCCAGCACACCAGCGTGGCCACGCGGCCGTAGCGCGTATCGAAATTGCGGAAGCCAAGATCCCCGGGCGTGAAATAGAATTTTTCAAAATACAAAGGGTCATCGGGGATGTGCATTTTCCGATAAAGGCCGAGCAAAGAACCGTCCGCGTCGATCACGACGGCGGTGTTGTGATACACACCTGCCGCCCGGCGCTCAAACACCGATCCGACGATCACCACTTTCAAGTCGAGGGCCAGGCGCGATAGGGCTTCGGTGGTTTGGCCCGGGATGGGCTCGGCGAGGTCGAAGAAGTGCGCATCCTCTTCGCGGCAGAAATATTGCGAGCGGAACAATTCCTGAAGGCAGATGATTTGCGCCCCCTGCCCCGCGGCCTCGCGAACGCGCCATTCCGCTTTGGCAAGATTCTCCGACGGGTCCTTGGAGCAGGCCATCTGGATCAATCCCACGCGAAATTTCGGATCGGTCACAACTGTTATTGTAAAAGGCGAAGACCGTGGATCGCAGAGAATTTTCGGCCCTGGTTCTGTTCGATATCGATGGCACCCTCATCCGCCGGGCCGGCCCGCATCATCGCGAGGCCCTGGTGGACGCGGTGCGCGCGGTGACCGGACTGGTTACCACAACCGATCATATTCCGGTGCACGGGATGCTCGATCCCGATATTCTGGCGCGCATGATGCAGGATGCGGGCGCTTCCCGTGCTGCTGTCCGCCGCCATCTGCCGGCCATTATGCAGCGCGCCCAAGCCATCTACGTCCGGCGATGTCCCAACCTGCAAAGGAAAACCTGTCCCGGCGTCCGCCGCCTGCTCTACGCGCTGAGCCGGCGCGGAATTCCGTTGGGTCTGGTGACCGGAAACCTGACGCGCATAGGCTGGAAGAAGATGGAGCGCGCGAAGCTGCGGCATTATTTCCGGTTCGGCGTCTTCGCCGAGATGGCCGCGAACCGCGCGACGCTGGCGCGCATGGCCATCGAACACGCGCGCCGTCAGGCCTGGATCGGCCGCAGGGCGAGCATCTCGCTCATTGGCGATGCGCCTAGCGATATCATCGCCGCGCGGGCGAACGGCGCGCGCGCGATCGCCGTCCACACCGGCATTTCCACGCGGGAGGAACTGGCGGCGCTCGAGCCGGATATTCTGCTGGAGGATTTAAGGGCGTTGAAGGCGGACATGTTGTTGTAGTGGCCGGACACGTCCGGCCATTACGGAGCGCATGGGACAGCCTACGCCACCAGCTTCGGCAGGATCTCGCCGGACGGTCCCCGCAGAGAGCAATCCACTTCACCGGAAATCGGGGTCTCTTCGATATTGATTTCGATGATCCGGGCTTTAGCGGCGCGCGCCAGGGTGACTAGACTTGCGGCCGGATAAACGACGGCCGATGTACCGATCACCAGCAGCACCTCGGCGGCAGCCGCGGCGTGTTCGGCTTCCATCCACATGCCATCAGGCAAAGGCTCGCCGAACCACACCACGCCTGGCCGGGCCATGCCTCCGCAGCGGCAATGGGGTGGCAGTTTGGGGAGCGGCACGCGACGGTCGGGCCAATCAGCGCGGCAGTCCAGGCAGCGCAGCCGCCAAATATCGCCGTGCAGCTTGAGGATGCGGCCGCTGCCCGCGCGATCATGCAACCCGTCCACGTTCTGGGTGATCAAGGTAAAGTACCGCTTCTGGCACTCCAATTCCACCAGGGCCTTGTGCCCGGGGTTGGGGAGGGCTTTGGCGATCGAGTGTCTTCGCCAGTCATACCATTCCCACACCAGGCGTGGGTCGCGGAGGAAGGCTTCGGGAGTGGCGAGTTCCTCGGGCTTGTATTGCTTCCAGAGGCCTTGGTCACCGCGAAACGTCGGCACGCCGCTTTCGGCGGAGATGCCGGCACCAGTCAGCACCGCGATTTTCGAAGCGTTCTTGATCCACTCGCGGGCTTGTTGCACAGGCCCATTATCAGCGAGCGATGCCTTCGATTGCTAACTAAGGTATATTGATGGATTCACTGCATGTCGACCGATCTTCCGAAGGTACTCCAGGTACTGCTTGTACTGATTGTTGTCACCGCAGGGATTTACGATCTCCGGTTCCGACGCATCCCCAACTGGTTGGTACTGACAGGCGTTGTCCTGGGTTTCGGCTTGAACACTTTTATGTTTGAGTTAGTAGGGTTGAAGCGTGCGGCGCTCGGGATGGGACTGGCGCTGTTGATCTATTTCCCGCTGTATGCGCTGCGCGCCATGGGAGCGGGCGATGCGAAGCTGATGGCGGCGGTGGGGTCGGTGGTTGGAGCGGGGAACTGGATTTTGTTGTTTTTTGTGACCGCGATCCTGGGAGGCGTAACCGCCGTTATCGTGCTCTTGTTTGCGGGCCGCATCCGGAAGACTTTTTGGAACGTAGGCTGGATCATGAGCGAAGTGATGCATCTGAGGGCGCCATACAAAAGCAGTGAAGAGCTGGATGTGCGGAGCGCGAAGGGATTGCGCATGCCGCACGGCGCCGTCATTGCGCTAGGGTCGATTGCATTCTTAGCGGGCAGAGCGATTTGGGGAAAATAACGTGAGTCCAAACGGAACGCAGCAACTATCTGAGGGCGAGAAAATGGTCTACGTTCAGGTATTCTTATACCTGCAAGTTTTGGATCTGCTGACCACCCTGGTCGGGTTCAAGCTCGGCATCTCGGAGGCCAGCCCGTTCATTCGCTCTCTGTTGCATTTCGGCCCGAGTTTTGCCGTGGCCGTTTCCAAGATCGTCGCCGTCGGCCTTGCCGGTCTGTGCGTGTTCCTGAACCGTTCGTATCTGGTGCGCTGGATCAACTACTGGTACGCCCTTTTGGTGATCTGGAATCTCTGCAACATCCTCGCCGTGTAGGGCGGCTGTGAGGCGCGATGGCCGGCGAAGCTCCAGCTTCCATCGCAGTGTGAGGATGAGGGTCACAACGACGGCGCACCACGAAAGCGCAAAAGAGCTCTGACCAACGCCCAGGCGGAGTGCGCCGATCCAGCCGGCGGTCAAGATCGCGCCACCCCAAAACGCGCTGCGCGCCGCGGGATACCACCCCACTTTGAGGCAAGCCGACTGCACCGCGAGAGCAAAGGGGACCGCCACAACTAAATCCACAAGATAGTGCTCCCCAAAGCCGAGGGTCGCCAGAAGGGTACTGGCGACGAATGCAGCCGCCAGCACGCGCCACACGCGGGCAAATGCGGCCGTGTTCCACCAGACCAGCAGCGCACAGGCAAAATGCACTGAGGGCATGGCGTTGCGAGCGACACGGGGCAGCAGAATCGGCTGGATGGCGATGTTCGGCATCGCGGGCAACTGGTCGGGAAACTTCGCGCCGAAAACATAGACAGGTCCCACAGCCGGCAGAAATTGGTAAAGAAAAACCCCGGCGAGGCCTGCGGTGACGAATACGCGCACAATGCCGGCGGCAAATCGCTCCGGCGACCGGAGTTCGAGAGCCAGCAGCCAACAGATCACCAGGGGCAAGCTTTCGTATGCCAGTACACCGGCCACTCGCAGAGCGTTCGAGTTTGCCACGAGATGCCCGATCAGAAAACTGGCGCGGACCTTCAGAGCCTCGTCGAACGCAAAAAGCCAGAGATCGTAGACCCGGGGATGCAGAGCGCTGGTGAGGTTCAGCGCAAGCGCGATGACGAAGGAAAAGTACGGAAATGCCGCCGCAGCCAGGAGTGTTTTACGGTGCTGCCGGCGTTCCAGCGCAGCGGCGAACACGGACTGCGTAGCCAGCACGAGGAGGCTTCCGAGCCCCAGGAATGCCGCGCACGTAGCGGGCGCTGCGCCCAGATCCTCTGCAAAACCGTGATGCAGCCAGGCGTATGCCGCGCTCGAGATGAACGCGATTGCGACTGCCGGCGCCCAATGCGAGGGGCGCGGACGGGTCCACATGTGAATCAGAAACGCACCGGCCAGCGCCGATCTCAGCACGGGGTTTTGCTCCAGATCCAACAATCCGTGCGTGATTCCCAGATAGACGGGAAGGGCCAGAGCCACCACCAGGACGCAGCGGCAGAGTTGCGCGATTCTGTGCTCAGTGATGCGCATTTGAGCGCTCACCGAGCAGGTTGCCGGGGCTGGGCGTGGATTCAAAACAAGTGGCGCCGTTCACATCTCCCGCCTGCAGCAGGCGCGTATCCAGATAGCGGCCGCGTAAGTAAATCTGATAGAGGGGGACGTCGCCGGGCTTGACCACGTACCTGCCCTCCTGCAACGCATTTGAATCGCGATCTTCGGCTACGACGATCGGATTCGGTCCCACCACGCGAACACGGAACGCTCCGCTCGATGGTTCGTAGTTGGCGTAGCTGAAACAGCGGCGGATGCAAACGCGGTCCAGGGTGTGACCCAGCAGGTTCACGTCGCGGCGCTGGTCACAAAGCGCGCTGATCACCCGCGATCCGGGCGGCAACTGCGCGACACTCTGTTCCATCAGACTCTCGACGTAATTCAAAGAGCGCGTGTCCACGTAAAGGAATGAGAAAAACAGCCCCATCAAGACGGCGATGGCGGCCTTCTCCCGCTTTCCAGGCGAGACCCGGCCCAACAACGCGCAACCCGCCACGCCCACAATGAGCGACATGCGTTCACTGATGTAGCGCAGCGCGTGGTTGTATCCCGGAAGCAGGATGGCGCCCGGCAGAAACAAGACCGCGGCACCGACGATCACGCACAACTGGAACGGGATGCCGAACAGCACCCGTCCCCCGCTTTTGAGTTTCACCAGCCGCAGGAACAGCGAAACCCAGATCGCCAGGAGGATGAACTCGAGCGGATGATACTTGGATTCGAAGACCGACATCTGGTCGGCGCCGGTCATGCTCAGGAACTGGGTCTGCTCCCAGCGCGTGGGGAAGTGGGCCATCAGGAATTGCCGCAGGATCGCCAGCAAGGCGACCGCGGCGAACACCAGGATGGGCCGGGCGCGAGGGCGCATCCGGCGGGCGAGGCCAGTGTAGGCCATCGCGCCGGCCAGCCATGCGACGGGAAGCGCGTGCGCCACATAAGCCAGCGCCACCAGCGGCAAGGCGCCGAGTTTGAATTTCCACTCGTGCCTCCACAGCAGCGCGAACGCACAAAAGGAAAGGCCCAGGCTCAGGTAGAAATTCATGAAGCCCATGTGATAGGTCCAGCCGTACGCCAGCATGGCGATGATGGACAGCAGATACCACGGGCGCCGGCGCGAGACCGTGCAGATCATGGCGAAAGCGCCCCAGAAAAACACCAGCACGGCGAGCGGAACCGCAATGTGTTCGGCTCCCCAGGGCCCGACGGCGCGCATCAATCCCGCCAGGATGAGGTCGAACAGAACGTTGGTGCGCTGCGGCGCGATCGCCAGGCCCGGCGCTTTGCCCTGGCCGATCAGAATGGAAAGCCAGGCGTTGTAGAGGTGGCTGGAAAGATCGACGGCCTGGATATGCGTCTGCCAGAAACAAGGCACCAGCAAGAGAAGCGAGACGAGGCCCGCACGAACGGGCGTTCGAGCCCAGAAGTCTTTGCCTCCTTGCCGCGGAGCCGCGGGTTCCGGCACGCAGGACTCCTCCGGCGTGGCCGCCTCCGCTGCGGGGATGCTCATATGCGCAGGTCTTGGAATTCCGGGTTCAGTTCGAACGGAGTTGCGACCGTCTTGATGGGCTCGCCAATTTGCCGGATGTTTTCTTCGCCCAGACGGTTGGGCACCGCCGCCAGGCGCAGATAATGGATGCCGGCGGGATTGATGCGCATGATGCGGCAGCAGGTGGCATCCACCGCCGTCATGTCTCTGCCGGCGACGAGCACACCAACCGGCTTGGGATTTCCCTGGATGGGCCCATTGCCTTCCATGCCGACCACACCGTCCACGATCGCGAAATGACGCGGAAAAGCCGCATGAATATCGGCGATGCATTCGTCGATGCCGGCCCAGTGCAGCACATTCTTCGGCCACCCATACACGCCTCCCGGCACCAGGCCGAAGAAGTTCTTCATGCTCAGCGTGGCGCCTACCCAGTGGTGAGTCTTCATTTTGGGAAGAGAGACCAGAAGGTCCGCACCCAAGGCAGTGTTCGGGAAGTAAACGGTATTGAGCCGCGAAAACGGTTCGCGCAGCAGAACCTGAGAGACGTCATCCAGATTCAAGTCGGTGAAGAGATCTTCGAAATGGGGAATGGTTTCGAAGTAGCCCGCGGCATCGGCAAGGTCCATGGTGACGCGGCGGTGCCCGGGTCCTTCGGCGATGCGCACGTCGGCGGCTCCCAGGGCCCGAAAACCTTCCAACGCGGCATGGACGAGCATGGGATGCGTGTTGATTGTCGTGCCGGGATCGAACTCCACTAAATTCGGCTTGATGACGACGTGCTTGCCCTTTACGTCGACGCGATGCTCAACCAGCAGCCGGCGGACAATGTCATAGAGGGACTGGTTGTAGGCGGCGTGGACAATCGAAACCCGTGGAACGGGCGGTGGCCCTCCAACCAGCGAACAGCGCGTCAGCGCCAGGCAGCCCGCCGAGGCCATCAAGGCCTGACGGCGTGTGATTCCATCTTTCACGCTCTACTCCACAAAAATGTTTCTGCCGCGCTGGGCGGCTCGCGCCAGTATGCAAAGCGCCGAGTCCATGATCTGCCGGCAGGGCAGATTGCGCTCCGGCCCCTTAGCGACGATTCCGTGGGATTGCAATCCCAACTGCAACCAGCTCAGTCCTTCGGCCGATTGGCAGTGCCTTGCCTGATCCTCGGCCGCGGCCAGCGCTTTGGCGATTTTGGGGGACTGCACCGAATTCAGCGCCAGCAAGGCCTGTCCAGTGGTTTCCGGGTACGAGTCCGCTTCCACGCCTAAAACGCTGCTGCGTCCGTAATTCCAGCCACCGTCCTTGCACATGCGGTCGAGCAGAAATTGACGGCCCACCCGGACTCGTTCTTGAATCCGACTCTCGGGTTGGGCCCGCCGCGCCTTTTCCAGGGCCAGTATGCCGATGGCGGTCGGAGAGACCCAGGCCGCAGCACCCGGGAAAAAAGGCCACCCATCGCGCGGCGCATACCCCGCACCGTTTCCAATCAGCTCGCCGCGAAGCTTGTAGACAAACGATGTCTCTTCCCCGGTCTGTCCCGTCAGCCAGCCGATCGCCGCCTGATAACGCGCATGCCCGATGCCATCCGGGGGCAGCAGGGCCACCAACGAGGTAACCCACGTACTCTGTGCCACCGAGGTCCGCGGAGGCCAGCCGCCATCGCGTCGTTGGGAAGCCCGTAGCCAGTTCAGACCGCGCTCGATGCTCTGCGGATCGCCTTTCTCAACGGATTGCGCCAGCAGCGCAAAGACGGTCGGCTCGGTCCACGAACCACCGGCCTTGCGATACGGCCAGCCGCCATCGCGGTTCTGCAGGCGAATGATCGTTCCAATGTCAAACATTTGCTTGGACGCAGGGTCATCTCGCCTTGCGGCGATCGAGGACGGCGAGGCCGGCATCAATCCTGCCGCCATCCAGGCGGCCGCCTGAATTCAACTTCGGTTCTCCTGAATGGAACGAAACTCTGGAAGACATGAGACACACTACAAAATCGAGCTCGGAAAGTCCGGCCACCGGCGTCGATCTGGCATCCACCCTCGGGAAGAGTGCCGCATCGACGCCCACCCACATGACGGCCCCAGAATCAGGACCGCATTGCTGCAGACCCAGTCCATCCCTCCGAGATGGTCCGGGCGGCCGGCCTCCGAAACCCAAACCCGCCGCGCCTGCCGAAGTCCCTACCGCTGGACTTTGCGTTTGCGCCGGCGCATCATTAGCATCACCAGTAAGAACCCAGCGGTGAGCCAAAGTACGGTTTGCATAACCATGTCATTCATGATCGGCGGTTCTCCTTTCTATCCTTGGAATTGCTTCATCAACGGGAAGAGATACTTAAACACCTGCAACAGCCCAGGGCCGGCCGCCACAACCAACATTGCCGGCAAAATGAAGAAGAAGATCGGGAACACGAGCTTGACGCCGACTTTGCCGGCGCGCTCCTCGGCTTCCTGCCTGCGTTTGATGCGCAAGAAGTCGGAATGGGCACGCAGCGAGTCGCCAATGCTGGTGCCGAAACGGTCGGTCTGTACCAGGACAGCTACGAGTTTTTGAAGCTCGGGCTCGCCGGTGCGCTCGGCCAGGTTACGCAGCGCCTCGGAGCGGCGCTTACCCGCGCGCATCTCGAGGTTCACCAGGCTCAACTCCTCACTCAGTTCTTTGTGGGTCATTTGCAGTTCACGCCCCACGTGTTGGATGGCCTGGTCGAGGCCCAGTCCGGCCTCCACCGAAACCACCATCATGTCGAGAGCGTCCGGCAAAGAAAGCCGGAGGGTCTCCTGCCGCTTGGCAATCATCTTGTCGAGCATGAAGCTCGGGAAGAAATAGCCCATGAAGGCGCCGAAGCCCATGGCCACGATGCGTAGCACCGGGTTGGGGATCGACGCGTGGAACACCGCTGCAAGGAGAAACAGCAGAACAGCCAGGCTGATCTTGATGCCGTTGAAAATCTTAACGGCTTGGTCCGACTTGTACCCCGCCATCATCAAATCACGGCGAGTCGCGCCGGCGTCATCGGGAGAAATGGGAACCTTGTCGCCAACCTGCTGGATGACGCGAACGATCCAGCCGATTTCCGACTTTGGTTCCGCCAGGGACGCACTCAAACCACCTTCCGTCTCCAGGACCGGGGTGCCCAGGCGCTCCAGAACGCGCGCCGGACGCGCGTATCGGCGATATCCGTAGACCGAAATTGCCGCCATCAGCAGCGAAAACAGAAAGATCGAAATAAAGATGGCCATAACTGTGTCCTAGACCTTGATCTTGATGATGCGCCGGATAAAGTAATTGCCGATGATCTGACCGACGATGGCAAACGCGATGAGCCACCTGCCGTCGGGATCTTTCGCCATGCCCTGCAGGTATCCAGGCGACACTACCAGCAGCGCGAACATGGTGCCGATCGGCATGATCATCAGAATGGTGGCGGTCAAGCGCCCGTGAGCGCTGGCCGCTTTCACCTGACCTTTCAGGCGGAAGCGCTCGCGGATGACGTCCGCCAGCCGGGTGAGAATTTCCGCGAGGTTGCCGCCCGTCTGTTTCTGAAGCAACACGGACGACGAGAAGAACCGCACGTCCAGCAGCGGAACGCGGTTGCACAGGTTCGCCAGCGCCACTTCCAGGGCGGCGCCGAGATTCTGTTCATTGAACAGCGTGCGGAACTCTTGACCCAGGGGCTCGGGCAACTCCTCCCCGAGCATCTCCAGGCTGATGGTGAACGCGTGGCCGGCGCGCATGGAGCGCGCCAGAAACTCCAGCGCGTCGGGAAACTGCTCCTCCAGCTTGTTGAGCCGCTTGGTTCGCGTGCGCCTTACAAAGAAGTAAGGCAGGCTCGCCGTCATCAGGCCGAACACCAGGGAACTGACGCCTAGTCCCAAAACCGGAAATCGAACGCCGGCCACGCCACCGATGAGGGAGCACATCAACGACAGAATCAGAAACTTGGTCGGAGTCCAGTCGAGCCCGGCCTGTTGCATCTGAGCTTGCAGTTTCTGAGCGAAGTCCAGGTCCTCGATGAAGCGCGTGAACCAGGAGCGGCTGTCGTCCGCCGGCTCCATCAACAGATTGCTGATGGAGACCTCGGGCGTCTTGTCGCCGTCAGCCGTCTGGAGCATGGAGCTGACTTGCTTCTTGCGCTTTTGGTCGAAATACTTCGACCCCAGCGTCACCGCGACCATGATCACGATGAACAGGATGAGAAAACAGATGATAAACGGCATCAGCATGTTGCGGCCTCGTTACGAGATCTCGACCACGGTTTGGAAGATCGAAGCCGGCAACTGCATGCCCGACGCGCGCAACCGCTCGTAGAACTTGGGCCGGATGCCCGTGGCGCGGAAGCGTCCGGTAACCCTGCCGGACTCGGTCAGCCCCGTTTTTTCGAAGACGAAGATGTCCTGCATGGTGATCAGGTCACCCTCCATGCCTACGCACTCCGTGATGTGCGTAATGCGGCGCGTACCGTCGCTGAAGCGCGCCACCTGCACAAACAAGTCGATGGCCGAGCTGATCTGCTGGCGCATGGAGCGCATGCTCATGTTGGAATTCGCCATGCCGATCATGACCTCCAGACGTCCGATGGCGTCACGCGGATTGTTGGCGTGAACCGTGGTGAGAGATCCATCGTGACCGGTATTCATGGCCTGCAACATGTCCAGGGCTTCTTCGGCGCGGCACTCACCCACGATGATGCGGTCGGGCCGCATACGGAGAGAGTTGACGACGAGTTCGCGGATGCGGATGGCGCCCTGCCCTTCCACGTTGGCGGGGCGGGTTTCCATACGCGCCACGTGAGTCTGGCGCAAACGCAATTCGGCCGCATCTTCGATGGTGACAATGCGCTCGTCTTCCGGAATGTAAGAAGACATCACGTTGAGCAATGTGGTTTTGCCAGCGCCGGTTCCACCGGAGATGACGATGTTGAGGCGCGCCTTCACGCAGCACTGCAGCAACTGCAGCATGCCTTCGGTGAGAGCCAGTTTCTTGACCAGGTCCTCGCCCTGCAACGCGTCCCGGCCGAAACGGCGAATGGAGAGCAGGGGGCCGTCCACCGCCACCGGCGGAATGGCGGCGTTGACGCGCGACCCGTCCGGCAGGCGCGCGTCCACCAGCGGCGACGATTCGTCCACGCGGCGGCCCACGCGCGAGACCACCTTTTCAATGATGCGCAATAAGTGGGCGTCATCTTTGAACTCAACGGGCGTGCGATGAAGTTTTCCGGCGCGCTCCACGTACACCAGGCGCGGCGTAGTCACCAGAATGTCCGAGATGGTGGGGTCGCGCAGCAGCGGCTCGAGCGGCCCGAGGCCGAATACTTCGTCCAGCACCTCTTCAATGACGCGGTCTTTCTCCATCAAGCTGAGAGGCGTCTTCTCCTCTTCGATCAGCCGTGCGACCGCGGCGCGGATCTCCGCGCGCGCCCGCTCGCCAGCCATGGCCGAAAGAGCCTCCAGGTTGATGCGGTCCAGCAGCTTGCGGTGCAGCGCAAACTTCAGCTCCTGGTGCTCCTGCGTGTAGGCTTCGTTGCTGAAGAGGCGATTTACCCAGCCTGCTTCCTTGCCTCCGGTACGTTGTACTGTGTCAGTCAGCATTCGTTTGATCTCTTAACCAAAAAGGGAAAACTTTTTCTTTCCACCCTTGTCATCGGGTTGAATTCCAGCGACTTTGATAGCCATGCGGTTCAGTTCCTTGCCCAGCCTGCTGTTGGGGGGCAACAGCGAGCCTTCCGAATAGGATTCATAAAGCGACGGATAATCGTTGGGCAGGGTGGCGAACACCGGCAGCGACATCATTTTCTCCAGCTCATCCGGAGTCACGTCCAGCCGCTGAGGCATTCGATTCAGCACCAGGCGCAACCGCTCGCGCCCATATCCGACATTCGAAAGCGTCTGTATGATCTGCTTGGACTGGTGCAACGCCGGTACGTCCAGCGTGGTGACCAGGTAGGTTTCGTCGATCTCGTCCAGCGCGTTCATCGCCGTCAGGTTCAGGCTGCGGCCCAGATCCACGATCGAGAAATCGTATTGGCCCCGTGCGAAGGTGAGCATGTTCTGCACCTGTTCCTGATTGGGTTGCTGCTTGGAGGGCAGCGCCGGCGGCGCGGCGATGATTTCCAACCCCGGCAGCCCGTTGGAAATCAATGCATTCCAGTAACTCTGATCCAAACGGTGCAGATTGTTCATGGCATCCAGCACCGAATACGGGGACTTCGTTTTCATCAGAAACCGGATCATCCCCACGTCGAGGTCGAGGTCGACCAGGAGAACATGCTTTCCCTGCCTCCCCAGTTCGGCCGCGGTGTGGCAGGAGATGGTGGTGGCGCCACAACCCCCTTTGGCCGAGAGGAAGCCGATCACTTTGCCTTTTTGCCGCAGCCGCTCCTTGGTCTTGTTCCGCTCCGCGGACTTGCGTTCGAGCGCCTGCTGGAGATTGCTCTTCAACGGGGGATGCAGAAATTCGTGCGCCCCCGCCCGTAACGCGCTCAGGATCAGCTCCGGCTCTGCCGTATTGTGGAGCGCGATTACCATGGGATCGGCGGAACCGGCTTTGATCCGGCCGACTACATGTTCCATGGGTTCCCGAAGCTTCATGACCTCGAGGATCATGACCTCCGGGCGAAGCCGCTCCACCTTGTCCAGGAACTCCCCGAGATCGCCCAGCTCGTGCTGTTCGATGAGCAGGCGTACCGGTAGTTCCTGCAATGTGGCGTGGACTTCGTCCCACAGCTCTTTGGTCTCGATGACTAAGCCAATCGTCAGGGGATACACTTCAAAACCTCAACTGCGAACAACATCTACTGGCTCGCTCCAGTTCCTCCTCCAGTGTGCGGCGCCGCCGTTGGAGCTGACGGCGCGGCTGGTGTCGTGGGTTGCGTCATCGGTTGTGGCGCTTGTCCCGGCTGCGTCAACATGGGCACAAACTGAATCTGCGGCTGCGTCTGTCCCTGTGAAGACGGTAGTGCTTTCTGGCTTTGAATCAGGTCTTCGACCGGCACGGTGTCTTGCGTCGGTTTGGCCGGTACCGGACCGGTAACGTCGATCCCCGGAGTCCTGGGAGGGTCTGTCCTGGCGCCCTTCAGGAAGGGGGTCGCGAATTTCACCTCGGGCGGGTTCTGGCCCTTCGGCACGGGCCGCACCAGCTCCGGCGTCACCAGCACCATAAGCTCCGAGTTGCTCTTCTGTATGGTGCGCGACTGGAACAGTTTGCCCAGCAGCGGAATATTCCCCAGACCGGGCACTTTGCTCAAGGCCTCGGTCGTGCGGTTGTCCAGCAGTCCGCCGATGGCGAAGCTCTGGCCGCTTTCCAGCTCGATTTCGGTCTTCACGCGCCGCGTGGCCAGCGCCGGGATGTTGAATCCCTGGAACACCAGGCCATTGGCAAAATCCAGCGAACTGACTTCCGGCGCTACCTCCAAACGGATGGTTCCGCGCGGTGTGATGATCGGAGTGAAGTTGATGCGCACGCCGAACTCACGGAACTGAATGGTCACCGCTCCCAAACCTCCGCCTCCGCCCTGCAGCGTGGGATACGGGAACTCGCCACCAGCGAGGAAGCTGGCGGTCTTGCCGTTGATGGCCAGTACGTTGGGTTCGGCCAGAATCTGCAACACGTTCTTGGATTCCAGCGCCTTGATGGTCGTCGCCAGATTGAGGTCGGGACGGAACAGAAACACGTTGAGCAGATCGCCGTAAGTGACCTGCGTGGGTGACCCCGGATTCGTAACCAAATTCGGCGGGCTGAACTGGCCGGTCGTTATGCGGCCGATGGTGTTCGTGGCCCCCGTGCTGAGAATGTTGATTCCCAAATCCTGCGCGTAGGAACGGTCTACGTCGGCGAACCGCACCTTGAGCAGAATCTGAGCCTCCGTGGGCGGAACGCTGACGTGCAGCAGGTTCACCGTCTTCCCCGACAGGGTCGATACAATGGCGGCGGCGCGTTCGGCACTGGTGAGATCCTTGGCGGTGCCGCGCAGGAATGCCGTATCGTTCTCGAACGAGACTCGCAGGTCCTGGCCGGCCAGCTCGCGGTCAAGTTGTTGTTGGATGGCGGCGACTTTGGTGTTGCTAGGCCGCACCGTCAGATCGAAGAAGAGCCGGTTGCCGCCCTGCTGCCATATGATGATGCTGGTCTCGCCTACCGCCTTTCCATTCACCAGAACTTCACGGGGGTTGACGGCCAGCGCCTCGGCCAGCTCACCATTACCCACCGAGACGCGCTGGATGTTGACCGGGCTGTCGACGACTAACGACTTGCCCACCGTCACAAACAGATCGCGCGCAGCCTGCGAGTGCATTTCCTGCGCGGCGGCGGCCGTTTGCGTCGGCATGGCGGCGACCGCGGCGGGCAGCGCCGCGTCAGCCGCGGAAGCCAGCGGCGTCAGGCACGCGCCTAACAGGCAGCTCCCTACGCTTCGAAGGAGTTTTGAGAATGTCATTGGTTCACCTCCGAACCCGAGGGAAATTTCGATTCGACGCGCTTGGCGCCGTTAATGACTTCAACACTGATGGGGGGAGCCTGCCTGGGTGGCTCGGCCTTGGGCGCCGGAAGCGTCACGCGCGCCGTCACCGGACGCGGCTTCGGCGCCGGCTCGGGCGGTTTGGCCATGCCCCCGAACAGGGTGGACAGTGCGATTCCGTTCGTCTTGGTGGTCTCGGTGTCGAGCGGATTGCGCAATACCAATTGGATGCGGGTCTCGTTGCTCGCCAGGCTCAGGATTTCCGCCTGATCCGGTGTCACCAGCAGGTTCACCACCTGCACTTGCACCGGCTTGCCCTCGGCGTCCTTCTGGAAATTCTGTCCGGCGGACAGAACCTCAATGTTCTGCAGAAGGGTCTTGGAAACCGTGCCCGTGGCAGTCGCGGCGCCCGGAGGATTGCCCGAGATCAGAATGTCGACACGCATTCCCGGCACGACGAATCCGGCCACGCCTACCACTTCGTTGACGCGCACGGCAACCGCGCGCATCCCGGCGGGGATCGTGGCCGCGAGACCCGCTCCCGCGCCCTTCGGCGCCAGGCGGTTCTCGAGGACCGGCTCGCCCTCATAAATCGCGGCCATCACGCCACGCCCGACAACGTCTTCTTTACGAAGCACAGAGCCCTTCGGCAGCACGCCGGGCCAGTCTCCGAGCTTGAGATCGGAATCCCGGATCAGGGTCCCCAGCTCCATGGTGCGGGCGGCGACGATGACCTGAGTGGTCGGTTGCTTGGCGTTGGCCGTCACCCGCGAAGCAATGAGCCGGTACAGCAACAAGCTCGCTCCCGCGGAAACGACAAACGCGAAGATAAGCACAGAAAACAAACGCTGGTTCATTTTTCACCTTTCAAAAAACTCATCAAGCCGGGTTGGCCGGCGCTATCAGCTCTTGGCGGCTGACGGGGGTCTTGGATCTCCCATTCCAAAACCACATGACCGAACTGGCGGACCTCGAGTTCCGGTTAGGAAACGTTAACTCGCAGAGGTATTCGCGGCTCCGAGCCGGCTGTTCGCTGTAATCCAGATCCCCGAAAGGCTACCGCCGGAGTTCACAAACAGCGCCGCGGTCGCAAGACACACGAACGCCACCAGCAAGGTGTACTCAATCAGGTCCTGAGCCTGCTCATCCTTCAAAAATTGTTTCAGCATTGGGTCCTTTCTCCTTAGTCCTAAAATTGAAACATGGCCCGCTCGTGACACCGCATACAGCCGATGGCCCGTCCGGCTCGTGAATAGCTGGCGGACGCTGGCGCAACAGCCGTTGTAATGCGTGCACGTTCCTAACTCCCCGTCGTTCTCCAGTCTCAAACTTCAAATAAAGCGGAGGGACGTGGGTTTGACGTCCCTCCACTGAACAGTTAGCTGGCAGAGGTGTTGGCAGCGGCCAAACGTGAGTTCGTGGCGCTCCAAATGCCGCCCACGCTACCACCGGCGCTAATGAACAGCGCGGCGGAGGCGAGGCACACGAAAGCCAGAAGCAGCGTGTATTCGATCAGGTCCTGACCTTGTTCGTCCTGGATGAAGTTATACAGAAACGTCTTCATGATGGTTCACTCCTTGGGTGTGGTTTTGTGATCGTCAGATCACTGGTTTGGGATTTCGTGATCTTGCGATCACGATCTTTTCCGCCGTTTGTGGCAACGGAAACTTGTTCAGCGCCGCCGGTGCGGTCCTCGGTCGACCGGAACACGATGGCGACCCCGTCGTCATAGACGGGACGCCAGTGCCGGGATTCCTTGAGGGCGCCCGCGAGCGCTGCCTTCGGCGACAGGAGGATGGTATTCACGTGATACTGCCCCAGGCTCTTCTCCCAGTCGTATCTCACGTTCATCACGCTCTGATACTTCTCGTTGAAGGGGGTGCCGTAAAAATCACTCCTGCCGTCGATGAAAACTCGTTCGGATGGATAAAGGCGGTAAATGAGATAGCCGCCCCACTCGTCATCCGTGAAAATAACTTCCGGTGAGCCGGACTGGCGCAATACTTCGATGGCCTTGGCGGGATAGCGCTTGGCATCGTACTCGGCCCGGCACTTGGCGGGCGCATTCGGCGCGTAGAACAGCGCCGCCAGCAGCCCAATCCCCGCGGCGCTGGTCAAATGCAACCGCGCTATGGAATCGGTGGAACCAAAATCCTTCGCGTATTCTCCGAATTTCACCGCGCTCTGGCGGATCCAGGCGGCGACATCTTTCGCCGGCAGTTCGTTCAGCAGGCTCTGCAGCATCTCGGCGACCAGAGGAGCGGCCACGATCATGAAGATCGGCTCGTTGCGAACGACTACCAGGGCCAGGTGCGCCCAGCCGGCCAGAAGAATGCTGTAGGCAAACCGGCGGCGGTACAGGTTCCAGACCGCGGCGCCCAGCGCCAGAATCAGCATCGGCTCGAAGTACGAGGCCACCGGATTGTGAAAATCGAACGACTGGAACTCGACAATGTTCCGGTACTGATAGCCGTCGCCCAGGAACGCAAGAATGTGCTGGTGCAGATGATAGAAGTACGGATTGACAAACGTCATCGCAAAGCACCCAGCGGCCGTTATCAGATAGGGCACGCTGCGGCGAAGAGCAGGCTGCCGGCGGCCGGCGTCTGACGTGAACACAGCGTCTGCGATTTCACCCGCTGCGTACGCGCCGGTCAGGGCAATTCCGAGGAAAAATCCGCCGTGCAGATTGGTCCACAGCACCGTCAGCACGGGCAGCCACCACAGCAGCCGGACGTTTCCGTCTTTCACGCGCTCCAGGATGGAGTAGAAAATCACCGTGAACAGCATGGTGAACAGGTGCGGTCTGGCCAGCCAGTGAATGGCCGTGCCACCCGTAACCAGAACCATGAGAGCGACCGCCAGCAGCGGATTGCCGCACTTGCGGCACGTGAGGCGAAAAAGCAAAACCGAGGTGATGCACACCACCACGACACTCGCGAGGATCACCGCCTCCATGCCCGCGCGCTGGTGCATCCAGCCGAACACGACGTCCCACAGCCATTCCCATGCAAACCACGGCTGCCCGGCGCGCGTGTACGAGAACATGTCCTCGTGCGGCACACGGCCATTCGCCATGATCCATTCGCCCGTGCGCACGTGCCAGCCGGTGTCGCCATCGCCCAGCATGCCCGTGGCTCCGCCCATTCTGAGGAACAGAAACGCGATCGGCATGAGGAACGCCGCATCCGTCAGCGACGGCAGCAGGCGAACGGCGAAATGGGGTTTGGGCGCGTCCATCTTATTCCGCCCTGGCCGTTATCGTGACGGCGCGCCAAGTCTCACCGCAGGCAGAATGGTTCCGCGCGGCCGGCAGGAGACGGCCGTGGGGTGCGGAATGTGCTCTGCGTTGCGACATAGAAAGACCCGTTAAACCTGAAGATTTCCTGCCCCAGCTCCGATTTCCTCAAATTGAGCCAGTGGGTTCACATATTCCGTGAATTTCATTTGACTCACACTAAACGCGATCTGAAAAGGCTGGCCCTTGTCATCAGAAATTCGCACAACCGTCGCCTGGCAGTGGATGCATTTCCGGCCAAAAACCGGGTTTTCAGGCAACTCGATTTCCACCGTCACGACTTCGCCCACGCGTAACTGTCCGGCCGCGCCGCCGTCGCTGCAAAACATCAGCACGCCATTGCGGCTGATATTTTGCGTGACACCACGCAGTCCCTGCGGCCAACTCTTCATCGGGGCCACATGACATTTGAGCTGAACATCCATTCGCGGGCTCTCTCGCCTATTCATGCGATAAAATTCAGATACTCCAGCAATTTAAATACTTAGAGCGCTCGCAAGCAATACCGAAAATAGATGGTAGCCTTCTGTACACGAAGGTTAGCCGGCCAGCGTGCCTGATCTGCTTGCAGGCTGCCGCAGCGGCTTGAGCCATAGTATTTTTCCATAATTATTTCGTAATTATCGCGAAATTAAAAAAAACTTCAAAAAAGTACTAGCTTTATGGATAACAGCGATGATATTCTGACCTACGAATTATGACACGCACGCTTCTCTTCAGTGATGAACCCATTTTGGCCAGGGGTTTAGAATCTGTTCTGGCCAGCGTAGATGGCTTTCAATTGACAGGCGTCTGCTCTCACACCGCCAGGCTCAAAGAGATCCTGGATGGCGGCGAGCCCGATATCCTGTTGATCGATCTGACCTCGGACGTCACCTTTAGCATCCTGAGCGAGCTTAAAAAAGCTTCGGTAAATGCGAAAATCGTGCTGTGGGTGCATTCGATCTCAACCGAGCTGGCACTGCAGGCCATGGCGCTCGGCGTTCGCGGAATTCTGCGAAAAACGCTGCCGTCAGAGCTGTTGATCAAGTGCCTCCAACGCGTAAATGAAGGCGAATTTTGGTTTGAAAAGGCGCTGACCGACAGTTTCCTTTCGGCCAAGCGAATCGCCCTCACCAAGCGCGAAGGCCAACTGGTCAGCCTCCTCAGCCAGGGACTAAAGAACAAAGAAATCGCCTCCATGCTGCTGATCTCGGAAGGGACCGTGAAGGTTTATTTGTCGCGGCTTTTCCAGAAAGTCGGCGTGAAGGACCGTTTCGAACTGGCTCTGTATGGTCTGAAGAACCTGACCACGGGCCACGGCACATTGGAAAAGGCACCGACCGCGCCTTCGGATCGCACGTCGATGCCGGAATCGCTGCCGCTGCAGGACCTGCGCGCGCTATTTCTCGAGAAGTCTTCCCTGCGCATGTCCACGCCGCCTACCCGGCTTCGGAACGCGAGTTAACTCCGGCACCACTTCCCCACGGGAGAGTGAGAAGTCATGCCGGCGTTGCTGATCCTGGCGGTCATTTCCTGGCTCTTCGGGTCCGAAAAAGGCCGTCCTAAAGCAGACGCGTTCCCGATCTTCACCGCCCTGGCGGCGAAGCCCCGGCGCTCTTGGCGCCCGCTGTTCTATTCCATCGTCGCGCACGCCGTCGTCATCACCCTGCTGTTCCTGTCCCCCGATTTGTTCAGCTCCGCGGACGATGATTTCGTAGTCCGCCAAACCGCGCGCCAGCCCCTGGTCATCCGGCTTCCCAATCGCATGGACCTGGTGCGGACGAATGAACCGCCTGCGCCGCCGGCCGATCAGGAGAAGAACACTACTCGCGTTGCCATTCGGCGGAAGGACCTTCGCAAGTCCACCGAGGAAGCAAAGGCCCTCGAACCGCCGGCCCTACCCGCCCCCAAGCCTGAAGCCAGCCCGTTTTCGAACATTGCGAAGCTGCCTGAATTGGCAAAAGTCGAGCCCAAAAAATTTGAATTGCCGGATATTCCGGTGAAAAACACGGCGACGCAGACCATCCTGCAGGCCGAAATGCCGCCCGCCATACCGGCGCAGATCGACAAAAAGCTTCCCCAGCTTGTGTTCTGGGACGCCCAGGCCAAACGGCCCGACCGGCCGATCGTACCGGGCAACCGCAAGCTGCGGCTCGAAACTCCACGGCTGGCGTCTACTCCGCTCCTCGAAGCGCCGAACCTCGCACTGGCCACTTCGGATCTCCGGATGGCCCCATCGCCGGTTCCGCTGCACGCCGCGCTTCCCGTGCCACCCGGGACCACCATGCCATTGCGTATGCTGGACCCGGCAGACAGCCCTTCGGGCCCAAGCTCGATCGATCCGTTGACCGGCGAGCCCGTGCAGTTGCTGGCGCTCTCTCCAAACCCGGCGCCACTCAGCGACGCATTGAAAGGCCTGTTTATTCCCCCGGGCAACCAGTTGGCGCGCTTGCCCGGAGCATCCGCACTCCTCGGTTTCCGGGGTCCCGGCGGCTCTGGCTCATCCGCCAACGGAGGCGGAGGCGCTGACGGAGCCGGAAACGGCGGCAAATCCGGTGCAGGCGGTTCCGGCGACGGCCTTTTCGGAATCCTCAACCCGCCCGGGCTGAAAGGTACTCCGCTGAGGATCATTCATCCCAACAACGGTGTCTTCGACATCGTAGTGGTGCAAAACTCGAGTTCCGAGACGTTCCCCGATGCTGCCGCGGCTTTGTCCGGGAGGCCGATCTACACCGTGTACCTGCAGGTTGGCTCATCCAAAGAATGGGTCTTGCAGTTCTGCGTTCCCGAAACGGCCGGCCCGATACAGACCGGCGGGCTGGTGAAACTCGGGAAACCCGCTCCGATCGGCGCGCCTTACCCCATGGTCACGGTGCGCCCGCCCGAAGACTGGCAGCATGGTTCGGAATATCTGCTGGTCCACGGATTCCTGGATGAATCCGGCCGATTCCGCGACCTGAGAATCCTGCCCAGCCACGAACCTACGCTGCCCACGACCAGCGCCTTGCTGGACTATCTCGCCTTTTGGGAGTTCCGGCCTGCCGTCCGCGACGGACGCCCGGTGAAGGTGGAAGTCATCCTGGCGGTGCCTCCCGATCAACTAAGCCAGACGTAAATCCAGTTACTTTCCCTTCGTGGGTCAGGCGGTTGACGTAAATAAGAAAGATCGCCAGTATCGAAACCCAGCAAATGAGGCCGAGCCAAGCGTGGCTAACCTGCCACGACCGAAACAGAGCATCGGCCATGTACCAGGGAAACCCGCCGCACCAGTCGTTATAGACGAGGATCACGAAAACACTGCTCGCCGCGTAGAACAACAAAGTGGGCCAGACTCCAAGAACTAACACCCAGGGAACCAGCCAAGCCAGGTACTGCATCGAGAATCCCGGCGTCAGGAACAAGAACAGAAACGCGATGGCGCCGCATTGCACGAACAGTGGAGGCTTGTTTGCCCGGAAGTTCATAGCGGCCGAAAAACAAACAATCGCGGCCAGCGCGACGAATTTCCCTCCGGCAACATATTGACGGGCAAGCCAGCCCCAATTCTCGTTATCCCGCAGGATCACGGCAAACAAGGAAAAGCCCCACAACCCAAACCTGCCGCTGTAGCCGAGCATGGTCCTGGCGATTAGTACTGGGTCCCGAATTAAATATGGTAGCGACCCGAGCCCGAAGACCGCGGCCACCGACGCGGCATACCGCAGCCGGTCGCGCATACTCGGCAGGTATAACAGAACGGCGGGAATGAAGATCACCGGCACCAGTTTGATATTGAGAGCCATTCCCATGGCGGCGCCGGCGGCCCAAGTCGAACGCCGGGCCTCCAGAAAATAGATCGAAAGCAAAACGAACGCGATCATCGCCGGATCCGTGTTGCCGTGGAAGCCGGCAATCACCACCGAGACGGGGCACAGTGCCAGGGCCACCAATCCGAAGCTGGCGCCCTTCTGGCGCGGCAGACCCTGCAAGAGCCTGGCAATAAGCAGCAGGCTGAATACGTCTGCAACAGAACTGGTGAACCGCAGCCAGAACCGGAGAGGGAGCCCGGATAGTCTGGCGAGCAGACCCCACGTCCGCAGGGCGGTCAGCATGAATGGCGGATGGATGAACGGTTGATTCTCCCTCCGGGTACCGTCCGCCGATACGTATGAAATTCCTTCGCGATAGAGTGCGGCAGCGCCCTGCCTTTCGAATTTCGCCAGATCGCGTTCCCATGTCGTGACATCATTGGTCCCGTAGGTGGTAAGGGCAATCGTGGTTTTCAGCGCCAGCGCGAACGCGGCGGCAGCAATCAGCATCCACGAATGCCATCTCAGGCCTCGAATTACGCGGGCGTTCATCGTGGGTATGATAACAGGGGCGGAAGGGGGCGCATTGATCAGGCTATGGCCAAATAAATGCGCAGTAACTCACCGGGTAATTTCCCATGTTATTTCGTAAACACAGCGGTCCCTGGCCACGGCCCTGATCTTGCGATTAGCCTCTTCGCATCAGCCGCCTATTAACGCCGGTTAGGTAATCTCTGCTACCCTTTTTTGCTATTGCATTTCCTCACAGCGATGTTACATTTACAGGGTAATTTTATCTTGAAAAGGTTGATGATTTTAGGCAGTTTCGGCGTTATATGACTGGGATATTACGGACGGCAATTTCGCTCGCGGCCGGCGTGCTGACCCTGCTGCTGGTGCCCGAACTGGCCGCGCCCGTTTCCGCTGCCGGCCCCGCCGAAACCTATTTGCTTGAACAGTTTATGCGTCCTGCCGGCCATGCCGGCGGCCACGACCTCGATTCCTCAGATGGGCTACTCTACGCCCAAATTACCCGAAGATACGGCACAATCCACAGCCGTCCCGCCACAAACCCTGCCACACCACCGGCGCCACTAGCTTTATCTGTGGCGCCGACCTATCCTTCCGAGGGCTTGCGAGCGTCCGGGAATATGCCAGGAATCCAGATGCGCGGCTAGCTGAAATTTCTGAGTCAGACACCTCCTTGGCGCCGGTAGCCGTACCGGCGCCGTTTTTTTTTGATTTTCATGCTGAAACGGTCTTCAGCAGCCGCTGCAGGTTTTCCGACAGGACCTTCCGTTTCTGCTCTTCGGTCAGAAACGAGTTCCGGATGCGGGCTATCACGGTGCTCGGGTCGTTAATCGAAAAATCCGAGCCAAACAAAACGCGATCCGCGCCGATCTTCCCCACCGCGTATTCCAGCATGCCCATGCGATCGTGCCCGTATCCCGACGTATCCAGGTAGCAGTTGGGATGCTGCGCCACCAGGTCAATGCGTTTGAAAATATGGTCGTACTCGTGGCCGTCGCCGAAATGGGGAAAGACGATGGTCGCCTGGGGGAACTGGCGGATGATGTACTCCATCTCTTCGAGTTCGGTGTGGACGTCGAGCACCATGTTCATCTTCACGGTCTCGGCCACCAGCAGCTCGAATTCTTTGATGGTGTACGCAAACGGCGCCATATAGTTGCACAGTTCGCCCACCCAAACGAAGCCTAACTGCTTGTGGCAATCTTCAATTTCGCGCAAGGCTTCATCGATGAACAGCGGATTCACCACCGCGGCGCCCAGAAACCGGCCTTTGTATTTCTCGACATAGCGCGCCACTTCGCGGTTGCCGGCGATGAATTCAGCCGGCGTCTTGGCTTCCTGACAGCGCACCGAATTGATGATGCCGCGCTGCACTCCGGTGCGATCCAGATAGCTGACGAATTCCTCGAACGTCCGGGTCACCGGATGCCACTGCCAGACCTGGCCGGATGCAGACGGGCAGTGCAAATGGGCGTCGAAGGCCGCATACCGCGCCTCGTTCCTAGAATGCGGCTCGGCCGTAGAAGCACGCACCGGACTCGGCGCAGCGGGATGTGCCGGCTCGGGCTTCTGCGCGCCTTTAACGAAACGGCTGACCGGCGCAAACGCGCCGAAAAACGTAAAGGACCTCTTGAGAAACTGGCGACGCCAAGCATGGGGATGGCCGTGGGTGTCACTCATGGCACGCCAGTCTATCGCAGTTTTGCGGATCAGGAAGGGGATGAAGCTCAGGGCGAGACGTTGTAACTGTAGCTTATCCGGCTGAAGCTCAGATCCAATTGTTCATCGCCGCCGCTAGAGCGAAACGCAGCGACCACCACGCTAGTCAGTTGGTACGTCAGGTATGGAGCGGAGGAACCATCGTCCTTCAGGAATGTAACGGTCGCCGAATCGAACAATGTCCCCTGTGCGCAGGCCATCGTTAATGCGCTCGAGCATGAGTCCGGGCTTTTCCCAATGTAAATATCAGAGACGGTGGCGCCGGTAGCCGTTGGGGCCGCCGCTCCTCCCGCATATTGCGTGGACAACGCAACTCCATTTACGTCAAACGGGCCGATGTTTCCAATCTGTGCACTCATGGACATAAGCTCTTCCTCCCCGCCGCGACGGCACGCCGCCGCCGGTTCCGATTTAAACCAGCCTGTAAATGCTACCGGGATTTCCCATAACCGTCAACTCGGTTGCCGGATCGGACCTTGTCAACTCCTGGCGGCCGATGACCGCAGAATCCCCATGCGCTTGCCTACTCGCGTGAAGATATCCAGTGCGCGGTCTAGCTGCGGGCGGGTGTGCGTCGCGGTCACAATGGTGCGGACCCGGGCTCTTCCTTCGGGTACAGTCGGGAAGCCGATGCCCGTGGCCAGCACGCCTTCTTCGAACAGCGCCGCGGAAAGCTGGTGGGCGGTCTTGGCCTCACCAACGATGACCGGCGTAATTGGCGTTTCACTCACGCCGGTGTCGAATCCCGCGGCAGTGAGGCCTTGCTTGAAGTACTTCGTGTTATTCCAAAGATTCTGAATTCGCTCCGGCTCCTGCTCGAGCACGTCGAACGCCGCCATGCACGCCGCGGCTACGCCCGGCGGATGCGAGGTCGAAAAGAGGAACGGCCGCGCGCGATGATACAGGAATTCGATCAGGTCGCGGCTGCCGCACACGTACCCGCCGAGCACGCCGATGGCTTTCGAAAGCGTTCCGACCTGGATCTGCACGCGCCCGTGCAGATCGAAGTGGTCCACCGTACCGCGCCCGCTGCGTCCCAGAACTCCGGAAGCGTGGGCGTCATCTACCATCATGACGGCGCCGTAAGTTTCCGCAATCTTCGCGAGGCCGGGCAGCGCACCAATGTCGCCGTCCATGGAGAAAACACCGTCAGTGATCAACAGCTTATGGCCGGGAACCGAAGCCAGCCCTTGAAGGATTCGCTCGGCGGCGGCGACGTCCTTGTGCGGGAAAACGTGGATCTTGGCTTTAGATAAACGGCAGCCGTCGATGATGCTGGCGTGGTTCAGTTCGTCGGAAACGATGTGATCCTCGGGCCCCAGGATGGCGGAGACCGTTCCTGCGTTTGCGGCAAATCCCGATTGGAAGACCACACAGGCTTCGGAGTGCTTGAACCGCGCGATGCGCTCTTCAAGCTGCATGTGCAGGCTCATTGTGCCGGAGATGGTCCGCACCGCGCCCGAACCCACGCCGTATTTGCGCGTGGCCTCGAGCGCCGCTTCCATCAATTTCGGATGCGTGGTGAGACCGAGGTAGTTATTGGACGCGAGGTTAATGACCTCGTGCCCGTCGAAGCGGGATTCGGCCGCGCTGGCCGATTCGAGCACCCGCAAGCGTTGATACGTGCCCGCTCGCCGCCACGCCTCCAGTTGCGCGCTGAGATAAGACAGCGGATCGCTCATGCCCGGCGGCCTTGGCGTTTACACTTTCTCGGGCACGACGAACGGCGCGCGGTACTGGCGCGTAAACATGCCCGTGGCTTCGGAGTCGCCTTTGCAGGTGAGATGCTCGGCGTCGAATTCCAGCGTGCGCCCCAGCCGGTAGGAGATGTTGGCCAGGTGCACCAGCACGGTCGACATGAATCCCTCTTCGATGGGCGCATTGAGGTCGGATTGCTTGCGGCTGCGCACCGCCTCGATGAAGTTCGCCCAGTTGTTGCCGTCCTCGGTGCGGGAGGGGCCTGGCTGCTGATCCTTGCCGAGCCAGGTCTTGTACTGGCCGTAGCCGTCGATCGCGAGGTACCCTTTCGATCCGTAGAATGTGTTTCCCACTGTGTTCGGGTCTTTGTGCTTCCCGCCTTCGCCAATACCGGCTTCATGATTCGTGATCCAATGCCGCACCTCGAACACCAGGATCTTCTTTTTGCCGCCTTCATTGAACTCGAAGTTGGCGACCATGGTATTCGGCGTCTGCTGGTCGTCATCAAACATGAAGTGCCCGCCCATGGCGCTCACCCGGGTCGGATACTTGACGCCCAAACCCCAGCGCGCGATGTCCATCTCGTGGATGCCCTGGTTGCCGATGTCGCCGTTGCCGTAATCCCAGTTCCAGTGCCAGTTGTAGTGGAACCGGTTGCGCGTGAACGCATGGAGCGGCGCCGGGCCGGACCACAGGTCGTAATGAACGCCCGCGGGAACCGCCTCTTCCGGCTTGCGGCCGATGGTGTCCCGCCACTTGAAACACAGGCCGCGCGCCATATATACGTCGCCGATGACGCCTGCGCGCATTTTCTCTACCGCTTCGCGAACCGCCACGCCCGATCGGCTGTTGGTGCCGTGCTGCACAATGCGGTTGTATTTCTGGGCCGCGGCCACTAGTTGGCGGCCCTCGAAAATGTTGTGCGAGCAGGGCTTCTCGACGTAGACATCTTTTCCCGCCTGGCAGGCCCAGATGCCGATCAGCGAGTGCCAGTGATTGGGCGTGGCGATCGAGATGACGTCAATCGACTTGTCTTCGAGGAGTTTTCGCACGTCAGTGTACGCCGCAGGCTTCTTTTTGCCGGAGCCTGCGACCTGCTGCATGCGCTGGTTCAAAATGTTCTCATCCACGTCGCAAAGCGCCGCGATCTCAACGTTCGGCATTTGCGAGTATACGTGGATGTGCTCGTTTCCCTGCCCGCGGATCCCCACGCACGCTACGCGCACGGTGTCGTTGATGCTGGGAGCAGCTTTCAACGCAGTTCCGGCGGCAACCGCGGAACTCATCAGAAAATGTCGTCGATTCATCTTGTTTTAGCCCTAACAGGTCCGATTCTATCACCACAGGCCGGCAATAGCGGACGCACAGCGCTCCCCGAAATCGCGGTCCTCATCGGTGAACGCATCCACACGCTCGCTTTCGACGTCGATCACGGCCACAACGCCCCGGCCCGCGGGCCCGAACACCGGTACGACCATCTCCGATCGCGTGCTGCCAAATGTCGTCAGGTATCGCGGATCGCGAGTCACGTCCCCAGCGATCACCGTGTTCCGCGAGGCCACCGCCGCGCCACAAAGGCCCTGTGCCACGGGAAACCGCGGATGCGCGGGCACGCCGGCTCCGCTCCACCCGAGTATCGCGATCTCCCCGCCATTTACTTCATAAATGCCCACCCAGCGATAATTGCCACTGCGCCGGATATGATCCGCGATACGTTCCGCCTTGGCCGGAGAGGCCGCGTCGCTGAGTAGCACTTCGCGGATCTCATCGAGCGGCGCCCGCTTGCTCATTCCGTGCTCCAAACCTGATACATTGCTAAGAGATGACCGCAGTTTACCGCCGATGGATGCACGGATGGGAGGAGCGCCTTTGTTCGCGCGCGACCGACCGCGTCGTGCGTCCCTTCGAGTGGGGTCTCGAGTGGACGCGCCAGTGGCCCACTAACGGCTTCCAGCAACGCAACGGCCATGACGAGGAAACCTGGCTCCGCGTCCTCAACCAGCGCGCCGTCGCGCACAGCGAGGAGTTCTTTGGCTACCAGACCCCTTCAGACTTTACGCTGACCGGCAACATGCTGAGCTTCACCTCCGCGGTTCCGACCCCTTACGCCGGGAACAACACCGTTCGGGCGCAGTGGTTCCCCGCAAAACATACGGTTTTTGAGCCCAAGCCCGGGAAGAAGGCGGTCATCGTACTTCCGCATTGGAACGCGAAGGCTGATCAACACGTGGCGCTTTGCCGCGGCATCAGCTTTCTGGGAATTTCCGTCCTGCGCTTGAGCCTGCCTTATCACGATGACCGCATGCCGCCTGAGACGAAACGCGCCGATTACGCGGTCTCTTCGAATGTGGCGCGAACCATCGACGCGGCTCGCCAGGCCGTCATTGACGTGCGCTCGTGTCTCGACTGGTTCCAGCAGCAGGGCTATGAAAAACTGGGCATCGTCGGAACCAGTCTCGGCTCCTGTTACGCGTTTCTCGCCAGCGCGCATGACGACCGCCTGGCCGTGAACGTCTTCAACCATTGCTCCACGCAGTTCGCCGACGTGGTCTGGACCGGCTTATCCACCCAGCACATCCGCCAGAGTATGGAGCCTGCCATCGGTCTCGACTCACTGCGCGAAGTGTGGGCGGCCGTCAGCCCCGCGCACTACATTCACAGGTTCGCCGCGAAACCGAAGAAGTCCCTGCTCATCTACGGCGCTTATGACACCACCTTCCTGCCCCAGTTCGCGAAGGAAGTGGTGGCGGGCTTCCGCGAACTCTCCCTCGATCACGCCGTAGCCAAGCTGCCCTGCGGCCATTACACGATGGGCGAAGCTCCGTTCAAGTTTCTGGACGGCTACCACATCTGCTCCTTCCTGAAGCGCGAACTGTAACAATTCCACCCGCCGCGACGCTCGCACGCCATTGATTCCGTAACATTTGTATTCCCAGCAGTACGCGAAATGGGATATCATCTCTGGATTCTGGGATAGTAGATGTCTACTATGACGACTGAACACCGTAAGTCATTTCATTTCAGCCGCGAACTCCCACCCAAACGTGGTATTGGATTTGCTTCGGGACAACACGCTCGTTAGACCATGAAGACAAACGCGAGGACCAAACGACGAATGAAACATCTCAGTCTTAGTTTGTTGTTGACGCTTTTCGTGACCGCCCTTCTCGGGCAGGAGATCACCGGCAACATTTCGGGAACCGTGACGGATCCCTCCGGATCAATCATTCCCAGCGCTACCGTGACCGCTACCAACACCGGCACGGGCGCTGCACGCACGACGCAGACCACTTCGGCGGGCGTCTTTTTCCTGAACAATCTGCCCGTGGGGAACTACAGGCTCTCGATTGAGAGCACCGGGTTCAAGAAGCATGACGAGACCGGAATCCGGCTGGACGTCAACGACCGGCTGAACTTCGCCATCAAGATGGAAATCGGTGCGGTCAGCGAGGCCGTTGAGGTTTCGGCGCAGGGGGTACAGCTACAAACCGAAAGCGGCGAGGTGTCCAATCTCATCGGCTCGGCGCAGACGCAGGCCATGCCGCTCAACGGGCGCGTGTTCAGCCAGCTCGTGGACCTGGTGCCGGGAGTGGTGGCCGAGGGCGGCCGTGTCGGCGGCGGCGTTGGACTGGACAGCAACACGAACGTGGCCATTAACGGCAGCCAGACGAACTCCAACCTGTGGTTGATCGATGGCCAGAACAACATGGACATCGGATCGAATGCGCAGAACGTGGTGACGCCGCCGCTGGATGCGCTAGAGGAATTCAAGGTGCTGCGGAACAACTTCAGCGCCGAGTTCGGGCAGGTCACGGGCGGCGTGATCAACGTCGTGACCAAGTCCGGCACCAAAGACTTCCACGGCAGCGTCTATGAATTCTTCCGCAACGACAAGCTGGACGCCAACGACTTCTTCTTGAATTCATCCGGCAGCCCCAAAAGTGAATTGCGATACAACAATTTCGGTTACGTGCTTGGCGGACCTTTCTGGATCCCCGGTCTGTACAACAAGGACAAATCCAAGGATTTCTTCCTGGCCTCGTATGAGGGCCGCAGGACGGTGCGCGGCAATGTGGTTACGGATAACGTGCCGACTGCGCGCCAGCGCACCGGAATCCTCGATCCCACCTGCAGCGCGACGCCCGGGCAGTGCACGGTGCAGCCCGTCGACCCTCAGGAGCAGACCCTACAAGGTGAAGCCAACGTGCCGCTCTCGCAAATCGATCCCAACGCCAAGGCCATCCTCGACCGTTACCCGCTGCCCAATGCGAGCTACGCCGCGGCAGGGTTCAACTTCATTGCCAGCTCGAATACCGGGACGATTGACAACGTGCAGTTGTACCGCTGGGACCACAATTTCAGCGAGAAGGCCATGCTGATGGTCCGGGTGATGGGCGAGGATCAGGGCCTGGCCGGAATCAACTCTCAATTGTGGGGGGATGATAACTTCCCCTCGGTTAACAGCGACTGGCAGTTCACGGCCAAGAATGCCGTGGCGAAGTTTACCTACCTGATCACACCGCGGATGGTGAACGACTTTCAGTTCGGCTACACCAACAACTACATTCATTTCGCGACCGGCGCGTCGTCCGATCCTACGCTGGCTTCGCGGGCCGGCTTCACGTACACGGAACTGTTCCCGCAGACCAGCGGATCATTCCCGGGCTTCGGCGGCGTAGATGGATTCGGCTCGGTGGCGCATTACGCCCCTTTCACCAACCGGGAGGCTTTGTTGCAGTGGAAAGATGACATCGCGTACACCTTCGGGGCGCACAATCTGAAATTCGGGATGTCCATCGGGCGCAGCCGAAAGCGCGAACCGGCCAACGGGGGCGAGGATGATACCGCGGGCAGCATTTCTGCCAACAGTTTCCAGGATTTGCTGCTTGGCAATCTGTCCAACTACCAGGAGGAGCAGACGCTGAACCCGGTCTATGACCGCTGGAGCGACGGCGCCCTCTACGTTCAGGACACCTGGAAGGTCAAACATGATCTCACCTTGGATCTCGGCTTGCGCTGGCAATATCTCGGTCAGGTGTACTCATCCAAAAACAATATTGCCAATTTCTTTCCCAACCGGTACGACCCCACTAAATGCTCGCAGGCCGCTTTCCTTCCGGGCGACCTTGTCGATCCTGCACTGTGCGACACCCTGAACGGCATCGTCACACCAAGCTCTTCGAATATTCCAAGCCGCGCACTAGTACGCAATCACTGGAACGATTGGGAGCCTCGCCTCGGAATTGCCTGGTCTCCCTTGAACAAGTTTGTGTTCCGCGCCGGTGGCGGCATGTTCCATGGCCGGGATGCGATCTCCCAAACCAGCGCCCTGGGACAGCTCCCTCCCAATGACCGCACCGCAACCTTGAACAACGTCACGTTTTCTCAATTGGCGCCGTTCAATCCCGAGACGCCGCAGCCGCCAACGCTACTCGGATCACTCGATCCGACTTACAACAACCCACTGAGTTACCAGTACAGCGCCGGGGCCCAGTATCAAGCGGCGCGCGATACCGTGATCGAATTGAACTACGTCGGCAGTCACCAGATTCACCAGGGCCGCAACCGGGACATAAACCAAATCCCCGACCAGTACCTGCTTGGGGCGTATCAGGGCACGCTGAACCCCGATATCTATCGGCCTTATCTGGGATACAGCCAGCTTTACGTAAATGGCCGCGATGGCACCACCCGCTACAATTCGCTCCAGTTCTTCGCCAACCGGCGCTTTACCTCGGGCCTGGAATTTCAGGTAGCCTACACATGGAGCCGGCTGATTTCAGACACCATCAACCGCGATAGCGAAGGCAAAGCCTCTCCAGCCCAGGATGCCTTTAACCTGATAGCCGAGAAATCTCTTGGGAATCAGGACCAGCCTCAGACCTTCACCGTGAACTACATTTACGAGCTGCCCTTCTTCAAGAGAAGCTCGAATAAATTCGCCAAGGGCGCTATCGGCGGCTGGGAAGTGGTCGGGATCTACACCGCCCGCTCGGGACTTCCCCAAACGGTCTGCATCGATCACGATGTCATCGGCCTGACCGATGGCGGCGCCGTCTGCCAGCGGCCCGACGTGATTGCCGCGCCCAACCTGGACAGCGGTAAGCGAACCATCCTCAACTACTTCAACACCGGAGCATTCGCGCTCCAGGCGCCGGGGACCTTCGGCAATTCCGCGCGCAACAACGTGCGCGGTCCCGGCATCAACAATTTCGATTTCTCGCTGTTCAAGAATTTCGACCTGCCGCGATTCACCGGCAAGAGCGGCGAAGGTCCCAAGCTGCAGTTCCGCGGCGAGTTTTTCAACGTTTTCAATCACACGCAGTTTTCCGGCTTCAACACGACCTTCGTACCGACGGCAGACGTGGCCGGCTCACCGGTCAGCCCGTCGTCACCATTTGGCAGCGTCACCGGCGTCCGGGAGCCGCGCGAGATCCAGTTGGCGTTGAAGCTGATATTTTAGTTTTTGCTGGTTATCAGGCAAGCCCCCCTTGCGGCCTTCGTTTTGGTGGCGCTCTCGCCCGTGTGCACGGCGGGCGAGAGCGCCCAGGATCATAACGATCGCGGCCTGTTTGCATTCCGCGACAAGCGTTTCGCCGACGCTGCCCGGGAGTTCGAAACCGTCAGGAACCTTAACCCGGCCTTCCCTGACCTCGACATGAATCTCGGCATGGCGCTCTTCCAAGCCCGTGACTACCAGGCGGCTCTGGAGCCTCTAAAGCGCGCACGCGCAGCCCACCCGGATTCCGCGCAGGTGCTCCTCGCGCTGGGGACTTCACTGGCTCGCACGCATCAGAACGCGGAAGCGCAGCGCGTCTTTGAAGAGTTTCTGCGCGTACAGCCCGACACCGCCGAGTGGCACGTCTTCTGGGGCGACGCCTATGCCAGCCAAAACCAGGTGGATAAGGCGGCGCAGGAGTTCCGGCGCGCGCTCGAACTAGACCCGAAAGTCGCCGGGGCGCATTTCAGCTTGGGTGTCCTGGCTCTCGGGAGCCGCGATCTGGAGGCGGCGGACAAAGAGTTTCAAGCTGAGCTGGCCCATCACCCCGGAGATCCTCAGGCCCAGTATCATCTGGCTTTCGTGTGGCTCAAGCGAGGGAAAACCGAGGCGGCGCTAAAGCTGCTGGAGCGGGTTCTGAAAGACAAGACGGATTACGCCGAAGCCCATTACAGCCTGGGCAAGGCGCTGGTGGAACGCGGCGAGGTGGCTCGCGCCGTGGAGCACCTGGAAGCAGCGGTTAAACTGAAGCCGGAGAAATCCTACCTTCACTACGAGCTGGGCCGCGCCTACATGAAGTCTGCACGGCGGCGTGATGCCGAGCGCGAGTTTCAGCTAACGCGGAAACTCAAGGCCGCTGAGCACCCCCAGGAGCAATAGTCCTTCAGGAGCTAACCTCACGGCCTGCGCTCCAGCACACGTCCTGCTGCATTCACCAACGCGTCGGGAGCAAACGGCTTCGGCAGGAATGGGCAATCGGCGGGTAGCTCTACGCCAACCGTCTCCCGGGGAGACCCCGACATGTACAGCACGTTCAGGCTGGGAAAAATCTCCCTGAAAACCCGGCCCAACTCCGCGCCGCTCATCTGCGGCATGGCGAGGTCGGTGATCACAAGATCGATGGCTCCTTTGCGCTCGATGGCAATCAAGAGCGCCTCCAAGCCGTTGTCGGCTTCGAGAACTCTGAAACCGCTGTCCGCAAGAAAACTCCGGCACAGTTCGCGTAGCTGATCGTCATCATCGACCAGAAGGATGGTGATCGGCTCAAACGCGCTGAGCGATGGCATCCCGATCGAGATGGAGGGGTGGGTGACAGCCTGCCTGGTTTGTTGGCGCATTGGGGTCCCGTTCAAACGTTAGTGATTACAAACGCCGGAGCGTTTCATCGCCGCTTCACCGGCCCGCGGCTGAGCTTGCCTACGGGGTTAGAATGGAAGCTCCTCATCGCGCATATGGATGAAGCCTTGCTTTTTTGCTTTTGTTTTCAGTGGCATAGACCGAAAACTTCATTTTGCAAATCAAAGCCAATCTCGTTTTCTGGGGCTACTTCCTGATCCTGTTTTCGGCACAATCTGCTATCCTGAAAATCAGTCCCCACATCATGCATATAAAGAAGCAGCGTTTACTCACTCCAGGCCCTACGCCTCTCTATCCACCCGCTTTGCGGGCCATGATGGCGTCGGATATTCACCATCGCACCGAGGATTTCCGCAACATATATAAGTCGGTTCTGGCGGACCTCAAACAGGTCATGGGCACCTCCAATGACGTCCTGTTGTTCGCCGCCTCGGGCACCGGCGCCATGGAAGCCTCGGTCTCGAATCTGTTTTCGCGCGGCGATAAAGTCATCGTGTGTTCGGCGGGGAAATTCGGCGAGCGCTGGGCGGAAATCACCAAAGCGTACGGCCTCGAAGTCAACATCCTCAAGTCCGAATACGGCGACGTGGTGAGCGCGGAGCGTGTGGAAGCCGCGCTGGCCGCGGCTCCCGACACTAAGGGCGTTTTTGTGCAGGCGTCCGAGACCTCGACCGGCGCGGCGCACGACGTCCGCGGCATGGCCCGCGCCATCGCCAAAACGCCGGCTATTTTCGCGGTCGACGCCATCACCGGACTGGGAACCATGCCTCTCGACATCGACGGCTGGTCGCTCGACGTGGTCATCGGCGGATCGCAGAAGGCCTTCATGGTGCCGCCGGGCGTGGCTTTTCTCTCCATCAGCCCGAAAGCCTGGAAGCTCGCGGAGACGGCCACCCTGCCGCACTATTACTTCGATCTCAAAAAAGAAAAGAAAAACGGCGACAAGGGCGAATCAAGCTGGACGCCGTCGACGGCGCTGATTCTCGCCTTGGGCGAGGCGCTCACGTACGTCAAGCAGATCGGCATGGCGAACCTGATCGAAAATGCCCAGATGCTGGCGCGCGCCACCCGGGCCGCAGCCAAGGAACTGGGCCTCGAACTGTTCGCGGCCGGCTCGCCCGGCTCGTCCGTCACCGCGGTGAAAGCGCCGCGCGGGCTCGATTCGGGCGTCATCGTCAAGGAATTTCGCAGCCGCTTCGGCGCGGTCATCGCCAACGGCCAGGGCTCGATGAAAGGTCAGATTTTTCGCATCGCGCACCTGGGCTATTTCGATTTCGCCGACCTGTTCGGCGTCATCGCGGGTCTCGAGATCATTCTGCACGCCAACGGTCATCCGGTAAAATTCGGATCGGGCGTCGCCGCTGTCGAGCAGGTCTACGCCGACGCGGCGGTAGCCCAACTGGCTGGCACACGGTAAGAAAGGCAATACTGGCCGCGAATAAACGCGAATCAACGCGAATAGAAGGAAACGGTTTTCATTTGCGTGTATTGGCGTCGCTTCGCGGTTAAGATTGGTTTCCCACAAAATACCCATGAAGATTCTCATCGCCGAGCCGCTCTCGCCGGCCGGAATTGAACTCCTGCAGTCTCAGCAAGGCTGGAACACCGTCGTTTCGAACCCGAAGGAATACGCCCAGCACCTGGCGGACGCCGACGCGCTCGTAGTCCGCAGCGCCGTGCAGGTGAGTGCGGACGTGCTGGCCAAAGCGCCGAAACTGCGCGTCATCGGCCGCGCGGGCGTGGGGGTCGACAATGTCGATCTCGAAGCCGCCACCGCGGCGGGCGTGCTGGTGATGAATACGCCGGGCGGAAACGCAATCTCCGTGGCCGAACACGCACTGGCTGTCATGCTCGCCATGGCGCGCCATATTACGCAAGCCAGTGCCTCCACGCGTTCCGGAAAGTGGGAGAAGAAGAAGTTTCTGGGCAGCGAGCTGCGCGGCAAGACGCTGGGCATTGTGGGGCTTGGCAGCATTGGACGGGAAGTGGTGAAGCGCGCCCGCGCCTTCGAAATGCGCATCGTGGCGCGCGACCCTTACGTCACCGCACAGATTGCGCAGGACCTGGGAGTCGAACTGGTTTCGCTCGACGAACTCTACGCGGCGAGCGACTACATCACGCTGCACGTCTCGTTCACGCCCGAAACCGAGCACATGCTCGGACGCGACGCGTTCGCCAAGATGAAGCCGGGTGTGCGCATTGTCAACTGCGCGCGCGGTGAGCTGGTGGACGATGCCGCATTGCGCGAGGCCATCGAATCGGGCAAAGTCGCCGGGGCCGCGATCGACGTGTTTGCGACCGAGCCGCCGCCAGCCGGCTACCCGCTGTTTGCGCTCGATTCCGTCGTCGCCACTCCGCACATCGGCGGCTCGACCGAAGAGGCGCAGGAGATCGTAGGCGTCCGCATCGCCGAACAGATGGTCGAGTATCTGAAAAACGGCGTGGCCATTAACGCCGTCAACATGCCGGCGCTGTCGCCGGAGCAGTACCGCGCGCTCGGTCCGTATATCGCGCTCGCCGAACGCCTGGGAATTTTCGCGGCGCACATCGCCACCGGAAATCCCAACGCCATCCGGCTTACTTACTTCGGCCGCATCGCCGATTCCAGCACGCACCTGTTGCGGAATGCCGGTGTGGCGGGTGTGCTCAAACGTTCGCTCTCTCAAAAGGCGAACCTGGTGAACGCCATGCAGATCGCGTCGCAGCGCGGCTGGAACGTCGGTGAACACCACGACCGGCGGTCGGGGCATACGGATTCGGTAAGGCTCGAAGTCGAAACCAACGCGGGCGTCACGGTGGTGGAAGGAGCGGTTTTGCTCGACAAGCCGCGCCTGTTGCTGGTCGACGGAATCTACTGTGAGGCGACCCTCGGTGGGCACATGGTCTTCATGAAGAACCAGGACGTGCCCGGCGTGATCGGCCACGTGGGCACCGTGCTCGGGCGCAACCAGATCAACATCGCCAACTTTTCATTGGGGCGGCAGGACGAACCCGCTCGTGCCGGAGAACCCCTCGAAGCCGTCGCGGTGGTATCTACAGACGCGTGCGTCCCCGAAACAGTGCTGGCCCAACTGCGGCAAAATCCGGCCGTGAAGCTGGCGAAATCCGTCGAATTCGACTAGGCAGCCCTGCCCCCTGGCCGCGCCCACCGTGTTCGCTGAGCCCTCCCGTAGAGTAGAATGCTTATCGCGCGTAATGGCCCTGGTCAAATAGCTCAACTAGACAGGGAGGGCGACTGTGGACCAATCATTCCTTCCGTGGACGCCAATCGTGGCGGGCATCGTGCCCGCGACCATCAGTGGCGTCATCACCTATCTCCTTACTCGCAGTAATTTCAGGCGCGAGCTTGAGAAAGTTCGGGCCGGACAAATCTCAACGTTACGCAAGGAGCACGTTAGCCCCTTGAGGTATTGGGCGTCGAAGCTGAGCCGAAGGCTGCTCGAGATTGAGGGGAAGTTTGAGAAATCCGATTACTCCTGGGTGCAAAAATGTTTCAAGGCCATCAAAGATCACGCTGACGGCAGCAAGCGCATGAACGGATTTCCGGTGTGGTGTTACTACGAGGGGATTTTCGCCATGACCACCCTGTACTACACCTGTTCTTACATTCAGTGCTCGCGGGAGATGCGTTTCCGGCTGCCTTTTAGTGAACTGGATCCGGACTACAGCAGCCACATGGATGCGCACGTGGAGACTGTGAGTCTGGCTCTCGGTGGGATCGAGGGCATCTGGGATTCCTCGCAGGAGGTGCTGGGGGAACGTTTTACAGCCAGTGGCGCAAAAATGGACAATGACGAGTTGTGTAGAATCATCGATTCGCAGGACGAGTTCAAGATCGCGCCATTCATCCGCCTGCTCGACTTCTATATCGAAAAACTGGATCTTAGCAGGGCGAGAGGCATCCGGCTTGCTTTAGACGATCTGATCCGGTTTTTAGACTCGAGGCGGCCGCCGGAAATGCGCCTGTAGCCTTCGCTCGCGACGCCGTGTATGCCGGAGCCGGGATGATCTGGCGCATGTTACAGTGAAAACCCCTCTCTTTTCAAGCCCATGTCTCCCACGCCCCAGCCCGCCCGTCACCGTATTTGGCGCGACATTCGCGAGGCGATTTTCGGCAGCCGGCAGGATTTCACCGAAGGCAGCATCGGGCGCGCGGTATTGCTGCTCGCCGTGCCCATGGTGCTCGAAATGTCGATGGAGTCGCTGTTCGCCATCGTCGACGTGTTTTTCGTCGCGCGCCTGGGAGCCGACGCCATAGCAACCGTCGGGATCACCGAAGGCATGCTGACCATCGTCTACGGCGTGGCCATGGGCCTCAGCATGGCGACCATTGCCATGGTGGCGCGTCGCATCGGCGAGAAAAATCCGGATGGCGCCGCGGTGGCCGCCGTGCATTCGATCGTCATCGGGATCGTAATCGCCGCGACCGCGGGCGTGGCCGGTGTGTGGAACGCGCCCAAGCTGCTCGGCCTCATGGGCGCTTCCACTGCCATCGTCCGCAGCGGCGCGACCTATACCGCCATCACGTTTGGTGGAATTTCGGGTGTTTTCCTGCTGTTCTTAGTCAATGGCACGCTGCGCGGCGCGGGTGACGCCCCGCTCGCCATGCGCGGGCTCTGGATCGCGAACGCCATCAACATCGTGCTGGATCCGTGCCTGATCAACGGCTGGGGACCGTTCCCGCGCCTCGGCGTAACCGGCGCTGCCGTGGCAACGACCACCGGTCGCGGCATCGGGGGCCTGCTGCAGCTTTACATCCTGCTTGGCGGCAAAGGGCGCATCGTTTTTCGCCGCGAGCACTTCAAGCTCAACCTCGAAGTGATGACGCGCTTGCTGCGCGTGAGCGCCAGCGGAATGATGCAGTTCCTGGTGGCGACGGCGAGCTGGCTCGGTTTGGTGCGCATCATCGCCATGTTCGGCAGCGCGGCGCTCGCAGGCTACACCATCGCCATCCGCATCATGATCTTCACAATTCTGCCTTCTTTGGGAATGGCGAACGCCGCGGCCACGCTGGTGGGACAAAACCTGGGCGCGCGAAAGCCGGACCGCGCGGAGCGTTCGGTCTGGCTCACCGGGTTCTATAACATGATTTTCCTGGGCAGCGTGGGCCTCGTCTTCATCGTCTTCGCTGAGCCCATCGTCGGCCTCATCACCTCCGACGCCGAGGTGCTGCGCTACGCCACGAATTGCCTGCGCTTCGTCAGCTATGGCTATGTGTTTTACGCCTACGGCATGGTGATTGTGCAGGCCTTCAACGGCGCGGGCGACACTCTCACACCCACGGTGATCAACCTGTTCTGCTACTGGTTCTGGCAGATTCCCATGGCCTACAGCTTGTCGCGACTGGCGGGCTTCGGTCCCAACGGAGTATTCGCCGCCATCACCATTGCCGAATCGACGCTGGCCGTAGTTGCCATCGTGTTCTTCCGCCGCGGGAAATGGAAGAAACAGAAGATTTAGAGCAGCCCGCTTCCATCGAGCCGCACCGCCTTTCAGTCCATCTCACTGGACGCTTACGGCCTTCTCACAACAGGGCTAAGAATGCTTTTTCGTAAGTTATAGTCCTCTATATAGATATAGTTCTTGACGAGCCACTATATATTGGGGCACCATTTCAGTTGCGTTACCTATAGCGCCACCCCGGAGGACAAGAGACGATGGGCCAGCCAGCAACGGCATTGAGTGCCAAAATGGAGTCAGTGGAGACTCAGAATCAGAAGAAGACGCGGACGGGCGTCCAGTTCCCGCGGTATTTCACGACCCGTTTGGAGCCGGGAAAGACCCCCTACGACGAAGTCGCATGGGAGACCCGCACCGCCTCGATCGGCAACGATAAGGGCGCGGTCATCTTCGAGCAGCGCGATGTCGAGGTGCCGTCGGATTGGTCGCAGACCGCCACCAACATCGTGGCCAGCAAATATTTCCACGGCAAGCTGGGCACGCCCGACCGGGAGACCAGCGTGGCGCAGATCGTGCACCGCGTGGTCGACACCATCGCCGATTGGGGCAAGAAGGACAACTACTTCCTCACCGTCGAAGACGCCGAGAATTTCCGCAGCGAACTGGCGCACCTGATGCTCCACCAGAAGGCCTGCTTCAACTCGCCGGTGTGGTTCAACGTGGGCGTGAAGGAAGCCCGCGGCTACGGCTGGGTGTGGGACGACGCCAGGGAGAGCGTGACCAAGCTGGTGGGGCAGACAAGGCCGCAATGCTCGGCGTGCTTTATCGTTTCGGTGAAGGATTCTCTCGAATCCATTCTCGATCTGGCCAAGACCGAAGGCATGCTTTTCAAATGGGGGAGCGGAACGGGCTCGAACCTGTCGTCGCTGCGCGAAGAGGACGCCATCCTGTCGGGTGGCGGGCGCGCGTCGGGCCCGCTTTCGTTTATGAAGGGTTTCGACGCCTTCGCCGGCGTGATCAAGTCCGGGGGCAAGACGCGGCGGGCGGCGAAAATGGTGATCCTCAACGCCGACCATCCCGACATCGAGGGCTTCATCTGGTGCAAGGCCCGGGAAGAGAAGAAGGCGCAGACACTGGTGGAAGCGGGTTACGACTCTTCGCTCGACGGCGACGCCTACAGCTCCATCTTCTTCCAGAACGCTAATAATTCCGTGCGCGCGAGCGACGAATTCATGCAGGCGGTGACCGAAGACCGCGAGTGGTGGACGAAGGCCGTGGTGGGCGGACAGCCGGTGAAGCGGCACATGGCCAAGGACCTCATGCGCCAGATCGCCCAGGCCACGCACGAGTGCGGCGATCCCGGCATGCAGTTCGACACCACCGTCAACCGCTGGCATCCGTGCAAGAATACGGCGCGGATCAATGCGTCGAACCCCTGCTCGGAATACATGTTCCTCGATGACTCGGCGTGCAACCTGTCGTCGCTCAACCTGATGAAGTTCGTCACGGCGGGCGGCCAGTTTGACGTGCCGGCGTTCCGCCACGCCTGCGACACCATGATCATGGCGCAGGAAATCATCGTCGACAATGCCAGCTATCCGACCGAGAAGATCGCGGACAATTCGCACAACTACCGGCCCCTGGGGCTGGGCTTCGCCAATCTGGGCGCGCTGCTGATGTCTTTCGGCATTCCCTACGACAGCGATCACGGCCGAGACCACGCCGGCGCCATCACCGCGGTGATGTGTGGCCAGGCGTATCTGACGAGCGCCCGCATCGCCAATGCCGTGGGTCCGTTCGCCGGTTACGCCAAGAACGAACAACCGTTCCTGGACGTAATCCGCATGCATCGCGATTCGGTGAATTTCATCAACCGCCACAACATCTCGGCCGATCTTTATGAAGGCGCCAAAGCCTGCTGGGACCAGGCGCTTGAACTGGGCCGCACCGCCGGATACCGCAACGGGCAGGTGACGGTGATCGCGCCGACCGGCACCATCGGCTTCATGATGGATTGCGACACGACGGGCATCGAGCCGGACCTGGCGCTGGTGAAATACAAGCGCCTGGTGGGCGGCGGCGTGATCAAGATCGTCAACAACACGGTGCCGCAGGCGCTCATCAAGCTGGGCTACACGCCGGAGCAGGTGGAGTTGATCGTCACGCACATCGATTCGACCGGCACCATCGAAGGCGCGCCCGGGTTGAAACCCGAGCACCTGCCGGTATTCGATTGCAGTTTCCGGCCGCAGAACGGCACGCGCTCCATCCACTACATGGGCCACGTGCGCATGATGGCCGCGGTGCAGCCGTTCATTTCCGGCGCGATCTCGAAGACCATCAACATGCCGGAAGAGGCGACCGTCGAGGAAATCATGACCGCTTACACCGAGAGTTGGAAACTGGGGCTCAAGGCGGTGGCGATTTACCGCGATAACTCCAAGCGCGTGCAGCCGCTGAGTTCAGGCTCGGGCAAGAGCGAGAAGAAGGCGGTTGCGCCCGCACCAGCACCCGTTGCCGCGGAGAAAATCGTGGAAAAAGTGGTATTCCGCCCGGTGCGGCGCAAGCTCGAAGATGAGCGCGCCTCCATCACGCACAAGTTTTCGATCGGCGGCCACGAAGGCTACATCACCGTCGGTTTGTATACGGACGGAACGCCCGGCGAGATCTTCGTGACCATGGCGAAGGAAGGCTCGACTATCTCGGGGCTGATGGACAGCTTCTCGACGTCGATCAGTTACTGTTTGCAGTACGGCGTGCCGCTCAAGTTTTTGGTGGACAAGTTCGCCCACGTTCGCTTCGAGCCGAGCGGCTGGACCGGCAACCCGAAGATTCCCTACGCGAAGTCGATTCCCGATTACATCTTCCGCTGGCTGGCGCTGCGTTTCCTCCCCGCCGACGAGACACCCGTGGTCGAAGCCGGCGAGACTCCCGCGCTCCGCCCGACAGAGCCCGATCCACAGCAACACCTTCCCTTCCCCGTGCAAGCGTCGGATGCACCGCTCTGCTCCGAGTGCGGGTCGATCATGACGCGGAATGGCAGCTGCTACAAGTGCGCGAATTGCGGGGGAACTAGCGGGTGTAGCTAGCCAGAGAAATGTTATGAAGTGTCCACATTGCTTAACGGCGTTTCACGAAGTATGGAGTTCACACCACCTCGGTCCTGACGCCGATGGGCTGTGGTCTGTTGGTTCAACCGCCTGCCCCACATGCAAAAAGCTTGTGGTCACACTGACTGAGCATTACACCTCGGGGCAGTACAAACAGACGCTTCTCGTTCACCCTAAGGGGATATCCAGATCACCGCTTCCGAGGGAAGTGCCTGAGAAATTCGCGCTAGACTTCAAGGAAGCTTGCCTAGTGCTCTCCGACAGCGAGAAGGCCAGTGCCGCACTCAGTCGTCGCTGCCTCCAGATGCTTCTGCGCGAGCGGGCCGGCGTCAAGCCGACAAACTTGGATAATGAGATCCAACAAATCTTGGATTCCAAACAGCTTCCCTCTCACGTTGCGGAGTCCATTGACGCTGTCCGCGTGGTGGGTAATTTTGCTGCACACCCTATCAAGAGCCAGAGTACGGGCTCCATTATTGACGTAGAACCGGGTGAGGCCGAGTGGCTGTTGGACGTTGTGGAAAGTCTGTTTGACTTCTACTTCGTACATCCGGCAAAGATCGCCGCCAAACGCCAAGCGCTGAATAACAAGTTGAAAGAGGCCGGCAAACCGGTGTTGAAGGCAGGTTGATATTGGTGGGACCGTAACACGAACAAGTCAACTGTAGTTGCAGCAAAGAACCACGATGTAGGGGTGAACAATGGCAAGGAAGCGCGATAGCTGGACGTACGATTTTAAGGTAGGCAACAAGATCGTCCATAGTGGGTTTACCAACGATCCTGATCGGCGGGAAGGCGAACATAGGCAGCGATGGCCAACCGGCCACCTGACTGTTGTTGGTGCTGCGAAGACAGAAGAGGGTGCTCGGCAATGGGAGCAGACGAAGCATAAGACAATTACGCCTCGCCGTAAATAGGGGATCGAGGCCTACTTAAAGGCCGACCTCAACTTGATTTTCTGCTCGTCACGCTTCGTCGCTTGATCATTGTCTTTGAACTACGGGCAGATTCGAAGAGGAAAGACGCGGGACAGTACACTCAATTCACGATCAGCCCGCTTTAAAAAATCCAACTTGAGCGTACTGTCCCATGTTTATCGGGAAGCCTTTGCTAAAGATCGGTTGATCGTGTTTGTGCGCATGGGGTCGCATTGGCCCGCCCTGAACTCATTGCATAGGGTACTCTGTGGATATCGTAATCAATTTCGGGAGTTCCCGGCCCACCTGGACCCAGATTTTAACTGCGCTCGCCGTGCCTTCCGCCCTGGTCATCGCCGTCGGAAACGCATGGTGGCAATCCCGACTATCCCGGCGGCAGCTTAAGCAGGCGATATTTGAAAAGCGGTTTGCCGTTTACTTAACCGTCCGCGATTTTATTGGGCGAGTCTGCAAGACCCTAGATGTGAAGCTACAGGAATGCTTCACGTTCCAGTATGACACGAACCAAGCGGAGTTCTTGTTCGAGCCTCCGGTCCAAACATTCATTAACGAGGTCTATCGAAAAGCAACCGAGCTCCATTCTGTCAATGAGATTCTCCGAGGCGCTCCCAACGGGGACCAGCAACGGTTGAACGAGAAGCACGGGTTGGCAACGTGGTTTGCGGTTGACGCGCATGAGATCGCGAAGACTCAATTTGCGCCGTATCTGAGACTGTATGATCGTGCTGGTCTTTTTAGGTCCGCATGGCTCCGCCTGAGGGGATTTTGAAAGGCAGATTCGGGCAGATTCGGGGACGGCAGATTCGGGGACAGGCTACAAAACCCCCAAACTGAGTTGCGTGTCTGTGCTGACCGTCTTGGCTTTCGGGCCGCGTTTCTCGGGTCGCAACCGCCGCCGAAGCCGCGCTTCCAACTCTACTACGAAATCCGCGCGCGCCACCGGCCGTCCCGTTCGCGTCGCTTCCCGAATGCGCTCCAGAAACGCACCGTCCCTCATTCCCTGTTTCAGAACGCCCCGCCAGCTCTTTGCATTCCAGTGCTTCTGCCACTCGGCGGTGTCCAACAGACCGGCCCGGTCCCAGCCCGTGACGTGCGCCACTGCGCTCGACCATTCCCACTCTGACACCTCGCTCACCAAACCCGCCCGCACCGGGTTCAACTCCACGTATCGTAACGCTTCCCACTGGTGCTGCTCGTCGAGCGGACAGGAGTAAAACCGGTTCTGCCACACATGCCCGACTTCACCGCGCCGGATGTTGAGCCAACGGGCATAATCCCCGTGGGTGCGGCCCAGGGCCTTCGCCAAACCCGTTTCCGCCCTCGGAATTGCGACCAGATGCACATGGTTCCCCATCAGGCAATACCCGGCGATCCCGACCGATGCCCGCCGGCTATGTTGCGCCAACAACTGTAGATACATGGCGCGGTCGGCGTCGTCAAAGAATACAGTTTGGCGCCGGTTCCCGCGTTGCGTCACGTGATGCCAGCATCCCAGCGCCACTACGCGTGCCATTCGTGCCATGGAATGGGATAGTCGGCATCGCCAGGCAAGACTCTCATCGGTTTCGGGGTTTCGTAGCCTGTCCCCGAAACTGCCGAATCTCTCCAAGGCCGGTTTCGTTCGTCGCAGCATCCGGCGCGCGATCGAACACGTGCGCCAACACGAACTGCCGCTGCTAAACAAAAAAGTGCTGGAGGCGATCAGGCCATGATGAACGGCCGGGAGAAACCACGATGAACATTGACCTACACAACCTCAAGATGACGGATGAAGAACTGCGGCAACTGGAATGGTGCCGTGCCAACCTCGAAGAAGAGCAGATCGTCGAAGTCGAAGAAGAAGCGCTGGAGATCGCGGCGCGGGATATTAACGCGCCGATCGCGGCCGAACGATTGCGTGAGCTGCTGGTCGCCGCGCTCGTGCGCAATGCCGGCGAGCAGCGGCGTGCGGAGGGTTGCTCGATATGAAGAAGACGATCTCTGTCACATCTGATCCGAAGCAGGCTGAACGCTTGCGCCGCATCGAAGCAGAACTGGGGCCGGAGATGCTGGAAAAACTGCTTGACGCCTTCAACCTTCTCAGCGCAGCAATGGTACATCGGGCCGCGCGTAAAGCGAAAGCGCAGTTACAGGAGCAGCAGACCACGTGAAGATCGCCGGCCAGCGGAAGCGCCGCGTCAATGCACAGCGGCGCTCTCTCGTGGAGCAATGGGCCAATGCGACATCGGCCCGAAGCGTCAGGAGCTAGTAAGGAACCAGAATGTTTACAGTACACATGAATGCAGACGCGGCACCCACAAGGACAGTAAATATTTTCATGGGCCTGTTGCGACACCAAAAGACCGCCACTAACCCTCCAAGCGATGAAACAAGGCCGAGAGCCGACCACACTATCACACGGCGATAGAGAAGCTCGCTAGGAACACCGCCGCTCATTTGGCGGACGCTGTCAAAGGTTGCGGCCCACAAGAAAGCACCCACGCCAACAAGTGCAAATGCAAAATATCTACGTGGAATGGAGTTGACACCATCTCGCCCTGCCAGGGCGAGTGCACATAGAGTGATGAGTACAATAACTTTCATCATCGCTTTAACAGATCCAGCACGTCTTGCACATGCCCGAAAAGCGTGCCGTGACTATCGACGTGGAAATCTCCCTTGGGCCCAGATTCGGGGACAGGCTACAAAACCCCCAAACTGAGTGGCGTGTCTGTGCTTACCGTCTTGGCTTTCGGGCCGCGTTTCTCGGGCCGCAACCGCCGCCGAAGCCGCGCTTCCAACTCTACTACGAAATCAGCGCGCGCCACCGGCCGTCCCGTTCGCGTCGCTTCCCGAATGCGCTCCAGAAAGGCACCGTCCCTCATTCCTTGTTCCAGAACGTCCCGCCAGCTCTTTGCATTCCAGTGCTTCTGCC
>JAIQFK010000034.1 GCA_020073305.1 Terriglobia bacterium
GCCTTGGGTATCGGCCCTTGTTGCGCAGCCGCTCGCTGCCGCAGTGCGGGCACGATTTCAGCCCGTTATGCCGGGCAGAAATCCTCACCCCACCACCGCTGATCTGTAAATCGGTAATCTCATAGTCGGGCAGTCCTAATACGATCTCTGATTTGATCAAAACAATTCCTCCAAGAATGTTTTATCAAGTCAGGAATCCTGGGCTGCCCCCATTTCTGATGAAGAGCCTCTGATGCGGGGCGCTGCCACCCCTGGTGTGCTCATGGTGCTTTCTGTCTGCGTTTGCTTTTCACAGGTGGAAGCAGCCAAACCAGGATTGCCGGCCGGCGACGCCGCTGTTCCCGCTGCCCAGGCGGTGAACCCTCAGCCCGTTCCTCATTACCCCGTTAGCCCCCATCGCCCGCAACCCCGCCATCCGATCGGCGGCCGTTGGCCGAGCTTCCAAATTTCAGCATGCCAGGAGATAACGGCCCCAGGGTTTTATCTCTTGACCGCCGATATCGACACCGGCGGTGCCGCCTGCATGAATATCCATGACACCCACAGCGTTTCCCTGGATTGCGACGGACACGGCATCAGCGGGCATCTCTTCACGGCTTTAGACGCAACTACGCCGGTCGTGGTCCAGAACGCTAGCGCGGTCATCATCACCAACTGTTCCTTGTCCAACCGGCCCGTAACGCCCACCGGAATGTTCACATTGTGGGGCCTCGATATTGAGAACAGCACGGATATTGCACTAACCAACAACAACATTACCGCCATAGAAATTAACAAGCTCAGTTCGGGCCATGTGTCGAACAACCAGATTGTCGGGTACTACGCGCAGTACAATTCCAACAACGTGACCATTTCACAGAATTCCATCGTGGGAATCGCTGATGAGATCGGGGCGGCAGGCATCATCCTACAAGGAGGACATAGCAACCAGGCCTTGAACAATACGATGGACGGCAAGTGGGACCGGATTTCCGAGGGCACACTAGCTAGGGGCTGGGACGACGGAATCATACTGGATAATGAGGCTGGCGACTTAATCTCGGGCAACTCCATTCAGAACGTCTGGGGCGGGGGGATTGCGGCGTCGGACAGCTTGCAGAATACGGTGATTTCCAATAACACCATTCAGCACGCTTATGGCTGCGCAATCGGCGCTGGGTGGTACATGGATTGGGTGGGGAACCAGGTTCTCAATAACCAGGCGGACGACGTCTCGCAATTGTTGACCTTCTTCTACTACGACGACTATTCTCCGGAGCCCCCTTCGCCGACCGTTCATTTCGAGAATAACCGGTTCGTGGCTAACGTGGTGGGGAAAGTGAACGGGAATCAGTCTGTGGGCTCGCGATCAGAGATCGTAATCTCGCCACAGCAATACATCCATTTTCTCCAGGTCCAGGTGGATCATAACGTTCTGCAGGACAATAACTTCGGGCAGTACGCCCCGTTTCTCATTCCGCCCATTGGATTCATCGACGGCGGCGGCAATGCGTGCCAAATGCCGACCGATGGATCGCCCATCACCTGCCATCCATAGCCTGGCTGCTCAGAGGCGGATCGGGATCGCTAGCAGTACCTGGTCCCACCCAGGAATTTCCACAGCGAGCCCACGCACCTGAGACAAGAAAAACCGATCACCGTAGCGCCTGAACACCAGTTTCGGATCGACGTTGATTTTGCCCGACTCGGCCGCCGTAGTGAGGGTGAACACTGCCGAGTTGTCCGCTTCGCCGCGAACCAGTATGACCGTTCGCAGGCTATCGATGCTGATGGTGTATTCACCCGCCGCCATCTTTTGGTTGCGCACTACAAAATCAAACGGTACCTTCGCCACGATCTTGGGTCCAGAAGCGGCATGTAGACTGCAAACCGCGAAGAGGGCGCAGCCGGCGAATCTCTTCCACTTCTTGAAAATGCTGTTTGCCATGGGAGTTTCTCCTTTTTAGACAAAATTGAGGCGCCGTTTGAAGCCTGCGGCTCGCCCTTTTCCTGGTGGAATTGGCTCTTCAAACCAACTGCTTCAACCACCGTTCCGCTGCGTGCCCCCGGGGGCTACACATAATCGCGCGGAAACAGCCGCAAGAAGGGGACAAAACTGATGTAGAATCTCCAGATACTGAAAGGGCGGATGGTATATGACGTCCCCGCCTGGAGAAATAACCGAACTCCTTCGGCAGGTGAGCGACGGAAACCGTGCGGCCGAAGCACAGCTCGTTCCGCTCGTCTACGACGAGTTGCGCCATCTGGCCGCGTGCTACATGCGGAGGGAGCGCCCGGATCACACGCTCCAACCTACCGCGCTGGTCCACGAGGCCTACCTCAAGCTAGTCGATCAGAAGGGGACTTCGTGGCAGAGCCGTGCACACTTCTACGGCGTGGCGGCACACTTGATGCGTCGCATTCTGGACGACCACGCCCGGGAGGCAAAGGCGGCGAAGCGTGCCGGCGGATACCAGAAGATTCCGCTCGACACCGCCCTCGTCTATGCAGAAGAAAAATCCAGCCAACTGATAGCGATTGATGAGGCACTCAACCGCCTCGCTGAAAACGATCCCCGCCAGAGTAGAGTAGTCGAACTGCGGTTCTTTGGTGGACGCTCCGAAGAAGAGATAGCCGAAATCCTCGAAATCTCAGTTCGAACGGTGAAGCGGGATTGGAGACTTGCTAAAGCCTGGCTCTATGTCCAGCTGAGCAAGAAGTAAGTGGCTTCGTGGCAGCGGATCAAGAGGTTGTTCGAAGAGGTGGCAGACCTGCCACCGGACCAGCGTATTGCCTATCTGGATAGAGTGTGCGCGGGGGATGACGTTCTTCACGCGGAAGTGCTGAAGTTAGTCGAAGCGGACCAGCAGGCAACCACCTCTATGAATGATCCGGCCACCCAGCCGCTCATCTATTCGCTGAACGTCTTCTCGCCGGGTCAAGTCGTGGCCAACCGCTTTCGAATCGTTTGTTTCCTGGGTGCGGGAGGCATGGGCGAAGTTTATCAGGCTGAAGATCAGGTGTTGGGCGGATTCGTTGCGCTGAAGACTATTCGCAACGAAATTGCGTCCGACGAGCGTACCTTCGAGCGTTTCAAGCAGGAGGTCCGGCTGGCTAAGGAGGTGACCGACGATAATGTCTGCCGCGTTTTCGACCTGGATCACCGCAACAGGCCTCCCTTTCTCACCATGGAAATGCTCGCAGGAGAAACCCTGTCACACCGGCTCCGGCAGGTAGGAAAGATGACAGCGGCCGAGGCCCTTCCACTCGCCCAGCAGATTGCCAAGGGGCTCGGCGCGGCACACCAGAGGGGTATCCTTCACCGCGATCTCAAACCGAGCAATATCATGCTCACGCCGGGGGAAGGGGGAACGACACGTGTCAAGGTAATGGACTTCGGCCTGGCACGGACGGAGAGCGACCACAGCCAGAGCTCGGGAAAACCAGTGGGAACCCCGAGCTATATGGCGCCGGAACAGTTGGAAGGAGGAAAGACCACGGTAGCGTCGGACCTTTACACGCTCGGGCTGGTTCTGTATGAAATGGTCACGGGGAACAAGCCTGCGTTTCAGCGCTTGAGCGAACCGGCGCCTAGTCCGCGCGTCCATGTACCGGAGCTGGATTCCAATTGGGAGGCCGCCATTCTGCGATGCCTGGAACGCGACCCAGGCAGGCGATTTAAAAGCGCCGCCGAAGTGGCCCAGGCGGTCCAAGGAGACACACGACGACGGCATTTCTCCCGGCGGGTGCTACTGATGGGAACGGGCTCCCTGATTTTGTTGGCCCTTTTTCTCGTGTTTCTGCGCGTGTATTACTGGAGCGCCACTGTACGGGAGGGATCTTCCGTGCTGCTCACCCAAGTGGAGAATTTGACTCAGGACCCGGAACTCGATGCCGTGGCCGACGTGCTTCGCGCGCAGCTCGGCCAGTCCGCTCATTTCAACCTGGTGGGCGGCAACAGGGTGGCCGAAATTCTGAGAGAGATGGTGAGAGATCCAAACCAGAAGATGGATGCCCCGACGGCGCGCGAGGTGGCTCTGCGCGAAGGAGCTCCCCTGGTTATCTTTGGCGCCCTCACTCGACTCTCGCAGGGTTATACCCTCAACCTGCAAATCGAAAAAGTGCGCCGCCGGCCCGACGTTGCCGCTGCCAGTTGGCCCAAAACCTTCAACGCCGCCAGCAAGAAGGAGCTGTTCGGAGCGATTCGCGACGGCAGCAGTTGGATCCGTGGAATGGCCGGCGAGGCAGCCGGCGACCTTTCGGAACGGGATCAGCGGCCCCAGGATGCCACCACCAGTTCCTGGCCGGCGCTGCGGCGGCTGATGCAGGCCAACATTAAGAACGCGGCGGGCGATCGAGAGGAAGCCGTGCGTCTGCTCCGCGAGGCCATTCAATTGGATCCCGAGTTCGCCATGGCGCACATGCGCCTCGCCGATATTCTGATCACCTTGGAGCGGTACAGCGAAGGGTATGAGGCTTGGCAATCGGCCATGCGTTACACGAAAACACGCACGCTCACTCGCCGTGAAGAGCTACAGATCACCGGCCAGTACTACGACGACACGGGCGATTTTGTCGCTGCGGAAAAGGCGTACCGGGCCTTAGCGGCCTATTATCCGAACGACTTCTTACCTTTGTTCTTCCTCGGAGTCGTGCTGGCACCCATGGGGCATGAGAGTGAGGCCATCGAAAAGTTGTCCGAGGCAGCCAAGAAAAGGCCTGGAGATTTCACGGCTCCGGCGCATCTCGCCCAGATCTATCTGGATCGCGGCCAGTTCCAGGAAGCAGAGGCCGAGGTGAACAAGGTACGGGCATTCGGCCAGCCCGAGTGGGCCGCATGGTTGCGGGGCGCGTCCCGGTTCTTACAACACCGCTACGATGAAGGTCTCAAACGGATCAGCGAACTGAGTGAATCGGCGGACGAGGACTGGCGCAGCCGTGGCTATGCCTTGTCCGCCTCCTGGCTCGGCGAGCTTGGAAAGTACAGGGAAGCGGAAGCGTCGCTACGCGAAGGTATCAAGTTTGATGTGCTGCGCCGCCACAAACCGGCCCAGTGTGATAAGTATCTATTGCTCGCCTATATCGCCTATCGGCGCCAGGAATTCAAAGAGTGCCGGAACGCATGCCGGCTCGCCCTCGAGCTGGACAACAGCCCGAATCGATTGTCGCGCACTGGAGTTTTGCTGGCAAGATCCGGCTACGTCTCCGAGGCGCAGTCATTCCTGAACCGGATGCCTGTGCAGCCGGACATTCCAGTACTGCGCTTGAACCGATACCGACTTGAGGGTGAGATCGCGCTGGCCAAACGAGACACGCTGAACGCGGTCCGGCTGCTCAAGGCAGCCGCGCAATTGGAGTGGCCGCGGGCTGACCGGCACTATCTGGCCCGCGCGCAAGCTCGCGCCGGTGATGTATCCGGCGCTCTTGAGACTTACAAACTGCTTGTGGATCGGCCCGGACTGTTATGGCTCAAGCTGGATCCGGAATACCCGGGCTTATGGGCCGACTCGCTGTTTCAATATGCCAGCCTGGCTCACCGCGCGGGAAACAAAGAGGCGGCCAGTTTAGTCGGCCAGTATCTTGACGTCCGGAAGAACGCCGACGACGGCCTCAACGAGGTGGAGGATGCCAGTAAACTCTGGCCTTAGCATGACATTGAAAAGGAGAAACGAAATGTCCCCGAAGACTTACATAGAAGACGAAGTCACACCGTGGCGCTACGAAATACATGCGCTGGTGGTGCTATTGTGCTCGCCCTGTGAGTTTCATGAGGCTTGTGTGAAGGCTAAGAGTCCGGAGCAGGTCAAGGAGGCTATCGACAAGCTCAATTTCTCGCAGGAGTTCAAGAATGAGGTGGCGAAGGCGGTCGATACGCTATTCGAAAGCAAGAGTGACTTCAAGAAGGTTGTTGACGCGTTCATGACAATCGCAGGACAAGGCAGGTTGTGGACCCACCCGCCACATCCTAGTTCCACGGATACGTACCGAATCATAGGCGCCATGCAGCAACTGGGTCGTTGCTGACGCTCTGGAAGCCCGGCCAACTGGGGCGGGTGCTCAATGTGCACTCGCCCTCTACCCGCGTCTTCGAGGCGCAGCCCTCGCGACTGTCACTGTTGCCGGAGCGAGGTGGAAGGGTCCACCTTTGTGGCCTGCCGCGCGGGCAGATAGCTGGCCACGAGCGCGACCACAACCAAAAACAAACCCACGCCGCCGAGGATCAAGGGATCGCTCGCGCTGAGATGGACCAGGAACCCGGCAATCAGCCGCCCGGCCACGAGGGCCAGAATCGTTCCCGCCGCCAGGCCGGCCAGAGTGAGAAACATCCCCTGACGGATTACCATCCCCAGCACGTCGCCGGATTGTGCGCCCAGCGCCATCCGAATCCCGAACTCATGCTCGCGCTGGCCCACCGCAAAGGCCAGGACACCATAAAGCCCTAACGCGGCAAGCAGCAATGCGACAGTGCCGAGAACGCTCAGCAGCCCCGCGGCAACCCGCTGTGAGAACAGTGCGGCACTCACATGTTCTTCAAACGGAATCACCGGGAACGCCGCCGCGGTCGCCTCCACCAGGGACGCTTCGCGCCGGACCGTGGCGATCAGGTCGCGAGCCGGTCCGGCCGTGCGGATGAAAAACGCGATCCAGAACTCACCGCCGTGTGCCTGGCGAAACGGTCGATAGAAATAGGGAGTGGGCGCTTCAGTCACCGAGCGATACTTGCTGTCTCTCACCTGGCCCACAATGGTGACCCAGGGTCCGTTCGCGCGCATTCTGTGCCCCACCGGGTTTCCGCCATCAAAGAATCGTTGGGCGAAGGACTGGTTCACAATCGCCACCGGGACGGTCTCCGGTGTGTCCTGCTCGATGAAGTCGCGACCTTCGAGGAGCGGAATCCCGACGGCGTCGAAGTACCCCGGAGACACAGTGGCGCTGCCGGCCCGCGTCTCCCCCTTCCGGCGCGGCGCGTATCCTTCAATCTCAAGCTCCGTCGAGTTGCTGGTGCCGACAGCGAGGGGGATGTCGAGGCCGTACCCGACCGCAACGATCCCCGGCCGCGCGGCCAGCCTGTCATGCAGCCGGAAGCAGAACTGCGCCCGCTGTTCGCTGGTGGTGCAGAACGTGTCCACGTGATACTGCGCGAACAGCAAGTTGTGGACATTGAGACCCGGGTTCATCGCTCGTGCATTCAGGAAACTTCGGGTGAACAGTCCAGTACCCACGAGCGCGAGCATTGCCAGTGCGACCTCGGAAACAACCAGCATGCCGCGCGTGCGCTGAAGACCCGCACCGGAAGTGCCGCTGCGCCCGCCTTCCTTCAGACTCTCGTTCACATTGGCGTGGATCAGGTGCAGCGCGGGCGCCAGACCGGTGATCACCGCGAGAACGGCGCACAGCACAGTCGCGAAAGCCAGTATGTCACCGTTCAGGCTGAAGTTGAGAGTGATGGGATATTCCGTACCGGGCAGCACACCGGGCAGCATGCGTTCGAGCGACTGGCCCATCCACAAAGCGAGCGCCACGCCAACTGCCGCGCCGGCGGCGGCAAGCAGCAGGCTCTCCGTCACCATTTGGCGGATCAGACGAAATGGTCTCGCGCCCATCGCCAGGCGCACGCTGAATTCCTTCTGGCGGGCTGTGGCGCGCGCCAGTTGCAGATTCGCCACGTTGGCGGCCACGATCAACAGCAGTACGCCGCACACGGCCATCAGGATCCGCAACGGTGTGAGCAGGAGTCCTTGCAAGCCAATGTGGGCTTTCCACACGGGCATGAGCCGGGCGCTGAAGCCGGTGCTGCTCAAAGGCGCCAGACTGGCAATGCGGCGCGCACAGGCCTCCACCTCCGCATTCGCTTGTCCCACGTCGACGCCAGGCTTCAACCTGGCGGTGACCCACACCTGATGTTCCGTGCGATCGGTGAGCAGCCATTCGCCCTGGCCGTTCAGCGCGGGAGCCATCATCATGGGTACCCAGATCTCCACGGCCAAGCCAGGCACCGAACCGCGGAACTCGAGCGGAACGACTCCGACGATGGTTAGCTTGTGCCGGTTGACGCGCACAGTGCTGCCGATCACCGTGCGATTGCCGCGGAATCGCTGCTGCCAGAGCCGGTGGCCGATCACCACCACAGGACACGATCCCGGTGTGTCGGCGCATTCGGGAGGCAGGAGCGTGGTGCCGAGCTCCGGCTGTACGCCCAGTACCTTGAAGTAGTTGGCTGACACGTACTCGCCCGCGACGCGCTGTGGGTTCTCGTCCCCCACGGCGAAGGGATTGAGCAACGATGCGGCCACACTGGATGTCAGCGTCAGGCTGTCGCGGTAATCCTGGTAGTCCCGCCAGGAGGTGGTGCTGAACTCGCCCGTGGGCGAAACAGTTTCGATCGAGGCCAACCGCTCGCCGGCGGTGACCCCGGGGAAGGGATGCACCAGAAGAGCGTCGATCCAGCCGAAAACAGTGGTGTTAGCCCCTATTCCCAGGGCCAGCGTGAGCACGGCAGCCGCCGTGAACCCCGGCCTGTTCCGCAAGATTCGAATGCCATAACGCAGATCCTGGACGAGGGTCCGCATCGTCTGTTCCTGATTCGCTCTATCCGGGGCACGTTTGTCGCCACAGGTAAGTGGCTCATAGGACTGGGTCAAGCCGCACAAACGGCCTCGTTCTGCGGCGAATTTCTCAGCAGAACGAAGGGCAGTGCGGTCTTCCGCGCCAGAAACGCGTGCTTAGCAGTACTTAGTGCCGCTCAGAAATTTCCACAAAGAACCTACGCAAGCCAAAACCAGAACCAGCAGCAGCATCAGCTCTGGCTGGTAGCGGAAGAGACAATACAAAACGTTCCGATCGACTGGACAGCCGGCAAGCATAATGGTTTTCCTTTGAAGGCGATTATGATTCAGTTGCATACGCGGCTCAAGATGCTTTTTGGTTAGCCTGTTTCTACTATCGCGCACTACTCTCCAAGGTTTACGCAGACAAATCAATCAGTTACTGGGGCGAATGGAAGTTGCGCTTCAAGACACTATTGAAAATAGCCGCGTGCCAGCTCAGGCTTCAGGTCAAGGGCCTTTTGCCAGTTCGACTTAGCCTCTTCTTTCTGACCTAACGCTTCGAGCGCGATGCCCAGGTTCAGGAGAGCTTCGGCAAAATCAGGAGTGGCGGTGATGGCCTCGCGGTAGAGATGGGCGGCCTGTTCCTGCTGGCCGGATTTCTGGTGCAGGAGCCCCGCGTTGTAGAGGACTTCAGGGGACCGCTCTCCAGCCTCGATCAGCTTGGAGTGCAGATCCAAGGCTTCTTCGAAGCGGCCGCGCTCGAGCGCCATCGCTGCCAGGGCGCGGAGGGCTTCGGTGGATTGCGGGCGGGCCGCCAGGCAGCGCTGGAACGCATCCTGTGCCGCCTCCACCTCGCCCAGCTTCCAGTTCGCGATGCCGGCATTGAGCAGCGCTTCGGCCCAGTCCTTTCGCTTCCAAAGACACGCATCGAAGGCTTCGGCGGCCCCGCGAAAATCCCCGAGTTCCAGGCGCAGGCAGCCCAGGCGGAAGCGCGAGTCCTCCGCATGAGGAGCATCGGGGGATTGTTCGAGCATGCGCTCGTAGAGTTTTTCCGCTTCGCTAAAGTTGCGGTCTTGTTCGAGCACGAGGGCGAGGTTCCAGAGCGCGGTCGAGGAGTGAGGGTCGAGTTCCAGGGCGCGCCGGTAGCACTCTTTGGCTTTTTCCCACTCGCCGCTCTCCTGACAGGCGACGCCCAGGTTGATCTGCAGTTCGGCATCGTTGGGGCGCAGGCGCAACGCTTCGGCGTAAGCCTTGGCGGCGTCCGGGCGGCCCGCTTTCTCAAGGGCAACCCCCAGATTGAACCACGCCTCAAAGGCATCCGGTGCGATCTTGACCAGGGCAGCGCAATGCGCGGCGGCGCGGGCATAGTCCTGGGTGGCAAATGCCGCCGCGGCAAGGCCTTCGTGGCCGGCGCGCGAATCAGGCCGGATTTTCAACAACTGCTCGGCGCCCACTCCTACGGCGGTGTAATCTTTCAGCTCCAGGTGCACCGCAATGGAATTAGCCAGCGCCTCTTCCGAGTGCGGGTTTTGCTCGAGAATCCGGCGATACAGCTCGGCTGCTTCGGAGAATTTCTTCAGAAGCTGCAAAGCCACGGCTTTTCCGAAAAGCACCGGCTCGAGTTTCGCGGGATCGAGATGCGCGCCCAGACGAAGACAGCGCTCGTAGGCTTCGAGCGCGGGCCTCGGCGCACCCTGACGCAACCGGCTTAGCCCCAGACCGAGATGCGCCTCAAAACGATTGGGGTCGAGGGCCAGCGTTTTTTCAAACATGGCCGCCGCGTCATCCCACCCACCCATCGCCTGGAGCGACGCCGCCAGGTTAAACCAGCCCGCCGCGTTATCGGCGGCGAGTTCAACCAGTTTTCGATAGGCCGCCGCGGCTTCTTCAAACTGCTTGTGCTCGTAACGCAGATAACCGGCAGCAGCGTACACTTCCGACTGCTGTTCGCCGGCTTCGAGCGCGCGCTCAATCTGCGCCAGGGCCTCTTCGGCCTTGCCGTCCAGATGCAGCGCCACGGCCTGCCCAAATAGCTGGCCGGGAGCCGCAGGCGCGGCAGTCTGTGCTTTTGGTTTCACCTTCACCCGCGGAAAGCCTCCAAGAAACTATCGACAGTTTGGGCCGGGAAGATCAGGGCCGCCGCGTCGCTCTATCGGTCGTGCACCGAGGCCAGGTAAGAGTAGAGGCGGCCCAAAGCGTCATCATTGTGCACCACTTCGATCCACCGGATGTAGGCCGACTCCCCCGCATCCGCAAAGAATCCCACGCCGCCGCTCGGCAGGGCGGCATCGCTCCAGGTATCCATGATTTGTCCGTCCAAATACGTCGTGAATTGGGCGCCCCGAATCTCCTGGCGCACGTGCAGCATAGTCTTGATGGACGGAGTGACCGGCAGCGGCAACTGCATTTTGAGCCTTTCACGTCCACCGATCACCGCATAGCGCACGATGAAGAATGCCGGCGCCGGCCCCTGCTTCGATTGGATCAGTTTGGTGGCGTAGTAGTTGTGGGCATCGGAGGCGCGAAAGACCCACCCGACCGCCTTGCGCTCGATTTGGGCGGAGAACTCGAGCCGGTAATCGCTCAGCCGCAGCGATTGGGAGAGCATGGCCAGCCGGCCCGGACGTGCGAATCCGATCGCGTCGTATGACCAGCTCTTGGCCCAGTCCGGCTCTCCCGTCCACTGGCTGAGCCCGGCGCGGAAATCATCTTGAATCTCGACGGCGGCGCGCTGATGGATGCGCGACCACATCTCGTCTTGCGCGTTTCGTGCGGCCGCGGAATGGTCCAAGCGGCGGATGCCGGCCCACAGAAGCACCGCCAGCGATAGGGCAACGGCCAGCCGCCGGCTCCAGTCTGGCATGGCGTGGATCAGGCGGAGCATCCGCAGGGCCAGGGGAGCCGCCAACACCGGTTCAACGCCGCGTACAGAAACACCGGGGTCGAATTCCTCGCGGGCAGGTACCTCAACAAACGGCCGAATCGCATCCACGCGGGCGTGTGGTCCGAGGCGAACCTGGCACCTCCACACGATGGGCCGAAGGGTGGCGTTCATGGACGTTTTCGGCGGGATGGCACGAGGTGGCTGAACCGCGGCCGGCGCCGCGCAAGCCAGCGAGGGACGACCCGGCGTGAAGGCGGCAGGCATCCATGCCGGGTTCTCCACGGTCCTCGAACGGCCCGTGGTTGGCACGCTCGCGTTAGAAGCGGGTTTCGACGGTGGCAAAGTGAGCGCGATCGCTTCCGAGCAGGACAATCCGCGGGCCCGCAGCCGGATCGCAGTGCGCGGCTCGATCGGCTGAGTTGCGGCGCCGCTCCGCGCCGCGCCGTTCCGTCTCGCTTGGTTGCGCCCGATGGAAGCAGCCGCCGGGCGGCTCCGTTCGACGCCGGGCCGGGCAGGCGGCGCCAGCCCAAGAACCGGCGCGCACGGCGAGAGTGCAACTTCGCACACGGAAGGCTTGATCGTGGCGCACAGGACAGCAGCAACCCTGGTCTCGCGGGCTTCGCCGTGAGCCCATTTCGGCTTGAGTGAAACAAATCCCGCAGCAGGCCGCTCTTCAGGAGCGTGGCGCAGAGGCTCGACCCACACCGGGCGTAGGGACGAGTCTTGGATGCGCGGGCGCTCCCCGGCGAACGGAATCGCGCTGTGATCGGCCACACGAGCTTGCGCCGAGGGTGAATCCGCTGCCGCGGACAGCGCAGCGAAGCCGGAAACGCACGGAACCGGCGAATGAAGATCCACACCAGCGGGCAGAACCCGGTCCGGGCCGAAGGCCACCGGGTGGGCGTTTCGCTCGGGCACGGATGCCACGGCTGAGGGGGGCACACGCTCCGGGACGAATTCAGCGGCAACCAGTAACGGCTGGGGTTCGGATTCGCGCGATGGCGCGGGACGAGTTTCGGCAGGCGGCTCTGCGGGCTTGGGCCGGTGCTTGTTCTGAAGCAGGAAGTCGAGCGCGAGATCCTCCTCCTTCTTGAGATACGCTTTGCGGTGAGCGGCCGAGCAGAACTCGTCGCCCTGCAGCTTGCGAAGCACCGAGATTTTTTTGCCGCAGTAAGCGCACTCCATTCGCCTGTTCCATCGGCTGAATCCCGGAGACGAAGCAGCCGTGGAACCCCTTAGCTGGGGGGCCAGGTGCTAGGTGTCAGGTGCCAGCTTACTAGTGCGTCTTGACAGCCGTCGCTGGGATCTGCGGCAGCGCGAAGGCCACGTACGCGCCGCGGATCTTCGCCTGCGTCGCCGGAGCCATTCCCGCTTGGGCGGCTGCGCAGAAGACAACGTACTCCCGGCCGCCGGCTTCGTAAACCGCGGGCATGCCCTCGAGCGCCGCATCCAGTTCGTGTTCCCACAGCACCCGCCCCGTCTCAGCGTCCAGCGCGCGGACCTTGCGGTCGCGCGTGCCTGTGAAGATCAATCCTCCGGCGGTCACCACCGGACCCACTTTCGGAAAATGCGCTCCCGTGTTCTTGATGCCTTTGGCGGCCAGGTCCGGGACTTCTCCCAGAGGAATTTTCCACTTGATCGTCCCCTGGTTCAGGTCATACGCGGTTAAGGACGTCCACGGTGGAGCGATCGGCGAAAGCCCGTCACTTGCGATCATGAAGCCAAATCCGCTGTAGTAGTGCTCGCCAACCGGCGAAGCGAGCTTCTTATCCGCTTCCGGGTCTTGGGCGAGTTTTAGCATCGACGGAAGATCCTTCGACACGACGAATAACGTGCCGCTTTCCGGATCCACCGCGGCTCCTCCCCAGTTGGCTCCGCCGTTGTTGCCGGGCATCTCGACGGTGTTGCGCCGACCCGGCGGGGTGAACATTCCCTCATTCCGCGCGCTCAGAATCTCATCGCGGAACCGCGCACGGTCCTCCGGACTCAGAAAAGGACTGAGATCTTCAACCGTGAACTTCTGTCGCGCAAAAGGCGGCGGCTTCACCGGAAACGGCTGCGTCGGCCAGGTCACTTCTCCCGGCATGTCGGACCGCGGCACGGGCCGCTCCTCGATGGGCCACAGCGAAACGCCCGTTACGCGATCGAACACCCAGACAAACCCCTGCTTGGTCACCTGGGCGACGACGTCAACCGGCTTTCCTTCATGCCGTACGGTGAGCAGTTTCGGAGCCGTGCCGTTGTCGTAATCCCAAATGTCGTGATGAACCATTTGAAAATGCCAGAGGCGCTTGCCGGTTCTGGCGTCCAGAGCCAGCAGACAGTCGCTGAAGAGATTTGCTCCGCTGCGGTCCACGCCGTAGAAGTTATACTTCGCGCTCGCCGTGGGCACGTAAACGATACCGCGGCTCTGGTCAAGCGAAAGCTCACTCCAGGCATTGGCCCCGCCGACTCGCGTCCATGCGTCCTTCGGCCATGTGTCGTACCCGAATTCGCCCGGACGCGGGATGGTGTGAAAGGCCCACACCAGCTTCCCCGTGCGTACGTTGAACGCGCGTATATCGCCGGGCGCGGAGCCGTACCCTTGATTCGTAGCTGACCCAAGGATCAGTAGATCTTCGAACACTCGCCCGGGTGTTGTGGATTGCACCAGGCTGATCTTCCGGGGATCACGATCCAGTCCTTCCTTCAGATCGACACGGCCCTGGTTGCCAAACGACAGAATCGGGCGTCCCGTCCGCGCGTCAACCGCTCGCAGGAAGTGGTTGCTCGCAAACAGCAGCCGCCGTTCCGACCGGTCCTTGCTCTCCCAATAGTTAATCCCGCGGTCCGTGATGATGTTCGTGCCGGGCTCGGCCGCGTGTGCCCAGATCTCTTTGCCCGTCACCGCATCGAGCGCGATGATCGAGTCGTTCCTGGCCAGGACGTACATGACACGATCGACCACAATGGGATTGAAGAAGTACTTATTGCCGTCGTTGGTCGGATAAGACCAGGCGACTTCGAGCTGGCTCACGTTCGAGCGGTTGATCTGCGCCAGGGCGGAGTATTGCGCGGCATCGGCTGCGCCTCCGTAGTCGCTCCATGTTTTGTGGTTTTGCGCCGCGAGCGGCAGCGCTGCCAAAAGCACACAGCACGCAGCCTGCGTCCACCCAGTTGGCCGGATCAAGCGGACTGCGGCTCCCCGCGTCCATCCCGGCCCGGCTGTTGAGAATTGGAGCGGGAGACGGGAATCGAACCCGCAACCAACAGCTTGGAAGGCTGTGACTCTACCATTGAGTTACTCCCGCCTTTTTGAGTGCCAACGGCTCACGATTTCTGGCCGAGCTTAGCCTCCAAGTTTACCACCCCTCGCCAAGTTTTCAGGGCGACGCGAAGAGTAGCGGCGGTTGATCTCCTACTCTGATTCCTCTGCCGGATGGGAAGGCGAATAACTGTCTTCGACCGGCTCATCGCTGGACTCTGCCTGCTCCGGGGAAGTCACGAACTCGTCTTGTTTCAGGCCCTGGTCTTCTTTAGAGAGCCGTTTTCGCGGGCGCTTCTCTCGATTCGAATCAGTGGGCGCTTGCCCGCGGTTCGGGTCGGAGGGAAAAATAGAGCCCAAACGAAAATCGTCCATGCCCAACCCATTTAATACACCAGCAGAAACCCGGAGTCAAAGCCTTTAGGCGTCCTTTCAAGCGCGTCAGTGCGAAAATGATGATATGCGAGTCCGTCTTGCGTTGGCCGCGCTAGTCGTCTGCGCCTGTGCCTGGGCGCAACAAACCATGACCGTCGACCAGTTGCTTTCCTTCATCCGGTCTTCGGTGAAGATGAAGATGCCCGACAAAGACGTCGCCGGCTACCTGGCCAAGGTCAAACTCTCCGAACGTCTGGAGGAGCGAACCGTGGAGGATTTGCAGGGCGAGGGCGCGGGCCCGAAAACCGTGGGCGCGCTCGACGCACTGGCCACGGCCTCCGCGTCACTGCCCAAGCCGCAACCCAAGGCGCCCAAGCCCGTTTATATGCCGCCACCACCGCCTCCTCCCGAAGAACAGCAGGCGATTATCAGCGAAATCCGCGCGTACGCTATGGACTACTCGAAGAAGCTGCCGGATTTTATTTGCACGCAGGTGACGCGAAAGTACCTGGGCCAAACGGGTCAGGACGGTTTCCACCCGCAGGGCACTGTCATGGAGAACCTGACCTATTTCGATCAGCAGGAGCACTACAAGGTAACGATGGTGAACGATCACTCCGTCGACCTGTCCCACGACGCCGTGGGTGGGGCGAGTTCGGCGGGAGATTTTGGCACCATGCTCAAGGTGACCCTCTGGCCTAAAGCCGACGCGATCATCGAGTTCGATCACTGGGCCACGCTGCGCGGCAATCCATGCTACGTATTCTCTTATCGTATTTCGAGCGGAAACTCGGACTACAGCATTTTGTTTGGGCGCTCGGACCGCATCGTCGTGGGCTACCGCGGCCTGATCTATGTCGACAAGAAGACCCATTCGATCCTGCGCCTCACGCTCGAAGCCACCGACATTCCGCGGTCGTTCCCGGTGCAGGAGGCAGGCGAAATCCTGGATTACGGTTATCAGAACCTCAGCGGCAGTGAATTCCTGCTGCCTCTCAAGGCGCAGGTGTTCATGCGTCACGACCGGGAACGCAACCGGAACGACATCGAATTCCGTCTGTATCGAAAGTACTCGGCCGATGCCTCTATCAAGTTTGAGACGGATGTGCCCGAGCCGCTGCCAGACGATCAGACCAAGGAGCAGCCAACCCAGCCGCAAGGGCGAAGTCCCAAATAGGGCGCTAGCAATTGGCGGACCTCAACGCCGGGCCCAGTATTTGCTCCGCGCCTGCACGGCGAGTCCCTTCTTATCGACCGCCACCTGGATCTTGCGAAACTCCGAGATCCGCACCGGCACATCCGAAACGTAGCCCAAGCTGTATTGCGTGCGCAGTTCTTCTTCGAGTTCAGCGAAGATCTGCTCGATGCTTTGCTTCTTGGAGACCTCGAAGTAGCTGCCGCCAGTTTCCCGGGACAAGCGCTGGAGAACTCCCCGGCCGTTGGGACCTCCAATCCCTCTCAGCAGCGGGCCGCCGTAAAAGGTCGCGTCGGAAAACTCGATCGAGTAGATCAGCGTGTCGGCGAGTTGTGCCGCCTCAATGGCCTCCGCCAGGGTGGCATCACTTCCGGTATCCACGCCATCGGTGAGGACAATGAGCGCCTTGCGGCCCGACTGGGCCTTCATCACGTCTTTTGCAGCCTTGATGATCGCGTCGTACAGGAGCGTGCCGCCGCCGTATTGATTTTGCAGGTCCTGGCGGCTCGGGGTATCCACCAAGCCGAGCGCGTCGTTCAGATCCTTGTGAGAGGACGTGAGCGCTTGCCGCATCATGATTGCCATATCGAATTGCACCAGGAAGACGTGGTCTTTGCTTTCGCGCAGGACCTGGTCGAGAAAACGAAAGCTCGCCCCGCGCTCGGAGTCGAGCACGCGCTGCTGGCTCATGCTGGTATCCACCAGCAGTCCGAGAGTCAGCGGGAGATCGGACTCCCGGGAGAAGTAACGGATGGTTTGCGCGCGTCCATTTTCCAAAACCGAGAAGTCCGCCTGGACCAGGTCGCGGATGATGGCGCCGTGCTTATCTCGCACGGTGGCGAGCACATTCACCACCTTGACGTCGGTAGAGAAAGTAACCTCGTCCTGCTGGGCGCGCGCCCGAGGCATAACGCAAAAAATAGATGCCGCCAGGAGCAGCGCACGGCGCCGCGAGCAGCCGCTGCCGGCGGAATCGTGGCGTGTCGGAAAACAGTCTCGCATCTGGTCCGGAAAGGACTCCTACAAGTGTCGCCCAAATTCTACCCAGGGGTCTAAGAACCATTCTTACGATTTGCCGCGTAGGTGAGAACCCCCTTTTACTGGGTCCTGGCAAGGTTCCAGCGAACTCCGCAGGGGGCCTTTCCCTATCGCTTTCAACGAGATCGAAGACTCGGAGAAGAGGAGCTGAAACTGGTCCTTGAATTGCACAGCTCGCTGCAAGGAAACCCTTGTGTGGATGCGTGTCCGGATCTTTGAGTGCGCCGGCCTGCTGGCTGCTCTCTTGCTAACGGGATGTTCCGGCAAAGGCACAGTCACCGCCGTGGCCGCGCCTGAGGCGCCTGTCACCGTAGCAACCGTGGTCCAGCGGACTGCGCCGGTTGACGTTCACGTGATCGGCAACGTCGAAGCCTACGAAATCATTTCGGTGAAAAGCCAGGTTGGTGGCATCCTGGAGCGCGTCTTCATCCAGGAAGGCGATTACGTGAAGAAGGCCGACCGGCTTTTCACCATCGATCCGCGCCCGTATGACGCGGCGGTAAAACAAGCCGAGGCCAATCTGCTGCACGACAGCGCTGCGTTGAAACAGGCGGAAGCCAACCTGCGCCGGGACATCGCGCAGGAGAAATTCTCGCGCACGCAAGCTGGCCGCTATGCCCGCCTGTATGACAAGAACGTGGTCGCGAAACAGGAAGCCGAGCAGTTCGAGACCGACGCGGATGCGAAGCAGGAGACGGTGATGGCCGATCGCGCCGCCATTGAAACCGCGAAAGCGGCCGCGGCGGCAGATGAGGCCGCGCTGGACAGCGCCAAGGTCCAGCTCAGCTACACCCGGATTGATTCGCCCATCAACGGACGCACCGGAAACCTGAACGTCAAACAGGGCAATGTCGTCAGACCGAATGACGTCGAACTGATCACCATCAACCGGCTGGAGCCGATCTATGTGACCTTCTCCATTCCCGAGGACCGCCTGGCCGAGGTCCGGCCGGCCATGGCGCGGGGACACAAACTGGCGGTAATGGCGAATCCCGGCAAGGGCGATGACGCCGGCTGGGAAACCGGAGAACTCACGTTCATCGACAATGCGGTCGATGAGACCACCGGCACCATCAAGCTAAAAGGAACATTCCCGAACACCAGCCACAGGCTGTGGCCCGGCAAATTCGTCCGCGTGGCGCTCCGGTTGGGGACCCTGCAGGACGCTCTGCTGGTGCCTACGCAGGCAGTACAGACCGGTCAGGACGGAGATTACGTTTTCGTGGTCAAGCCGGATATGACCGTCGAATCGCGCTCCGTGGTGGCCGGAGTGCGGGTGGATACCGACGAGGTTATTGAGAAGGGCCTGCGTGCGGGAGAGACGGTGGTAACCGAAGGGCATGTCCGGCTGGTATCGGGGACGCGGGTGAGGATCAAGAACGCGATCCCGGGGACTCTCAGTAAACGGTAGCGGCTGCCCGCGAGGAGGAGACGACTATTTCCGACTTATTCATCCGCCGGCCGGTTGCCACCGCCCTGGTGATGCTGGCGATCGTGCTGTTCGGGGTTGTGGCCTACCGCACCCTGCCTGTCAGCGATCTGCCCAACGTCGACTTCCCGACGCTGGTCGTGAATGGCAGTCTGCCCGGCGCGAGCCCGGAGACGATGGCATCCGCGGTGGCGACGCCGCTCGAGCGCCAGTTCTCCACCATCCCCGGCCTGGATTCGATGATCTCCTCGAGCGCTCTCGGCGTGACCTCGATCACCCTGCAATTCGACTTGAATCGCAACCTGGATGGCGCCGCGACCGATGTGCAGAGCGCCATCACGCAGGCGAGCCCGTTGCTGCCGCCCGGCATGCCCAGCCCGCCCTTTTTCCGCAAAGTGAATCCGGCCGACCAGCCGATTCTGTACATCGCGGTGGCCTCGCCCACTCTGCCGATGTGGGAAGTGGACGAATACGCCGAAACCATCATGGCGCAGCGCATCTCGATGGTGAACGGCGTGGCGCAAGTACTGGTGCAGGGCGCGCAAAAATATGCCGTTCACGCTCAGGTGGACCCGCAGCTTATGGCCGCCAAGCAGATCGGGATCAATGAGGTGGAAGACGCGCTGCGGAATTGGAACGTGCTACTCCCCACCGGCACTCTCTGGGGTCCGCACAATGCCTACACGGTGCTCTCGAACGGGCAACTCGAGCGGGCCGCCCAGTACCAGCCCATGATCGTGGCCTATCGCAATGGCGCGCCGGTGCGGCTTTCGGACATCGGGCGGGCGATCGACAGTGTCGAGAATGACAAGACCGCCTCCTGGCACTACCACAAAATCCACGGCGAGCGCCGCTCCATCTCGCTCCAGGTCCAGCGACAGCCCGGCACCAACACGGTCGAGGTGGCCGAAGCCGTCAAGGCGCTGCTGCCGGCTTTTCGGGCGCAGATCCCGTCCTCGGTCGACATGTCGATCGTCTACGATCGTTCGCAACTCATCAAGGAAGGTTTCAAGGATGTCCAGTTCACCATGCTGCTGACGCTGGGGCTGGTCATCATGGTTATCTTCCTGTTCCTGCGCAATATCTCCGCCACCATCATCCCCAGCCTGGCGCTGCCTTTCTCCATCGTGGGCACATTCGCCGTCATGTATCTGATGGATTTCAGTCTGGACCAGCTCTCCATGATGGCGCTCATCCTGTGCATCGGGTTCGTGGTGGACGATGCCATCGTGATGCTGGAAAACATCGTGCGCCATATGGAACGCGGCGCCCGTCCGATGGAGGCGGCCTTTGCCGGCTCGAGAGAAATCGGATTCACCATCATTTCCATGACTCTGTCCCTGGCGGCGGTTTTCATCCCGGTGCTCTTCATGGGCGGAATTCTCGGACGCCTGTTCCGCGAGTTTGCCGTCACCATCGTTGTGGCCATTCTGATCTCCGGCTTCGTGTCGATTTCGCTGACCCCGATGCTCTGCAGCCGTTTTCTGCGGCCGCCTTCCGCCAAGGAGCACGGACGCGTGTACAAGACGACGCAGCGGTTTTTCGACGGCATGCTGCACGCGTATGAGATCAGTTTGCGCCAGGCTTTGGGTCATCGTCCCGTGATTATGGCGGCTTTCGTCCTGATCCTGGCGGCCAGCGTATATCTCTTCATCAAGATCCCGAAAGGTTTCATTCCGGACCAGGACACGGATTCGATCTTTACCATTGTCGAGGGAGCGCAGGGTACCTCGTTCGACCAGATGAAGGAGTATCAGCAGGCTGTGGCGCGCGTGGCCATCCAAGACCCGAACATTCAGGAGTTCAACTCGACGGCCGGTGGCAGCTTCGCGGGAATAGCGGGTCCCAATTTCGGCCGCATGTTCTTTCATCTGGTGCCGCGGGCCACGCGCGAACTCGACGTGAATCAGGTCATGGCGGAGTTGCGTCCGAAACTCGGGCAGTTCCCCGGCGTCCGCGTGTTCATGCAGAATCCGCCCACGATTCGCATCGGCGGCCAGCTCACGAAGAGCCTTTACCAATTCACTCTGCAGAGCCCCGACACCAGGGAACTGTATCGCCAGGCGCCCATCGTGGAACGGGAAGTGGCACGCCTGTCCGGCGTTCGCGATGTCACCAGCGATCTTCTGATTCAGAACCCGCAGGTGAACATCGTGGTCGATCGGGATAAAGCCGCCGCCCTCAAGCTGAACGTCAGTCAGGTGGAAAACGCGCTGTATGACTCTTTCGGCTTGCGCTGGGTGTCAACCATCTACGCTCCCACCAACCAGTACCGGGTGCTGCTGGAACTTCTTCCGAAATACCAGGCCCACCCGGACACGATGTCGCTGCTCTATATACGCTCCGGGGACGGGAAACTGGTGCCGTTGGATACGGTGGCTAAAGTGGTCAAAGACACGGGGCCGCAGAGCATCAACCACTACGGGCAGTTCCCCGCCGTCACGGTCTCGTTTAATCTGGCGCCCGGCCATTCCCTGGGCGATGCTGTTGACCAGATTCGCGAGGTTGCATCGCGCGTGCTGTCGCCGGCCGTCACCACCACCTTTCAGGGGAGTGCAAAAGCATTTCAGGATTCGCTCAAAAACCTCACGGTGCTGCTGGTTGTCGCCATCATGGTGGTGTACATCGTGCTGGGCATCCTGTACGAGAGTTTCATTCACCCGCTGACCATTTTGTCCGGTCTCCCGTCCGCCGGATTCGGCGCGCTGTTGACTCTCTATCTGTTTCACGTCGACCTCAACATCTACGCGTTTGTCGGGCTGATTATGCTGATCGGTATCGTGAAAAAGAATGCCATCATGCAGATCGACTTCGCATTGTCCGCCGAAAGACTGGAGGGCATGAAGCCGCTGGATGCGATTTACCGGGGATGCCTGATCCGCTTCCGGCCCATCATGATGACGACCATGGCGGCGCTGCTGGGCGCGGTGCCGATCGCCGTAGGATACGGAGCGGGCGGCGAGGCCCGGCGCCCCTTGGGACTGTGCGTGGTGGGCGGCCTGCTGTTCTCACAGTTGGTCACCCTCTATCTCACACCGGTCATTTACACTTACCTGGCGGCCCTGGCCACGCCGCGCAGAACGCCGAAAGACCGCAAGAAGCCGCAGGTAGCGCAGCCGGAACCCGTCCACGCCTGAGTCTCCTACCGGGCGGGCGTGAGGGGCATTCGTCCGTGAAGTGTAATGGCGTCTAGGACCCGCTGGACTTCTTCGCGCCGATAAGGTTCAGAGATCAGATCGAAGGCCCCGGTCTCGAGTAGATCCAACCACCCCCCGTCGATTTGCGTCAAGCACACGATCCGCGGAGTGTATTCGGAGCGGCGGTAGGCCAGGTGGACCAGATCGTGAAATGCTCCGTCGGGCAGCAATCGCGCGCTGAATATCGCCCGAATCGAAAGGGCGGTCTCCAGAGTCTGGCGCGCTTCCGCACAGGAGAATGCCGTGAATACTTCGGCGCCGCATTGCTCCACCAGAGGCCGAAGCTTCACCATTTGCTCCGGCGGCATGACCATCAGAACTTCCAACCGTGGAGTGCCCGTAGTTCGGGCGCCCGCCGCCGACGCGCGGCACGCCTCCTGCACAATGGGCTCAGCGATGTCCCGGAGAGCCGTCCAGTCGAGGCTGCTGCCCAATTCGCTGTCGGAGCCGGCCGCGAGATTCGATCCGCCCCAGATCTTCGCACCGGGCATATCCTCGGCAGCCTGGAAGGCCTCAATCAGTTTCGTGACCTGAAAGGTATCCTCATCGTAAGGCGAGCCACGAATGACGCTATAGGTGTAGCGGCCGTTCTTCCGCCGGCACACCAGGCTGATCAGATTCGTGTGTCCCTGTGCTGCCAGGATCAGACGTGAGTTGGGATCGCCCTTCTCATCGGCAATCACAAAGCCATGAGGTGACCGGTACAGGATTGTTGGTTCCGCGGTGATCGGCGCAGTTCCCGCTCGTCCTTCAACCAGATCCTCCAAGCGGTCACAGACCTGCCGGATGGTATCTTTCACCAGGGCCTCGTCCTCCAGCATCTTGCCCTGCATCCGCTGTCGCCGGAACGGCTCGAATACCCAAGTGAAGTGGTTCTCGACGACTTCGTCCAGATCGATGGGGTAGAGTCCGCCGCACACGTCGATCTTGTTGTTGAATTGCACGATCCAGCGCAGCAACGGATCGGCGTGAAACCGCTCCAGCAATTCGTGATACTCCAGGATGAAGGCCGCCAGGCACACGTCCTGGTCTGCATTCCAGACATAAACCGGAATCGGACACCGCTGCCGCAGCCACTTCTGCATCAGCCGGCCCTGGCGAACGGCCATATAGGCCTGCATCGCGGCGCTCATCGTGGCCTCGCGAATCACGCCCGCATGATGGTCGAAATGAACATAGTGCCCCCGGTGCCCCGGGGTATCATCCATGACTTCGAGCCCGATCGAGTACTCCGGTGCGGCGGCAGTGAAATCATCCCAGCTTTCGAAGCGCTTCGCGGGTACCCGTAGGTCGATGTATCTGAAATTCTTCCCCATGATGTCACCCCCACCGAAGGTCCGCTTGCGCTGGCCTAGAAAATGTGAAAAACGGGTCGGGCACGCCCGACCGATCCTTATTGTAAGGACCCTGCGCGTTGAACGCCAGCCTGATCGTAAGCCCAAAATCGCGTTGCGAGGGGACGATGCGGGCGCGCATCAGTACTGAAGTGCGCAACCTCAAAATAACTCTCAACGCCGCGCGCCAGGCCCCCAATCAGCGGTACACAGGCCTTGCCGGGGGCACGACGGTGTATCGAGACTGCAGGAACGCCACGGTATCGACCAACTGCTGCACCGTCATCCGGTCCCTGTAGTCCGGCATGCGCGATTTGCCGCCAACGGTGATCAGATCTCTGGGGTAGGGAGCCAGCGCATACGACGGGTTGACAATTGACGTTACCAGATAACCATCGGTCACTTCCGTGGGTACCTGGCCTCCCAGTGCGACCATCACGGGAGCCTGGACCGCAGGCTTGGGCAGGTTTACGCCGGATACCTGGTGGCACTGGTAGCATCCAAGAGCAACAAAAGAAGCTTTCCCATTTTCTACATCACCATCCAGCGGCAGGCGAAAGCCCGCCGATGAGTGGCGCCCGGTATCGCACGCTACAACTCCACCGAGAAGCAGGATGATCGGTAACAACTTAAGTGAGCTCAACATAGGTCACCTCCTTGAGCTTGGCGGGCAAACCTATCCGGTCGCGAGGCGCGGCAACAATAACACACCTCTCTATCCGAAATAGTAGGCTAAACATTTCAGCGCGTCAAGGCCACCGCGTTCGGGGTTCGCGGGGAAGGGAATTTGGCACCAGGTCTAGGGGAATTCACCCAGGGGCACGGCTGTGCGGTGCTCCAGGCTCATGTTACTAAAGGCTTCAGTCTCTGGTAACTGATTTGCTCCCTGCCCGGTGACAACTCTTCTAGACCAGCGATGAGTCCGCAGAGACGTCACCGTTGAGGATCAGCAGACCCATGCTAGATCGCGGCCACTAGAGTTCGAGCTATCGGCCTGAGGTTGGTTTGCCGATGACTTACTAGGGCCTGAGAGCAAGGAGGTCTTGATTCCGGATGACTCTGCGCACCCTCCAGTGGGCCGTCTTCCTGACGTTCTGTACCCTCCCCGGTTCGGGAGAACCCATGACTGCCGGCGCTTGCACGGCTCCGGTTAGCGTGTACACGCACTTCGAACAAGCATATTCCGAACCGCTGTTGGAAAACATGAAGGAAGAAGTCCGTTCGATTATGGCTCCGATCGGTCTTGAGCTCCAGTGGCGCACCCTCGATGCCCACGCGCCCACGGGCCTGTCCAGCGAATTGGCCGTCGTGTCATTCAAAGGCAAGTGCCGGATGGACGATCTGCTGCTGCCGTCTGTCAACTCGGGGAATCTGGGCTGGAGCTATGCGCTGGAGGGCCATGTCTCTCCGTTCAGCGATGTGGACTGTGACCGCGTCCGGCAGTTCATCAATCCTTCTGTGCTCCACGCAAAGTGGGTAGATCGCGACGCCATCCTCGGACGGGCACTGGGCCGGGTTCTGGCTCACGAACTGTATCATATCTTCGCGGACAGCAAGCGGCACGCACGGGTCGGGCTGGCGAAGGCCTTCTTCTCACCTCGTGATCTGGTCTCCGATCATTTCACCCTGGAGGAGAGAGACGCCGAAACGCTGCGTAATGGAAAATTGCACGGTGTACTCGAGCAGGCTGCGTCGTTCCCCAGTTGTCCCTGACGCGCCTTCAACGCCCTTGTGGTTCGCCGTTCGAAGCGAACCGCATCTCGCCCAACTGCATTCCTGAGGACAAGACCTCGCGCAGCCGCCCCCGGTTGGCGCCGGCTTTCTCTGCCGCGTCGAGAAGGCAGCGCAGCGCCTCCCGCACGGAGGTATCGGGCGGGACGCGAAAGACCCACGGAATATTCACAGACGTCAGGCTGTGATCCGCCGAGATCGCAATCAGCGGCAGAAAAGCCTTGACCGCGAGTTGTTCGGCCAAGTGGCTCGAATTACGGTCGGTCGCAATCAATCCCAGCGCCTGGTCTTCGTAGATCAGCTTCACCAGGTCGTGCGAGGCCTTGCCCCACGGGACATCGGAGGGGATGGCGGTGAGACGGTAGCGGCCTGCATAGCGCTCGATCCATGGTGAAAGGCTGGCGGCCAGCCGCGCGGCGTCGGGTCCGAAAATTCCGATCCGCACCGGTCCCTGCGGACAATCTGCCACAGGCGGCCCGTTGTACGAAACCGGCTTCTCCCCAACCCGCGCGTAGGGAATCTGCATCGGATAGCGGCGGAATTCATACTTGCCGGATTTCACCGTTGCCAGGTACATCGGAACGATGTTCTTGCAGTTCGGGTCGAAGACCATCTCTCCGGTTACGCCTTTATAGCGCTCGAGACCCGTAAGAGCATCCCGAATCCGGCCGCGATTCAGACCCGCGCGGCAGATGGACTGGAGCAGGATATTCATCGTGTCATAGGCGAGCGAAGCGAATACTTCGGGACGCTGGTTGAATTGCTTCTCGAAACGCTGGTTGAACGCGAGCCAGGCCGGATCGTCGCGTGTCAGGTCGAAAGGAAATACGATCTCGAGTCCTTCAGCGGCTTCACCTGCGACGCGCAGCAGGTCGTCACCCAGCACCCGGTAGCCGCCGAACACGCGCTGCTTCATGCCTATCTCGCGCAACTGTTTCAGAATGGCGCCGGCCGCTGGCGCATCGCCCCAAATGACAATTCCATCCGCGCCCGATTCACCGATGATCCGCAACTGGCGCCGAAAATCCGTATCGCCAGGCAGGTATTTCTGCTCGATAAGAACCGGGTGGCCGAGCCTCCGCGAGGCGTCTTTGAACTTCAACACGCCGAAGCGGCCATACCGGTCGTTGACGCGTAGCAGCGCGATTTTCTGCAGGCCGAGGTCGGTGTAGATGCGGCGCGCCAGCGTGTAGCTTTGCACGCGATCGTCCTGGATGGTGGTGAAGTACCAGGGAATGATGGTTTCGGGGATGGTAGGATCGGTCGCCGCGCTGTTGACGATGGGCACTTCCGCTTTGAGCGACACGCGCAGCGCGATATGCGTGGAATCGCCGCTGATCGATCCGAGCATGGCCCAGACCTTGTCGTCGTAAGCCATCTTGACGATCTCGTTGCTCGACGCTCCCCAAATCGCCTGGTCGTTGTGGACCATCAGCTTGAACGGTTTGCCGCAATAGCCACCCGCCCGGTTTCGCTCGTCGACCGCCAGTTGCGCGCCAGCGAGCATCATCTTGCCGAGTTGCTCCTGTGGGTGATTCTCCACCGGACCCAGGAAGCCGATGCGGACCTCGTCAATCTCGCCGGGTTTCACGGTTTCGACGTCGCGCGCGCCGCCGTTGTATTCCACCAGCTTGGTGTAGTGCTCGTAGTACGGCGTCGTGAACTTCGAAAACGGACGCAGATCCGCCGGTGCGTCGGCATACGGACGGAGCTCGCGATTCTGCGGCGGGCCGGGAGGATTGGCGCCACAGGAACACGGCGCCGCACCTTGTGCCCAGGCGAGCGCCACCGGAACGAGCGCGATCAGCCACCGCGGAGACATCATCCCTCCTGCCGGTTGGTTCGGAAGATGGCGATGGCTTCGAGTTCGACGAGAAGGTCGGGGCGGCAAAGCTTTGCCTGAATGCCCGTCGATGCCGGCAGCGGATCGAGTCCCTGCGCCTGGTAGAAAGCGGTGCGCTCCTCGTTGAAAGCCACGTAGTCGCGATCGATGTCGCGCAGGTAGCACGTGGTGCGCACGATGTCCTTCCAGGTGGCGCCTTCAGAAGCCAGCAGGCTCGAAATGTTCTGGAACGTGCGGCGCGCCTGAGCGCGGAAGTCGCCCACATGTAGGGTCTCGCCGTTGGGTCCTACACTCGCCGTTCCGGAGATGAGCAGAATCGCCAGGCCCCCCAGGTCCAGCCGCAAGCCCCTGGAAAACGAGCTGGGTCGCGCGTAGTGATACGCCTCATTCAGCACCTCCGGAGCCGTCATGGGCTTCTTGGTGATGCTGGTCGCCACCGAAAACTCTTCGAGCACTTCAGGTATCGTCATATGAAAACCTCCCCATGTAAGAATCCGCAGGATCGTCTGCGGCCCGGCTATTTCATCCGTATCCCGTGACTGAGGCCTTTGGCCGTCGCCACCCAAATGTCGTCTCCATCAAAATCGACGCCGAGCACGTAGTGGTGCGCCGGCGCGGTCGCGGTTTCAACGCGCGTTACATTTCCCGCCGCATCGCGAACCAGCATCTCCGGCTTGTGCGTGTCGAGCGCCGGGCGGTAAACCGCCCAGTTTTCACCGTCGTAGTACGCCAGACCTTTGTCGGTCGAGAACCAGGCGTGATTGCCGTCCACCCCTTTCACCTGGTTCAGAAAGTTGCTGGGCAGCCCGCTGTCTTTTTCAAGAAAGTTCTTCCAGTTGCGCCCATCGTAGCGGCTGGCTCCGAAATAGGTCGCCACCCACAGGATCTTTTCCTTCTCCATGTAGCTAACCGAAGTCGTGATTTCATGGATGAGACCCTGGTCCTTGTACAGGACCATTTCGGTCTCGCCGTCCGGATCGTTGTAGTCTTTCCAGCGCTCGGTTTTCACGTCGTACTCGAGCACGCCGCCGCCCCAGACCGCGTAGTACACCTTGCTCGGCGTGGCGTTGACCGCGTAGGTCCAGATTTCGTACATCGGAGTGTTGCGCTCGTTGAACAGGCTCCATTGGCCGGTGCGCGTGTTCAGGCGGCTGCCCCCGGCCGCGGTGGCAACCCACACATCATCTCCTTGGACTGCGACGCCATAAACCACGTCGTTGGCCAGGCCGCTCGTGAGTTGTGTATAGGTATCGAACCGGCCGGCGGAAAAGCGGCTGAGTCCGCCCATGGTGGCGATCCAAACGTCGCCAGTCCGCTTGTCGGGCGCCACATAAAGCACCGCGCGGTGCGTCAGGCCGTCCTCGGGACGGTACACCTTCCACTTGCCGTTTTCGTACAGGCCGAGGCCGTTCTCCGTCGCCGCCCACACGCGTTTGCCATCCACCGCGACGTTGAACACGTGGTTGTCCGGCAGGCCATTCTCGGTGGTGAAATTTTCCCAGCGATAGGTGGGCATGTCTGGCCGGCCACCCGTGGCGGCGGCCGCCGGCGCCAGAACTAACAGGAGTGTGAGAATCGTTCTCATAGAGTTTTCAGATACTCAATCAGATCGTTGAGTTCGTCTTTCTGGAGGTCGTTCGTCACCCCGTGCGTGTCCTGGGGATTGAAGACCGTCCAGATTTCCTCGAGGGACCGCGCCGAACCGTCGTGCAGGTACGGCCCCGTCAATACGACATTCGTCAGTTGCGGCGTGTCGATCAGCGGCGACCGGTCGGTCGGCTTGCCGGTACCGACGTCCGCCAGTTGCTGATTGGTGTAATGCGGTCCGGAGTGGCACACCGCGCACTGATTCTTCGCGGGAATAGGCGTACCGTTCTTGCGCCTCGTACGCTCGAAGATGACTTTGCCGCGCTCCTGGGCCGGAGTCAACTCGCCGTTGCGGTAACGGTTCGGCCGCAATGGGATCGATTTGATGAAGCTGACCAGGTCATTGAGCTGCCAGCCATCGTAGCTTTCCGAACGGTAGAAGAACTTCTCTGTGCGCGGGCCGCACTCGGTTTCGAGATTCGGATTGGCGCCATTCCATTTGAACGGCGCAGTGTCGGCGACGTCCTCGAGCAGCCGGTTGTCGACGTAGTCCTTGCCGAATCCGTCCGGCTCCAGGTCCCAAGAGAGGCCGTCGAAGGTCGCCTCGATGTGACAGTTGGCACAGCCGAAGTGACCGTGAAAAGCAAAGCCTGCGTTGAAAAAGAGACGCTCGCCACGCCGCTCCGGCGTCAAAGTAGCGGGCCCGCCGAGCGAGAGGTCGCTGACTACCCGCCGAGCCGCGGTGTCGATGACGGAGATCGTGTCGCCAGTACGATTTGCGACGTAGAGCCGCTTCCCATCGGGTGAAAGCGTTAGGCCTTTAGGACCGTGGCCCACCGGAACGCGCGCCACGACATAATTGGCCGAGGCCGAAAGATCGTTGGCGAGCGCGCGCCGCTCGGCCGGGCTTAAAGTCCGGATCAGCGCCAGCAGCCGGCCGATGTCGATGACGGTCACGCTATCCGAGCCGGTGGTCGAAACGTAGGCCACGCTCTTGTCTCGCGCCATCGCGATCGCGAACGGCGGCGTGTAATAACGGTCCAGTTCATCGATGGAGATCTGCACGACTTCGCCCACGTCTTCGCCGAACAGGGAAATCGAGTTTCCGATGACCCAGCCGTGCTCGACGTGCGCGAGCGGAACCAGATTCTTGGGACGCATCTGCGCGGCCATGCCCAACCGCCCGTCCGCCGAAACGGCCACGTGGAATACGCCGGCCGCATTGTGCAGACGGTATCGCTCGGCAACCACCTGCCGCGCGGCGTCGATCACCGTGATCTCCGATTCTGGTGTCGCGCGGAACTTGGCGATGTTCGGGTAGATGTGGGTACAGTAGATCCGGCTTCCGTCCGGCGACAAAGTCAGATAGGCGGCGCCGCGTCCGGCGAGCAGGCGCTTGCTTTCAAGACCACTCGCCAGGTCGACCACCGAAACGTCATTGCTGAGCCGGTTGGCGACGAAAAGGAACCGGCCCTCACGGTCTGAAATCGCCGCGTTCGGCTCAAACCCCGCGGGAAGGGTGCGCACCACTTGGAGGGAAGAGGTATCCAGATCCGAGATCGTGTCGCTCCAGGAATTCGCGACGTACAGGTGTTTGGCGTCCGGCGATAGCGCAAGACTCTTGGGCACTCGGCCCACGGGAGTGCGGTGGAGAATTCTTCCTGAACCGAGGTCGTAGGTCACGACTTCGTCGGTCCCCTCGCAAAGCGCGTAGAGCCGCGAGCCGTCAGGAGAGATCACCAGTTCAATGGGCGAGGGATAGCGTGCCGCGGGGGGCTCCGAGGCCATCGCAGCCAGCGCCGCCACTGCATTTGCGGCCAGCAGGAACGCTCCCCCGCGCATGAATCACTTCTCCTCGACGGTAACGACGCGATCCACCGGCAGGTTTTCGAGTATCTGCCTGGTTCCGCTTGGCCACGTGATCGTGAGCTTGTCGATTTTCGTCGCACTACCCAGGCCGAAATGCACCCGCGGATCATCCTGCGACAGGTAGCCGGATCCGGCCGTGCGCTCGTGCTGTTGCCGGCTGCCTCCGGCGAGCACTTCCACCTGCGCGCCGATCCCGTCGCGATTGCTCTTGTGACCGGCCAGCTTCACCGAGATCCAATGGTTCGAGACCGGCGCGACATTGTGCAGCAGGAAAGCCGGACTGCCGAGGTTGACGACAAAAGCGTCGATCCGGCCGTCGTTGTCGTAGTCCGCGAAGGCCGCGCCCCGGCCGACGCTCTTCACTTCGAAGAAGGGTCCGGCCGGGAGCGACACGTCTTCGAATTTCCAGTCACCCATGCCCCGGAACACCGAATGTTCCTGCGGAATCAAGTGGATCAATCCGCCATGGACGATGAAGATATCGTCACGGCCGTCATTATCGAAATCATGCACGCCCGTGCCCCAACTCACGTACTGCGCGGCGAGCTGGGAGATGCCGGCGCGCTCGGTGACGTCCTCAAACTTGAGCTTGCCGAGGTTTTTCATGAGCCGGTTGTACTTGGAGTCCGAGACCCACAGATCCACGCGGCCGTCATGATCGAAGTCCCGGAAGACGGGCCCCATGGCCGACGTATTCTCGCCGCTTTGCCCGTAAGCGACCCCGGCGGATTCCGCAATCTCCTTGAACGTCCCGTCCTTCTGGTTGTGAAACAGAAAGTTCTCCGTCTTGTCGTTGGCGACGTAGATGTCGGGATAGCCGTCGAGGTCGAAATCAGCCGCGGTCGCGCCCATGGTGCGGCCTTTGTAGCGGGCGATGCCCGATTTCTCGCTCACGTCGGTGAACGTGCCGTTGCAGTTGTTGTGCAGCAGCACGTTGCTTTGCGGTTCGTAATCGAGCGGGCCGGGATAGTTGTCGGCGGCGTAATAAGCGTGGTAGTCCGGATCGAATTTCACGTACCGGCCGACGAACAGGTCCACACAGCCGTCCCGGTCGTAATCGAGCCACGCGGCGCCGATCGACCAGCCAGGGACCTTGATTCCCGCCTTTTCAGTGGCGTCCTCGAACGTGCCGTCACCCTTGTTCCGGTAAAGAATGACGCGTCCGTAGCCCGTGACCAGCAGGTCGACGTTGCCGTCGTTGTCATAGTCGGCGGCGATGGCCGCCATGCTGAACAGGTTGCCGCCTACACCTGCCTGCTCAGTGACGTCCGTGAATTTGCCGTTGCCCAGATTTCGGAAGAGGTGATTGTGCGGCGGGGTTTGGGGCAAATGGCGCAACGGGTAGGGGTGCATACCCGTTCCCAGCGGCTTTCCACTCACCACGTAGAGGTCCATCAAGCCGTCGTTGTTGTAATCAAACCAGACCGCTCCGGCCCCGGTGCTTTCCACGAGCGATCCCAGCTTCTCGGCTCCGAAACTGTGGGTGAATTGAATTCCGGCCTGTGCGCTAACCTCTTCAAAACGAATCGGGCAGGAGGCCGGCCGCTCGGCCGCGAGCGCCAGAAACACAACGGCAATCCCCCCCAGCACAGCCCTCATTTTTTGCCTTGCTTGCCGTTATGCACGGGGAGGGCCATCTTAACCGGCTCCTGGGTTCGGAGCAGCACTTCCGGCGCTCGGTTCTCGGGCGTGTGCTCCGGTCCGGCGTGGCAGCCAACGCAAACCCGCTGCTCCCCGCGGCGCGCCCAAAACCAGCCTTTTTCGGACGCGATGCTTTTTCCAATTGCATCGAGAAGTTCAAACCGGATTGGCGTCTCGCTTGGCACTTGCACGTAGAAGGAACCATCTCGCTCCACGGGCGCCTGGCCGAGCACTACCGACACGCCTGAAGCATTCAAGGCCGAGACCCGAACTGCGGCGACAGAGCCAGCGGGAATAGTTTGTGATCGTGAAACGTAGCTATTGAGGCAAAGCAGGTTCGCTCCCTGCCGGTCTCCGAGGCCTGAGGGGTGGCGCTTGGGCACGGTGTGGGGCCGGACGAGAACCGGCTGCAGGATGTTCGTCCCTTTGATGGCCAGCACAGTCTCCGGAAGACCTTGCCCCGGTCTCCAACGGTACAGACCGAATGACGCCGCGGCGTTGGAGCGGTAGCTGACGAGCCATTCTTCGGGAGAAATTTCTGCGGTCGGCCCAGCGAACTCTCCGGCGGTTGCCGCTAGTTCAACCTGTGTTGCCCGCGCTGACGTGAACCGGGCCAGGTGAGAGCCGGTTTGGAAGATGATATCTCCGGAAGACAATTCACGTCCGCGAGAGCGATCTCGCCCATGATCGCAGCGGTGGGTTTCCACGCCGCTGCCGTCGGTGTAAACGGTGAAGAGATCGCGGGTTGAGGATTGCGCATCCGGGTGGGGAGCTTCGAACAAGACGCGGCCGTCGCGCAGCACGTCGCAGAGGATGTGATCTCCTGGCGCGTACGTCAAACGCAGCGGCGCACCGCCGTCGGGCAGCGCGGTCTCGATTTGAAATCCCTGGGGCGTGCGCCGGGCGTAGGCGATCCTTTCACCCGGCAGGTAAAACGGCGTGACCGCATCCTCGGCAAACGATGTGACGCGCCGCGGCCCACCGCCCGACAAAGGGATCTCCCAGATTTGCCAGGAATCCGCCGGCTTCCGCTTTCCCGAAAACAGGACGCTCGTCCCGTCGAACGACACGGCTGCATCCGCGGACGCGGCGAATCCAGGGGCCAGCACGCGTTTGCGGCCGTTCGAGACAATTTCGAGGGCGGCGCCCGCCGGAAACCGCTCTCCACCGTGAAGCGAGGCGCGGCTATCGTAGCGCGGGGCTTCGGTATAAATGTACGGAACCGGAATGGGGGCGGCTCCGGACACTAACCGGCAGAGAACCACAAGGCCGAGGCAACGGCTGATCAAGAGTAGAAGATCCCCTAAACCAGACGAGTTGCACGTTGCGTTCCAGTCTGCTCACTGCTCCCCAAGCGCGAAATTCACGCTCGCTTCTGAAATGACTTCGACGGGCTCTCCGTTGAGCAAGGTAGGCCTATAAACCCACTGGCTCAGGGCATCCCTGGCAGCTGCGACCAATAAAGGATGGCCACTAACCAGCGCTATATTGGACACCCGGCCATCCTTCCCGATGACAACCGTGAACCGAACCACTCCCTGGATGCGAGCCTGCCGGGCGAGAGGAGGATAAATCGGGTCGACCTTGGTGAGGAGATTCTTTTCTTGCAGTTGCGTTCCTATGCGAATGCGATCCGGCGCTGCCTGGCGTTCGGAGGATTGCAGACTCTGGCGGACCGCGGTCATGGCGAGGAGCGGATTGAGCGTGAGGCGGTACTCCCTGCTCAGCAGCGGGTCCGTAAATCCGAAGATGATGTTGTCGCCGACCCCTTCAATGTGGTGGTAGAGCCATTCTTCGAAGGGAGCTTGCCGGTCCTGGCCGCCGCCGGAGGGGTGAGATTCGATTTCATCGGGCGGCCCGAAGATGATATAAATGCGTCCGCGGTCCGTCTTCCAGCCAGGAAGATCGATGGCAGCAAAACGTTCGTTTGCATAGGCGATCCGCCGGTAGTGTTCCTCTTTGAATTCGTTTTCCGGCGTACCGGGAGTTGGATCGCGCCGCAGCCAGAACTGCACGATGAAGTTCTCGCGTTCTTCATCGGCGGTCAGTGCTTTGAAGGCAGCGCGCTCTTTATCGTCGATGATGTAGACCACGTCCTGATTCAGCCATTTGTCGTAAGGAGAGGTCTGGCCCGCCTGCGATTGCGCAGTAGCGATACTTTGCTGGGGCGCCGCTTGCCATGCAACTAGAGCCACCGCGGCGTTTGCCATGAGGATTATGGCGGCGAACAACGGCGTCCAAGCGCCGCTTGTCCCTTGGGGATATAGCAGACGACGGATGCGTTTCACGAGACTCCCTCCTGTAGCTGCCACGGCCGGTTCGCGGCTGGAGCAACGGTTTTGTTCCAGGGCGGTTAGCGCAACGGCGTACTCGTGCGGGTTGCCGCTCATGGCGACCACCACATCGTCACAGCAGTTTTCGCGCTCGGCGCGGATCACCCGGGACATCCACCAGACCGCCGGGTGATAAAACAAGAGGCCCTCCACCGATCGCTGGAATACATTCACGAGGTAATCGTAGCGGCGGATATGCGCCAGCTCATGCAGCAGGATGGCTTCGATCTGTCCGGCGGGCAAGCCGGCCAGCAGTCCGACCGGCATCAGAATGAACGGGCGAAAATGGCCAACGACCGTGGGCGCCTCGGCCAGGCAGGACTCCAACAGCAGGACCGGGCGCGACAGGCGCAACCGGGCGCTCAAGCGAGCGAGTTCCTTTTGCCACCGTTCGGGTGCACAACACACGCCGCGGCGGCGCAGCCGGCATACCGAGATCCAGCCGGCCACATGCCCCAGGTAAAACATCCAGACGCCTGCGACCCAGAACGGCGCAAGCCAGGGTACGACTGCGGCAAGGCCCGGATTCGACGGGCTAGACGCATCCACGCCGGCGCGAACATTCCGGGCGGGGAAGACGAGGGTCCTTTCGGTCCGCAGGCTGTCGACGCCATCCGGCATCACACGAATCAAAGTGAGGCCGAATCCGCCGAGCATCAAAAGCATCGCCACACAAGCCGCGGCATAGCGGGCGCGCGGTGACCGCAAAGCCGCCAGCGCCGCCGCGAGCGCAGCCGAGAGGATCGCGCCCTCCCATAACGAATGAAGCAGCGTCCAACCGATCGCGCCGGCCAGCGGAGTCTGAACCCAGGTTTCGAGAAGCCTCATTTCTTCTCCTTCGGGTACTCATCCAGCAGCTTGCGCAGCTCGGCGAGTTCCTCTTTAGTGGCTTTCCGGGCCGAAAGCGCGCCGATCAGGAGCGCCTTGGCTGACCCGCTGAAGCCGCGTTCCATCAGGTCTCCGGCGAGCTGTTTCTGGGTCCACTCGCGCGGGCGCGCGGCCGAGTAGATGTGCGCGCGCTGCTTCTCGTCGCGGCGCACCAGCCCCTTTTCGGCCATGATCTGCATGAATTTCAGGACGGTGCTATATTGCGCCGGACGCCGCCGGCTGATGACGTCGTGGACCTCACGCACGGTCGCAGGTCCGATGCTCCACAGCACGGTGAGGATTTCAAGTTCGGCGTCAGTGGGGCGGGGCGGCTCGGATGCCATATACGAAGACTTTACTAGTAAAGCTTTCGTATGTCAAGAGGGTGGTTGCGAGCTTTACACAGGGCGGTCCAATACGTCGAGCCATAGAAGTTGGCAGGTGGGAAGATCGCCGCCGGCACTCGGCGTGAGCTGCTGCTGGCCGGAGTGCCAGCGCCGTGAGGTTTTTAGCTCGTCTCAGTTTAGGGCAGTACCGGCACCGCTCCCGCGCAAGCTGGGGCCGAAGAAGGGGGGTAGGTCGAAACCGCGAAGGTAATCCATGACAGAATCTCGAGAGCCTGTTCCAGGGACTTAACCCGCCTTGTCAGTGGCTCCTTCAGCGCACGGAGCAGGTCGTTTTGCCGTCCCATTTTCTCCGCGAGAGCGGCCCCCTTAAGCGAGAACCTCAATCGTGATTCAGCCGGAGGTTGCCAGCCTGCCATTTCTCGTCCTGACGGCTTTTCGAGCAAGGCTCCGAACCCGGACATGCCGGCCGCCGCCATCAGCTCTTCAAGGCTGATCTTCTCCAGCTTCTTATGCCGAGGCCTGGAGCTGTCTTTCATTCGTCTGTTCCTGAAGCAAGATGGCTAGCTCCTGGCACGCGATCTGGTAATCTTCCGCGGCTCTTGATCGCGGATCGTAGTCCACGAGAAACTGCCGTGCCCGGCTGGCTTTGGTTACCATGGCATCCACCCGAATCGCATGGAGCACCGGGATGTTCAATCTCTCGGCAAGTTCGAGCAACGACTCCATCACGATGGCGGTCATCTGCAGACGGCGGTCCACCATTACAGGCAAAATCGCGACCGGCCGGACATCCAGCTTGAATGCCGCGTTCAACAGACGAGACGATTCCACATTAGCGCCCACGCCCTGGAGACTGAGGGGGTCCATGGCGACGGGGATCAGCATGTGCCTGGCGTAAACCAAAGCACAATTCTGCAGCATGCTGATCGATGGGGCGACATCAATCAGAACAACGTCGTATTCGCGGTCCACCTTAGAGAATAAGTTTTCGAAAACCATTTCACGACCGACGACACCGTGGAGAATTTGCTCCGTCAGGGCTGTCTCACGGTTGCTGCATAGGACGTCTATGCCAGGATAAGCCTCGAAAAGGCACTCCTGGAACGGGTAGTTGTGAACCACAAACTGATGCAGATAGTGGCGAGGCTTTAAACCAAGCACAGCCCCCAGCGAACCTTGCGGATCGGTGTCAATGAGCAGCACCCTGAGTCCCTGGTCAGCAAAATAGCGCGCCAAGGTGTGGGTGGTGGTGGTCTTCGCAACACCGCCACGCTGATTCGACAACACCAAGCGGATCATTTATGTTTCTCCTTCGATTGATCGGATTTCGAGACAAATAGAGGAGGGGTCCCTTGTCACACGGCGTACGATATATTGCGGTCTACTGCGCATATTATGCCGTATGGTGTATGTTAAGGGTACAGATCATCATCATAGATCGGACTTAAAGGTCCGTCAATAAGATAATTAGACTAAAACGGGAACGCTGAAGCTTTCAGCTTGTACGGGGCTTGCGGTTGAATCTTTGACCTGAATGGGCTGACTCGGAGCCTGGTGTCGAGTGGTCTCCCCAAACCAGACGCTCCATCAGAATGTCGCTTTCGGCTCTTAACCAGTCCTCTTCCGGTGAGCCCAGCGGCCGCCCGCGGTCTTCCCAGTATTGGTAGGCGAGTTGAGCGATTTCTTCGTGGCTCGCTGACGGATGATCGGTTGTTTCAGGGGCGATCGGACTCACCGCCATCTTCGGTGCTGTCGACATCGCGGTGATCTCCTTGTGTCACCAAGTATAGTCGACAATAGCTCCACCGGCGCACCTATTTTCCTGCTCTGACCACAAGATACCGGCGTGTAGGCGCTCTATCGTGAAGCCGCAATCAACGGATGCACGAAGCGGATCGCCGGCCGCGAATTGTACTTCCGGCGGTAGGCCTGGTGGGAAGCGTCGTCGGGGTAGTGTTCGGCGGCCGGATACGGATAGCGGCTCATGGAGTGGAACGGAAGCGGCTCCACCGTTTGCGAAAACGCGGTGTTCGCGTCGCTGTCCTTGGCCCAGCCGTCCACCAGCAGCAGGAAATCGCGGCGCCAGTTCGGAGCGAGCGATGGAAGTCCGCGGTTTGCGAACTGCAGGCGCAGCTCATCACCCGACCCCATGATGACGAAGCGGTCGTCGGCATCGTTCACCAGTTCGCGGACATCGCCGTAGCGTGTGTAAAGCCCCGGCGTCTGGTTCCAACGGGCCTCACTCGTCCATCGCGCATAGGCGAACGACTCGGGATGCTCGCGCCGCGGATCCACCACTGCACGCGAAAAGCCGCGCAGCCGGACGTCAGCGGACTCGACATCGAGCGGCGTGAACCGCACGGGCGGCGGCCCAGGCTGTTCGCTAAAGAAAATCTCATCCCAGTAAACACAGAGGTTGGTGACGATGCGAACCTCGCGCGACGCAGAGAGGAACTTGCCGGAAAGATCGACGGCGATGGTTTTGGGCTTGCCCGCCGGAATCCCCATGTCCGCAATCGCCGTCCGCCACTGGCCTGATTCATCTTTCACCTGCAAGTACGGCAGAACGAGGCCTTTGGTGGCGCCCTGCGATGCGCCCAAGAACGTGCTGCCGTCCGCCCAATCCACCCAGCCGTTCAGGAACAGCACGGCCTGGTTGTCCCGGGCTGCCTCATGGCCGAGGTCGAGCGTCAACGAATGCAATTCGGCGACCCCGGCGTAGTTGTGCCGGAAGCCGCCGGCGTAGACGCCATCGCGCCGGAGGATGCTCGCGAGAACATCGCGGCCCTGATCGTCGTGCGCGGCGACCGGTGCAATGCGCGTGCTCACGCCGAACAAACGGAACTCCGGGAAGGGCGGGGACTTGAACTTTTCGTTGGTGAAGATCTCTAGGGCACGAGGATGGTCGAGTGCGATCAACCGCACCTGGTCGAGGTAGGAAACCTCGTGCAACTCCTCCGTGATGCGGACTTCGTAATGCTCGTCCACAGGCGCTAGAGCCTCGGCTGGGATTTGAACATACTCGTCGTGATCCACCGGAAAGTAATTTCCGCCGCCCGAGCTGGCCCCGAGCGGCGCCACCCCCAGGACGTCGGTGATGAACTGGAACTCGCGGCCGTTCCAAGTGAAAATCATGGGGCAGGAACCTGAGAGTCTCGGCGCTTCCTTTAACAACGCAGCGCGGGCGACCGGCTGGTTCGGCTCGTTTTGGATCAAACCGTTCGGCCAACTGATGCGCACCGTGTCGATGAGTTTGTTCGCGCCCAGGCCGAACACGAGCGGAGTTCCCTGGTAGACCTGTTTTTGGTAGTGCTCGCCGGCTTTGACCTCGACTTCGGCACCCTCCGCCATTTTGAGGTTCTTGACGCCGGTGAGCGCAACGCGCAGCCATTGGTTCGCCGTGGAAGTTCGATTCAGCAGGAGATGAAGGCTGCCATCGGGCGCGACAGCGGCGATGTCGTCGCGGCCATCCGCATCGAAGTCGGCATGCGTCCAGGCGACGGCCGGAGACAGTGGGGCGGGCGATTTCGATTTCATCAGTTCACCGAGCCCTTGATTGCGATACACGGCGTCGCCGGCAATCAGGTCGGAGAGTCCGCGGTTCTCGAGGTCGGAAAAAACAAACGGTCCGAATGCTGCCGTGGGCTTCGGCTCGAACTCGCCGCGGCGGTTCATAACCAGCGATATGCCGTCGCGCGTCCGAAAGGCGAAATCGATCCAGCCGTCGTTATCCAGATCGACGGCATTCAGGCCCGCAGCGCCGGCGGGAATGGCATCAAGCGCGGTGGCTTGGAACACGCCGCGCAATTGATCGCGATACAGCATTCCCTTGCGGTCCGCGTAGGAGACCGCGAGGTCGATGCCCTTGGTGTCGGGGACGACGCGGAACGCGGCGGCGGAGATCGCGTGCCCGTGCGCGAAGGGAAAATGCGCGGTGTAATCCGCAAATCCGGCCTCGCCTTCATTCCTCAGTAACACGGAGTTTTCGCCGAGCAGGAAGAGGTCGAGATCGTAGTCGTGGTCGAAATCGAGCCAGACAGCAGATTCGTAACGTCCCGCGGGTATGGGCGCTTCCTTCGGCTCAAAGCGGCCCTTCGTGTTGTGGTAAAGACGCGCGCCGGCTTCAGTGAGCACGCAGAGGTCGGGGAGACCGTCGTTATCGAAGTCGCCGGCCGCGACCGAAATCACATCTGTGAGATCGGCCAGGCCGGTATCCGCCACTGGCGCGCTCCCACGGCGATACAGAAGGATGCCGGTCCGCGACCAGACGAGCAGGTCCGGGTTGCCGTCGCCATTTGCATCCAGGACGAGCATCCCGGCGCCCTTTGCGTCCACGGTTCCGGTGAGTATGCGATCGTCGAATTGCAAAGCGGCGGGCGAAGAGGCATCACGCGCCGCTGGATGTGCCTGGGCGGGATCGTAAAGTTCCGCATAGAAGCACCACTCCATGTCTTCGGTGTCGTCGGCGGCCTTCTGTTGCGCCTTAGCCTGACGAAAATCCGCCAGTGCGAGGCGAGCGGCCGCATCATCGTCGCCTAGTCGGTGGTGGTTGTAAATCTGGAAGCGCGGCGCCACCAGTTTTGGATCGAGCTTCGCGGCGATTTCAAATTGCTTCAGCGCTTCCGCAGCGCGGCCGGTGAGACCGTACAACAGGCCGAGATTGTAATGGGAAACGGGCTCGTCCGGCGTCAATTCGACCATGTGCTCGAACTGCCGGATCGCCTCCGGATACCGCCGCTCGTGCTTGTAGGCGATGCCCAGGTTGAACCAGGTGTGGGGCACGCTCGGGTTCTGCTTCTGCGCTTTTTGGAGTTCCACGATTCCGCGTGTTCTGTCGCCGGAGCGCAATAGCGCGAGCCCGTAATTGAGGCGGTCGCGGAAAGAATCCGGCGCCAGATCGAGAGCCTTCTTGAGCTCCGCGGAAGCCTCGGCGAGAGTGGTCGGCGTTTCAAAAAGGGCTTTGCCGAGGTTGCGGTGACGCCAGAGTTCTCTTTCGTTCACTGGCCCGGTGCCGGCCGACTGCAATAGGAACAGCGCGGAACCGCCAATCGCCAACGCGCAGAGGGATGCCGCGAAATGCTTCATCGGGGCGCGGCGACGGGTGTCTCGTTCAGAGCGCGCTCATCGGTCCAAAGCTGGAAATAGGGCTTGAGGCGCTGCATCATTTGATTGAACTGCGGAATGGACAGGGATTGGACTCCATCGCTGAGCGCGGTTTTGGGAGATGGATGGACCTCTACCAGCAGACCGTCGGCGCCGATCGCCACGGCCGCGCGCGCCAGCGCCGGAACCAGGCTACGCCGTCCGGTCGCGTGGCTTGGATCGACAATCACGGGCAAATGAGTAAACTGATGCAGCAAGGGGACGGCAACGATATCACAGGTATTCCGCGTCAGCTTGCCAAACGTCCGGATGCCTCGCTCACAGAGAATAACATTGGGATTGCCCTTCGCCAACAACGCTTCAGCCGCCTGCAGCAATTCTTCAACGGGGGCGACCATGCCGCGCTTGAGTAGTACGGGCCGCCGGCACCGGCCCAAGGCGGCGAGCAGCGCGGCGTTCTCCATGCTACGTGTGCCCACCTGGACGATGTCCGCATATTCGGCGACCAGCTCGACTTGACTGTCGCTCATGGCCTCGGAAACCACCGGCAGGCCGAACGCATCGCCCGCCTTTCGCAACAGCTTGAGCGCTTCGAGTCCGAGGCCCTGGAATGCGTAAGGCGAAGTGCGCGGCTTGAACCCGCCCCCGCGCAGGACGCGTGCGCCTGCCCGCGCCACCGCTTCGGCCGTGGCCATCACCTGGCGCTCAGATTCGACCGCGCAAGGCCCGGCCATCACGACGAAGCGGTCTCCGCCGATCTCAACACCGTTTACATGTACCCGGGTACGCTCGCCGTTAGAGCGCCTTCGGACGTGCTTCAGGGATGCCAGTAAGTCGTATGCGGCCCTCTCGGCATCCGCCTCCAGGGAGTCGATCGCGTCGAACTGAAATTCTTCAAGATCCAAGCGGGCTCCGTCTAGAGCATAGGCTACGTGGAGATTGGTTTCAACCGCGCTAGGACCGGGAGGGACGAATCGCGCTCAGCCGTGGAGTAAAATCGTTGGAACTCCGATGCCCGTATCAGCAGGCACGCGTTTCGGCGTTTACGAAGTCCTCGCGCCTCTGGGCGTCGGCGGCATGGGCGAGGTTTACCGCGCGCGCGACACCAAGCTGGGACGCGAAGTGGCGATTAAGGTGGTCCCTGACGCCTTCGCCCATGATGCCGACCGCATGGCGCGCTTCGATCGAGAGGCGCAGCTGCTGGCCGCGCTAAACCATCCCAATAGGCCGTAACACATATCTTGAGATCCTGTTATCCTGAAAGTGCGTCGGATTCACAGGAGACCAAGATGAAAAGAACGGCGGCAGTGGCGTGGGTTGCGGGCCTGATTTTGCTCGCGGGAGTGCTGGCAATCGCGGCGAGCAGCGCGATTGAGGGGCGTTGGAAGTGGACCACCGAGACCCCGGACAGCGGTCCAACGGAATGGACCGCGATCTTCAAAGTGCAGGATGGCAAGCTTACCGGGACAGCCGAAGGCGAGCCGGGACAATTCGAATTCAAGAACTTGAAGATGAACGGCGCAATCCTGACCGGCGGGATCGAGGTCGAAGGCGACACATACACGTTCGAGGTCAAATTGACCGGGAACACTCTCGAAGGGACGTGGAAGCTGGATAGCATGAGCGGTTCCATCAAGGGTGTCCGGGAGTCCAGCGAGTAGGCAATCGCCCCTCCTATTAACAACCGGCGCGTGTGGAACAATATGGCATGTTCAGATTCTTTCTCTTGCCATTATTGTGCGCGGCAGCCTTGACCGCCGAGACCATACCGCCGGAGCCGGAACGGCAGCTCGCCCGCGACATCTACAAGCAATTAATCGAAATCAAATCGGGTTACACAACCGGCGCGACCACTCCCGTCGCCGAGGCCGTGGCTGCGCGTTTGAAGGCCGCGGGCTTTCCCGATTCCGACATCTTCGTAGGCGGCGCGACCCCGACGAAAGCGAATCTTGTGGTCCGGTATCATGGCACCGGCCGGCGGAAGCCGATCCTGCTGCTGGCCCACACGGATGTCGTCGAAGCCAAACGCGAAGACTGGAGTATGGATCCGTTTCAGTTCATCGAGAAGGACGGCTACTTCTATGGCCGCGGCACGGGTGACGATAAGGCGCAGGCGTCCGTCTGGATTGCCAACCTGATCCGGTATAAGCGGGAAGGCTTCAAGCCGGACCGCGATATCATTGTGGCTCTCACAGCCGATGAAGAGGGCGGAGGCCCGTACAACGGCGTCCAGTGGCTGATCAAGAACGAACGGGAGTTAATCGGCGCGGAGTTCTGCCTCAATGAGGGTGGTTGGGGAGAAGTGGCCGGCGGCAAGCGGATCTCGAACGACGTGCAGGTCAGCGAGAAATACGTGATTAATTTCCGGCTGGAGGTCCGCAACAAGGGCGGGCATAGCTCGATGCCGGTTCCGGACAATGCGATTTATCACTTGGCGGCCGCTCTCGACCGGCTCTCGAAATTCGGATTTCCGCTGAAGACCAATGAAGTAACGCGAGCTTATTTTGAGGCCATGTCGAAGATCGAGACGCGTCCGGTGAAAGACGATCTGACGAAGGTCTCAGGGGGCGCAGGCGACGCTATGGAGCGAGTTGCTGCGGCTTCTCCCGCCTGGAACGCGACGCTGCGGACCACGTGTGTGGCGACCGAGATCGAGGGTGGACACGCCAAGAACGCCTTGCCCCAGCTTGCCGCCGCCACTGTGAACTGCCGGGTTCTGCCCGAGGATTCCGTCGAATACGTGCAAAGCACGCTCGCGAGGGTCCTGGCGGATGACCAGGTGAAGCTCACGACTGGCGGCGAGGTAAGTAAAGGACCGGCGTCACCCATGCGTGAGGATGTATTCAAAGCAGTCAGCCGTCTCACCGACACGCTGTGGCGCGGTGTGCCTGCCATCCCCATCATGGTCATGGGAGCCACTGACGGCCTTTACCTCCGCGCGGCTGGAATCCCCACGTACGGCGTCCAAGGATTCTTTATGGACCGGGACGACATTCGATTTCACGGGCGCGACGAGCGGATGCCGGTCCAATCGTTCTACGAAGGTCAAACGTTTTTGTATGAGTTGGTCAAAGCTCTCTCGAAGACCGGTAGTTAGCACATGAGCAAAATCCTCGTTGTGACCGGTGATGCCGGCGAATCATACGAAGCGCTTTACGCGGTGCATCGATTCCGGGAAGCCGGACATATCCCAGTGATTGCGGCTCCGAGCAAGCGCCGGCTGCATCTGGTAATGCACGATTTCGAGCCAGGCTGGGACACGTACGTCGAGCGGCCGGGATACGGTCTCGAAGCCGACATTACTTTCGATCAGGTGAGTCCCGCTGAATATGACGCCATCTTGCTGCTGGGCGGCCGGGCTCCTGAATATCTCCGAAATAACGTGAAGCTTCTCGACATTACGCGGGAGTTCGCAGGAGCTGGAAAGTGGCTGTTTTCGATTTGCCACGGCATTCAGATTCTGGTTGCCGCGGGTCTCGTATCCGGGCGGTGCGTGACGTGCTACGACCAGGTACGCGCGGAAGTCACACAGTCGGGAGGAACGTACCGGACGGAACAGGCGGTTCGCGACGGCCGCATTGTGACCGGGCAGACCTGGCAGTCCCATCCGGAGTTTTACCGGGAGGTGTTCGCCTGTCTTGAAAGCGATTCTTAGACAGGCCAGCGCCGCGAGTTTCCCTACACTCCCACCAGCCCGCACTTCTTCCGAAGCAGATCGAGCGCCATCTGGGTGGCGAAGACGCGGATGCGCGGGCGGTCTCCGAAAAACTGGCGGTGTACGACTTGCGTGCCGCTGGCGTCAGCCAGGCCGACGAACATTGTGCCCACGGGAACATTCTCACTAGGATCAGGGCCGGCTTCGCCGGTAATGGAGAGCGCGAAGGTGGAACCGGTGCGCCGGCGCGCGCCGATGGCCATGGCCTCGGCGGTTTCCTTGCTGATTGCGCCGTGCTGCGCGAGAATGTCCTCGCTAACGCCCAGCAAATCGGCTTTCATCTTCCTGCTGTAGGTGATGAAGCCGCCTAGGAAATAATTCGAGCTGCCGGGAACTGAAGTGATGCGCTGAGCAAGCAGGCCGCCGGTCACGCTTTCTGCAACCGAGAGAGTGGCGTGATGCTTCTGCAACAGCTCACCGACGATAGCTTCGAGCGGCTCACCGTTCCGCGAGTAAATGCGATCTCCCAGCAGTAACTCGATTGGTCCGGCGACCTCAGCCAGCAGGGCAGCGGCATCGGCCTCATTCGAGCAGCGGGCCCGGAGGTGAACCTGAATGTCGCCCTCGCCCGCGAGAATCGTGGTCACCGGATTGTTGTACTTCTTGTAGACCGGAGAAATCGTTTGATCCAGGTCCGACTCGGCCATGCCCGCTACGCGGAACACGAGCGTTCGGATCACCTGCTGGGGAACCACGCGCTCCAGGCGCGGCAAACACTGGCGCGTGAACATGGCTTTCAGCTCGTGCGGCGGGCCCGGCAGCAGCATGATGGAAACGTCCGAGTCATCGATCCACTGCCCGGGGGCGGTACCCCGATCGTTCGGTAGAATCTCCGCGCCTTCGATGATGAACGCCTGCCGACGGTTCACTTCGGCCATTTTGCGGCCTGCCTGGCGAAAACGCTGCTCGAGCTGGTCGGCGATCTCGGAATGAAAGACCATCTTGCGGTCGAGCGCCAGCGCGACAGCGTCACGCGTGACGTCGTCCTCGGTAGGACCGAGTCCGCCGGATAGGATGACGATCCGGGAGCGCGCCATGGCGCGGCGCACGGTGTCGGCCAGCAGGTCGCGGTCGTCACCCACCACGTACTTGGTGACTACCTCGACGCCCAGTGCGTTCAACTGATCCGTTAAGAAGAGCGAGTTAGTGTCCAGCCGCTGAGGCGTGAGAAGTTCGGAACCGACGGCGATGATCTCCGCGTTCATCGGCTCTTAGGCGAGCAGTCTCCCCTTGATGCGCACGTCGACGCGGTACAGCCCGTTCGTCGTAGCCAACACCAGCGAGCGCGAGGGCGTGAATGCCATGCCGACGATGCCTGGGCCGGAAAGGAACAGTTCCGGCTTGCGATCGGGTCCGAAGCGTACCACGCCTTTGCGGCCGCCATACGATGCCGCCGCGTAGAGGCGGTTCTCGGAGTCGAACGCCAGTCCTTGCGGCCGGCCGAGTCCGCGATAGAACACTTCCACCTCGCCGGTGTGCGAGATGCGATAGATGGAATCGAAGCTCGACGTAGTGGGCCCGGTCACGTACAGGTACTGATCGGGTCCGAACGCCAGGTGATAAGCCGCAATGGACGGCTCGAGCGTGGCGAACACAAAGATCTGGCGGTCGGGTGCGATTTTGAAAATCGTGCCGCTGCGGTCGCCCACGTAGAGGTTGTTCTCCTCGTCGAACGCCAGGCCGGTGGCCACGCCCATCCCTTCCACAAAAACCGACATGTTGCCTGTAGGCGTTACCTGGTAAATCACGCCTTCAAAGCGGCTGGAAATATAAAGCAGCCCTTGCGGATCGAAGGCCAGGCCGGTAGCGTTCATCAGGTCGTTAATGAACGGCTTCACGCTGTAATTTAAATCGATTTTGTAAACCGCGACGGGCACCTTCTGGCCGCGGGAGCCGCTGAAGGTGGTGAAGACGTTGCCGAACGTATCCACCGCGGGATTGCCGACCGGGTGCAGATTGTCGGCAATGGGAATGCCGATATCACAGGTCCAGGCCTGGCTCGCCTGCTCCCCGTTTTGAATGACAAGGTCACCGTCAGAAACGCCTTCAGGCACACGCACAATCAGGAATGAATCCGAGCTGATGATGATGGGCGCGGCGACTTCTCCGATGACGACCCTGGGCCGGTCTGCTTTGGCAAAACCCCGCCCCTGAATCTGGAATTCGCCGCCCGCGATAGCCGCGACCGGCGATACCTGCGCGATTTGGGGCCGCCCATTATCCTTCCGAATACTCATACTCAATAAAGATTGAAACACCCTGTCAGGGATAAGACAAGTGCCGCATACAGGCCCGCCATCAGGTCGTCGGCCACAATGCCGGCTCCACCGGGGAGCTTCTCCAGATTACGCACAGGCACCGGCTTCCAGATGTCGAACAGGCGGAACAGCAAAAACGCGCCCAGCCAGGATTTAACATTTAGCGTTCTGGCTCCGGCCAGCGCCAGCCACTGGCCCAGTACCTCATCCACAACCACCACGCCGGGATCTTTTTGGTTCAGCGCACGGGCTGTTACGTCTGCGGCCCAGATGGAGGGGGCCGTGGCAACCAGAACCAGCGCCACGAACCAGAGCGGCTGCCAGCCGCCATAGCGCACCAGAAGCCAGGCAATGGCCAGCGCCGCCAGAGAACCAGCCGTACCCGGGCCGGCCGGCGCGTACCCGCAGCCGAACCATGTCGCGATGAGGTTCGCCGCCTTAGTCTTCATCTTGTTCGCTTCGGGTTTCGGCGGGCGCCGGTTCCGGCTGGCTGAGGGGCGATGACACCACGTACTTGCCCGAAGCCCAGTTGCCGAGATCGAGGATGCGGCAGCGCTCGCAGCAAAAAGGGAAGTCAGGGTTGTCCCGGGCGACCTCCTTCCGGCAGATCGGACACTTCATAAAACGGGGATGGGGATTTGAGCGCCGATCTGGACGAGTGGAGCCGCCCTGCGTGCCGGGTTCGCGTTGCCCTCCAGGAGCGTGCCTACCAGATCATAATCGTGCCCTTCTGTAATGCGCAGGCGGCGCATCTCACCGGGCCCGGGCTCGGCGCCTTCGAAATCGTTGATCAGCGTGACGCCATCGATTTCGGGCGCCTGCGTGGGCATCCGGCCCTCCCAGAGCAGGTCGGTTTCTTTGGAAATGCCCTCGACCAACACGGTCGTTTCGCTGCCCACGAGTTGCCGGTTTCGGGCGCGGGCTACTTTGCGCTGCAACGCCATCAAGCGCCGCTTGCGGGCGTAAATGGTTCGACCGGCGACTTTGCCATCCAGGTGATAACTCGCGCTGGTGTCTTCGTCGGAATAGGAGAACACGCCCAGGCGGTCGAAACGCGCGGCTTCCACAAACTGGCACAGTTCATCAAAGTCCCGCGCGGTTTCGCCGGGGAATCCCACGATCATGCTGGTGCGAATGGCGACCGAGGGAATGGTGCGGCGAATGCGCTCGATCAGTTTCAGGAAAATATCGCCGGAGGCGCCGCGCTTCATGCGCTTGAGCACGCGCGCGCTCGCGTGCTGCAACGGCATATCGATATACTTCACCAGCGCCGCATGCTCGGCGATGGTGTCGAGCAGCTTCTGCGTGACTTTATTGGGATAGGCGTAGAGGAAACGGATCCACTTTTCACCAGGAGTTTCGATCTGCGCCAGGCGCGCCAGCAGTGCCGCGAGGCCATCCTTGATCCCCAAGTCCTCACCGTAGCAGGTGGTGTCCTGGCCAATCAGGTTGATTTCGCGCACGCCCTGCTGGAACAATCGGCTTGCCTCGGCGATTACCGATTCGAACCGGCGGCTGCGGAATTTTCCGCGGTACTGCGGGATCACGCAGAACGTGCACGGATGGTCGCAACCCTCGGCGATCTTGATATAGGCGAAATGGCGCGGCGTCGCCAACACGCGCGGGGTGAGATCGTGATAGAGATATGGCTCGAAGGGATTGGCGGCAGCCTCGATACCTTCGCATAGTGGCACGATCTGTTCGATCTCGTTGGTGCCGACCACCGCGTCGACTTCCGGCATCTCGCGCCGGATCTGGTCGCGGTAGCGTTCCACCAGGCATCCCGCGACGATCAGCTTTTTCGCCCGGCCGATTTTCTTGTACTCGGCCATTTCTAGGATGGTGTCGACCGACTCCTTTTTTGCCGGATCGATGAAGCTGCAGGTGTTCACGACGAGCACGTCGGCCTGGTCAGGATGGGGCGTGATCTCATGTCCTCGGGACACAAGTTGACCCATCATGACTTCGCTGTCGACCAGATTCTTGGGACAGCCCAAGCTGACAAACCCGACTTTCAAATGTGATGAACCTCGCTGAGAGCAGTGCTGGCTTTCAGGATAACACGCGGTTTGCGCGGCGGTACTTCGCCGCGTCGCCCCGTCTCCGTGTCACCCCGTCCGCGGTGCGCAGCGCCGGCTTACCAGCTATGGTCGATGGTGTTCTTTTGATACGACTGCGTGAAGTAGAGATTCACGGCGCGCTGCAGGTCGGTCTTGGTCATCTGCGGCGGACGTTTCTCGTATTCGCTGATGGAGACGATGATGTTGCACAGGTCGAGCGGATAGCACGCGCGCAGCTCGCTGCGGCCATCCGAGAGCACGAGCGACCGCACGAAGTCGACCGTGTCGGGATCGTAAGGCAGCTTCTTCTGAATCGCGACGCGACGCCAGATTTCGTTGAACGTGGGCGGATCCACCGGTTCGACGAATACCTTGTTTTGGATGCGGCGCAGGAAGGTCGCATCCGCCAGGTCGTCCGGGTTCAGGTTCGTGGAAAACACCACCATCATTTCGAACGGGATCTGGAACTTGATGCCGTAAGAGAGAGTGAGGTAATCCACGCGCCGGTCGAGCGGAACAATCCAGCGGTTCAACAGCTCGCGCGGGGACATCACCTGGCGGCCGAAGTCGTCGATCAGGAAGATGCCGTTATTCGCCTTCATCTGCATGGGTGCGGCGAAAACGCCGCCGGCTTCGTCATAGTGGAGCTCGAGCATGCTGGCCACCAGCTCGCCGCCCACCATGATGAAGGGCCGCTTTGCAATCACCCAGCGCGAGTCAAGTTCGGGATCCTCGCGATCCACCGTCTGATGGACCACAGGGTCGTAGAGCACGATGATCTTGCCGTCCACCTCCACGGCGTGCGGGATCAAAATCGTATCGCGGTAAATGCGCAGCAGCCGCTCCGCCAGGCTGGTTTTCCCATTGCCGGAGGGCCCGTACAGGAACAGCGATTTCTGAGAGACAATGGCCGGCCCGAGCTGATCCAGCATACGGTCGGAAAGCACCAAGTCGCTGAGCGCATCGCGCAGCATGACGCGGTCGATTTCTATATTCGCGGCCTGTGCCTTGGCGGCCAGGTGATAGTCGCGAATCGAGACCGGCGCAGGGCCCACGTAACGGCAAATCCGGAAACGTTCGGCGGCAAGCTCGTGGCCGGCGCTGGTCAGCGTGAACGCGTAATCTTCGCCTACCGAACCCTTGACCTCCACCAGGTGCTGCTGGCGCATCTCGCGGAACATGGCATCGAGGATGGGAATAGCCACCTTGATCGTCCGGCTGGTAATCTCCAGACTGGTCATGCCGTCCAGATGCAAGTGCCGGAGGATCAGGTCAAAGATGACGGATTTCGGAATCCGCAGATCGGCCAGGCGCATGGGAACCGCGGGCCAAAACGCCGCGCGCCGCGCCGGTGGCGCAACTTTCTCAATGCCGTTAGAAGCAAGCTTTTGGACCACTGGAAAAACTCCGACATCAGATTAGCATAATTCGCAGAGAATATAATCTATTTCTGGATAATTAAACGGACATTTTGTTTTATTTGGTTGCTTTGAAATGATTTCCGAGGCGTTGCGGTTCGCCAGCGCTTGAACGTTGACGTAAGTTAACATGAACAGAGATGAGCCCCAATCAGCCGAATCAACCCCCTAAACTTCCCATTCCCGGCGTGCAGAATTTGATCGCCGTGGGCTCTGGAAAGGGCGGCGTCGGCAAAACTACCGTTGCCGTGAACCTCGCCGTGGCCCTGGCGGCTCTCGGGCACCGGGTGGGGCTGATGGACGCGGATGTCTACGGCCCCAACGTGCCCATGATGATGGGCATCAACAAAACGCCTATGGCCTATGGCGAGCGCATCCAGCCGCTCGAGCACTTCGGCGTGAAGCTCATGTCCATGGGGTTCTTGAGTCCGGGCGACAAACCTCTGGTTTGGCGAGGGCCCATGCTGCACAGTGTCATCCAGCAGTTCTTGCGCGGCGTGGAATGGGGCGATCTGGAGTACCTGGTCATCGATCTGCCGCCCGGAACCGGCGATGTCCAGCTTACGCTGATTCAGACGGCGCCCGTGACCGGAGCCGTGGTGGTTACCACGCCCTCCGATGTCTCGCTCGAAGACGCACGCAAGGCCGTACATATGTTCAACCAGGTGAAGGTCCCGATCCTGGGCATTGTCGAAAACATGAGTTACCTGGTCTGCCCACACTGCAACGAGCGCGTGGATGTATTCAGCACCGGCGGCGGCGAAAGGACGGCGCACGAAATGAAGGTGAACTTTCTGGGAGCGCTGCCCCTCGATCCCGCGGTCCGCGCCGGAGGCGATTCCGGGAAGCCCGTGGCGCTGCACAATGGCAACGATCCCCACGGCAAGGTCTTTCTCGACCTGGCTCAGAGGACCATCGACCGGATCAACGAGATCGGCCCGCCGTCGGGCCCGAAGATTGAAATCTCGGAGTGAGGCTCTCCTAGAGCTTCGGTTTGGGCGGCGGCAGTTCCCTTGCGGTCACGGTATCCTGGAAACCCATCCGGCCGTGAGTGCCATCGCAGAAAGGCTTGTTTTGCGATTGTCCGCAGCGGCACAGCGAGATCAATGTCCGGCCGGCCAAGCCGAACTCGCGCCCTTCAGGATCGTGGATCGAGAACTCGCCCTCGATGCGGATGGGGCCGTTGTGGACAACCGTGATTTTCGCCATGTGAACAACGATGCTAGCAGACTCTAGGGTTTCGTCGGCTTCGGCGATGCCGCCGGGTTCGTGCCGGGCTTCTGCTCTTTGCCCTCGCCGTTCACGGCCTCGCCGAACTGGATGTTCACGTCGCTCTTGAACTGTTTGTAATCTTCGTACTTCACGATCATGCGCATGCGCTGCGGCCCGGTCTGGAAATGGAGCGTGTCATCGGCGTCGGTGTAAACAGGAAACCAGTACTTGCCGTCAATCTGTTCCCGCAGCGTCTCGAACTTCGGGAACTGGTTGTCCTCTTTCCTCCCGAGGAGTCCCACGCCCTTGCCGTATGTCTTGACAATCTGCATATCGCGGTCATCCACCCAGATCTGTCCTTCAAAATAGCGATGGCCCTTCTCCATCTTCTTCGGCTTCACCGCGAAGACGTAGCACGGAATCTCATCGGCTTTCTGTTTGCCCAAATACCGAATGTCGTAGTCGGAGATTTCGGTTGTGGTCAAAACGAACGGCTGGACGTCCCGAAGATCCTGAATGTCTTGCGGCGTCAGGATCAAGTAATTGCCCAACGTCGAGACCGGTGCGTGCACCACTCTCTCGGTACGCTTTCCGTCGGGCGAAAAGATAACGTCCTCGACGATCTCGTAGCGCCCGAGCACTCCTCCAGAGGGATCCAGTGCCTGGATCTTGACGGTCTGCCGGTAGGTGTAGTTCTCGCGCGCGCGGGAAAACTCGGCTTCCTTGGCGGCGAACTTCTGGATGATTTCGTCCGGATTGGCTTCTTTTGCGTCCCCGGCCCACATAGGGACCGACAGGACGGCCAGAATCGCAGGAAGTACAACAGAACGCATCTCTACCTCACTCACTCTGACGTGTCTACCGTTCCAACAGTTTCTTGGCGATCGTCAACAACTGCATGTTACTGGTGCCCTCGTAAATGCGGCCGATCTTGGCGTCCCGGTACAGTTTTTCCACCGGGTAATCCCGGGTGACGCCCACACCACCCATAACCTCGATAGCCTTGGAAGCCACCTTCTCAGCGACTTCCGAACTGAAATATTTTGCCATAGCCGCCTCGGTGACGAACGGCTGCCCGGCATCGCGGAGGCGGGCGGCGTTGTACACCAGCAGGCGCGCGGCCTCGACTTCGGTGGCCATCTTGGCGAGTTGAAACTGGACGCCCTGGAACTCGCCGATGGTCTTTCCAAACTGCTTTCGCTGTTTGGCGTAAGCGATGGCGTGATCGAGAGCGCCACGCGCCAGGCCGATCATCTGCGAGCCGATCGCGATGCGGCCCTCATTGAGGGTCTCGATCGCGATCTTGTAGCCTTTGCCCACCTCTCCCATCGCGTTCTCGCGCGGCACGCGGCAGTTGTCGAGAATCAGTTCGCACGTGGACGAGGCGCGAATGCCGAGCTTGTCCTCTTTCTTGCCCACCTGGAATCCCGGAAAATCGCGTTCCACCAGAAACGCCGTGATCCCGCGGTATCCCGCGCTGGGGTTCGCATTGGCGAACAGCAGGAACAGCCCCGCCTCGCCGGCATTCGTGATCCACAGCTTTCGGCCGTTGAGCAGGAAATGATCGCCCTGATCTTGCGCTTGCGTGGCCAGAGCAAACGCATCGGAACCGGAGCCCGCTTCTGAGAGCGCATAACAGGCCACCGTGTCCGCCGCCAGCCGCGGCAGGTAGCGCTGCTTTTGTTCCGCATTCGCCCAGCGCAGAATCGCATTATTGACGATGGTGTTCTGTACGTCGACAATCACGCCCGCCGAGGGATCGACCGCCGACAGTTCCTCGACCGCCATCACCGCCTGAAAAAAAGTCCCGCCCTGGCCGCCGAATTCCTCTGGGATCTCGATTCCCATCAGGCCCAGCTCGAAGAACTGGCGGATGATGTCTTTGCGGAAGACGCCCGCCTCATCCATTTCGCGGACGTGCGGGCCAATCTGTTCGCGCGCGAAACGGCGCACCGTCGCCTGGAACATTTTTTCTTCTTCGCTGAGCTGCGTGAGCGGCGAAGGATGGAACTCGGTCTGCGCGGAGGCTAGCATCGGTGTTTCTATCTTACTAAGAATCTGTTTCATCAGTTCTTCACGGCTATTTGACTTGGTCCACCAGCTACGCCAAGATCGGGAAGCTGCATGACAACCGAATTTCTGGTCATCGGGGTTCTCTGGTACGTGGTTTTCCTCCTCTCGACGACTGCTCACGAAGCCTCCCATGCGCTGGCCGCGAAACTGGGTGGCGATCCCACCGCCTTTCACGGTGGGCAAGTCACGCTCGACCCGCTGCCGCACATACGCCGTGAGCCGTTTGGAATGGTGCTGGTCCCCATCCTCTCGTACGCTACGGGGGGATGGATGATGGGATGGGCCAGCGCGCCCTACGATCCGCGCTGGCAGCAAACACATCCGCGCCGCGCTGCCTGGATGTCGCTTGCCGGGCCGGCAGCAAATTTTACGCTGGCGGTGATCGCGGGAGTTTCCATTCATATTGGAATCCTGACCGGTGCCTTTCACCCTCCGGAATCCGCCAACTTTCAGCGCGTCGTCGAGGCAACGGCCTCCGGGTTCGCCGAAGGCGCTGCGAAGTTTTTCAGTCTGCTTTTCTCGCTCAATGTGTTGCTTGGCACATTCAATCTCCTGCCGATTCCGCCGCTCGACGGCTACGGCGCGCTCGGGCTATTCGTAACCGACAACGGCGCCAGACGGCTGGAAGAAATGCGCCAGCGCGCGCGAAGCTACAGCTTCATCGGGCTGTTACTGGGCTGGCAATTATTCGCGAAGATTTACGAACCGCTGTTTACTCTGGCGCTCCAAGCCCTGTATCCCACGCTGCACTACGGCTAGACGCTACGCCGGCCCGCGCCAGAACCGGGCCTGGTACACGGTGGGCAGCACAGCGTCCTGCTCGCCGCGCACAAAGCTCCGCACCAATTCCGTCCGCGACCAGTGGCCGCCACTGAGCATTCGCGACAGCTCGTCGCTGGCGAACTGTTCCCACGCGTATGCCTGTCCCCAGGGAAAACAGGTCACCTCGACGGCGCGGAGCGGCAGTCCTTCACGCAAGCCCGCGTCGATCTGGTTCCGCAGCCATTCGAAAAAGCGCAGCTTCTCCAGGATCTCCTCGCGCGGATGCCGGCGAATCACCAGGCCCGGAAAATCCGGTACGTCCTGCCGCAGGGTGTGGACGAAGCCGTGGCCTTCCACCAGGATTTCGATCTCCAGTTCGAGCATTCGCTCGAGCGTGCTGATCCATTTGCGGCTGTCCACATCCGGATTGGGCGCCGAGAAGTAAGTTCCCATGAAGGTATCGCCGGCGATCAGCAGCTTCTCCTGGCGATCGTAGAGCACGATGTGGTCATCGCAATGGCCAGGAGCGGCGATCACTTCGAGCGTGCTTGTGGCGCCGGCCATTTCGCTCTCCAGAACGGTGTACGGCTCGACGAGCGGCGGCGGCTGTCCGATCATCCAGCGGCGAATCCGCGGCAGCAAGGGCGGCGAGCGCAACACGGCGGCAGTTGCGGCTCCCACATAGATGGGAGCGCCGGCGCGCACGCTCAACCAGTTGAGATTGCAGGAGTGCTCCTCGTGATGGTGCGTCGCGGCGATGGCGCGGACGCCGCCTTTCGGCAGGCGCCTCAAATGGTGTTCGAGCGCCCGGCGCATTCGCGTCGATCCCGGATCAATCGCTATGCCGTCGTAGAGAATCATGAGGAACTGCTCGCCGAACATCAGGCTTACCAGGTCGCAGGTGAACGAATTCAAGAAGACCAGAGACAGTTTCCCATCCAGCAGTTCGACGCGGCGGCCATGCGTTCGCCAGAGCAGGGCAATATGTCGCGCGATCGACCGCGTAAGCGCGGCCACGCTGAGAGGAAAATGCATCAGGAAGCCAATCGTGTAGCAAGTCCAGAAAGGGGCCAGCCCGGTGCGGCGGCGAACCTCACGGGGCCGGAACGCGTGGCAGGCGCCGCCGCGGCACTTGCTGAGCGCGTAACGGTTGGCCGCCACCAGCCGGTACACCAGACGGCCAATCCAGCGGAACGGCGGCACGGCGCCCACCGCGCCGATCATCCAGGTGAATGGGGAAAGGCGAGCCAGCCGGGCCACCGCGTCCCAGCCGGTGAGCACACGCTCGTCCGGCGTGACGACATGCAGCTCCTGAAGACAACGATCAATGGCGAGCGCCGGGTGCGGCGCGATGGTTTCCGGGTGGATCCCAAGGCATTCCGTCCTGCCGCCGCGATCGAGCAGCCGCAGCCAGGAGACGCCTGCCTGGCAGATTTCGCACTGATCGTCGTAAAAGACTTTGAACTTCGGCGTGTTGGTCAGTTGGCTCTCGCCAGTTCCTTCCACGCGCGCCCCTGTGATTCTGCGACGCCGGCATGCGTGACGTTGCCTTTGTAGGTATTCACTCCCTCGCGCAGCGCCGGATGATGGTCGCAGGCGCGCTCCAGGCCGTGATTCGCCAGCTCCAGCAAATAAGGGAACGTGGCGTTGGTCAGCGCAAAGGTCGCGGTGTGCGGCACCGCGGCTGGCATATTCGAAACGCAATAGTGCAGCACGCCGTCGACGAAGTAGACGGGCTCGGTGTGCGTGGTTGCGTGCGAGGTTTCGAAGCAGCCTCCCTGATCGATCGCCACGTCGACCACCACCGCGCCGCGCTTCATGTTAGCGATCATCTGCCGGCGAACGATCTTGGGCGCCGCTGCGCCGGGGATGAGCACCGCGCCGATCACCAGGTCCGCGAGCTTCAAGGTTTCGCTAATAGTGAATACGTTCGAAGCCAGGGTCACAACCTGCTGATTGAAAATATCGTCCAGCTCGCGCAGCCGGTTCAGACTGCGGTCGATGATGGTGACGTGCGCGCCCATTCCTACCGCGATTTTCGCGGCGTTGGTGCCGACGACGCCGCCGCCCAGGATCACGATGTTGGCCGGAGCCACACCGGGCACGCCTCCCAGAAGAACGCCGCGGCCTCCGTTGGGCGCTTCCAGATATTGCGCGCCAACCTGCACGGCCATGCGCCCCGCCACCTCGCTCATGGGAGTCAGCAGCGGTAGCGACCCGTCGCGCTCGCGAATCGTCTCGTAAGCCACGCCGCTCACCTGCGAGTCGAGCAGCCGGTTGGTCAGTTCCGGCAGAGGCGCCAAATGCAGATAGGTGAACAGAATCAGGTCCGGCCGCAGGTAGCCGTATTCGGAGGACTGCGGCTCTTTGACTTTCACCACCAGGTCGGCCTTGCGCCAGACGTCTGCGGCCATCGGCGCAATTCCGGCGCCGGCCTGCATGTATTCTTTGTCGGTAATGGCGCTGCCCTCACCCGCCCGCGTTTCCACCAGTACCTCATGGCCGCTTTCCTTCAGCGCTACCACGCCGCTTGGTACCAGGCCCACGCGGGTTTCGTGGTCCTTAACCTCTTTAGGCACGCCAATAATCATGCCCGTATCTTAACAAGCCTCGCATCCAGCCATCGTGCCGGGTTTGTATTTACGAAAGATAATATTGACGCGTTGCAAATCTTACGACAGCATCGTAGACAGGAAGTCTATATTGACGCGTGAAGTGATGTTCTGGTACAGGGCAGTCTGAGCGATGTTCGAACACAAGCCCAACCCGGCCGGGAATGACGAATCCACTCAACCCACCAGAGTGGTAGCGATCACTGCGAAAAGCCACATTCTGGAAATTTGGCACATCCAGCGGATTCGGACCGTCTACAAAGAATGTCACGTGGAGTTGCCCAAAGAACTCCGCACCCGCGTGATCAATGGTTCTCGCCAGCGGTACAACGTCTATCGCCGTCAAGTGGCCCATCAGGAATGGGGCCACTATCTCATTCGCAGATATCAGGCCACACGAATCGTGCCCTTCATGCCCTCTTTCGGCCTGAGCATGTTGATTCCCGGCACTCTGCTGGCTGCTGGAACCGCGAACCATGGAATCATGCAGGTGCCGCTCGGGTTGCTCATCTTGCAGAGCCTGCTGATCACAGTCGGCGGCATCATGGTCGTTGGATCAGGTTGGCGAATTCTCCGGCGACTGCAACCCGGCAGCGACATAGCGCTCGAATCCTTGGGAGTCTCGGGTCACGCGCTCGGCTTCCCGAGTGGTGTGGCGGCGTCAGACGTGATCCCAGCCGGTTTCCGCGCGGGCCATTTCAAAGGCGCAATCGAAGTCGAAGGCGCCGCCGGTGAGTGGAAAGTGGTGGCCGAACACGAAGCGGATGGGGAGTTTCGCGCGCAACGCGCCGGTTCCACCGCTTAATGAATCGTCCGCGTCTTGCGGTTCATGTAATCCATCAACAAATATTGCCCCAGCGTGTAGGGCGTCGTGAAATACGCTTTGCCGCGGCAGATCTCCGTCACCTTCTGCACGAAGTTCACTAACCCATAATCGCTCGCCAGCATGAACGTGTTGATCAGGATGCCCTGCTTTTTGCAGCGGTTCACCTCTTCGAGCGTGCGGCTGATCACCAGTGGATCGAGGCCGAACGCGTTGCGGTACATCCGTCCGTCTTCGAGCGTGAGAGCCGAAGGCTTGCCATCCGTGATCATCACGATTTGCCGCATGTCCTTCTTTTCCTGCGCCAGCAGGCGCTGCGCCAGAATCAGACCGTCGCGCGTATTGGTGTAATAAGGGCCCACCTGCACGCGCGCCAACTGGCTGATGGCCAGCTCCTCGGCGGTATCGTGAAACAGCACGCAGCGCAGGCTATCGCCGGGGTATTGCGTGCGAATCAAGTGCGCCAGCGCCAGCGCCACTTTCTTGGCGGGTGTGAAGCGGTCTTCCCCGTACAGGATCATGCTGTGGCTGCAATCGAGCATCAGCACCGTCGCGCACGAGCTTTGATACTCGCACTGGTGCACGTGCAGGTCCGAATAATCCATGTCGAGCGGCACCTTCGCACCCTCGCGGCGGATGGCGGAGAACAGCGTTTCGCTGACGTTGAGATTCAACGTATCGCCGAACTCATAGATCTTGGATGCGCCCGAAGCTTCAATGCCGGTCGCCAGATCGCGCGTATCGTGGCGGCCGAAACTGGATTTGCCCAGCGAGCCCAACAGATCTTTGAGCGTCTTGAACCCGAGAAAGTCGAGCGACTTGTCGGTGACTTCGAATTTTACTTTTCTGTCAGGACCGTTGCCGGCCTCGCCCGCACGCGGCGCTTGCTCCGGGTTCTGATCTTCTATGGTGATGTGGCCGTCGTCGATCAGCTTCTGCACCAGGCGATCCAGCAGTTGCTGGAGCTGTTCCTCCGAGAGATTCTTCAACTGTTCCATCATTTGCTGCAGATGGTCGTCGTCGAACATCTTGCCCTGTTCGAGCGCTTGCTGGATGGCGTTCTTGAGGTCTTCGAGCGTGTGCTCGTTCCACTCGCTGAAGGGCATGGACTGGGTGTTGAATCCACTCTCCAGCAGAAAGTCGGAAAGAGCCTGTAGAAGATCTTCGGAATCGATGCCGAAATCTTCGCCGGTGTAGCGGGAATATTTGATCCACTTCATGAGTGGCGTTCCCTAATTGTATTGACGCCGGTAACCGCGCGGCGGGTTGCCTTCTTCGCGCCCGCCGGCGGCCTCACGCCGCTTCTCTTCGGCGGCAAAACCGCGCTCTTCCGAACGGCTGATGCGCCGGTGTGCGTACAAGCCCTCGAGAACGAATTCGGCTGCCGCGGCGCGGACCGCGTCGGGCTCGCTGGCGCCTAACCCCAGATTGCGCACCTTCTCCATCAGGCCCTGGATGGATGCCAGTTGCTTCACCATGGTGGCGGAATCCACACTGTCATCCAGCTTGAGCGAGCCGCCGAGATCGAACCACTGGACGATTTGCGCAACGTTCGCACCTTCGAAGTACTTGTCGTAGACTTTGCCGACGGACGAGCGGATCAGCTCGCGCGCCACGGCGTCGCCCCCCTTGAGTTCGCCCTCGTACTCGAGTTCCAATTTGCCGGTGATGGAGGGCAGGGCAGCGTAGATATCGACCACGCGCGGCACCGCCACCGGCTCCTTCGTCCGCAAGGCGCGCCGCTCGGCATTCGAGACGACATTCTCCAGCGCTGAAATCGGCAGGCGCTGCGACACGCCCGAGCGCTTGTCCACTTTCTTGTCCTCGCGCGCCACGAACGCCAGTTGCTCGATGATCTCGCGGATGTAAACAGGAACGTGCGTGCGGATCGGCGACGGTCGTTCCAGCCACGCTTCCTGCTCGGTGATCTGAAGGCCCTGATCGAGCGACGCCGGATAGTGCGTGCGAATCTCGCTGCCGATGCGGTCCTTGAGCGGCGTGATGATCTTGCCGCGCGCGGTGTAATCTTCCGGGTTGGCGGTGAAGACCAGCAGCAGATCGAGCGGCAGCCGGACCGGATAGCCTTTGATCTGCACGTCGCCTTCCTGCATGATGTTGAACAGTCCCACCTGAATTTTTCCCGCCAGATCCGGCAGCTCGTTGATGGCGAAGATGCCGCGATTCGCCCGGGGTACCAGGCCGTAGTGCACCGTCAGCTCGTCGGAGATATCGTGGCCGCGGCGCGCCGCTTTAATGGGATCGATGTCCCCGATCATGTCGGCGATCGTCACATCTGGCGTCGCGAGTTTCTCCACATAGCGCTGATCCGGCGATAGCCACGCAATAGGCGTCTCATCCCCGTGCTCCTCGATGAGATCACGGCATCGGCGGCAGATCGGCCGGTATGGGTTGTCGTGAATCTCGCACCCCGCAATGTGCGGCAGCGCCGGATCGAGCAGGGTCGTCAGCATACGGATCAGGCGCGTCTTGGCCTGGCCGCGCAGTCCCAGCAGAATGAAGTTGTGCCGCGACAGGACGGCGTTGACCACCTGCGGCACTACCGTGTCTTCATACCCGACAATGCCCGGGAACAGCGCCTCGCTGCGCTGCAGTTTACAGATCAGATTGCTGCGGAGCTCATCTTTGACGCTTCGCGCACCGATATGATCTTCGGAAAAATTGCTCTTCTTTAGTAAGCCAAGTGTGTGGGGAATTTCCCGACTTTGGGCCATGATGGAGTGTCCCGACCTTTACGGCGATTGTAACAGACGCGGAGCGCAACCATGCCACGGGTCTGATACGATCTCTGTAAACAAATGGATGGCCGCCGCCGGAGGCTCTTATGAATCTGGACAACAGAAGGCAATTCCTGAATCGGGTGGCGCGCGGCGTGACGGGACTGGCGGCGCTCGGCCGGGGCTCGCTCCATGCCAACCCGCTCGGCCTGCCCATTGGCCTCGAGCTGTACACAGTGCGCAACCAGCTGGAAAAAGACTTCGCCGGCACCATCAAGAAGGTGGCGGCCATTGGCTACAAAGAAGTGGAATTGTACGCGTTCCTGAAGAAACCGGCGGCGGAGATTCGCCGGACCCTGGCCGATAACGGGCTGGTCTGCCCCGTCGCCCACTACGACCTCACGCTCGAACCGCGCCTGGCGCAGGAAATCGACTACGCCCAGCAGCTCGGCCTCAAATACATGTTAGTGGCATGGCTTACGCCCGAGGAGCGCAAGTCGCTCGATCAGTACAAGCGCTACGCCGAGTTTTTCAACCGTGCTGGCGCCGAGACCAAGAAAGCGGGCATCCAGTTCGGCTACCACAATCACAATTTCGAGTTCAAAACCTTCCATGGCGTGGTTGCGTTTGACGAGTTGCTCCGGCTCACCGATCCGCAACTGGTCAAGATCGAGCTGGACTGCTTCTGGATGACCTGGGCCGGACGAGATCCCGTCGAGTACATGAAGCGGGACCCTGGGCGCTATCCGATCCTGCACATCAAGGACCGGAAACCAGGCTACGGGCTGTCGACCGATGTGGACGACAAGCCGGGCCCCTTCATCGAAGTAGGCCACGGCATCATCAACTGGAAACCCATTTTTGCCGCCGCATCGGCTGGCGTGAAGCATTACTTTGTCGAGCAGGACTTCTGCGACCGGTCACCCTTCGAGAGCGCGCGCATGAGCTACGAATATCTGAAGGGTCTAAGCTGATGATGCTGCGGTTATGGGTGCTGATGCTATCGGTGTCAGCGCTGGCTTCCAACATCGATCGTCCGCGCAAAGTAACCCTGATGCGTGTGCCCGCAGGCGGCATCCAGCCGCAGGTTGCGGTGGACGCGAAGGGCGCCATCCATATGCTTTTTTACCAGGGCGATCCGCAGCACGGGGATCTCTATTACGTACGCTCGAGCCATGGAGGCGCGGCGTTCTCCACGCCGTTGCGCGTCAATTCGGCGCCGGGCAGTGCTATTGCCGTAGGCAACATTCGCGGCGGACATCTTGCCATCGGCAAAAACGGGCGCGTGCACGTCGCCTGGAACGGGTCGCAAGGTGGACCGCAGGCGCCCATGTTGTACGCGCGCCTCAATGACGCCGGCTCCGCCTTCGAGCCCCAGCGCAATGTGATCCAAAGTGCGTACGGACTCGATGGCGGCGGCGCCGTTGCAGCGGACGCCCTCGGCGATGTCTATGTTTTGTGGCATGCGCCCGAGCCAGGCAAGGAAGGGGAAGGGAACCGGCGCGTCTGGATGGCCCGTTCGCGCGATGACGGGAAAACATTTGAGCGCGAGAAAACCGCGTACGACCAACCCACGGGCGTTTGCGCCTGTTGCGGGCTGAACGCATTCGCCGATCGCTCCGGAACCTTGTACGTGCTCTATCGCTCCGCAACGGAGATGGTCCATCGCGACATGTACCTGCTGCTCTCCCGCGACAAGGGAGAGAGTTTTCAAGGCCAGGACATCTCAAAGTGGAATGTGGGCTACTGCGTCATGAGCAGCGAATCGTTTGTGGAGAGTCCCACGAGCGTCCTCGCTGCATGGGAAACCGAGAAGCAGGCCTATTTTGGACGGATCGATCCAGCTTCAGGAAAAATTTCCGCGCCGTTGCTAGCGCCAGGATCCGGCGAGAATCGCAAATATCCCGCCGTCGCCGCCAACGCCCAAGGCGAAACCCTCTTCGTATGGACGGAGGGCATGGGCTGGAAAAAAGGCGGCCGAGTCGCGTGGCAGATCTACGATAAATCCGGCGCACCCACGGCGGAGCACGGTACTGCCGACGGCGTCCCCGCCTGGAGCCTTGTCGCCGCCTTCCGCCGCCCCGATAATTCATTCACCATCGTGTACTAGGTGTTGTCCCCGTGTCCGCGATGCGCAGCATCGCTCGGTGCCACGCGCCGACTGGTGTATACTGGCGGCTTCACGGATACCCACCACAGCAGTCGCACGTAAGGGAGTCTCATGTCCTCGACCACACGCCCGGATACAGCCGGCAAGGAAGTGCGCCTGAAGCGCGCCCTCACTCTGAGCGACCTGGTGCTCTACGGCGTGATCGTGCTGCAGCCTACCGCGCCCATGGCGGTGTTCGGCGTGATCAGCGAGCGCGGCCAAGGTCACGTGGTAACTACCGTCCTCATCGCGTTGGTCGCCATGCTATTCACCGCCATCAGTTATGGGCGCATGGCGCGAGCCTATCCCAGCGCGGGCTCCGCGTTCACCTATGTCGGCCAGGAGATCAATCCAGCTCTCGGGTACATCACGGGCTGGAGCATGGTGATGGATTACATGCTCAATCCGCTCATCTGCATCAGTTGGTGCAGCACTGCCACCATGGGCGTGGCACCCGGCCCTTTTTGGATGTGGGCCATCTTCTACTTTCTGATGTTCACCGGTCTCAACCTCCGCGGCGTGAAGACCTCGGCGCGCGTGAACGCAGCGCTGGCAGGCGCCATGGGATTGGTGGTGACCGTCTTTTTCGTCGTCGCGGCGCGCTACATCTTCGGACACCCTCACGACGGGGCCGGTTTTTTCACCAGACCCTTTTTTGATCCCGCGACGTTTAAAGTGGGCGCGGTTCTGGGTGGCACCTCCATTGCTGTCCTTACCTACATCGGCTTCGACGGCATCTCGACCCTCTCCGAGGAGGTGGAGAATCCGCGCCGCAATATTCTTCTCGCCACCGTACTCACCTGCATCGCGGTCGGCCTGCTCTCGGCCCTGGAATGCTACGTCGCCCAACTGGTGTGGCCGGCTTCCGACCCGTTCCCCAAAGTCGAAACCGCCTACGTGGATGTTGCCGGACGTGCGGGCGGCGCGTTGCTATTCGGCATCGTGAACTTCACCCTGATTGTGGCTAACTTCGGCTCCGGGATGGCATCGCAACTCGGCGCGGCCCGGCTGCTCTACGGCATGGGACGCAGCAACGCGCTCCCCAAATCATTTTTCGGCGCCGTTGATCCCAAACGTCGTGTCCCGCGCAACAACGTCCTGTTCGTAGGCATCACCGCCCTGATCGGCACCTTCTTCATCTCGTATAGCTTGGGTGCCGAGATGCTGAACTTCGGCGCGCTGATTGCCTTCATGGGTGTCAATGCCGCTTCCTTCATGCGCTATTACGTGCACGCCACGGAAAAGAAGCTCATCAACCTGATTCCCCCAATCCTCGGATTTCTAGTCTGCCTGCTGCTCTGGTTGAACCTGAGCCTTCCCGCTCAGAAATGGGGCGGTCTCTGGATGCTAGTGGGAATCGCCTTCGGCTTCTGGAAAACGCGTGGATTCCGCGGCAAGTTGATCGATTTCGAGCTTCCGCCCGAAGAAGCGTAGGACGATTATTTCTCCGGCTTGCTGAACTTCGCGTCTTCAATCGGCACGTTCTGCTTGATTTCCGTGAAGCGGAAGGTGAGCGCGAAATCGGGCGTCTTGCGCCGGATGGTGGAGGGAAGCTTCAGACCGTCCACATCCTTATAGTCGTCGTAGTCGACTTCCCACAAGACGATGCCGTCATCAATCGTGACGCGCTCGAAATCGCGGCGCACCAGCAGGCCGGATTCCACATCGAAATACAGCTTCTCGCTCGCGCCATCCGCCGCCGTGGCCTCCACGATGTAAGCATCCCGGTCGTCCACTTTCATTTTGCTGGTGTACGCCATCTTCGGGAAAAGTTCTTTGAGCCGCGTCTCGCGGTAGAAGTTGTAATCGCGCTTGGCAAATGCGGCGTCGGACTTGCTCATGTCGTGAAGCCCCGAGTCCGGGTCCTTGCCCCAGCCCGTCCCGCCGCTCCATCCTTCCTGCATCTGGCCGCCTTCGCCCAGATTGACTACCGAGAGATACTTGTCGGGCGCTTTCGCGAAAACTTCAGCGGGCGATGTCGTGCCGTCGTCGGAGTTCTCGAGCGTTCCCTTCATTGCCCGGCTGGTCACTTTCTCGATCGCATCTTTGCCGCCCACCGCCTGTACATAGCGATCCAGGATTTGATCGACCGAGGGAGTTCCGGCTCCCTGCGGCGCTGCGAATGCGCTCAACGCCGGACATAACAGCACGAGGGTCAAAACAGGTTTCATAGCGAGCATCATACGCCAACCCAAGCCGGGCATCAATGTCCCGCCAGCCAAATGGAACGATATAATCGCATTCCGCGAGGAACAAACCATGAACCTCTGTCGCATTTCCCTTTTGACACTGACGGCCGCCACCCTGGCCGGCGCGCAATCGCTCTCCGTCAAATGGGAAGAACTCACGGCCGGCGACTTTGTCAGCGCGATTCAGAAAGCTCAGGGCACGTGCCTGCTGCCATTTGGAATTCTGGAAAAACACGGGCCACACCTGCCGCTCGGCACCGACCTGATCAACGTCCGCTACGCCGCGTTGCACGGCGCCGAACAGGAATACGCCGTGGTTTATCCGGAATATTATTTCGGCCAGATCTTTGAGGCGAAGCACGAGCCCGGCACCATTGCCTATAGCGCCAGTCTGCAACTGGAACTATTGCAGGAAACCGCCGGCGAGATGGCGCGCAACGGCTGCAAAAAGATCATCATCGTGAACGGGCACGGTGGCAACAACAGCCTGTTGCCGTTCTTCGCGCAATCCCAGATGGCTTCCGCGCGCGACTACGTCATCTACGTGTATCAGCCTGCCGGTTGGCCGCCCGGCCGCCCGGCGATGAAGTCTGCTTTCGATCAGCATGCGGGCGAGGGCGAGACCTCGCACGTGATGATTTCGCGGCCGGATCTTGTCCACCTGGATCGCGCCGCCACCGAATCGGGCGCCGACCAGAAGCGCCAGGACCTTCCGCCGGGCGTCTATACCGGCATCTGGTGGTACGCCAAATTCCCCGAGCACTACGCGGGCGATGGCACTGGCGCCAACCGCGCGCTCGGCGAATTCGATATGAAAGCCTGGACCGATGGCGTCGCCAATACCATCCGCGCAGTGAAGGCGGACCAGGTCAGCCTGCGCTTGCAGAACGAGTTTTTCGAGAAATCCAGGAAACCGCTCGACACCCGGCAATAGCAAAAACGGGGGGACTCTCTTGAAAATACCTGTAGCCGACTGATCGGCCGAAACCACACGTTGCGCGATGGGGACTGGCTGCTGCGTCCCTAATGGAGCGAATCTTTACCTTCCCGACGCGCTCTCCGTGGACGCAGCGGCCTGTCCCCGTCGCGC
>JAIQFK010000011.1 GCA_020073305.1 Terriglobia bacterium
CTGCAGTTCGTTTATCAAAAGGGAATCGCCTACGGGTTCCAGATGGGTCTGCGACCGCAGACATTATACGGAATCGCGGACTCACCCGTCGGCCTGGCGGCTTACTTCCTTGATCACGACGCACGCAGCTACGAGTTGATCTCACGCGTCTTTCAAGGACAAGCCGAGGGCCTCACGCGCGACGACATCCTCGACAACATCACGATCACCTGGTTGACGAACACGGCGCTTTCTGGCGCCCGTCTCTATTGGGAGAACAAACTCGGGTATTTCAATGCCAAAGGCGTCTCCATCCCGGTTGCCGTGAGCGTCTTCCCCGACGAACTCTATCCGGCCCCGCGGAGCTGGGCAGAGCGGGCGTTTCCCAAACTCATCCATTACAACAAGCTCGACAAAGGCGGTCACTTCGCGGCTTGGGAACAGCCGCAACTCTTTTCAGAGGAGGTTCGCGCGGGCTTCAGACCACTGCGCAAATAGTGGAGCGGAGGGGAGCCGTTGAGCCCACTTCGTCCGAGTTCCGAAGTCCCGTCCCTGATGTGGGCCACTTCGCGCTTGGCACAGCCGCGGATGAGATTGCCAAACTAGCCCGGAAGTTCATGAAGTAGCGGCGGCGAATGCACTCGCTGTCGATAACCGTCACTTAACAAAAGGAGATTGAAAATGAGACTCAAAAGCATCCAGATAACGGTGGTCGTTGTCGTATTCCTTACTGTCCTGGTAACACTGGCCCTTGCAGGCAAAGACCGGTTTACGGTGGTGGCGGCGAACGGTATCGCGTTTTCGGAATTCCGCGGATATGATACGTGGCAGCCGGTGGCGCCGAGCAAGACCGATGACGGGTTAAAGGTCATCGTGGGGAATCCGGTAATGATCAACGCGTACAGAGCAGGCATTCCCGCCAACGGCAAGCCTGTTCCCGATGGCGCCAAGATGGCGAAGATCGAGTGGACGGGGAAAAAGAACCCTGAATCCCCGTATTCCGTGCAGGTTCCCGATACCCTCAAACGGATTGGGCTCATGGTGAAGGATTCCAAAAGATTCCCGGACACAAACGGATGGGGATATGCCCAGTTCGTGTACAATGCGGCATCCGATACCTTCACACCGGAAGAAAGCGACAGTTCATTCGGAAAGACACTTTGCCATCATTGCCATACGCTCGTGAAGGCAAAAGACTTCGTCTTCACGGCGTATCCGATGAGGTGAACGGCGTAGCTCTAAGCGGTGCTCTCTGAATTCGCCAGTCCAGCCAAGGTAGCTCATCTGCAGTTTAGGAGGTCTGCTTTACTATGCCAAGCCGAATCAATCAAAGTCGCTCGTGGTGTGTGAGTGCGCGGGTCATCATCGCCTGCCTGGTTGCTGCGTCAGCCGCCGCGCAAACCGCCAGGCAGGTGCGTGGAGCCGCGGCTGTCGAGCCGCTTCAAAACGAACCACCGGCGAAGATCGTCATCGATCCGCCTCTCGCCGAACCCCTTTCGCATGGCCGGGTGGTCATTCAATATCGCACGGAAAATCTGCACATCGTGCCGGTGTTCGGGCCTGCCGCGCTTGCCGTGTCTCCCCGGGTCGGACACATCCATGTGACTGTCGATGACGCCCCGTGGGTCTGGGCCGATGCGAGCGGAGAGCCCGTGATTCTCAACGGCCTGCTACCCGGGCCGCATAAGATCCTGCTCCAACTGGAGAGCGCGAACCATCAACCGCTCGATCAAGGCACCGTCAAGTTCACGGTGCCTGAGGCTCTGATTGCTGCGTCAGCCGCTGCGCGAACCGCAAGGGAAGAGCGCGGAGTGGCGGCTGTCCAGCCTCTCCAGAACGAACCACCGGCGAAGATCATCATTGATCCTCCCCTTGCCGAACCGCTGTCGCGTGGCGTCGTGTTTATTCAATATCGCACGGAGAGTCTGCACATCGTGCCGGTATTTGGGCCTGCAGCGCTCGCCGTGTCTCCCCGGATTGGACACATCCATGTGACGGTTGATGACGCCACGTGGCACTGGGCAGACGCAAGCGGCAATCCGGTCATTATCAACGGCCTCGCGCCCGGGCGGCGCAAGATCCTAATCCAACTGGTGAATGCCAATCATCAACCGCTTGATCCAGGCGCGGTCCAGTTCACGGTGCCTGCCGCGAAGCCGCAACCGGAGGCGCACTAGCGATAGGAGTTATCGTCATGAAGAATCTTGCCTTTTGGATTGGCGCCGCGGCTCTCATCTGCGGGGTCGTCGCGATTGCGTCAGGATTGGGAGACGAAGGACGAATGCCTGATTTGGATGGCGCGGTCGCCTGGCTCAACTCCACTCCATTGAGCAGCAAGTTGCTGCGCGGAAAGGTTGTGCTGGTCAACATCTGGACCTACTCCTGCATCAACAGCCTGCGAGAGTTGCCCTACATGAAGAGCTGGGCAGCCAAATATAAGGATGCCGGTTTGGTTGTGATCGGCGTGCATTCGCCGGAGTTCGGGTTCGAGAAAGAACGTGCGAACGTAGAAAATGCCGTGCGCGATTTGAAGGTTGCCTACCCAGTCGCCATCGACAGCAACCACGGGATTTGGCAGGCGTTCAGCAACCAATACTGGCCGGCAGATTACATCATCGATGGGAAAGGACGCATTCGTTATCACCACTTCGGGGAGGGCGAGTATGACCAGTCCGAGCGTGTGATCCAGGAACTTCTGAAGGAAAACGGAGCCACCGGCCTGGATGGGAGCACGGTGAGCATATCTGCGGATGGGGTGGAGGCGCCACCTGGCGAAAATGAGCAATCTCCCGAAACGTACGTCGGCTATGGTCGCGCGGAGAAATTCGCATCGCCCGAACGAGTGGCTCAAGACTCACGAAAGACCTACAACCCACCCGCGATGCCCTCTTTGAATCAATGGGGATTGAGCGGATCGTGGACCGTCGGCGCCGAGAGCGCTGTGCTTCAGGCAGCATCCGGCAAGATTGTGTTCCGATTCCACAGCCGCGACCTGCACCTGGTGCTAGGTCCGGCGAAGAACGGTAATCCCGTTCGCTTTCAGGTGAAATTGGACGGCGCCGCGCCCGGCCACGCCTGTGGAGTTGATTCCGCCCCTAACGGCGCGGGGGAGGTTCGAGAGCCCCGCCTCTATCAGCTCATCCGGCAAAAGGGAAAAGTGGAAGACCGGACTTTTGAGATCGAATTCCTTGATCCCGGCGTTCAGGCTTTTTCGTTCACGTTTGGTTAGCAAATTGAAGGAGTTTACATGTTAGATCAAATCAACCAAATGCAAACTGAACCCAAGACCATGATCGTGACGGGCGCGTCGCAAGGCTCACCTCGCGGCGATCAACGTCCTCGCCGTCGCGAGGCAGCATTTGGGATCGCTCGACAAAGTGACCCGGTCGTCCGGCTCGGCGTGTCGGTGGCCACTCCGGGAGATGTCCGCGATCAGCCGAAAGTCGCACGACGCTTCGGACGTGCTCGAAAACGCCTTTGGAAAAGACAAGAGCCCTTGCCGCCTGGTGTATGGCGTCGCAAGCCTTCCGCTCGGCACGCCGGTCGAGCTGGAAGTGATCTTTGAGTGGCCGCCTGACGCCTGCCTCCTGGAATCGCAAGCCGCCGTCAGAGACATTCGAATTCTCAATAAGGAGAAGCAGAAAATGGGAACGTCAAATATTGCAGACAAGGTCGTAGTAATCACCGGAGCCAGCAGCGGCCTTGGAGAAAGCACTGCGAAGCTTCTTGCGCGACACGGAGCGAAGGTCGTAGTGGGAGCGCGGCGTAAGGACCGGATCGACGCAGTCGTGAAGGAGATTTCGGCCGCTGGCGGTAAGGCGATCGGGTTCGCCGTCGACGTCACGAAGCGCGCTGAAGTGGAAGCGCTCGTCAAAGGTGCCATCGACAGTTTCGGCCGCGTCGATGTCATGGTGAATAACGCCGGTATTATGCCCATCGCACCGATCGCGCTCCTCAAGGTGGAAGAATGGGATCGGCAGATCGACGTCCATATCAAGGGAGTTCTATACGGGGTTGCCGCGGCCCTGCCTCAAATGCAGAAGCAGAAGAGCGGTCACATCATCAACCTTGCTTCCGTTTTCGGGATCAAGGTGTTTGCGCCCGGCGGAACGGTTTACTGCGCCACGAAAGCCGCTGTGCGCACGTTGACCGAAGGACTTCGCATGGAGCTGCATTCCCAAAACATCCGCTGTACGATAATCTCTCCCGGCGCGGTGGCGTCGGAACTCCAGAATTCAACGTCTGATCCGTCCTCGGCGAAATTTGTGAAGGATCTATACGAAAAGCTCGCCATTCCGGCGGATTCGGTTGCCCGCGCCGTGCTGTACGCCATTGAACAACCTGCCGATGTTGAAATCGATGAGGTGGTTTTGCGTCCCACGGCGCAGGATTTCTGAGGGAGCCATGGACCTCGGAACCATGACGTCCGAGAGCCTTGTATCAACCATCAATGCACCCATCGAAAACGTGGTTCTCCCTCCGGGTGCTTTACGCTGCCCGAGTCGGAATACCAATCCTGCTGCCCGGCTCACTGCTCCGTCGGTGCAACCACGGCGCCTGACGGCCGGCGTATGTCGATTGATGTCGAAATACTGGGCGGAAGCCTGATGGTGCAGCACTACATCGAGGAGATCGGCCGACCCGATCACCTGAGACTGGTTTCGAATTCAGACGTATTATGCCCGCGAACGATGGTGAAGGACGCGACCGCGAGCTACTCGGAAAAGGAGATGCATGCGGCTCTCGAAGTCAACATCCCAAACTACGCCACTACCATTGTGACGACAGATGACGTCGTCGACTCGATCTCTTCTCTCTAAAACATAGACGGCAGCGGTGTGGACGGTCACCGGAAAGACACGGAGAAACCTCAAATGTCCAGGGATCACTTCTAGCCCAAGCGCGTCCGATCACCGAAAACCTGATCGAGGTTCGCCTTGCAAGATCTCTTCCGGCGGGCCGGTCCCGCGACAACCCAAGGGCTGCCACCTAACCACAACTACCGGAGCAGAGTATTCAGGAAGAGGAGGCCCGACTCCCTTTGTCGCAGGCGAGATTCGTTGCATACTCCCCCAGCTTCCTGCCGAAACCTACGGCTTGTGTCAGGCCGTCAGGCTGCCGGTCAACTGCACCGCCGGTGCCCATGTGGTCGCATCACATCTGACCGACCGGAGGATCTCTGGCTCCCGCACCCACGCTTCAGAACAGCTGGCCCATTCTCCGTTATAGACTTGATATTCGCCACGATGGTGCTGAAATGAGGCTGCGCTCATGTGCTGCCCGGAGCGAACTCACCTGGAGACGAGTTTTCCTGGCAGCTAGCTGGATTCTGTTAAACAGTTGTCGATTGCAGCAAGCGAGCGTTGAACCTTCCATTGAATTCACCCGGGTCCCTCAAGCAGACGAGGGGGGCCGGGAGAAGCACGACATCATTCAAGGGCGGGTGGCCGGAGCTCGCCCGGGCCAGCAAATCGTTTTGTACGCCAGGAGCGGAGCGTGGTGGGTGCAGCCGCTGGTCAGTCAACCGTTCACAAAGATCGCACGGGATTCAAAATGGAGTAATGCGACCCACCTCGGAACCGAGTATGCTGCGCTGTTGGTCGAGCCCCACTATCGTCCGCCGGCGACGACGAATGCACTGCCGATTGTGGGCGGCGCTGTGTCCGCAGTCACGATCATAAAGGGCCAGAAGTCTCCACCCTCAATCTCAATTTCATTCAGCGGATATGAGTGGCGCGTTCGCGACGCGCCCAGCAGTCGCGGTGGCGGAAACGACTATGCTCCGGCGAACGCGTGGACGGACTCGGGCGGAGCGCTGCATCTTCGTATTGCGAAAGCGTCCGGAAAATGGACGTGCGCGGAAGTGAGCCTCACGCGCAGCCTGGGATATGGCACATATTCGTTCGTTGTGCGGGACACCTCTCATCTGGAGCCCGCGGCCGTTTTTGGCATGTTCACCTGGGATTACTCGGGGGCAGACCAGAACTATCGCGAAGTCGACATCGAAATCAGCCACTGGGGCGATCCAGCCACCAAGAATGCGCAATACGTGGTGCAGCCTTATTACGTGCCGGCGAATGTGGCTCGATTCACAGCACCTGCCGGGGTGCTCACGCACTCGTTTCACTGGGAACCAGGACGCATTTCTTTTGCGACAGTCCGCGGATCTCAAACCGGCGCCGGAGCACGCACCGCTGCTGAACATGTTTTCACTTCGGGAATCCCTTCCCACGGCATCGAATCGGTCCGCATGAACCTTTATGTCTACCGCAGTGCCGCAGTTTCTCTGGAAAACGGGGCCGAGGTTGTCATTGAGAAGTTTGAATACTTGCCGTGATCCGAAGGTTTCAATCGCATTGCGTGCTCAAACGGCTCCTGGCCGGACTGGCGACGGCTTATTTGGCCAGCACGGCGCAAGCCCTGGATCCAAATCGAGAAATAGCACAGTACATACGCGACCAATGGGGCGCCGAGCAGGGGTTTCCTGGTGGGAACGTCTATGCCATGGCCGAAACAGACGACGGGTACCTCTGGATTGGCGCAGAGCAGGGCCTGGTTCGTTTCGATGGGCTGAACTTTCGCCTGTTCAATCTGGCGAACTTAACTGCGTTGCCGCCTGGTCCCGTTCTGGGCTTGACGGTGGCCGCCGGCGGAAATCTATGGATTCGACCCCAGAGTGCGGGTCTGTTGCGCTATCGCGCGGGAGTTTTTCGTGACGTCTCGGCTCAACTCCCCCGGGCCGAGACCGGTGTTACGGCGATGTGCGCCGGAAGGAATGGCGAGATTCTACTGGCACGCCCAGGTGGCAATCTTAAGTCCAGCGGCGGGAAACTGGTACCACTCGGACTGACGGTTGAGTCGCTGGTAATTTCCATGGCGCAGACGGCCGACGGCAGAATCTGGATGGGTACGCGAGATGAAGGCCTGTTCTCCCCGAGCGAGGGCGGGGTCTCAAGCATTGCAGAGGGTCTGCCTGATAAGAAGGTAAACACTCTTCTAGCTCTCGGCGATCGGGAGCTATGGATCGGCACCGACAACGGCCTCGTACGCTGGAACGGGACCGAACTCACGCAGGCCGGTCTGTCTCCCTCGCTTGAGCACGCCCAGATTCTCGCCATGACCAGGGATCGCGAATCGAACATCTGGGTTGGAACGGCGCGCGGGCTCATGCGGGTCAATGCCAAGGGCGTTTCTTCCCTGGAGAAACGCGGCCGCCAGACGGTCGGGGCGGTGACGGCAGTGTTTGAAGATCGCGAGGGAGATCTCTGGGCCGGAAGCGCGGGAGGTATTGAGCGCTTTCGGGACAGCGTGTTTCTGACGTATTCCACTTCAGAGGGGCCCCGGTCGGGGAACGGCGGACCGCTTTACGCCGACACGGAGAACCGAACCTGGTTCGGCCCCTCAGACGGCGGCTTGTTTTGGATAACGGGAGACCAGATTAGGCAGGTCAGCAGCGCCGGCCTGGACAAGGATGTGGTCTATTCGATCGCCGGCGGCCCGGGAGAATTGTGGATCGGCAGACAGCGCGGTGGCCTGACGCACCTGACTACGAAGGAAGGCTCATTCACGGCCAGGACCTACACGCAACGGGAGGGGCTCGCTCAAAGCAGTGTTTACGCCGTTCATCGGAATCGTGACGGAACGGTGTGGGTGGGGACCCTCAGCGGCGGCGCCAGCAGATTCACCAACGGCCGCTTCACAACCTACACGACCAGCAACGGTCTGGCGTCTAACACCGTCGGCGCAATCGAGGAGGGGTCCGATGGCACGATGTGGTTTGCAACACCGAACGGTCTGAATGCGCTGTCGAAAGACCGCTGGCGGATCTATACCGGCCGTGACGGCTTACCCCCGGGGAACGTGAACTGCCTGTTGGAGGATCCCACTGGTGTGCTGTGGATCGGCACTTCCGAGGGAGTCGCGTACCTTAGTGCAGGCCAGATCCATGTTCCCCGGGATGTGCCCGAATCATTGGGCGAACCGGTATTCGGCATGGCGCAAGACAAGAATGGTTGGCTCTGGATCGCCACTGCCAGTCATGTGCTGCGAGTGAATCGCAAGGAATTGCTGGACGGCGCACTTGGCGAAGCCGATGTGCGTGAATACGGGATCGCCGACGGCCTGCTTGGCACTGGCGGCGTAAACCGGAACCGGTCCGTGGTGGCCGATTCGCTCGGACGGATCTGGTTTTCCTTGAATCGTGGGATTTCCGTCGCCGATCCGGTCCGGATGATGCATACTTCTGCCCCGGCGCCGGTTCACATCCAGGCGATTTCAGCGGATGGCCGTCCGATCGACCTGCGGGGTCCGATTCACATTCCGCCTGCCCGCCAGAGGTTCACGTTCAGCTATTTGGGGCTGAGTCTTTCAGCTCCCGATCGCGTCAAATACCGGTACATGCTGGATGGATTCGATCGCGGCTGGAGCGAGCCGACGGCGGCGCGTGAAGCTGTTTACACCAATCTCGGCCCGCGCTCCTATCGCTTTCGGGTGATTGCGAGCAACCCTGACGGCGTTTGGAATAGCGCCGAGACCACGATCGGGTTCGCCATCGACCCCGTGCTCTGGCAGACGTGGTGGTTCCGCCTCTCGGGTCTGCTGACCTGCATTTTGGCATTCGCGGCGGTCTATCGTTTTCGGCTGCACCAACTGGCCAATCAGCTCAGTGTTCGCTTCGAAGAGCGGCTCGCGGAGCGGACGCGCATCGCGCAGGAACTGCACGACACCTTGTTGCAGGGCTTTCTGAGTGCCTCCATGCAACTCCATGTCGCGGTTGACCGCTTGCCCGAGGACTCGCCTGCGCGGCCGCCGCTAAGCCGTGTCCTGGAATTAATGAGACAAGTGATTGATGAGGGCCGTAATGCCGTTCGAGGGCTGCGCTCGGCGCAAAGCGCCTCGCTGGATCTCGAACATGCCTTCTCCCTGATCCAGCAGGAACTCGGTATCCACCAGGAAATCGCTTTCCGCATCATTGTTGACGGCGAACCGCGTCCGTTGCATCCGGTCCTCCGGGATGAAGTTTACCGTATCGGCCGGGAGGCGGTGGTCAATGCATTTCGTCACTCTCGCGCGACGAGCGTCGAAGTCGAACTTGAGTACTCGATGAACCACTTTCGAATTCTTGTCCGCGATAACGGGCAAGGGATCGATTCCCAGATGCTGCAGTCGGGCCGTGAAGGCCACTTTGGGCTATCTGGAATGCGCGAGCGGGCAGAGCGCGTTGGTGCGCGACTCAAATTGTGGAGCCGCGCCGAGGCCGGAACGGAGGTGGAGCTGACCGTCCCAGGCCACATTGCCTTCCAGTTTCCATCTTCGAATCGCATGCGGAAATGGTTTGCCAAATTGTATCCGCGAAAAGCCGGAGCACTGGCTTCAGAGCCAAGAACTGAGAGAGATCAATGAGCGAACAGGCCAGAATCCGGGTCCTCAGCGTCGATGACCACCCTCTTTTGCGTCAGGGGATCGCCGCGATCATCAACAGTCAACCGGATATGCTGTTGGTAGCAGAGGCAGCCAGCGGCGGCGAAGCCCTCCACAAATTTCGGGAGCATCAACCTGACGTTACGCTCATGGACCTCAGACTTCCCGACTTGAGCGGCATTGACACGATGATTGCCATCCGAACGGAGTTCTCCGCCGCCCGCATCATCATGTTGACCACGTTTGAAGGCGACGTTGAAGTCCAGCGTTCCCTCGAGGCGGGAGCTCGCGGCTATATGCTCAAGAGCATGCCCCCCAAGGATCTGGTCGAGGTGATCCGCCAGGTTCATGCAGGCAAGAAGCGTGTCCCCGCGGAACTCGCTGCCCAACTCGCTGAGCATCTGAGCGACGAAGCCCTGACGGAGCGCGAGGTAGATGTGCTCCGGCACGTCGCGGGCGGGAATCGGAATCGGGACATCGCAGAACGGCTGTTCATATCTGAGGAAACCGTCAAGGTTCACGTCAAGCACATCATGGAAAAGCTCGGCGCCAACGATCGCACACAAGCCGTTGCGATAGCCGTCAGGCGAGGAATTATCCAATTGTGAAACCGAGATTACTGCCACGAAAGTGGTACTAAAAAACGCCTAGCCCTGGGGATTCGCCTTGCCGTTACAGTCGTTACTCTGGATTTGGGTATGTCCGAAATAGTACCAACGGATACCCAGGAGACCCAAGCTGCAACGGTTGTTTTCCACTTTTCCGGGCGGGTGGCCCGGCGCTGGCCTGCTGCTGCTGAGAGCCGCGATCGGCGTTACGACGATCGTTCAAGGGGCACTCTATTTGACTGACCCCGGCAATCTGACTCTCGAAACTGGGACAGTCGGCTTGGCCGCGATCGCGAGTGGTGCCTTGCTATTGATGGGGTTTCTGACGCCTGTCGCCGGCGCCCTCGTTGCGGTAGGCACTCTCGGCGTCGGGCTAGCATGGTTTCCGGCGGCCACACGGAACCTGTTCGACGCGAAGCTGCCGACGGTGTTTGCGGTGATTATAAGCGCCGCTATCGTCTTTCTGGGTCCTGGGGCCCTTTCGATCGATGCCCGCCTGTTCGGACGTCGTGAGATCATCATCCCTCCCGTTTCTCGTTCGCCGAGATAGTGCGCAAGCGCTCGCTTGCAATTGCCACCAGTGACTCTTGGCTACCACGATCGTGGTATCCGTGCCCGCCGCCGTCAGTGGTAGCAAAAAACCATTCGATCTCGTGATGGTTCTTCCGTTCTGATCCGGCATAGTGTGGAGTAACGATTCCGACGGATCGAGGTTCAGACGAAGGAGCGACGACAATGACAAGCCCTGTTCCATTCAGCACGGTGTTGATGCCAGTCCCCGAGTGCCCCTCAAGTATCCATGTGGAGCCGCAAGACCTGCACCACATGGTCAGCACGGCGTTTCTTACAGCGCTTCTGCTCACGGGAAGCGCGGAGCGGGCCGAGGCTGCACTCTTGCAAGCGAAGGGTGTCCTTGGTCTCGACAATACGTCGGGCGAAGCGCTGCTTAGGAGGGCCGTGAATGCTGCGATCGAGCCGCCGCTTGAAACCGTGGAGCAGCCATCGGAAGACTTGGAGCGCGCTTCCTCCAGTCTCCCGTGCGAACTGCGGCGGGTGTTGCATCTCCGGCCGGCTCTTCGCCACTGCTTTGTGTTGCGTTTCCTCGTGGGTTTGCCACGCGAGGTCTGCGCCCGATTACTGCACTTGGAAGTCCCTCAAATCGACGAGCGCGCGCGCACCGCCATGCTGGAGCTGCCAACGATTCAGAAGAACGGAACGTGTTGACAAACCTACGGAGGCCGAAAGTGAGGAACAACCATGAGAAACAGTGATGCAACTCAATTAGACGAACGGACGAAAGAAACTGCCACGACGGATCTGGATAGCGATGCTGTGGTGGAGATTCCAGGCGCCCTGCGCCCGCTGCTTGCCGACGTATTTGCGCTGTATGTGAAAACGAAGAACTTCCACTGGCACATGAGCGGGCGCCATTTCCGTGACTACCACCTCTTACTGGACGACCACGCCGACCAGATCTTCGCTATGACGGACGTCATTGCGGAGCGGGCGCGCAAAATTGGCGGCAGCACGCTTCGCTCCATCGGCGATATCTCTAGGCACCAACGCCTGCAAGACAACAACAATGAATTCGTCACCCCGAAGGACATGCTGGCAGAGCTTCTTGCCGACAACCGGGAATTGACACGATCCCTGCGTTCCACGCATGAGGTCTGCGAACGGCACAACGATGTCGCTACAACCAGTTTGATTGAAGTCTGGATAGACGAAACTGAGCGCCGGGCCTGGTTCCTGTCAGAGATCGTGCGCGACATCTGACGTACGCATGAAAAGGAGAATCATACGATGAGTCAACAGGAAGGAGATTTCGATGAAACACCGATGGAAGGTTTACGGTTTATTGATCGCCGCCACAGCACAGGCTCAGATCCAACCGGCCATGAAAGCGGCCGGGGCGAAGTTTAGGCAGGAGATGGCCGCCGGCATGACACGTATGGACCGCGATATGGCGGCGGCACCGATGAATGGCAACGAGGATCACGATTTCGCAACCATGATGATGCCTCATCACCAGGGCGCCATCGACATGGCGAAGGCGGAACTGAGCTTCGGTAAGGACCCCGTAATGCGCCGCCTCGCCCAGGAGATTCTGGTCGATCAGCAATCGGAGATCGACGCCATGCAGTTATGGCTGGACAAGAATGCAGGTCGAATTCATAAGGACAAATAACATGCAATTGGGCTTCATCACGTTACTGCTTGCGAGTGCGGCGACCACTGCCCTGGCTCAAAGTGGCGACCGCGTGTATACGGCGGACCAGACATCAAACACGGTCTCGGTGATCGACCCTGCAACGGACAAGCTGCTCGGCTCCATCCACTTGGGTGAAGACGTGCCGGCGGCGCTGAGTCCGCTGTACGGCGGGGAACTGCTGGTACACGGCCTGGGATTCTCGCCAGACCATAAAACACTGGCTGTGGTCTCGATTGGCTCGAACTCCGTCACACTGATCGACACCGAGGCCAACCAAGTCAAAGGCAAAATCTACGTGGGTCGGTCGCCGCACGAGGCGTTCTTCCGCCCTGACGGGCGGGAACTTTGGGTCGCCGTGCGCGGCGAGAACTACGTCAGCGTGATCGATCCTGCGCAGCGAAAAGAAGTCCGGCGTATTGAGACAGCAAACGGTCCGGGCATGGTGCTGTTCCGCCCCGATGGTAAGTATGCGTTTGTGCCATCCAGCTTCACTTCGGAACTGGACGTGATCGACGCTTCCACCTACCGGGTGATCGCCCGCGTCCCGCAAACGAGTCCGTTCTCGCCGAATCTTGCCGTTGATCAGGACGAGGTCTGGTTCACTCTCAAAGATTCAGGCAGGACACAGGTAATCAGTGCGAAGCCGCCCTTCCGCACGCTGGCGGTACTTGATACCGGACCCATCACGAATCACGTCACCTTCATCACGAACGCGGCAGGCCGCTTCGCTTACGTCTCGGTCGGTGGCAAGGATGAGGTGCTGGTATATCGGCGCGAGCTGGGTTCCCCCCCAAAGCCGGTTGCGACCGTCAAAACCGGCGATCTACCGCACGGCTTGTGGGGGTCCGGTGACGGCCGGCGCGTCTATGTCGGCTTGGAAAACGGCGACGCAGTACAGGCGATTGACACTGCCACCAACCAGATCGTCTCCACAATTCCGGTAGGGCAATTGCCGCAGGCTCTCGTGTATGTTCCCAGCGTAACTGCGTCTAACGAAGGCACGGCGAATCTGAAACCGCTCGGCCAGGCGACTGAGGCACTGCACGTCGAGTTAGTTCCGCCGACTGGGACCGCTTCGAGCGCGCATGCCAGCGTTTCCATTAACTCTCTGGGGCCGATCGATAACCTGCAGATCGCCGCTACTGGACTCGAACCTGGCAAGCAGTACAGGCTGGTTCTGGTTGGAGGCGCAGAACCACAGGATCTGGCGATTATCAACGCCGGCATCGGCGGAGCGGCAATCGCGCAAACCCTGGGCCCACTGAAGCGCGCGGTGGCGCCGCCCCAAGCCACACATGCGATGAAGTTGGAGGTCAGGGCGACCGCAAGTGGATCGAGCGACCTGGTGCTTGAGCAGGCCGCCACCGCGGCGCTTCCAACGGCGGCCGTAGCGGCTCCTCGGCCTGAATGATGCTTGAAGCCCGCGAGCCATTACCATCAACCCATTCAAAAGGAGAAAACATTATGCCGGCGATTACGGCCAAAGATGGAACCGAGATCTATTACAAGGATTGGGGCGAAGGGCAACCCATTGTCTTCAGCCACGGCTGGCCCCTCAACGCGGATGCGTTCGAGGACCAGATGATCTTTTTGGCTGCTCGCGGATACCGTTGCATCGCGCACGATCGCAGGGGGCACGGGCGGTCGGGCCAGCCATGGAATGGCAACAATATGGACACCTATGCGGACGACCTCGCTGAACTCGTCAAAGCGCTGGACGTGCAGAACGCGATTCATGTCGGTCACTCCACGGGTGGAGGCGAGGTCGCCCGCTACATCGGCCGCCACGGAACTAAACGCGTGTCCAAGGCCGTGCTCATTGGCGCCACACCACCGTTGATGTTGAAGACGCCGGCAAATCCGGGCGGATTGCCAATAGAAGTGTTCGACCAGCAACGGGCAGCCGTTCTTGCCGATCGCTCGCAATTCTTCAAGGATCTGAGCGCGCCGTTCTATGGCGCCAACCGGCCAGGTGCCAAAGTCTCACAAGGATTACGGGATTCGTTCTGGCTGCAAGGGATGCTTTGCGGACATAAAGCCGCCTACGATTGCATCAAGGCGTTCTCTGAGACAGATCTTACCGAAGACCTCAAGAAGTTCGACGTGCCGACCCTGATCCTTCACGGCGACGACGACCAGATCGTGCCGACCGGCGCCTCGGCCCTTCTCTCATCGAAGATCGTTAAGGGAGCCATTCTGAAAATCTATCCGGGGGCGCCTCACGGAATGTGTTCGACGCTCAAGGACCAGGTGAACGCGGAACTGCTCGCCTTCATGCAGCAGGATAAGAAGGCAGCGGCTTAACTGGTAGAGTGCTCGCCTCACATCGGCCCGGCGACATGGAACTCAGGGTGGGGCCACCACCTGGTGCGTTTCCGTTCGGATGCAGACCGAGGAACTCGAACCCAACACCGGTCCTCGAGCATCAACTAGCGAAATGCACACGTGCGAGGGAGGCATTCGATGAACGTACAAGTGCTGTCCAAACACCAGATATGGGTCATAGTTTGCGCGATCCTTTTTATTGCGCTTGCCACCGGGTGCTCGCAAGGAACCTCTGCCGCAAATCCAGGCCCGTCCGGCGTCGAGGTGGTGGAGGTTCAGCAGAAGGACGTCCCCATTTACGGCGAATGGATCGGCACGCTGGACGGTTTGGTAAACGCCGATATCAAAGCGCAGGTTTCGGGCTATCTGCTCAAGCAGGACTACACGGAAGGCTCCTTCGTCCGAAAAGGGCAGCAACTGTTTGAGATCGATCCGCGTCCGTTTCAGGCAGCGGTGGATCAGGCCCAGGGGCAATTCGCACAAGCCAACGGAGGTTTAGCACAGGCGAAGGCGCAGCTGGTCCAATCGGAAGCGCAGGTCGCCGCGGCGGAAGCGAATCAGCGCAAAGCGCAGCTCGATGAAGACCGGTACATCCCGCTCGCAAAGCAACAGGCCATCACCCAGCAAGACCTTGACAACGCCATTCAAAACAACCTTGCCGCCAAGGCGCAGGTTCAGGCGGCAAAAGCCGGAGTGGAGACGGCCAAAGCCCAGATTCAGGCAGCCAATGCGGCCGTGGAAGCGGCCAAGGCGGCAGTGGCAACCGCGCAACTCAACCTCGGCTTTACGCAGCTCACTTCGCCGATTGACGGCATCGCTGGTCTTGCGCAACAGCAGGTCGGCGCGCTGGTCAGCCCGGCCAGCGGAGCGGTGACCACCGTCTCAACCCTTGATCCCGTCAAAGTCTATTTCACGGTCAGCGAGCAGGAGTATCTCGACTTCAACCGGCGCTTCCCCACTGAAGCCAGCCGCAACGCGGAAACGGGACGATTACCCTTCGAGCTAATTCTTGCGGACGGCACTACCTACCCGCATACGGGAAAATTCTTCTTCGCCGACCGCCAGGTGAATCAGACCACGGGGGCGATCCGGCTCGCCGCGTTGTTTCCCAACCCGGGAAATATTCTGCGGCCGGGACAGTATGGCCGCGTCCGCACCTCGACGCGAATTCATCAGGGTGCACTGCTGGTTCCTCAGCGCGCCGTCACCGAGTTGCAGGGCACGTATCAGGTTGCCGTCGTCGATAACGAGAACAAGGTCAACATACGAACCGTGAAAGTGGGCGAGCGTTCCGGCAGGATGTGGATCATCGACGAAGGTTTGAAACCGGGCGAAAGAGTCGTGGCGGAAGGAGTGCAGAAGGTTGGACCGGGTATGCCGGTGAAGCCGCTACCCTACGCGGATGCCGCGGCCGGGCAGGGTGCGGGCAGGTAGCGCGTATGTACAAATTCTTCATCAACCGGCCCATCGTGGCCATGGTCATCTCGATTCTGTTGGTGATCATTGGCGCAGTCACCATCGCGGGGCTGCCCGTAGCCCAGTTCCCCGCCATTGCGCCGCCGGAGATCCAGATCCAGGCGAACTACGTCGGTGCCGACGCGCAGACGGTCGAGCAGTCCGTCGCCACTCCTATTGAGCAGCAAATGAGCGGCGTGGACAACCTGAATTACATGTATTCCTTGAACGCGGCCACCGGTCAGATGACCATGATCGTGGACTTCGACGTGAAGACGGACCCCAACACCGATCAGATTCTCACCCAGATGCGCGAGTTGCAGGCCGCTTCCCAGCTTCCGGTGGAGGTTACGAACTTTGGCGTCACGATACAGAAATCCGTCACCGCCCCGCTAATGATCATCGGCCTCTACTCTCCGAAGGGCACCTACGACGCCCGGTTCCTGGCCAACTACTCCTACATCAACCTCAACGACCAGTTCACACGCGTGCCCGGCATCGGCAGCGTGCAGGTTTTTGGCGCAGGCCAATATGCCATGCGGCTCTGGGTCAAGCCGGACCAACTGGCGAAGCTCAAGATCACCGTGCCGGAAATTGTGAGCGCCATTCAAGCGCAAAACACGGTGAATCCCGCTGGACAAGTGGGCGGCGCGCCTGTGCCTAAGGGCCAGGAGTTCACTTACTCAGTTCGCGCACAGGGCCGCCTGACATCACCGGAGGAGTTCGGGCAAATCGTGGTGCGCGAGACTCCGGACGGCGGCATCGTACGCGTAAAAGATGTGGCGCGCGCCGAACTGGGCGCGCAGGACTACAGCATCATCGGCCGACTCAATGGCAAACCGAGCGCCATTATCGCTCTGTACCAACTGCCCGGCAGCAACGCGGTGGAGGCGGCGGCAGGCGTCAAGAAGCTGATGGCCGAGGTGAAGAAACGGTTCCCGGAGGACATGGATTACGCGATCTCTCTCGACACCACCCGCGCCGTCACCGAAGGCATGAAAGAGATCGTCATCACACTGGTAATCGCGATCCTACTGGTAATTCTCGTGGTCTACGTTTTTCTCCAAGGCTGGCGCGCCACGCTGATTCCACTGTTGGCCGTGCCGGTTTCGCTGATCGGCACGTTCGTCTTCTTCCCGCTGTTCGGATTCTCCATCAACACGCTTTCCCTGTTCGGCCTGGTGCTGGCGATCGGCCTGGTGGTCGACGACGCCATCGTGGTGGTCGAGGCAGTGGAGCGCTATATCGAAAACGGCTTAGCGCCCAAGGAAGCCGCCTTGAAAGCCATGGAAGAAATCTCCGGGCCCGTCGTCGGCATTGCGCTAGTTCTCTCAGCTGTATTCGTGCCCACAGCCTTCATACCGGGAATCACGGGCCGGCTCTACCAACAATTCGCCGTTACCATTGCGATCTCTGTGATCCTTTCGGCGTTCAACGCGCTCACACTTACCCCCGCGCTCGCCGCATTGCTCCTCAAGCCAAGGGAAGAAAGCCACGGGTTGCTCCGGCGTTTCTTTAATTGGTTCAACCGTGTATTCGGCGGCGCCACCGAAGGCTACGTCCTTCTCTCCGGAGCGCTCATTCGCAAGAGTGCGGTCGCGCTAGTCCTGCTAGTGGGCTTTGGCGTGGCAGCCGCCTTCTTTGGCAACCGCGTCCCGTCGAGCTTCCTGCCCGACGAAGATCAGGGCTACATGTTCCTGCACCTTCAGCTTCCTAACGCCGCGTCGCTCCAACGTACCGACGAGGCGTGCAGAAAGATCGAGAACATCCTGGCGAAAATGCCGGGAGTGAAATACACCACCACCGTCGCCGGCTTCAGCTTGCTGAGTTTTGTGCGCACCAGCTACAACGGGCTGTTCTTCATCAACTTGAAGGAGTGGGACGATCGCAAAAGCCGCGAAGAGCAATATCACGAGATCTTGCACCGCCTGAACTACGAGCTCAGCAAACTCCCGGAAGGCTTCGCCTTCAGCTTCTCGCCCCCGGCCATTCCGGGTGTTGGCACTTCTGGTGGATTTACGTTTGTGCTCGAAGACCGCGCCGGCAAAGACGTGCAGTTCCTTTCCACCAACTTAGGCACGTTCATGGGCGCTGCCAGGAAACGTCCGGAAATCGGTGGCTTGGTAACTACTTTCCTCCCCAGCGTGCCGCAACAATTCGTGGATGTGGATCGCGACAAAGTCATCAAGCAGGGTGTACCCCTCAACGATGTCTACCGCACCATCCAGGCTTTCATGGGCGGACTCTTCGTGAACTACTTCAATCGCTTCGGACGCCAGTGGCAGGTCTACATCGAGGCCGAGGGCGATTACCGGACGAAGGCGGAAAACGTCGGCCAGTTCTACGTGCGCAATAGCGGCGGAGAAATGGTGCCCCTTTCTGCCGTGACCAAGTTCGAATCGCGTTCCGGACCCGAGTTCACCATGCGCTACAACCTCTACCGCTCCGCCCAGATTATCGGCAGCGCGGCGCCGGGGTACAGCTCGGAACAGGCCACGAACGCTCTCGAAGAAGTCTTCGCGCAAACCATGCCGCGCGAAATGGGTTACGACTACCTGGGCATGTCATTTCAAGAGAAGAAAGCTCAGCAAGGCGTGTCGTCAACTGTGATCTTCGGGTTCTCGCTGCTGTTTGTTTTCCTCATCCTGGCGGCGCTGTACGAAAGTTGGACATTACCCTTCAGCGTGTTGTTGAGTACGCCGGTAGCCGTCTTCGGCGCATTCGGCGTGTTGTGGCTGCGCCGTGTGGTCCTCGGCTGGTTCTATCCGGCCTACATGGTGCAGATCGAAAGCGATGTCTACTCGCAGATCGGTCTGGTTATGCTGATCGGCCTGGCCGCCAAGAACGCGATTCTGATTGTCGAGTTCGCCAAAGACGAATTCGAGAAAGGCAAACCGCTGGTAGACGCGGCCCTGGAAGGGGCCCGGCTCCGTCTTCGGCCCATCCTGATGACGTCGTTCGCTTTCATACTGGGCTGCGTGCCGCTGTGGACGGCGACCGGCGCAGGCTCGGTGGCCCGTCAGATTATGGGTACCACCGTGATCGGAGGCATGCTGGCTGCGAGTATCATCGGCATCTTCTTCATTCCGGCTATTTTCTATGTGGTGGAGAAGCTGTCGGGCGCCGGCCGCGAAGCCACGCCTGCGGTACTACCGCGGGGGCCCGCGCCGGCGGAAGGAGATTGACGTGAAGACACCGTTCACCCTTTCTGTCCTGGCGGCGAGCTTGCTCACCGGTTGCTCGGTCGGCCCCAACTACCACCGGCCCGCCGTGCAGACGCCATCAGCGTTTCGCGCGCCAACTGCTCAGCCGGCACCCGAGGCGGCATCCTTGGCGGATCTCAAGTGGTGGGAAGTGTTCAAGGATGAAAAACTGCAAGAGCTGATTCGGGCGTCACTGGTGGAAAACTACGACCTTCGGGATGCGGTCACGCGCGTCGAAGCGGCCCGGGCCAACCTGGGCATCACGAGGTCCGAACAATTTCCGAATGCGGCGGTGGGCGGGAGTCTGACCACCACGCGACTCTCCCGTGATGGACAATTGCCGCTGCCGGCATCGTTTGTCCCCTCGCAAAATCGGACCTTTGGCCAGGCCACGCTCAATTTGCTCTCCTTTGAAGTGGACATCTGGGGGCGGTTGCGCCGGGCGACCGAAGCGGCCCGGGCCAATTTGCTCGGCGCCGAAGAGAACCGCAAGGCCGTCGTCAAGACGCTGGTGAGCGATGTGGCCACCTCATACTTCAGCCTGCGCGAGCTGGATTACGAACTGGAGATCTCCAAGGAAACGCTGGCCACTCGCCAGGAGTCGCTGGGCCTCATTCAAACCCGCCAGGGGGGCGGGGTGGCGACGCTGCTCGACCTGCGCCAGGGAGAACAACTCGTGGACACCGCCGCCGAAACGATTCCACAGCTGCAGGAACGGATCGAACAGACCGAGAACCAGATCAGCCTGCTGCTGGGGAATAATCCGGGCGAAGTTGTCCGTGGACGCAGCCTGACCGAGCAGGAGTTGCCACCCGAAGTGCCCACTGGTTTGCCGTCCGCCTTACTGCAGCGGCGGCCGGACGTTCGCGCGGCGGAGCAGAATCTGATCGCAGCGAACGCTGAGATTGGAGTTGCGAAGGCCGCGTATTTCCCGCAAATCAGTCTGAGCGGATTCCTGGGTGGACAAAGCACGCAACTCTCGAGCCTCTTCAGCGCGCCAAGCCGCGTGTGGACGCTGACTCCGCAGGTTGCACAGCCGGTCTTTACCGCGGGTCGTCTCAAGTCGAATGTGAGATTGACGGAGGCCCAGCGCCAGAGCGCGCTGATTCAGTATCAGAAGGCGGTTCAAACTGCATTCACGGATGTCTCAAACGCACTCGTCGCCCACCAAAGGGTCCGGGAAAGCCGCGTGCAGCAGGAGTTGTTGGTCACTGCGCTTGCCGACCGGAAGCGGCTGGCCTACGTTCGGTATCGCGGTGGTGTGGACACGCTGCTGAATGCGCTCGATGCTGACCGGGATCTTTTCCAGGCCCAGCTCGCGCTTTCGCAGATCCGGTTGAATGAGGTACTCAGTGTGGTACAGCTCTACAAGGCTTTAGGTGGAGGCTGGCAGCAGTGATCAGAACCCCGAGATTTTCGCCCAGAGAATCCAGCCGGCAAACAAAGTGGCCACACCCAATAGCGCCATCAGAGCCCACACTCTGACTTCGTGACCTTTCGCTTCAAGCGGCGGCATATCTGAACCTCCCTCGCCACCTGAGCTACCGCACGCCACGAACCAGCTACGGCATTAGTGCGATAAACCCCTCAATGCTAAGGGGATGTGGGGCGACGGCATTTCCAAACGGCGGGGTCGCGGCTGCGGCATTTCACACAACTTCGCCAAAGCCCGCAGGTCGGAGCCGGAGCGAATCTGCAAGGCGTTGTAGTTGGCCCAACCAATGTTGGTCGCGATAAACAGGTCTGCAAATCCCTGTAGCGGCCGGAACGCGTTCGCAGCGAACCACACGCCGAATCAAGACCACCCTTACAACTATATTCAGTCGGAAATCTTTAACCAGAACAACACGCAGTGGATGTCGCACTACGATGCGCCGCTCTCGGGGAAATGCTAAGCTTCTAAGCGGCTGATTTTAAACCCTCGGGGCCCTTAGCTCAGCGGTTAGAGCAGCGGACTCATAATCCGTTGGTCGAAGGTTCAAATCCTTCAGGGCCCACCAGTTGCCCCCAGGAACCGTTTACCTTTGAATGCGCGCCGAGCCGCCTTTAGCGAACGCTCGGACTTGATCGAGGGTGGCCATGGTGGTGTCGCCGGGGAACGTGGTGAGCAGCGCGCCGTGCGCCCAGCCGAGTTTCATTGCCTCGTCGGGCGCTTCGCCGGCGAGGATGCCGTAAATAAATCCAGAGGCGAAACCGTCGCCGCCACCCACGCGATCCAGAACGTGAAGTTCGCACGTGGGCGCGACGTGAGTCGTGCCGTTGATCCAGGCCACGGCGCCCCAGTTGTGCCGGTTGGTCGAGTGCACTTCGCGCAGCGTGGTCGCCACGATCCTGACTTGCGGATGCTTTTCCACCACCCGGTCGATCATGCCGAAGAAAGCGCTCGGGTCGAGCTTGGACTTCGCCGCGACCTCCGGCCCCGGAATCCCCAGCCCCTTTTGCAGGTCTTCTTCGTTTCCGACCAGGACATCGACGTTCTTGACGATGCGCCCGATCACCGATACCGCGCGATCCTGGCCGCCGGAGATTTTCCAGAGCTTCTCCCGGAAGTTCAGGTCGAAAGATACTACCGCGCCCGCTGCTTTCGCGGCCTGCATCCCTTCGATGATCAGCTCCGCGGTCGACTCGGAGAGCGCCGCGAAGATTCCGCCGCTGTGGAACCAGCGGACGCCGCCCGCGAAGATCGCGTTCCAGTCAAAATCGCCGGGCTTCAAAAGCGCGCCCGCCTCGTTGCAGCGGTTGTAGAAAACCACCGGCGCGCGCACGCCGCAGCCTTGGTCACTATAGACGGCGGCGATGTTCGGGCCGTTGACTCCGTTGTGCTCGAACCGCTTGAAGAACGGCCGGACACCCATGGCTTTCACACGCTCGCCGACCAGGTCGCCAATCGGATAGTTGACCATCGCGGTGGCGATGCCGGTTTGCATCTGGAAACAGTCCGCCAGGTTCGCCGCCACGTTGAACTCGCCGCCGCTGACATGAATGGCGCACTGCGTCGCCTTGCGAAACGGAATGATGCCCGGATCCAAGCGGTGGACCAGCGCGCCGAGAGACAGGAAATCGAGCGCGCCACTTTCGCGAATGTTCAGACCATAGCTCATGCGTTGTACGTTCCCGACGAAGTTCTGCCCCCGCGTCCGGTCCAGTTGGTGTGGAAAAACTGGCCACGCGGTTTATCCACGCGTTCGTAAGTGTGCGCGCCGAAGAAGTCGCGCTGGGCCTGCAGCAGGTTTGCGGGGAGGCGTGCGGTGCGGTAGCCGTCGTAGAAGGAGAGCGCCGTGGAGAACGCAGGCGTGGGCACGCCGTACTCGATGGCCTTGATGATGCCGCGCCGCCAGGAGGCCTGGTAGCCGTTCAGCGTCTGGCTGAAGAAATCGTCCAGCAGCAGATTGGTGAGCTGCGGATTCTTGTCGTAGGCTTCCTTGATTTTTCCGAGGAAGCGGCTGCGGATTATGCAGCCTCCGCGCCACATCAGAGCGATGCCGCCGAAGTTGAGATTCCATCCCTCTTCTTTCGCCGCCTCGCGCAGCAGCATGTAGCCCTGCGCGTAGGAGATCATCTTGGAGCAGTAAAGCGCCCGCCTGACATCCTCGATGAAATTCTTGCGGTCCTGCGCCGCCGCCAGTTTCGGCCCGCTTAAAATCGTCGCAGCTCCCACGCGCTCTGCTTTCATCGCCGAGAGGCAGCGGGCGAACACCGCTTCTCCAATCAGCGTCACCGGCGTGCCAGTGTCGAGTGCGCTGATACCGGTCCACTTCCCGGTGCCCTTCTGACCGGCGGTGTCCAGGATCTTATCGACTAGCGGCGCGCCGTCGTCATCGTTCTTGGAGAAAATCTGGTACGTGATTTCGATCAGGTAACTGTCCAGTTCTCCCTTGTTCCACTCTTCAAAAACGTCGTGCAGTTCTTGCGCATTCAAACCCAGCCCGTCGTGGAGCAACTGGTAGGCTTCGCAAATCAACTGCATGTCGCCATACTCGATGCCGTTGTGGACCATCTTGACGTAGTGGCCGGCGCCGTTTTCTCCCACCCAGTCGCAGCACGGCGAGCCGTCTTCCACTTTGGCCGCGATCGCCTGAAAAATCTCCTTCACGTAAGGCCAGGCAGCCGGATTCCCTCCGGGCATGATGGACGGGCCGTGCCGCGCGCCTTCTTCTCCTCCTGAAACACCCGTTCCGATGAACAGAATCCCCTTGTCGGCGAGAGTCTTGGTCCGGCGGTTAGTGTCCGGATAGTGAGAATTGCCGCCGTCGATGATGATGTCTCCCTTTTCGAGATGCGGCAGAAGCTGGTCAATCATCTGGTCGACCGTATCCCCTGCCTTGACCATGAGCATCACGCGCCGCGGCTTCTTCAGAACCTCGGCCAGTTCCGCTATGGAGTGCGCGCCCACCACTTGCGTACCCTTGGCTTCGTTGTTGATGAAGTCGTCGACTTTCGAGACCGTTCGATTGAACACGGCCACGCGATAGCCGTGATCGTTCATGTTTAGAACGAGATTCTGGCCCATCACAGCCAGACCGATCAGTCCGATGTCACAAGTTTCTTTTTGCATAGAATCTTCCGGAGTCGAAAAACTATTATCGCGTACTGCGGGGCGGGTTCCGCGCCGAACCCCTTCTCCATCGTTAGCGTCGAGGATTTCCCGGAGGCTTCCTGATATCATCTAATCCGATCGGAATAAATTATGCTCCGGCGTACCTTCGTATTCGGCACCGCGGCATCGATGCTTCGCGGCGCCGCCCTCAGCCCCAAAGAACGCGTGGGCCGAGCCCTGGAAGGCCGCGATGTGGACCGGCCGCCGTTCTCTTTCTGGCACCATTTCGGGTTGAAGACCGCGGAAGACCACGCGCGCGCCACGCTGGACTTCCATCGCCAATACCGTACGGACATCGTCAAGGTGATGAGCGATTTTCCGTATCCCCGTCCGGCGGGTAAATGGTACGAGTTGAAAGTCGAGCCCAATCCGTTTCCGGCGCAGATCCGCGCGCTGGAGCTGATTAGGAGCGGCCTCGGCGGGCAGGCGGACTTCGTCGAGACCCTCTTCAATCCCTTTAACGTCGCCGAGAAGTTGTCTTCACCCGAAGACGTACGCCGGCTGAAGGATGAAAAACCGCAGGCCCTGCTGGATGCCCTCGACGTGATCACCCAATCGGAGATCCATCACGCCAAGCGCGCTCTGGCAACCGGGGCAGCGGGTATTCTTCTGGCGGTGGCCAACGCGAACTCCACGGCTCTTTCCCGCGAGGATTACGTGCGCTTCAGCGCGCCCTTCGACCGGAGGATTCTCGAAGCCGCACCCGGGGCCCGCCTGAACATCCTGCATTTGCACACCGACCGCGGCCAGTTGGCTATCTTCCGGGATTTTCCGGCCGCCGTGATCAACTATTCGCTTCACGTGACGGGAATTCCAATCGCAGAAGTCCGGCGCGATTTCTCCATGGCCATCATGGGCGGCATCGATGAAGTGAATTACCGCAAACTGGAAAGGGCGCAGATCGAGGCTCAGTGGAAATCGGCTGCTGCGGCCGCCGGGCCGAAATTTCTGCTCTCGCCCGGCTGCTCGGTTCCCAATGACAGCGCGCCCGCGGAACTGCTACGGTTGCCGTCAGTGATCGGAGCGTAACGCGCTGGCCACTATGGCGTAGTGCCAGTCGATGCCCCGGCTTGTTTCGCGGCAGCTGGGCCGACGATCGGAAGTTGGTACCATTCGCCGTTGTAAGCCTTATACATACAGAACAGCCAAAGCAAGAAACCGGCAAACCCGATGAGCATGCGCAGTGGCAGGAAAATGAGCCACATGTGCATGGCCACTCCCACGATGGTGAATGCAATGCTTAGAGCAATCGACAATCCGATCCATCCCACGCTGAAAAAGATGGACTGGAAGGCGTGGAAGCGGACAAACGGGCGCCGGCTGTAGGGCTCCATGACGAGGAACAAAATACCGGTAATAAAGCCGACTAAGTAGCAGAGCGCTCCTGCCAGGTTGTCGTTCATGCCAGCCGCGGCCACAGGGCCAGGCGACGGCGGGTTCGGTGCCGGCGTGGGGCCGCTACCTCCCGGCGCCGCTCCCATTGGCGCGCCGCACTTGGGACAGAACCGCCCCTCTACGGGCGATCCACAACTCGCACAGAATGGCATCGTCTCACCCTCCGGTTGCCTAACTGTACCTAAACTCTCGGAGACGCGCAACAGTTTCCGCGTGCCGCGTCGCTCGTCGGCACATACAATATCAAATTCAAAGAATGCTCCGAGACGATCTCTCCCTCAGCGAGGCACGCCGCATCGCGCTTGCCGCCCAAGGCTTCGATCGCCCGCGGCCCAGTCGGCCCGGTGACGGCGCAACATCTCCGCCGCGTGATTCGCCAGCTCGGACTGCTGCAAATCGACTACGTCAACGTCCTTGTCCCGGCGCAATATCAGGTCCCGTTTTCGCGGCTTGGTCCTTATGCGCGGTCGCGGTTTGATGACGTGGTCTACCGGAAACGCGAGTTCACCGAGCAATGGGCCCACGAAGCCTCCATCATTCCCGTTGAGACGTGGCCGTTGCTGCGCCACCGTATGGAAACGCACCGGGTCCGGCCGTGGGGCTTCGAGAAGTTGATGGAGCAGCATCCGGAATATGTGGAACGCGTGCTCGATGAAGTGCGCGCGCGTGGCCCGTTGGCGGCTGAGGACCTCCCTGAGGCGGACGGTGTTCCCCGCCCGAACTGGTCGAGGCGCGCGAATTGCGTCCGGTGAGGGTCGAAAACTGGCGGGAAACCACCGAGATCTGGGTTCCCAGAGAGAAACGGAAATGGGGCTATTACGTGTTGCCGTTCCTGCTCGGCGATCGCCTGGTGGCCCGGGTCGATCTGAAGGCGGACCGTGGCAATCGCCGTCTGCTTGTTCTTGCGGCGTACGCCGAAGCACATGCCAAAGCCGCCGCCGAAGCTCTGGCGCTCGAACTGCAGACCATGGCCGGATGGCTGGGGCTGGACTCCGTTCTCGTGGGCCGTCGAGACAGCTTCTCGCGGGCGATTGCCGCCGCTCTCAGGCAGTAATGCCCGCCGCGGACTAGCCCTTTAGAGGCATCCTGGGTAACATCCACCCCTGCCGGGACGTCCTAACCAACATGTGGGCCATCAACTTGCGGTACCCCACTCGTCATTCCGGTTAAATAGCCCGAAAGATCCGTTTGTAGGGATGTCGTTCCAAGTGATGGCTGTATATACTGATAAGGCTCGTCGAAACGTATGAAGCCGCCACCGTCTCCATCGGCGCTTGACCCCTTCGAAAGGTCTCCGACTGCACTGGAACATGTGGCGCCCACTCCCGCCAAGAAAGATGGGCACGGTGGCACAGCCCCGCCTTCACACCGGAGCAGCGCTTGGATCTGGTTAGTCGTTCTTGCCTTGGCAGGGGCAGGCGCCTATTTCCTGTGGCCGAAAATCGCCGGCAAAAAGTCTGACACTGCGCCCGCGTCCGCCGCCGGTAGAACCGGCAGAGGTCCTCTGGTCACTCCGGTGGTCGCGGTCAAAGCCCGAAGGGGTGACATCGGGGTTTATTTCAACGGTCTCGGCGCGGTCACCCCGATTTATACCGTGACTGTGAAGAGTCGGGTGGACGGGCAGTTGATGAGCGTTCACTACAACGAAGGCGATCTCGTCCATCAGGGAGATCTGCTGGCGGAAATCGACCCGCGGCCTTTTCAGGTTCAGTTGGAACAGGCCGAAGGGCAAATGGCCCGGGACCAGGCCAATCTGGCGAACGCCCAAACAGATCTCGCACGCTACGAAACGCTGCTAACGCAAAACGCGATTCCGGAGCAGCAACTGGCAACGCAGCGGGCGCTAGTCGCGCAGGACCAGGGCGCGGTGAAAGTCGATCAGGGACAGATTGACGCCGCCAAACTCAACCTCGTCTACTGCCAGATCGGGGCTCCGATTACCGGCCGTGTCGGCCTCCGCCTGGTGGATCCCGGCAACATCGTTCACGCCACCGACTCCAATGGCTTGCTGGTCATCACTCAACTTCAGCCGATCAGCGTGATTTTCACTATCGCCGAGGACCAGCTTCAGGCCGTACTCAAGAGGTTTAACGCCGGGCAGCATTTGCGCGTGGAGGCTTACGACCGGGCCATGACCCGGAAAATTGCGCAAGGAACATTGAAGACGATCGACAATCAGATCGACCCTTCGACCGCCACTCTCAAGCTCCGGGCCACCTTTGAAAACAGGGACAGTGGGCTATTCCCGAACCAATTCGTGAATGCGCGGTTGCAGGTGGAAGAGAAGCACGGCGTTACGCTGGTTCCTACCGCCGCCATTCAGCGAAACTCACAGACCACCTATGTATATCTCGTGAAACCGGATTCCACGGTGACCGTGCGCAACATCACGGTGGCCACAGCCGAAGGGAGTGACACCGAGATCGTCTCCGGTCTCGCCCCCGGCGACACCATCGTCATGACCGGCGTCGACAAGCTGCAGGAAGGGAGTAAAGTCAGCGCGCACCTCGAGGGCGACAAGACCCAGAAGGGGAGTTAAGCGGGTTTCATGAGCCCCTCACGGACGTTCATTCTCCGGCCGGTCGCCACCACGCTGCTGATGGTTGGCATTGTGCTCGCGGGCGTCGTCGCCTACAAGCAGTTGCCCGTCTCGGCGCTGCCGGAAGTCGATTATCCGACCATTCAAGTCGTCACCTTCTATCCGGGCGCCAGCCCGGACGTGATGGCCTCTTCGGTGACCGCACCCCTCGAGCGTCAATTCGGCCAGGTGCCGGGGTTGCAGCAGATGACCTCGACCAGCTCGGATGGCAGCTCGGTCATCACGCTGCAGTTCAATCTCAGCCTGAACATCGACGTCGCTGAGCAGGAGGTGCAGCAGTCGATCAACGCTTCGGGGACTTATCTGCCCCCGGATCTTCCCACGCCGCCCATCTACAGCAAGACCAACCCCGCCGATGCCCCGATTCTCACCCTCGCGCTGACGTCGAAAGACCTTCCGCTCTCCAAGGTGGAGGACCTCGCGGACACCAGACTGGCGCCCAAGATCTCGCAATTACCTGGCGTGGGTCTGGTGAGCATCAGCGGGGGCCAGAAGCCGGCCGTGCGCATCCAGGCGAACCCCACGGCGCTGGCCTCCAACGGTCTCAACATGGAAGACCTGCGCAGCACTCTGGTCGCCGCCAATGTCAACCAGGCGAAGGGCAGCTTCGACGGCCCCCACCAGGCGTACCAGATCGGCGCCAACGACCAGTTGCTCTCGAGCAGCGATTATGCTCCGCTCATCGTCGCTTACCGAAACGGCGCGCCGGTCAAGCTGAGTGACGTGGCCACGGTGGTGGACGACGCGGAGAATGTCCGGCAAGCCGCCTGGATGAACAACGTTCCGGCGGTCATCGTCAATATTCAGAGGCAGCCGGGAGCGAACATCATCACCGTCGCCGACCGCATAAAAATTCTGTTACCGCAACTCACGGCGAGCCTGCCTAAATCGGTTCAGGTCAGCATCCTCACGGACCGGACGAATACCATTCGGGCGTCGGTGAGCGATGTGCAATTCGAGTTGATGCTGACGGTGGCGCTGGTGGTGATGGTCATTTTTCTCTTCCTCCGCAATGTCTCCGCCACTATCATTCCGAGCGTCGCGGTGCCGCTCTCGCTCGTCGGAACCTTCGGCGTCATGTACATGCTCGGCTACAGCCTGAACAACCTGACGCTCATGGCTTTGACTATCTCCACCGGATTCGTGGTTGACGACGCCATCGTAATGATCGAGAATATCGTCCGGTATATCGAGGAAGGCGAACACCCGCTGCGCGCGGCGCTCAAAGGTTCGGCGCAAATCGGCTTCACCATCGTCTCCCTTACCATTTCTTTGATCGCGGTTCTGATCCCGCTGCTTTTCATGGGCGACATCGTGGGCCGGCTCTTCCGCGAGTTTGCCGTCACGCTCAGTGTCACCATCCTGGTATCCGCCGTGGTTTCGCTGACGCTGACGCCCATGATGTGCTCCAAACTGCTGAAGCACCGACCGGAAGCGGAGCAGGGACGCGTTTTCCGGGCGTCAGAGCGCGCGTTCAATGCGGTGATCGCCTTCTATGGCAGGACCCTGCAATGGGTGTTGCGCTGGCAGACAGCCACGCTGCTGGTGGCGGCTGGGACTCTGGCCCTGACCATTGCTCTTTTTATCTACATTCCCAAGGGCTTTTTCCCGATTCAAGACACGGGCGTCATTCAGGGCGTCTCGGAATCCGCCCAGACCGTTTCCTTCCGGCAGATGGCTGAGGAGCAGCAGCAGCTTGCGGAGGTCATCCTGAAAGATCCCGCCGTGGAAAGCCTCTCGTCGTTCATCGGAATCGACGGCACCAACACCACGCTCAACAGCGGGCGCATTCTCATCAACCTGAAACCGCTCGACGACCGGAAAATCAGCGCCAGCGACGTGATTCGCCGCGTGCAGCCGCAACTGGCGCAGGTGGCGGGCATCACCCTGTTCATGCAGCCGGTACAGGACCTCACCGTAGAGGACCGCGTGAGCCGCACGCAGTTTCAGTACACACTCGAAGATGCCAGCGCGGACGAACTGAACACCTACGCCCCGCAAATGCTGGCACGGCTGCAGAAACTGCCGGAGCTGCGCGATGTCGCGAGCGATCAGCAGGTGCAGGGCCTGCGCGCCACACTGGTGTTTGATCGTGACACCGCTTCCCGCCTCGGGATCACGCCCTCCAGCATTGACCAGACTCTTTACGACGCTTATGGACAGCGCCAGGTGTCGACCATCTTCACGCAATTGAACCAGTACCATGTGGTGCTGGAGGTGAAGCCAGATTTTCAAAAGAACCCAACAGATCTGAACCATCTCTTCATTCGAACCGGCGCGGCCTCGGGCCTGGTGTCGGGCGGATCCTCGGCGTCCCAGATCTTTGGCCCGTCCAGCTCGCTAACCGCGGCGAACGCCAGCCTGGCTTCGAACGCGGCTGCGTCGGCTCTGGCGGCCTCATCTCCTGGTCCAATGGGTAGTGCATTCGCCGGGGGGCCCACATCGTCAGCGTCAGCGTTTCCGAATGCAGGCCAGATTCCGCTCAACGCCTTCACGCACGTGGAGACGGCTGCGGTCCCCATCACCGTCAATCATCAAGGCCAGTTCCCGGTGGTCACGCTTTCTTTCAATCTGGCTCCGAACGCATCCCTGGGGGAGGCGGTACGGGCCGTCAACCAGGTGAAGACTGAGATCGGCCTGCCGCCCAGTATTCAGGCGGAGTTTCAGGGGACGGCCGAGGCCTTTCAGGCCTCGCTGGCGAACGAGCCGGTTCTGATTCTAGCGGCCCTGATTACCGTCTATATTGTGTTGGGCGTCTTGTACGAAAGCTACATTCATCCCATCACCATCCTGTCCACGCTGCCTTCGGCGGGCGTCGGCGCGCTGCTGGCTCTGATGATCTGCGGCAGCGATTTCAGCGTCATCGCGCTGATCGGCATCGTGCTCCTCATCGGCATCGTGAAGAAGAACGCCATCATGATGATCGACTTTGCCCTGGACGCCGAACGCAAGGAGGGAATGGAGCCCGAACATGCCATCTATCAGGCCTGCCTGCTGCGTTTCCGTCCCATCATGATGACGACCATGGCGGCGCTGCTGGGCGCGGTTCCGCTGGCATTCGGTAGCGGGACCGGTTCGGAGCTGCGCCGTCCTTTGGGCATCACCATCATCGGCGGGCTGCTCATCAGCCAGTTGCTGACGCTGTACACTACGCCCGTCATTTACCTCTGGTTCGACCGGCTGGCCCGGCGCTTCGCGCCACAGCACGAGATGCCGCCGGGTACCGAGCCGCTTCCGGCGGACTGAAGTCATGAATATCTCAGAGCCATTCATCCGCCGGCCCGCCGCCACCACGCTGCTGACCATCGCCATCGCGCTGGCCGGCGCCGTGGCGTTCCGGCTGCTCCCCGTATCCCCGCTGCCGCAGGTGGACTTCCCAACCATCTCGGTGGGCGCCGGCTTGCCCGGGGCAAGCCCCGAGACCATGGCCTCGTCCGTGGCTACACCCCTCGAGCGCCAGTTCGGCCGCATCGCCGCCGTCACCGAGATGACCTCGTCCAGCAGCCTCGGATCCACCAGCATCACGCTGCAGTTCGATCTGAACCGCAATATCGATGCCGCGGCGCGCGACGTGCAGGCAGCGATCAACGCCGCCCGCGGCTATTTGCCGTCCAATCTCCCAAACAACCCCAGCTACCGCAAAGTAAACCCGGCCGATTCCCCGATTTTCATGCTCGCGCTCACTTCGGACACGCTCAGCAAGGGCCAGATGTATGATGCGGCGTCGTCCATCATGGCGCAGAAGCTGGCGCAAGTCGCCGGGGTGGGCCAGGTGGTCGTAGGAGGGAGTGCGCTTCCCGGTGTTCGCATCGAGTTGAATCCCACCGCTCTGAATAAGTACGGCATCGGCTTCGAGCAGGTCCGCGGTGTGCTGGCTGCGGCCAACGCCAACACGCCCAAGGGGCATTTTTCAGACCCGCACAGCATGGCTGAGGTAGGCGCAAACGACCAGCTCTTCAAGGCCATCGACTACGAACCGTTGCTCGTCACCTATCGCAATGGAACGGCCGTGCGCATCTCCGATATCGGGCGCGCGACGGACTCGGCGGAAGACATCCGGAATTCAGGTTATGCCAATGGCAAACCATCCGTTTTGGTGATCATCTTCCGGCAGCCCGGCGCCAACATCATTGACACCGTAGATCGTGTCCGGGCCCTGCTGCCGCAGTTGAAAGCCTCCATACCGCAGTCGATCGATATGAGAGTCGCCATGGACCAGACCGTCACCATCCGGGCTTCGGTCCATGACGTCGAGAGATCGTTGAGCATCTCCGTGTTGCTGGTCATCCTGGTGGTTTTCTTTTTTCTCCGAAACCCGCGAACCACCTTCATCCCCAGCGTCGCCGTTCCCGTGTCCCTCATCACCACGTTCGGTGTGATGTATCTGTTGGGCTACAGCATCGACAACCTGTCCTTGATGGCCCTGACCATTTCAACCGGATTTGTCGTCGATGACGCCATCGTCGTCATCGAGAACATCACCCGCTATCTCGAGCAGGGAATGCATCCGTTCCAGGCAGCGCTGCGGGGGGCGCAAGAGGTCGGTTTTACCGTCATCACCATCAGTGTTTCATTGATCGCGGTTTTCATTCCGCTGTTGATGATGGGCGGTGTCGTGGGCCGGCTGTTTCGCGAGTTCGCGGTGACGCTTTCGGTTGCTATTGTCGTGTCCATGGTGGTTTCTCTCACCACGACTCCCATGATGTGCGCCTACCTGCTCAAGGAACAGAAGACCCACGGATGGATGTACCGGATGAGCGACCGCCTGTTTACCTGGAACGCCAATGCGTACGGGCGAACGCTGTCGATCGTGCTGCGACATCCGGCGGTCACGCTGGCCGTCTTGCTGGGCACCATCGGGCTGAATGTTTACCTGTTCATTCGCGTGCCAAAAGGCTTCTTTCCGCAACAGGATAACGGACGCATTATGGGGGCCATCCTGGCCGACCAGGATACTTCGTTTCAAGCCATGGACAAGCTAATGCTGCGGATGAACAAGATGGTCGCCGCCGATCCTGCCGTGGACACAGTCCAGGGCTTTACAGGCGGCGGATGGGCCGGGACATCCAACACCGCGCGCATGTTCATCTCTCTGAAACCGCTCGCCGAGCGCAAAGTCACTGCCGACCTGATCATTGCGCGGCTGCGTCCCAAGCTGGCGCGCGTGCCGGGCGCCACGCTCTACTTGCAGGCGTCGCAGGATGTTCGCGTCGGCGGACGGATGAGCAACGCGCTCTACCAGTTCACCATGCGGGGCGACAATCTCCAGGATCTCACCGACTTTGCACCCATTATGCTTCAGGAATTGAGAAAAATCCCTATCATTGCCGACGTGAGCAGCGATCAGCAGAATCGCGGGCTGCAATCCATGATTCAATATGACCGCGCCACAGCCGCGAGGTTCGGTATCTCGCCCCAGTTGATTGACAACACCCTCTACGACGCATTCGGACAGCGCCAGGTGTCCACCATGTACAAGGCGATCAATCAATATCACGTGGTGATGGAGGCGGCGCCCGAATACTGGCAGGATCCGCAATCGCTGAAACTGATCTATGTGCGTTCGCCCAGCGGACAACAGGTCCCCTTGAGCGCGTTCAGCAAATTCGCCCCGACAACCGCTCCCCTGGCGGTGACGCATCAGGGTCTCTTTCCCGCGGTGACCATCTCTTTCAACCTCCAGCCGGGCATCGCTCTGGGAGACGCCGTCGAAGCCATCAGCGCCACCGCAGCCAGGGTCGGGCTTCCGCCGACGATCCACACTGGCTACGCCGGTACCGCCCAGGCCTATCAGGATTCGCTTGGCAGCGAGCCCCTGCTGATCGCCACCGCTCTTGCGGCAGTCTACATCGTGCTGGGAATGCTCTACGAGAGCTATATCCATCCCATCACCATCCTCTCCACTCTGCCGTCGGCCGGAGTTGGGGCGTTGCTGGCGCTGATGCTCACGCGCACCGATCTCAGCGTCATTGCGATCATCGGCATCATTCTGCTGATCGGGATTGTGAAGAAGAACGCCATCATGATGATCGACTTCGCCATTGCCGCCGAGCGCAACGAGGGCAAGAATTCCCGCGACTCCATTTTCGAGGCGTGCATGCTGCGCTTCCGGCCCATCCTCATGACCACGATGGCCGCCATGCTGGGCGCCCTGCCGCTGGCGCTGGGAACCGGCACTGGATCCGAGTTGCGCCGTCCGCTGGGGACCACCATCATCGGTGGGCTGCTGGTGAGCCAGATGTTGACGCTCTACACCACGCCGGTCGTCTATCTGTATTTCGATCGGATCCAGCGCTGGTGGCATCGAGTTCGCAACCGGCCCCAAAGCGAAGACGATCCGCTCATCTCAGAAGCATGAAAAACTCATTGCCAATCCGTCGTGGGGCAAACTCCCCGGTCCGCGGCCCGCTTTCGACGCTCACGCTTACCTTCTTGATTCCTGCCATGCTTCTGTCGACCGCTTGCATGGTCGGCCCGAGATATCAGCGGCCCGCCGCTCCGGCTTCCCCTGCCTTCAAAGAGCCGCTTCCCCAGGGCTGGAAAGAAGCCCAGCCCAACGACGGAGCCATTCGCGGGAAGTGGTGGGAGATCTACAACGATCCTGCCCTGAATGCGCTCGAGGAGCAGGTGAATCTCTCCAACCAGAACGTCCTGGCCGCCGAAGCGCAATTTCGCGAAGCCCGGGATGCCGTACGCATCGCGCGTTCCGGCCTGTTTCCAACGGTCAGCGGGAACGCGGGCATTGTGAACTCGAAAACCTCCGGGACTCTGGTGAACAACCGTGTGGCTGCTTTCGTTCCCGGAGTCCGCACCGACTACAATTTGCCTTTGAGCTTGTCCTACCAGGCCGATATCTGGGGAAGCATCCGTCGGACGGTGAGGCAGAGTGCGGAGAACGCGCAGGTGAGCGCGGCGCAACTGGAAAACGCCCGGCTGACCTTCCAGGCGGAGCTGGCCCTCGACTACTTCCAGTTGCATGGCGCCGATAGCGCGCAAGACCTGCTGGAACGAACCGTCAAGTCCTATCAGGAGTATCTCGATCTGACGCAAAACCGCGTGAAATCCGGCGTCGCATCTGGTTCGGACGTGGCTCAGGCGCAGGCGCAATTGGAGACCGCGAGGGCTCAGTTGATCGACCTTGGAGTGGCGCGCGCCCAATTTGAGCACGCCATCGCCATCCTGATGGGAAAACCGCCCTCCGAACTCACGATTCCGCGCGCCTCGCTCAAATCAGAACCCCCGCTGACCCCTCCGGGCGTTCCGTCCGCTCTGCTGGAACGGCGTCCTGACATCGCGACCGCGGAGCGCCAGATGGCTGCGGTGAACGAACAGATCGGACTTGCCCGAGCCGCGTATTTTCCAACGTTGGTGCTTAACGCATCCGCGGGGCTCGAAAGCTCCAGCTTCGTCAACTGGTTCACCTGGCCCAGCCGCTTCTGGTCGGTGGGCCCTCAGATGGCGGAAACTTTGTTTGATGCAGGGAAGCGCCGCGCCCAGTCAGCCGAGGCGCAGGCCGCGTTCGACGTTACCGTAGCCAACTACCGGCAGACGGTGCTGACCGGTTTCCAGCAAGTGGAGGACAGCCTGTCGGCCTTGCGAGTTCTCGCCGAGGAAGCGCATGCCGAGGACGCCGCGGTCCAGGCCGCCGAGGAGGCCTTAAAGATCTCGACGTATCAGTACAAAGCCGGTACCGTTAGCTACCTGCAGGTGATCACGTCACAGGCCATCGCACTCCAGGACGAAAGAACCGCCGTGGACCTTCTCACCCGCCGCATGGTGGCCAGCGTGGCTTTGATCCAGGCCCTGGGCGGGGGCTGGGATGCTTCGAAGCTGCCCTCAGTGGACGACATCATCCACGGCAAGTAGTGGCCGGTCATGCCCGGCCAGATTTTTTCGCACCCTCCCCTGCGCGTGGCCGGCTACCGCGTAAACCTCCCCAGCAAGCCGGACGCGAACGAAAGCAGGCAGATACCCGCCGCGAACGCCGTCGCCTCTGAGACATCTTTAGTCGGATCCATCTCCACCAGATCCATCACCCGCACTTTCGGATGCGCGCCGCACAGTCTGGCTGCGCTACGCACCTCCGCTGGAGTGAGCCCTCCGGGACGCGAGCCCGGTGTCGCGGGTGCAAATGCCCGGTCCAGCACATCCAGGTCGAGATCGACATAAATCGCGTCCACCTGCTGGTCCAGAGAATCGAGAGCTGCTTCCACCGCTCTCTCAATCCCCAAGACCCGCACCTCCGCTGCCGGGATCACTCTGATCCCGGCCTCGCGGGCCACCTGGAAATACGCGCGCGAGTTGGCGAAGGGCTGGATGCCCACCTGCACGATCTGCTCCCCGGGCAGGCCATCCGCCAGCAGCGCGCGGACTGGATTCCCATTGGTGAGTTCCGGCTTCAAGTCCCGAAGGTCGAGGTGCGCATCGAGCGTCAGCAATCCCACGCGTTCGAGTCCCGCCGATATTCCATGGCAACCCGGCCGTGTGATGCTGTTGTCCCCGCCCAGCAACACCAGCGCATCCGCCCCGGAAAGCGCGTTCCGCACGGCGCTGGCGATGGGTTCGAGCGCGTCAGCGGGCCGCGTGTCCGCCAGAGCCAGATCGCCGAGATCGGCGGCGGCAACCTGGCCGAGGTCGCGATCGAACTCGAGGTCATAGGTGCTCAGCCGCCGGAGTACCGACCGCACCGCGGCCGGCGCCAGGTCGGCTTGTCCCGGGCTGATGGAGCCGAGATGAAGAGGCGCACCCAGAACGGCCAGGCGGCACGCCGGTTGGGAAGCGTGCTCTCCACCCAGCCACGCGCTGGCTCTCGGCCAGTTGGGATCATCGGGCATCTGCCGCATTCTCCTTCGCTGTACCGCCCGAAACCTGGCCCTGCCGGTAAATCACCGCGCCGCGCTTAATCGTCATTGCGACCAGGTTGACGCCGAAATGGTAGGGGATCTCGCGATAATCCGTGGCGTTCACCAGGATCACATCGGCCAGCTTTCCCGGCTCGAGCGAGCCCACTCGCTCCGCGCGCCGCACAGCGTGTGCGCCGTTGATGGTGGCTGCCGAGATCGCCTCTGCCGGCGACATGCGCATGAACGTGCACGCCAGCGACAGCACCATGGGCATGCTGCAAGTCGGGCTCGTCCCGGGGTTGAAGTCCGTAGCCAGCGCCACCGCGGCGCCATTCGCGATCAGTGTGCGGGCCGGAGCATAACGATCCAGGCCCAAATGAAAAACCGAACCCGGCAGTAACGTCGCCATCGTAGAAGAGCGCCCGAGGATCGCTGCATCGTCGGTGTCGGCTTGTTCCAGATGGTCCGCGCTGGTGGCCTCCAGTTCGACAGCGAGCCGGGCCGCTCCGGTATGTGAAAATTGCTCGGCGTGAATCTTCAGATCAAAGCCCCGTGCCCGCGCCGCCGAGAGGTAGCGCCTGGCCTGCTCGATGGTAAATGCGCCGCGATCGCAGTAGGCATCGGCGAACCGCGCGAGCTTCTGCCGCTTGATGCGTGGCATCATCTTCTGGCTCATCCAATCGATATAAGCGTCCGGGTCCTTCTGATGTTCGGGAGGAATGACGTGCGCGCCCAGGTACGTGGAGACGATGTCGAGGGGTCGGCCGTCAATCGCCGCCAGCACCACCAGGGTCTTCATCTCGCCCTTCTCGTCGAGACCGTAACCCGATTTCGCTTCGACGGTGGTGGTGCCGTGCTGCGCGCATTGGTGAACGGCGCGCCGCGCCTGAGCTTCCAGGTCTTCCGGCGCCGCGCTGCGCACCGCGTTGACGCTGGAGAGAATGCCGGCGCCCGCCTCGGCGATCTGGTGGTAGTCCGCGCCGCGGATGCGCATTTCGTAGTCGAGCAGCCTGGGCCGGCTGAATATCAGGTGCGTGTGGCTGTCTACAAAGCCCGGCATCACCACGCGGCCGTCGGCGTCCACCTCTGTGACGTTGTCCGCGTCGCGGGCCAGCCGCTCGACTTCATCCGCAGGGCCCGCTGCTTCAATCAGCCCGTCGCGCATTAAGACGGCGCCATTCTGAATGAGGCCAAGGTCGCTAAGAGCCGCGCCGCGCCGCGCGCCGTCGTCGCCGCGCAAGGTCAGCAACTGGCCGGCGTGCCGGATCCACAAAGATTCGCTCATGTGCGGGGAGATTCTTGGATCGGTACCCGTAGCCCGGCGCTCTCGGCAAATCGAGTAGCCGGCTCATAGCCCGCGTCCGCATGGCGCAGCACGCCGATTCCCGGGTCGCAGGTGAGCACCCGTTCCAGGCAGCGCGCGCCGCTCGCTGTGCCGTCCGCCACCGTCACCTGTCCGGCGTGCAGTGAGTAGCCGATGCCTACGCCGCCGCCGTTATGCACGGAAACCCAGCTCGCGCCCGCGGCCGTATTCAACAGCGCGTTGAGGATCGGCCAATCGGCAATTGCGTCGCTGCCATCCGGCATACCTTCGGTTTCCCGGTAAGGCGACGCCACCGAGCCGCAATCCAGATGATCGCGCCCGATGACGATGGGAGCTTTCAGCCGGCCATCCGCCACCATGCGATTCATTTCGAGCGCGAAGCGCGCCCGCTCTCCATAGCCCAGCCAGCAGATGCGGGCGGGCAGGCCCTGGAAGCGCACGTGTTCGCGAGCCAGCGCAATCCAGCGCGTCAGACTTGGATTGTCCGAAAACAACCGGCACACCAGTTCGTCGGTAGCGGCGATGTCTGCCGGATCGCCCGAAAGCGCCACCCAGCGAAACGGCCCCCGGCCTTCGGCGAACAGCGGCCGGATATACTCGGGCACAAAACCCGGAATCCGGAAGGCGTCGCTCACGCCGCGATCCGCAGCCATGCGCCGGATATTGTTTCCGTAGTCAAACGCTATCGCCCCGCGCCTCTGCAATTCCAGCATGGCGCGTACATGCGTGGCCATCGAGTCGAGCGCCCGGTCGATATACTGCTTCGGATCTGCCGCACGAAGCCTCGCGGCCTCTTCCACTGAATAACCAGCCGGAATGTAACCATTCAGCGGATCGTGCGCGCTGGTCTGATCGGTCACAAGATCGGGAATGATCTCGCGGCGCACCAGCTCGGGGAGAACCTCGGCGCAGTTGCCTACCAGGCCCACTGAAATGGCCTGCTTCCGGGCCATGGCTTCGCGCAGGATGCCCAGGGCTTCATCCAGGTCGCCGGTCATCCGGTCGCAGTAGCCGTTTTCGATGCGACGCTCGATCCGCTTCGCGTCCACTTCCACGCACAGAAATGCCGCGCCGTTCATGGTCGCGGCCAGCGGCTGCGCACCACCCATGCCGCCCATTCCGCCGGTCACCACCAGCCTTCCCGCCAGCGATCCCGCGAAATGCTTCCGCCCCGCCGACGCGAAAGTTTCATAGGTGCCTTGCAGGATGCCTTGCGAGCCAATGTAAATCCAGCTTCCCGCCGTCATCTGCCCATACATGATGAGCCCGAGCTGTTCCAGCCTGCGGAACTCGTCCCAGTTCGACCAGTGCCCCACCAGGTTCGAGTTGGCGATCAGCACACGTGGCGCTTCCTCGTGCGTGCGAAACACACCCACCGGTTTGCCCGATTGCACCAGCAACGTCTCATCGTTGCCCAGAGCTTCGAGTTCGCGCACGATAGCGTGATACGCCGCCCAGTCGCGCGCGGCTTTCCCCGAGCCTCCGTAAACCACCAGGTCCTGCGGCCGCTCCGCAACTTCCGGATCCAGATTGTTCATGAGCATGCGCAGCGCAGCTTCCTGCTTCCAGCCCTTCGAGCGGAGCGTGGAACCGCGCGGCGCGCGAATTTCGGAGGGTGCGACAAGTTCCGTGGTCGGCATTAGAGACTCCAGCTTCATCATATCCCGCTGGAGTAGACTTGATCTCATTGCTGAGGATACTGATCAGTTGAATGGGATCGCGCTTCTAGAGACCCTCTCGCAGGACACCGGCTATGCGCTGCGCACCATGCGCCGGAACCCGGTTTTCGCGACGACGGCAGTGCTCGTCCTGACGTTAGGCATTGGAGGCAATGCCGCGATGTTTACCGTTATCCGCGCGGTGTTGCTGAAGCCGCTCGGTTATCACGATCCCGACAGGCTCGTTGAGATCACGGGCGGCGCAACGTCCGTTCGGTTCGAGGAGATGAAGGCCAGTGCGCACTCCTTCACCGGGATCGGAGCCTTCAGCGGCCAGGAAGATCTAACGCTAACTGGCGGAGCCGAGCCGGAGGTGTTGAACGGCGCACGCGTATCGGCTGGTTTCCTTCGCATACTCGGCGCCGCTCCAATGCTGGGCCGCGGATTTCTTCCGGAGGAGGATTCCCCTGGCGCCGCACCCGTTGCCATCATCAGCGCGGAGCTATGGCAGCGCCGGTTTGCCGGCGATGCACAGATTGCCGGTAAGACGGTGACTTTGGCGTCGACGCCGTACACTATCGTCGGAGTTCTTCCGCCGCGCTTCCAGTTCCCTTTTCCGGGCGTGGACGTGTGGATCACACGGCCGGCGGATTGGCCGCTCATCCCGCCCAAGTCCCGCCCACTTAGCCCGTTCTTGAGCATCTTCGGCCGTCTGAAGCCGGGGCTGACCCTGGAACAGGCCAGTGCGGAGATGGTGGTGCTTCGCCACCAATATGCCGCTGCCCATCCCGCCATGCTGGATGCCAAGCCGAAATCGCCCGAGGGCGTAACACCCATGAAGGAGGCCCTGGTCGCCGATGTCAGCGCCATGCTTTGGATGTTGTTCGGCGCCGTCGGCTTCGTGCTGCTCATCGCGTGCGCTAACGTGGCCAGTCTGCTCCTGGCGCGCGCCACGTCTCGTTCCAGGGAATTTGCCGTTCGATCCGCGCTTGGAGCTGCGCGCACTCGCCTTATCGGACAGCTGGTGGGCGAGAGTGTTCTCTTGTCCCTCGCCGGTGGAACACTGGGCGTGCTGCTGGCCAACTGGAGTTTGCGCTGGATTCCCAAGATGGCCGCTCTGGATCTGCCGCGTGAGGCGGAGATCCATCTCGATGGCACGGTGCTCGCGTTCAGCGCGATCCTGTCCATCGTCACGGGCGTGCTCTTCGGTCTGGTCCCGGCGCTTGGTGCGTCCCGGCCCGATCTTATGGCGGTGTTACGAGCGAGTGGGGAAACAGCCGGCCGGGGAGTCACGAAGCGCTTCCTGATACCTCTTAGCGTCCGCGGACTGTTAGTCGTCGGACAGGTGGCGCTCTCGATCGTGCTGCTCATCGGCGGCGCGCTCTTGATGGAGAGCGTGGTTCGTCTTCGCGGCGTCAATCCCGGATTCAATCCGGCGAACCTGTTGACGATGCGGATTTCGCTACCGGAATCGCGCTTTGACACAGACCAGAAAAAGAACGCGTTCTATGAAGAACTCTTGCGGCGTGTAGGATCATCGCCTGGCGTCCGCAGCGCAACGATGGCCGTTACCCTCCCCCTGACTGGCTTTGCAGGCACCCCGGTACAGGATGCCGCGCAACCACCATTGAAATTGAACGAACGTCCTATTGCGACAGCGTTGACCGTCTCGCCGGGATATTTCCGCACGCTCGAGATTCCCTTAAGACGGGGAAGGGACTTTACCGAGAGAGACACCGTAAACGCGAAGCGCGTGACCATCATCGATGAAAGGTTGGCCCGCCAGCTCTGGCCGGCCTATCCGAGTGGACAGGACCCCATCGGTCATAGCCTTTTGATCGGCGCCAATCCTCAACCCGTGGAGATCGTGGGCGTCGTAGCCAACGCGCGTCAAAGCCTGGAAGACAGCGGGTGGCCACGGAGTGTGTACACTCCATTCGCCCAGAGTCCTCCGCCCTCGGCCATGCTGGCAGTTCGGACCGAAAGTTATCCCCTTCGGCTTGTCAGCACCGTTCGCGCTCAGGCGCTCGCCATAGATCGCGATCAGCCCATCTCAGCCGTCAAAACCATGGAGGACCTAATGGAAGAGGAAGTGGGTCCACGCAAATTGACCGTGATGCTGCTCGCTTCGTTTGCCGGCATCGCGCTGCTACTGGCTCTGGTTGGAATCTACGGCGTTATTTCGTACTCGGTCGCGCAACGAACCCACGAGGTGGGCATTCGGCGCGCGTTAGGCGCGCAGCAGGCCGACATCCTCCGCCTGGTGATGGGCCAATGCCTCGGATTGACACTGGCCGGCATCGCGATCGGAATCGCCGGTGCGCTCGCGTTGACGCACCTGATGGAGAGCCTGCTCTTCCAAGTCAGCAACACCGATCCGGCAACATACATCGGTGTCGCCCTGCTGTTTCTCCTGGTGGCGCTCGCCGCCAGCTACATTCCCGCGCGACGCGCCACCCGAATCGATCCGATGTCGGCGCTTCGAGTTTGGTGATCGCATTTGTGCTGACACCTGGCACCTATTTCGACTCCCCCGCCAGCCTCTCCATCCCCCCAGCCTGCCGCCGGATGAACGCGTTCTCCTCTTGCGTGAGTCTTTCATGCAGCGCGTGCTCGGCTTTGGCTTCATCGGCCTTGCCCAGCCGGTCGTAGACCCGGGCCAGCCGGTAATGCACGCCAGGATTTTTTGGGTTGAGTTCCGCAGCGCGGGCGAACTCGCGCGCCGCCCCGGCGAAATCTCGCTTGGCTTCGAGCACCCCGCCTAACTCGAAAGGGGACTCCCAGAATGCTGCATTCTCCGCAATCGACTTCCGCAACAAAGCTTCCGCCTCGTCCCGCTTCCCGCCGAATGCCAGAGCCTTTCCGTAGAGGAAATTCGCCGTGTAGTTTTCCGGATTCGCTTTCGCGAGCGCGGCAAACGCGGAGGTCACATCGGGCAACTTGCCCTCGGTCTGCTCCAGCATGCGGCCCAGGAATACGTAAGGCTGTTCCACTCCCGGGTCGATGCGGATGACACGCAGGAAAGCCTCCACCGCGTCCGGAAACCGCCGCATGCTGTAGTAAGCCACACCCAGCGTCAGCTCCATCTGTGCGCTCCGGGCGAAAATCTTTTTGCCGTCTTCCAGAACCTGGATCGCCTCCTGGGCGCTGTTGTGCTTCAGCAGGTCGCGAGCCAGTTCGAAATAGTAAGACTCTTCGTAGGGATTGAGCTTGATAGCCGCATGCATCTCGCGGAATGCTTCCACCGGCCGGCCGTCCATCTCGTACGCCTTCCCCAGCAAATACCTCACATCGGCGCGGTTCTCCGCGGCCAGCGCCGCTCGCGCAAGATCGATTGCGGGTTTGGGTTTCCCGGCCTGTACGTAAAGCTGGATGGCGCGCACATAAGCTCCCGCATCGCCCTGCGTCTTCGACGCATACCCGGCCGCACACTCCGCCGCCTTTTCGTATTTGCCGGTCTCGGAGTAGAAGATGCTTAGCGCTCGCAGAACCACGGGATTGCCGGATGCAAGCTGCTCGGCTTTCACGGCGGCCGATTCGGCCAGCTTCGATTCGTGCAGCTTCCAGTACGTCTGCGCCAGCCCCAGCCACACCTGCGGCTGATCGGGGCGCATCTTCGCCGCCGATTCGAGCGAGACGCGCGCGACCGCGAGATCGTTGCGCTCGAGCGCCTCCAGCCCCGCACGCAACGCCGCTTCGAACGAAGGCGATTGCGCCAACAGCATGATCAACCACACCGCCAACATCACCGCGAGTCCAACTCCCGCAACGCCCGCGCCGCCACCGCGTCGCCGGGTTTCTTCGCCAAAAGCTGGCGCATCAGGTCCCGAGCCTTCTCCCGGTCTCCCATCTGCACGTAGAGCCGCCCCAGGTTCAGGTAAAGCTCGTCATCCTCGGGCGCAACCTCAATCCCGTACCGGAAAGCCGCTATCGCATCGTTCGATTGCCCCAGTTCCGCGTACAACACCGCCAGATTGTTGATCGCTCCCGTGTGGTCGCGATGAATGGCGATCGCCCGCTCGAACCATTGCTTCGCTTCCGCGCTGCGATTCTGTTTCGCGCAAACCAGCCCGAGTTGATTGGCTGCGTCTGCGCTCTTGGGATCGGCTTCGATCGCCTGTCGAAGAAGCTTCTCCGCCGCCGGCAAATCATTCAATTTTGCCGCAACCTCGCCCGCACCTAGCAGGGCATCCGAATGATTGGGCCGCAGGGCCAGCACCTTCTGGAAATTCTCGAGCGCCGGCCGCCACCGCTCCGCCTCGTAATGAATGCGTCCCAGCGCGAGCAGCGCCTTCCAGTTGTCGGGCGCGTTCCGCACGGTTTCTTCCAGATAAGGAATGGCCTGGTCCGGATATCCCGCCCAGTAAAACGCCGAGCCCAGCTTGAAGTAATTGCGATGTGGCGGAGAATAGTAGCGCCCCGCGAACGGCAGCGCCAGCTCCGCGCTCCGCCCCGCGCGCAGAGCTTTCAAGTCCGCTTCCAGTACGCCGTCTGCTGGCATTTTCGCATAGATCTTGTGCGCCCGGCTTCGGTCGTCGATCAGCAGAAGCAGCGGCAGTTCCAGATCCGTGCGCAGTTCAAACAGGTACCGGCGGAAGACGGAATACTGCGCCGCCAGATCCTGCGTGGCGCGACTGACATCCACCACTTCAAAGGGCAGGGAAGCCGGTGTTGCCGGGCCGCCCCCGGCTGTCAGCAGCAGAAATCCCGGACCCTTACGGGTCTCCGGCAGCGGCACCGGATCATGCAGCCACGTTGCCGCGAATTCCGGTTGATTCACGGGTTGAACGGGCACGGTCGAAAGGCTCGTTCGCTCGCGGAAGGGCGTTGCCTCCACCTTCTCCGACCCTTCCTCGATCTCGTACCGGACGCCTGCGCGCAGCCCGGCGAACTCCTGCTTCTCACCCGACGGCCACGTGATCTTGACCGCCGCCTCACCGGCTTCCCCCAAACCGAAATGCAGTTGCTTCGAGTGCTGTGACAGGTAGCCGCTTCCCGCATTCAAATATTGGACTCGCCCGTTGACCTCGACCCTCGCGCCGATCCCGTCGCGATTGGATTTCGTCCCCTTGAGGCGCAGCGCAATCGCGCGCTTGCCGAGGCCACAGTTGTTCCGTAGGACCCGCACCTGTGGCGCCAGCCGGCTCTTCAGCACGATGTCCAGGTTGCCGTCGCCGTCGATATCGGTTACTGCAAACGCGCGGGTATCTTCCGCGAAATCCAGGCCGCTGACGCCCGAGAAGTCATAGAACTTCGCCGTGCCGCCGCCCGCGGGCGTTACTCGCTTATAGAAAACGTTGGGCTCGTGCCCGCACCAACTGTAATCCTGGCGGATGAGCTGGTTGATCGCATTCCAGCCGTCTTCATAATCCGGCGCGGGGCTCTCGGTGACCGGAGACTTCGCCACCACTTGCCGCCAGAAGAAACTGTTCACGTCCTTCTCAGACGCGTTCGTCAGCATTCCCGTTGTGATGAAGATCTCGGGCGTCCCGTCGTTATCGAAGTCCAGCCCGTCCGCGCACCAGGCCCACCGTCCCATGGACACGCCTTCCAGGCTGTCCGTTTCCTCGAAGCGGCCGTCGCCCAGATTCCGGTAGAGCGAATTGCCCTTGGTGTGGCCATGGTACGCAGCCTTCAGTTCTCGTCCCGGTCGAAACGCAGGATCGTTGACTACGCGCTGCCCCGCCTCCGTCCACATGTTCGATACGTACAAATCGGGCCGGCCATCGCCGTCATAGTCAAACCACGCCGCGCTCATCCCTGGGCCGACGTTGCCCACTCCCGCTTCGGCCGCTTCGTCGCGAAACTTTCCCTGCCGGTTCCGGTACAGGTTACTTCTCCCGAAATCGTTGGCCACGTAAAGATCCGGCCAGCCGTCGCCATCCAAATCGCACCAGGCCGGCGCAAAGCTGAAGCGATTGTTGTTGTGATTGATTCCCGTCTCTTCGGTGACGTCCAGAAAATATCCGCCGGATTCCGAAAGCTGGTTGCGAAACAGGTAATTGGGCGGTCCGTTGCGCGCGTCGTGGTACGGGACCGCGTAACGATACTGGTCTTCGCTCTGGAAATAGATATAGGTGCAGAGATACAGATCCACGCGCCCGTCGCGGTTGTAATCCGCTGCGGCCATACCGGTAAACGAGCCCTGCGGCGCCGTGCGGAAGTGGAATGCATCGGGCACATGCGTGAACGTCCCGTCGCCCTTGTTGATGAACAGCAGCGGGCCCCCGCTCCCCAAGACCACCAGGTCCTGATGCCCGCTGTTGCGGAAATCGGCAAACAGCGCGCACGTGGTGTCATCGAGCATGCCCACCCCGGCTTTTTCGGTGATGTCGGCGAGCGTGCCGTCGCCCCGGTTCTTGTACAGCCGGTTCGGCAATCCCCCAGCCTGGCAGACGTAGATTTCGTCCCAGCGGTCGTTATCGATGTCTCCAACGGCAACACCATTGTTGCCGTAGATGTCGATCCCCGCGGCGGAATCGAGCCGCGACCTCCACCAGACGTTGCCTTTCAGCAACTGCTCATGAAACGACCTGACACCCTGGAACGAAGCCCCGGTGATGTCTTCGAACCACGGAGCTTTCGCTGCGGCCAGCGTCTCACTGAGCGGTTGCGATTCACGGAGCCGGCCGTCCCTCCACACCTGCCTCCACGAACCTACGCGATACCCTCCATCGCTCGCAATCTCGTAGCGGACCAGGTTATCCGGCAAAACGAAAAAGCGGGCCCGCCGGATGCGGCCGAGCGACGCGATCCACTTCTGAAAATCGGTCTCCGCGCCGAATTCCGCCTCCGCAACGCCCTCACCAACCGGCCTGTACCGGCGCGCCAGCGGCACAGTGCCCGCAAAATCGCTTGCCAGCGGCAGCGCCTGCCCCTGCAGCATCGCCGACAGCCGCCCTTCGATCTCCTGAGCATCTTTCTCGAAGCGAAACTCGTCCGTCCCCGCCTCGATATGCGCAAGAACGGGGTCGTAAGGATTTGCTTTTCGGAATTGGACTGGGTATCGGGCCGAGCCTGAGCTCTTGGAAGGAAGGATCCCTAAAGAAGCGAGCGCCGCGAGAAACTCCCGGCGCCCAATCGGAAATACTGCCACGGTGCTTTCATTGTAAGGGCAGGACCAGGATTCCTGCCTGCCCTCTGACCTATCAGCTTCGCCGCCGGAGGCCCGTGCCTCACCCGGGTGTCCCCGCGTCTAAACCCGCGTCAGGGGATTCGCAAGGGCGAAGCCCTTTCCTAGAACTGCAGCCGCAGCGCAAACTGAATGTGCCGCTCCGAGCCGGGCTGCGTGCCCGTGATCCTGCCGAAATTCGTGCCGTCCGACAGGTTATTGTCTGGCGTCGTGAACTGCGGCGTGTTGGTCAGGTTGAAACTCTCGGCGCGGAACTGAACCTTCCAACGCTCGGTCAATGCGAAATCCTTGAACAGGGAAAAGTCGAGAGTCTTTGCCCCGGGAGCGTTATTGCTCTGCATGCCGAGGTTGCCGCCGGTGAGAGCGGCCGGACCGGTGACGGCGCTGGTATCAAACCACTGCGTCGGCGTCCGCCCTCCGGAAGGCGCATTGTTCGGGTTCTTCCCGGAAACCAGGTCGGGGCGGCAGATGTTCCACTGCCCTTGGCAGCCGCTCGCGCGGAGCGTGAACGGGTTGCCGGTGTGAAGCGTAATGACGCCGTTCATCTGCCATCCGCCAACCAGGATGTCGGCTGCGCGATTCATGCTCGAGCCGAACTTCTTGCCCCGGCCGAACGGCACGTCGTAGGTAAGGCCAGTGGTGAAGTTGTGGCGGACATCCCAGGAAGCGCTGGTGTAGCTGGTGCCGTAGTTCGTTGGATCGATAGTGCCCAGTCCGTTGGACCCGCTCAGCGTGGTGCCGCTATTCGCCAGCGCGTGGCCGTAGGTGTACGCCGCTATGAACTGCAGCCCCGCCGAGTAGCGCTTCGTGAGCGAGGCAGTCATCCCGGCATAGTTGCCGAAACCGAACGATGCGGTGCCGTTCAATCCATAAATGTACGGGATCGGCCGCAGGCTGTCGCAACTGACTCCAGTGGCGGAGGCGAAATTCGGACAGGCGTTTTGATCCGGCTGCAGCAGCGCATGCGCTGTGTGATTGCCCACGTACGCCAGCTCGATCGCCATCTGGCCGGGCAACTCGTGTTGCACAGCGATGTTCCACTTGTGAACCAGCGTGTTGCGGAAGTCGACCGCCAGGCTCCGGAAACTGATCGGCGCCGGAAGCGTGAAGACGTTCGACGGGAAGCCTGCCTGGAAGCCGCCCGTGAAGTATGGATTGGTGCCCCAGACGCTCTCGTCGGGCGTGCGGAACAACTGCGGGGATTCGTTGAACGGAACGGACTCACCGCGGTTCGGATTGCCACCTTGGTTCTCCTCGCCGCCGTAGAAGATTCCGTAGCCCAAACGGACCACCGTCGTTGGTCGCACCTGGTAGGCGATGCCAAGGCGCGGGGCAAAGTTCAACTTGTCCCACGGGATCAGGTAGCTGGAGGTTTGGCCCCGCGAGACGCTCACATTCGGGAAGGCGGTGGCGAAGTTGGGCGGCAATGGTGCGCTCTGGTTCGGTCCTTTCGGAATGACCAAAGTCAGCTTGTCGATATCGAAGTTCGATTGGTGGCCGAAACCCTCGTTGATCGGCGAGAACAGCTCATAGCGCAGGCCCAGGCTCACGGTGATTTTTGGAGTGAGCTTCCAGTCGTCCTGGCCATAGAACGCATACGCCCATTTCTGAGACGAGATGAAGTTGGTGGTCGAGATCTGGCCCCAGTTGACGGTGCCGAGCAGGAAGGACGCCATCTGGTCGCCGCTGTTGGTGGCGTTCAGGGTAGACGCGTTTGCCGTTTCATTCTGCGTGAAGTACAGCTCACCGTGCGGGTAAGGCACCTGGAAGAAGGGGAAACGGATCTGCCGCACTTCCGCTCCGAACTTCATGGCGTGGCTCCCCTTATTGATAGCTACGTTCTGGATGAAATCCCAAACGTTGCTGTACTCCTTGGAGGGCAGCCAGGAGTTGGCTCCAATCTGGCTATAGGTCTGACCCGCGTACTGCTGCTGGCTGGTGGTCGTGAACTGGATTTGAGGAAGACCTCCGTTCAGCGGTCCCGTGGGATCGTAACCGCCGAGGTTTAACGCCTTAAATAGGTCCGTGTTGGAGTTGTTCTGGACACGGGAAGTCACCAGCCGGGTGAAGCCAACGCGGGTTTCGGAGAGAATCGCGGGACTCCACACACGCGTCCAACTGAGCATCGCGTTGCGGCTCAGGTCCACTTCGGGAACCCCGGCGAAGGTCGCCCCATCCAGCGCGCCCGGCAGCGGCGGGCCACTGGTCTTGTTCGTGTCGGCCCAGCTCAACGTTCCGAAAAGGCTGTCCTTCTCCGTCAGCCGGTGGTCAACCCGGACATCCCCCTGGTCGGTGGTCTGATTGCCGGGAGTAGAAACGAACAGGTCGTTCCGCGGGTAGCCGCCGGCGATGATCGGCTGATTCGTGGCCGGGTATAATGCCATGATCGCTTTGGCGACCGGATCCATCCGGTTCGCGGGAATGATATTGCCCGCAAACGGCGTGCGCGTGGTCTGGCCGTTGACCGTCGTGGTGCTGGCCGGATCGTAAAGCTGCACCGCAGGAAGCAACGATGAAAAATCGCCGTTCTTCATGGCCGCCGTGGCAACCGTGTAAAACCCGCCATTGCCGAGGTTCTGGATGACCCCGCCGGAGGAGGCGATCCGCGTGCCCTGGTAATCGCCGAAGATGAAAGTCCGATTCTTGATGATCGGACCGCCCGCCGCCGCGCCGAACTGATTCTGGCGGAAAGGGCCGGGTGGCGTGTCGGACAGGTTGTTTTCCCAGCGATTGGCATCCAGATTCTTGTTCTGCAAGATTTCGAAGAGCGTGCCATGGATCTGGTTGGTGCCCGACTTGAGATTGACGTTGACGACTCCGCCGGCGCCGCGCCCGTACTCCGCGTTGTAGCCGTTGGTGAGCACGCGCATCTCGCCAATGGCTTCCACCGACGGGCCCACCACGAAGGCGGTCTGGTTCAGGAAGTCGATGACGTTGACGTTGTTGTCGACACCGTTCAGCAGGAAGTTATTCTGCCCGTTCGAGCGCACACCGTTGGCAGAGAAGCCGCCGCCCACAGCGTCCCGCGCGCCCGGCTCGGCTGCCAGCACGCCGGGAGAAAGACGGGCCAGGAACGTGAAGGTGCGCTGGCCGCCCAAAGGCAGATCCGACATGTTCCGGCTGTTCAGGGAGGCGCCGAGCGTTGTGTTCTCGGTTTGCAGCAGCGGCGCCTGCGCCGTCACTTCAACCGATTCCGTCACATCGCCCACTGGCAGAGTCAGAGGAACGCCGATGCGGTCTCCGCCGGTGACCACTACGTTTTCCTGCGCCACGCGCCGGAAGCCTTGCGCCTCCGCGCTCACGGTGTAGATGCCCGGCTTCAAAGCTGGGCGCACATATTCACCGCTCTCGTTGGTCGTCACCATATAACTGAGGTTGGTGGCGACCTCCGTAATGGTGACCTTGACATTCGGAATGGCCGCTCCCGACTGGTCGTTGACGGTACCGGCGATGGTACCCAGGTCTCGTTGGGCAAGTGCCGTACTGCCCGCGAGCAAGAAAAACATCAGCGTAGCGACAAGGTAACGCATATGCCTCCTCATGATCGGACCCCAATGTAAACGATTTCACAGAATAATATCACCACCTCTCCCATCTGTAAAGAAAAATTAATACGTTTGCATTACTGCTCTGTTCGACTTCGAACATGCCGTAGAATGTTGGAAATACGTGCTCTCACGCCTCGCTATCGGGTTCGCCCTACTCTCCTTTCTGGCCCTTCCTTATGCTCTCGAGCTGAGCTTCTCTGACATCGCCGCATCCTCTGGCCTCAGGCTTCCCAACACCTATGGAGGCCGCACGCACAAGGAATACATTCTGGAAACAACCGGTAATGGCGCCGCTATTTTTGACTATGATGGCGATGGGTTTAACGATATTTTCATCGCCAACGGCGCCACGCTGGAGGGCCAGCCGCGCGCCACCCATCCCCAGCTTTACCGGAACAATGGCACAGGCCATTTCACCGAAGTTTCCGAGCAGGCCGGCCTGACCCACGAAGGCTGGGGGCAAGGGGTTTGCATCGGCGATTACGATAACGACGGCCACCCCGATCTGCTCGTCACCTACTACGGCCACAACGTCCTTTACCGCAATCTGGGCAATGGAAAGTTTGCAGATGTTACGAAAGCCGCGGGCCTTCCCGTGGACGGCACGCGCTGGGGCACCGGCTGCACCTTTGTCGACTACGACCGCGACGGCAAACTCGACTTCTTTGTCTCGAATTATGTCGATCTCGACGTGAGCAAGACGCCCCGGCCCGGCGAGCAGCCGACTTGCTTCTGGAAAGGCGCGCCCGTCATGTGCGGTCCGCAGGGTTTGCCGCTCGCGCACAACGCGCTCTACCACAACAACGGCGACGGGACTTTCACCGACGTTTCGGAGAAGGCCGGTATCCTCAAGCCCGGCGGACGGTACGGCCTGGGTGTGGTCGCGGCGGATTTGGCTAACGACGGCTGGCCGGACATCTACGTTGCTTGCGATATGACGCCCAGCCTTCTCTATCACAACCGCCATGACGGCACTTTCGAGGAGCGCGGCGTCGAGGCGGGCGTCGCCTACAATTTCAATGGCGCGCTGCAGGCCGGCATGGGCGTGGCGGTGGCGGATTTCGATGGCGATGGTTTGCTCGACATCGCGAAAACCAATTTTTCAGGCGACCTCTTATCGCTCTACAAGAACGAAGACGGCAAATTCTTCACCGATATCGCCCAGCAGAGCGGGTTAGGAGTCCATCAACTCCTCGGCTGGGGCATTGCGTTTCTGGATGTGGACGAGGACGGCTGGAAGGACCTGATCGTCGCCAACGGTCACGTCTACCCGGAAGTAGAGCGCGTCGATACCGGTGAAAAATACGCCCAGCCCACCCTGGTCTACCGCAATCTGGGCAACGGCCGCTTTGCGGATATCACCGCGCAGGCAGGTCCGGCTTTCCAGCAGTCGCGTCCCGCGCGCGGCTTAGCGGTGGGAGATCTCGATGGAGACGGCCGCCCGGAGATCGTCATCGTGAACATGAATCAGACACCCAGCCTGCTCAAGAACACCGGCCCGCACCAGAATTTCATCTCTATCCGATTAGTCGGGACGAGGTCCAACCGCAGCGCCATCGGCGCGCGCGTCACAATCGAGGCCGGCGGCCGCCGCCAGATCGACGAAGTCCTGGGCGGCTCGAGCTTTTACTCACAAAACGATCTGGCGCTGTTTTTCGGGTTGGGCAAGGCGGAAACGGTCGACCGCATCGAAGTGCGATGGCCCAGCGGTGCGGTCGAAAAGTGGGAACACATCGCGGCCAACCGGAAAATCACGCTTACCGAGGGGGACGGACACCTGCGTCCCTAACACCGATAATCCCAACCTATCCGACATCCACACCGTGGACGCGGGTGTCCGTCCCCCATTTCGAGCAGTCACACGCCCCAGCAATAATCCTCGACCGCCCGCTCCACCGATTCATCCTGCTCCGTCAGCCGCATCAACTCCAGCCGGATCGCGTCCACTAGCGCGGACCAGCTCGCTTCGATGACGTTGTCGGAAACGCCGACCGTCGACCAGCTCTTGCGGTGATCGGACCACTCGACCAGCACGCGAACGCGCGCGGCAGAACCTTTCTTCGGCTCGAGGACACGCACCTTGTAATCGGTGAGACGGACTTCGGAGATGCGCGGATAAAGCGCGGACAGGCACTTGCGCAGGCAGACATCGAGCGCGTGCACGGGTCCGTGGCCGCTGGCGGTCGCCGAATGCACGCCATCCTGCGCGCGCAGATTCACCGTGGCCGTGGAGCGCGACCCCACCGTGCCCGCTGATTTCGTCGTTACCTCGTAGCCCTCGACGTCGAAGAAGTGCAGCCCGGGATACAGCGCCTCGCGCACCAGCAGTTCGAAAGTTCCCTCGGCGGCTTCCAGCTCGTAGCCGAGATATTCCATTTCTTTGATGCGCTCGAGCAGTTCGCGCCGCGAATCCTCGCTCAACCGGTCGGCCAGGCCGTGCTGCTTGAGTTTATAGAGCACGTTGCTGCGACCTGAGAGATCACTCACCAGCACGCGTTGCCGGTTGCCAATGAGCTCCGGCGCGATGTGCTCGTAGGTCGAATTGTCCTTCAGCACCGCGCTCACGTGCACGCCGCCCTTGTGCGCAAACGCGCTGTGGCCCACGAACGGCTGGTCACCGCGCAGCGGCAAATTCGCGAGCTCCGCAATGAAGCGCGCCACAGTCGAAAGGCTGGTCAGCTTCTCCGGTCCGACCGTGGTGTGCCCGAGTTTCAATTCCAGGTTGGCGATGATGGAGGACAAATTGGCATTGCCGCAGCGCTCTCCATACCCGTTCATGCATCCCTGCACGTGGGTGCATCCCTGCTCGACCGCGGCCAGCGTGTTCGCCACCGCCACATCGGAATCGTTGTGGGTATGGATTCCCAGCACGCCATCGAATCGCTTGCGCACTTCCGACACGATCTCGGCCAGCCGTCCGGTGAGCGTACCGCCATTGGTGTCGCAGAGCACCAGCACATCCGCCCCGGCTTTCTGCGCGGCTTCGAGCGTGCGTAGCGCGAAGGCGGCGTTCGCCAGATACCCGTCGAAGAAATGCTCGGCGTCGTAGACAACCTCTTTGCCGTGGTCTTTCAAATACTTCACGGTCTCTGAGATCAGCGTCAGGTTTTCTTCTTCCGTGATGCCCAGCGCGCGCTTGGTGTGCAGCTCCCAGCTCTTGCCGAAAATCGAGATCACCGGGGTTCCGGCGGCCACGAGCGCCGCCACGTTGCGGTCCTCGCCGACCGGATTCTTCGCGAAACGGGTCGCGCCAAAGGCCGTCAGCTTGGCATGATGCAGCTTCAGTTCTTTGGCGCGCTCGAAAAACTCTTTGTCTTTGGGATTAGAACCCGGCCAGCCACCTTCGATGTAGTCGATTCCCAGCTCGTCCAGCTTCTGCGCGATGACCAGCTTGTCATCGACAGAAAACGAGATCGACTCGCCCTGTGTGCCGTCGCGCAGCGTGGTGTCGAAGGTGAAGATTTTCATTTGCGGGCGGCCAGCGCCGGCTGGTCCTCCGGTACCCCGACCTCTTTCTTCTTCTTGAGGAACGTCATCATTTCACGCAGCTCGCGGCCCACCTGCTCGATCTTCTGATTCCGCGCGGCTTCGCGCATGGCGAGGAAGTTCTTGCGTCCGGTCTTGTTCTCCGTAATCCACTGGCGCGCGAACTCGCCCGACTGCACCTCGGCCAGGATCTTGCGCATTTCGGCGCGCGTCTGCTCATTCACCACTCTCGACCCGCGCGTGTAATCGCCGTACTCGGCGGTGTCCGAAACCGAATACCGCATGTAGCTCAGACCGCCTTCCTGGATCAGATCGACGATCAGCTTCAGCTCGTGCAGGCACTCGAAATAAGCGATCTCGGGCGCGTAACCGGCCTCTACCAGCGTCTCGAACCCCGCGCGGATCAGTTCGCTCACGCCGCCGCACAGCACGCTCTGCTCGCCGAACAGGTCGCTCTCGGTCTCTTCGCGGAAATTCGTTTCGATGACCCCGGCTTTCAAACATCCCAGCGCCAGCGCATAGGCCAGAGCGCGCTCGAGCCCCTTCCCAGACGGATTCTGATGCACCGCCACCAGCGCCGGCACTCCGACGCCTTCGGTGAACAGCTCGCGCACGCGGTGGCCCGGAGCCTTGGGGGCAATCATGGAAACGTCAACGCCGGCCGGCGGCACGATCTCCTTAAAGTGGATGCAAAAGCCGTGAGCGAACATCAGTGTCTTGCCCGCCGTCATGTGCGGCGCGATCTCGTTGCTATAGAGGTCGGCCTGCAGGTGGTCCGAAACCAGAATCATGACGATGTCGGCGGCTTTTGCGGCATCACTCACGGTCATGACCTTCAGACCGGCTGCTTCGGCCTTGCCCCATGATTTGCTTCCCTGGTACAAGCCCACCACCACATTCACGCCCGAATCGCGCAGGTTGAGCGCATGCGCGTGTCCCTGGCTGCCATAGCCGATAATGGCCACCGTGTGGCCCTTCAGATTCGCCAGACTCCCGTCTTTTTCGTAATATCGTTTCGCCATTTAACTCTCCTCAGTAACTTCAACTTCGTCTTCTTGCCGCGTCGCCCCATCCCCGCCGGAGGCCCGTGCTTCACCCGGGCGTCGCCCCGTATGCGATACGCCATTGGCATCGCGGGACCCCGTTGGGGTCGCTATCGGTGGCTGCAGCCGCAATTTCTTCGCCTCCAGCGACATCGCCACAGCGCCTGAACGGATCACTTCGATATCGCCGTAACTGCGCATTACCTGAACGAATTCGTCGACCTTTTCCGGATCATCCGTCGCTTCGAGAGCAAATCCTTCGGTCGAAGAATCGATTACGCGCGCTTTGAAGATCTCGGCTTCTTTCAGGATGGCAGTCCGCATTTCGAGCGGCGCTCGCACCCGGATCAGCACCAGCTCGCGGCACACCGCAGGCGATTCGGTGAGGTCCACCGCCTGCAGCACGTTGACCAGCTTGTTCATCTGCTTGATCACCTGCGCGCGCAGTATGGGATCGACGTCCACCACGATGGTCATGCGCGACAGCTCGGGGTCGAGCGTGCGCGCGACCGTGAGCGTTTCGATGTTGTAGCCTCGCGCGGTCAGCACCCCGGTGACGCGCATCAGCGCGCCGGGCTTGTTCTCGAGTAACAGCGAGATCACCTGCAGCATGGCAATTTCCTCATTTCGGCATGGCCACCGGCTCGGGCGGCCCCATCACCATCTCGTTGACCGCGGCGCCTGCCGGAATCATCGGGTAGACGTTTTCAAAGGACGAGACTTTCACATTGAGCAGATACGGACCGGGCTCGCGCACCGCGGCTTCGAGCGCGCCGGCCAGTTCGTGCGGCTTCTCAATCGTCCGCCCTTTGAATCCATACGCGCCCGCGAGCTTCTCGGCGTCGGGGAAGCATTCCAGTTCCACCGCGCTCAGCCGGTTGTTGTAGAACAGTTCCTGCCACTGCCGCACCATCCCCAGATAGCCGTTGTTCATCACCACGATCTTGATGGGCAGCCCGTAATTGGCAATGGTGGCAAGTTCGGGAATGGACATCTGGAAGCCGCCGTCGCCCACCACCGCGAACACCAGCTTGTCGGGCCGCGCAAACTGCGCTCCGATCGAGCTTGGCAGTCCGAATCCCATTGAGCCCAGTCCGCCCGAGTTGATCCACAGGCGCGGCTCGCTGAAACGGATCAGTTGCGCGGCCCACATCTGGTGTTGTCCCACATCCGAGCACACAATGGCCTGCCCGCCGGAGAGCCGGTCGATTTCGGCCATCAGGTGTTGCGGCTTGATTTCGGTATCGGAGTAAGAAGGCGCCAGCGGAAATTCCTGCTTCCACGCGCGCACCTGCGCAAACCAGGCCTTGCGCGCCGCGGCGTTCTTGGCTTTCCGTTCCGGAGTCGCCTCCGCCAGCATCTTGTTCAACCGCTCGAGCACGCGCTTCACATCGCCCACAATCGGCAGATCCGGCACCCGGTTCTTGCCGATCTCCGCCGGATCGATATCCACGTGAATCACTTTGGCATGCGGCGCGAATGCGGAGATCCGGCCGGTCACGCGGTCGTCGAAGCGCACGCCCAGTGCGATCATGACGTCGCAGTTCGACATCCCCATGTTCGCCGCGTAGCTGCCGTGCATCCCCGGCATGCTCACAAAATTCGGGTGCTCAGCCGGCAGTCCGCCCAGTCCCATCAGCGTGCACACCACCGGCATATCCACAATCTCGGCCAACTCGCGCAAATCCTGTGTTGCGCCAGCCGCGATGATGCCGCCACCCGCATAGACCCAGGGACGCTCGGCGTCCCAGATCATCTGCGCCGCACGCTTCACTTGGCCGGTGTGGCCTTCGGTGAACACTTTATAACCAGGGAGATGAATGCTGGTCACCGGCGTGTAGTGCCCTTGCGCCTGGAAAACATCTTTGGGGACATCCACCAGCACCGGGCCGGGCCGGCCGCTCGCCGCGATGTAAAACGCTTCGTGCACGATCTGCGGCAACTCCGCCAGCGTCTTCACCAGGAAATTGTGCTTGGTGCAGGAGCGCGTGATGCCGAACGTGTCGGCTTCCTGGAAGGCGTCGCTGCCGATCAGCTTGGTCGAAACCTGCCCCGTGATAGCCACAATCGGAATCGAATCCATCATGGAATCGACCAGGCCAGTGATCAGGTTGGTCGCTCCCGGACCCGACGTCGCGCAGCAGACCCCCACTTTCCCCGTGGCGCGCGCGTACCCTTCGGCCGCAAAGCAGGCGTTCTCTTCGTGGCGCACCAGGATGTGGCGGATGTGGTGGTCGTACATGGCGTCGTAGAAAGGCAGCGTCACGCCGCCCGGATACCCGAAGAAGCAGTCCACTCCTTCGCGCACCAGACATTCCAGAAGCATCTTCGCGCCACTCATTAAATTCGACATAATCTTTGCCTCAAAAAAGTACCCATATAACAAAAAAGGCCATCAGCCGGTTTCTTTTCCCCGCTGATGGCCTCGGAACCCTATCCGAGCGGCCTCAAGCGGGGCCGGATACGATGACCAGAATAATAATGCTGACGAGAGATTCGGAGCGAACGGAACGAGATGTGGAGCCTTCGAACATCACAAACTCAAAGTGTAGCCGGAAAGAATCGCAAATGCAAGAGGCCGGGATTATTAAAACCGCTTATAGGTAGATTATCACTTGCGCCGCCGCGCCCACCACGCTCCCAGGCAGAACCCGATGAGCGCAGCGCCGGCCAGTCTTCGCTTATCGCTGAGCGGGATGAAGCGGGTTTCAGCATCTGACACTTCCAGCACGCCGATCGGCACGGCATATACTCCACCGCCACCGCCCTCGCCTTCCGGTGAGTCCGGCTCTTGATGTTTGCGGCCCCGTCCGCCGCCGAACCCGTAGGCGACGCGCGCCACCGGGATGATGGTCTTGCCGTTTGCGGAAATCGCCTCGCCGTAAACGGATTTGACACTGGCGCTCCGCGTGAGCGGCTCGAACATGGATTCCAATTTGGGCGACATATGACCCTCCGTCACATAATGATGACTTACGGTTCGTCCCGATGCACGCTTTCCATGGAGAAAGCAGGCAGACACACCGCGATGTACTCCGCGCCTTCCGGTTCCGGCGTGCTGTAACGCACCCATTCCCCCTTGTGCGCGATCACGGCCTGTCCGGTGCGCACCTCCATGGCGCCGCCGCGATACTCGATTCGCAGCACGCCCTGCAGCACGATGGTGAATTCATCGAACTCAGGTGTTTGCCCCGGTTCCTGCCAGCTTCCGGGACTGCGCATGTGCGCAATGCTCACGGCCTCATTGTTCGAGTTGAGACGGCCGATATACTCATCGATAAGCTTGGGCTTATTGCCGGCGGCCTGGACGCGCGTCGGCCTGGAAAGCAAAGTGGGCATGCGGGTTTTCCGAATCTATAGTAAGTCTAAAACTACTTGCCGGAACCCAATCTCCACCGCTATACTGTCATTTTCGCTGAGATTGTTATGACGGCGAGAGATGATTTCGATCCCCTGGCGCCGCAAAGGGAGGCGGCGTTCTTCTACGGATTATTTCTGCGCGGCCACTCGGTGGAGACGCTGCGGCAGGACATTGACGTGCCCCCCTCGCTCCTCGATAAATGGCTGAAAGCAAGAGACTTCGAAGAGCCTTTCCGCGAATCTCTGCAACGCGTTTACGCCTACCGCAAACAGGTGCTCGCCATCTTCGACGGCTTGGTCTGGAACGAACAGAGCCGCCCCCAACTGCAATAGCCAAACCTCAACGAAATAGCTGACTTTTCAGGCTTTTTGCCCGTCCACAGCAGTCGCGAACGCGCGAAATAGTTTCAACTGCGTTTCATCCGTGCGCACCTGGTCTTCCGGATGCCATTGCACGGCGACGGCGAACTTCTTGTCGGGACGCTCCAGGCCCTCGATGACGCCGTCCTTTGCGGACTTCGCGGAGACGCGCAAATCGTTCCCAGGCCGATCTACCGCCTGATGGTGCCGCGAATTCACCGGGTGCTGCCCTTCGCCCAGGATTCCCGAAAGTTTCGTATCCGGCGCCACGCTGATTTCGTGTAACGGCTTCGCGGGATCTGCCGGCGGCTGCTTGGCACGATGAGGGTCGCCCGGGAGGTGCTGGATTAGCGTGCCCCCATGGTGCACGTTGAACAACTGCAGGCCGCGGCAGATGGCCAGAACAGGCAGGTCGCGGTCGAGGGCCTCGCGGAGCAGCCGCATTTCCATCCGGTCTCGCTCCGGATTCGGCGGCTGCGTTTCGGGTGCGGGCTCTTGTCCGTAAAGCTTGGGTTCGATATCGGTGCCGCCGGTCAGCAGCAGGCCGTCAACTTCCGCGAGGGACGCCGGCTCGCCCGCCTTGATGGGCACGGGCTCAAGACCCACCAGGCGCAGCGCTGCATTGTAGCGTTCGACCTTCTTTGCGTCCTCGTAAGTCACTGCAACCTTCTTGGGCACTTTTGCTATTCTGAGTTGATCCGGGTGAAGATCGCAAGCTGGCCCGCCATTTGATACCGTTACAGCAGGCGAACCATACTATCTGCAGGCAATGAAAATCTCCAGCATCCGCTCGTTCCTCCTTTCTTACCCGTTCCGCGAGCCCATCAAGCTCCCGTTCTACGGGGGCGAGCGCACAATTCTGAAACGCGATGCCATGCTCATCCGGATTGACACGGATAACGGCCTGGTCGGTTACGCACCCGGTCCTGGCAGCGAGCGGGCCCATTCCGCCATCCAGGAAACCATCGCGCCGTTCCTACGCGGCCGCACCCTGTCCGATCCCGATGCCCTGCGCGTGCAATTTCTGGATGGGCCGGGCCAGAATCCGGATCTCGCCAAGGTGTATTGCACCGTCGAGATTGCTTTGTACGATCTGGTGGCGAGAGCCCTCGGCGTGCCGCTTTCCGAAACCGTGGGGGGCCGGGTTCGCGACCGCATTCGCCTCTATGGCAGCGCAGGCATGTACATGTCGCCCGAGAAGTATGCCGAGGAGGCCGCCGCCATTGCCGACCTGGGTTTTCGCGCCTACAAAATGCGTCCCGGGCGTGGGCCCGACCAGGACCTTGAAACCGTGCGCCTCATGCGCAAAGCCGTGGGTCCGGATTTCGATTTGATCGTGGACGCACACACCTGGTGGCGCATGGGCGACCGCAGTTACGACTTCGCGACCGTCGAGCGTCTGGCTAAGGAAATGGCAGCGTATCGCGTGGCCTGGCTCGAAGAGCCGCTACCGCCCGACGACCACGAGGCCTATCGCCGCCTGAAACAGCAGGATCTGCTGCCGCTTGCGAGTGGTGAACACGAGCCCAACGAGCTGCGCTTTCTCGACCTGGTCCTGACCCAGTGCGTGGATTACGTACAGATGGATGTCTGCTGCCAGGGCGGCTTCGCCATGGCGCGCCGGCTGTTCGGAGAGATCACCCACGAAGGCCTGAAATTCGCCTTTCATAGCTGGGGCACGGCGCTTGAAGTTTTGGCCGCCGCTCACCTGGGTATCTGCTGGCCGGAGATGGTGGTCGAATGGCTGGAGTATCCGTGCTACTCCAACGAAGTCCGGGCCGGGATGTATCCGTTTCCGCTCGCCGAGGAGATGTTCAAAGAGCCGCTTGAAATCTCGCACGGCGACCTGATTGTGCCGCGCAAGCCCGGGCTGGGCATCGAGATCAACGAGTCCGTCATCGACCGCTACCCCTGGATTCCGGGCCCCTGGTCCTATTTCCGCATCGACTCTCCCGCCGAAACCCTCGCCGTTACCTCCGATCACAGCGTGAAATGGGAAGGTAAAGCGGCTGGATGAAGGCCCGCCAGTTTCGCTACTACGACCTTCTGGTCCATATCTTCGTCGTCGTACTGTTGATTTCGAACCTGGTCGGCCAGAAGATCACCGCCGTCGGGCCGTTCCGCGTGAGTGGAGCCCAACTGCTGTTCCCCATCACTTACATCTTCGGCGACGTGTTCACTGAGGTCTACGGCTACGGCGCATCCCGGCGGGCCATCTGGATCGGCTTCTTCGCGTCGGCGCTGCTGGCGGGGATGGGGCTGTTTACAGTCTGGCTCCCCCCCGCCCCGGACTGGCACGGCCAGGAGGCCTTTGCGAAAGTGTTCGAATTCGTCCCGCGCCTGGTCGCTGCGAGCCTGGTCGCCTATTGGTGCGGCGAATTCGCCAACTCTTTCGTGCTGGCGAAAATGAAGCTCTGGACAAACGGCAAATATCTCTGGACTCGCACCGTCGGTTCCACCGTGGTCGGGCAGGCCGTCGATACCGCGGTGGTCATGACGCTCGCCTTCGGTGGTTCGCTCGCGCCATCGCTAATCGTTAACCTCATCCTCTCCGGGTATCTGTTCAAGGTGACTTACGAAGTGCTCGCGACTCCCCTGACTTATGCCATTGTGAACTCTCTCAAGCGCAGCGAGGGCGTCGATACCTTCGACCGCGCCACCAGCTTCAACCCCTTCCGTCACGCCCTGGAAGAGCCGGGACTAGAATAAGGTTATGTCGGATAACTTAACTATTGCCGGCCGCGAGTTTCATTCGCGCCTGATCGTAGGGACTGGAAAATACCGCAGCTTCCAGGAAATGGCGCGATGCCACGCCGCCTCCGGAGCGGAAATGGTGACCGTCGCGGTGCGCCGCGTGAACCTTACGGATAAATCCAAGGAATCGCTGCTCGATTACATCGATCGCACGAAGTTCTTTATCCTTCCCAATACCGCCGCCTGCTATACCTCCGACGACGCCATTCGCACGGCGCGTCTGGCGCGCGAAGTCGGCCTTTCCAACTGGATCAAGCTGGAAGTCATTGGCGACCAGAAGACCTTGTTCCCGGACAACGAAGGCCTGCTCGAAGCCACGCGCGTCCTGGTGAAAGAGGGCTTCGTCGTGATGCCCTACACCAATGATGACGTGGTCAACGCCCGCAAGTTGGTGGATGCCGGCGCTGCTGCCGTCATGCCGCTGGCCGCGCCCATCGGATCCGGTCTGGGCATTCAGAACGTCACCAACCTGCGCATCCTCCGCGAGATAATCACCACCGTGCCGCTCATTGTGGATGCCGGCGTGGGCACCGCGTCCGACGCTGCCATTGCGATGGAACTCGGCGCCGATGGCGTGCTCATGAACACCGCCATTGCCGAGGCAGAAGACGCCGAGAAGATGGCGCGCGCCATGAAGCTCGCGGTCGAATCCGGCCGCTTGGCCCACGAATCGGGCCGCATGCAAAAGCGCCTCTACGCCAGCGCATCGAGCCCCATGGCGGGCGCGGTGGGACGATAAGAGACTGTCCAGCCGGACCATCGCTGAACGCCGGAAAGAGAGACAAATGCTGGCTCGCCGGAGCATCCTTTCGATCCCAGCGCTCCAGTTCCTTCTCGGCCAGACCCAGAAATTGGAAATGTTCGGGGATGCCGAAGCCTACGATCGGTTCATGGGCCGCTGGAGTCGTCTCATGGCTCCATTACTGGTGGATTTCACCGGCGTTCCGGACACAGGCCGGGTGCTTGATGTCGGCTCTGGTACCGGTTCCCTGGCGTTTGCGATTGGAGATCGGAAGCCCGCGTCTCATGTGGTAGGAATCGATCCATCGAAAGAATACGTTGCCTCTGCGAATCGTAAAAATCCCCTTCCCGCCCGGATCAGCTTTCAGGTTGGCGATGCTCAGAAGTTGCCGTTCCCGGATGCATCTTTTCAGGCCTGCCTCTCCTTGCTGGTGTTCAATTTCATCCCTGATCCCGCGAAGGCGTTGCGGGAGTTGCGGCGCGTAACGAAACCCGGGGGCACAATCTCAGCCGCGACCTGGGACTACGGTGACGGGATGCGGATGCTGAGGGTGTTCTGGGATGCTGCGGCGAGTCTGGACTCCAGCGCGGAGAGACTGGACGAGCGCCACATGCCGCTGTGTCACGCCGGCGACCTGTCGCAGCTATGGAAGCAAGGCGGCCTCGAGGAGGTCGATGAACGGCCACTTGACATCACCATGCGATTTACGTCCTTCGCGGATTATTGGGATGCCTTTCTCCTCGGGCAGGGACCCGCAGGGGCCTACGTGCGAAGCCTGAATCGCGATCAGTTACAGCAACTGCGCGGCGAGGTGAAACGTCGACTGCCCCAGTCTGAGGGCGAAGGGCCTTTTGTTCTTCCGGCGCGCGCCTGGTCAGTACGCGGCACTGTTCCGACGCGCGCTTAAGAGGGGCTCCAGACATCGTGGGAAGATGGGGGCATGCAAGTCACTTTGCACGAGATCGATGAACGCGGGCCGGTCCGCATCCGGCAGCAGGGTCGCATGACCCACGATGAATTCTACGAATTCTGCGCTGCCAACCCCGATCTCCGCATCGAGCTCACCGCCGAGGGAGTCATCATCATCATGCCGCCAACGGGAGTCGAAACCGGCTCCCGAAACAGCGAGCTTGCCCGGCAACTTGGAAATTGGTCCCGGCAAGACGGACGCGGCCGTGCGTTCGATTCAAATACCGAATACCTGCTGCCCGACGGGTCTGCTTTATGCCCCGACGCATCATGGGTTGACCGCACCCGTTTGGCCCGGCTGACACGCGAGCAAAAGCGCAAATTCCCGCCATTGGTACCCGATTTCGTCGTTGAATTGACTTCGCCCAGCGACCGCCTGCCCCGCGTCCGCAAGAAAACGGATGCCTGGATCGCCAACGGCGTCAGGCTCGGCTGGCTTCTCGACGCCGACCGCCGCACGGCGTACATCTACCGCCCCCGCCGCGACCCCGAAAAGCTCAATGCGCCGCCAAAACTCAAAGGCGAAGGCCCCGTCGCCGGGTTCCTGCTCGATCTGGCTGAGATCTGGGATCCCGATATCTGATCGCGCATGTCCCCCATGTCCTTTCGTGTGGCGCCCTATCTGGCCTCGCTGCGGCGCAGGAACACGTTTCCTTCCCTGCTCAGGACGGCGGGCTTATCTATGCCGACGTCTATGGATATGGCGACCGCGGCGTCGTGCTCGTGCACGGGGGCCGGTTCAACAAGGAGAGTTGGGAAAAGCAGGCGCGCGTGCTGGCGAACGCAGGATTCCGGGTCGTATCCATCGACTCGCGGCCGGGCGAGATGGATCGGCTGGTGTTGTTCCCCTTCCAGACCGATCAGGGCGAGCGCGTCATGCGCGAGATCCTGAACGTTTCTTTCGAAGAAGGAAAGGCATCACGGGTAGCCGATCGCCGCGCGTCTCAGCGACGAATGCAGTGTTTCTTCACAATCAGCGCACAAGAGAACACCGGGCGTCTTTCGGCCAAGGATACTTTCCTGATGCCCCGTCACTCGGGAGTTACGCGTGGCGATCAAGCGTTGCCGTTGGTTCAAGGGGTTCGCTGGCCTTCTTGGTGGGCGAACTCCGATGATCGCCGCGGTATCGGCCGGGAGGCTGCCCAAACTCACGCTTGAATGCCCGATTGAAGGCTGCCTCAGATTCGTATCCGACGTCGGCGGCGATGTCGGCGACGCCCCGCGATGTCCCTTCGAGCGATCGCGCGGCCAATTGCAGCCTCCAGCGCGTCAAATACGTCATCGGTGGCTCGGAGAGATATCGGGTAAACCGCTCCACTAGCGCCGAGCGCGAAATGCCCACCTGGTCCGCGAGATCCGCGATGGTCCATGGATGGGCCACGCGGCTATGAAGCAATCCGAGGCTTTTCCCCACGATGGGATCGCGCGCTCCCGTGAGCCAGCCCATTTGTTGTTCGGGTAAGCCCACTACGTAGCGCCGCAAGGTGTCAACGAACAAGGCTTCCGAGAGTTTGGCCAGCATGGCTTCGCTACCAACCCGTCCGGAAGCTGCTTCGTCCACCAGGTGCATGATGGAACTCTCGAGCCAGTGCCCGGCGCGATCGGCTCGGACGTTGACCTTAAAAACAGATGGTAGTCCGCTCAGGATCGGCCGGCTGAGGTAGGGGTCGCAGGTCATGTACCCGCACACGAACCGCGAAGTCTCACCGCCGCCGCCGGCACGCAGAGGACTCAAGTCGCGCGACTTGACCTTAACGGAAATTCCGTAGTTGGGGAATGGGGGTTTCGCCCCTTTACCGCTGCTCATGTGGTGAGGATCCCCATGCGGAAAGATGACGATATCTCCGGCCTTGAGTTCGATGGACGGTCCATCTGCCAGCTCGATGACGGCCCCGCCTTCGACGACCAAATGGTAGGTCACAAGGTGTGCTGCCCCCGGAGCCAGCCTGGCCGCCATCACATTCGCCGCGGGCATCGACAAGCCCCAGGGAGCCGAGAATTCAGCGGTGAAGAACACCGCGCCGTGCATTTTGACCCCGCTCAGGATTTCGGAGAATGCGTCCATTCCGTCCTCCGTACTTGCTGCAAACTTTCCTGGTCCCCGCGCAAAGGAATCTGCATCCGCTGGCCGACCGAGCAAGTCATGGCGACGCCCGGGCATGGTTGGATCAGCAGGCGCATCGCACAATTATAGTCCTGAAGCCGAGCATCATCACCAATTAGGAGACAGCCCATGAAGCCCGCACAGATCGTTGATCGGATCGAAACTAACCCCGCCTCGCCTAAGGAAGTCACCGCGAATCCAAACAAAGCGTTGTGGGAAAAAGGGGATTTCACCGAAATCGCCGCCTTTATGCGTCAATCCGGGGAAGTCGTCGTGGAGTCCCTGGGAATAACGCCGCCGCTACGGGCCTTGGACCTGGGCTGCGGAGACGGCACCACGGCACTTCCGCTGGCCCGTTTGGGAGCAGACGTGGTCGGAATCGATATTGCGAGCAACCTCGTGGAAGCCGGGAACCGACGCGCTGCGGCAACATGTCTCAGCCGGCTGAAGTTCCAGGAAGGCGACGCGTGCAATCTGGAAGGCGTCGACGACGATTCGTTTGATCTCGTCCTTTCGGTGTTCGGCGCCATGTTTGCGCCCAGGCCCTTCGATGTCGCCAGGGAGATGGTCCGGACCACGAAGCCAGGCGGCCGCATCATGATGGGCAACTGGATTCCCAACGATCCGACGTTCGTATCGCAGCTGTTGAAGATCAGCTCCACGTTTACGCCTCCGCCTCCGGAAGGCTTCGTCAGTCCCATGACCTGGGGTGTGGAGAGTCACATCCTGGAGCGATTCGGACAGGCCGGTGTGCCCACGGAGAAGATCTCCATGACCAGGAGCACGTACTACTTCACGTCGTCCGACAAGAGCCCGGAGCAGTTCATCGAATTATTTGAAAGATTCTATGGCCCGACCATGAACGCCGTCGAAGCGGCTCAAAAAAACGGCAAAGCGGACGAACTCCACAACCAACTCGTAGAACTGGCGAATGCGCAGAACAAGAGCAAGGGTGGCGGCACCTTCATACCGGCCACCTTCATGCAAGTCGCGGTTTCCGTCTAAGTAAAGGAGATTTCAAAATGTCGATTTGGCGACCCGATCCCACGTTTTACCCTTCACCCAAGATGGCCATGCAAGCGCCGGCGGAAAAGCTGGCGTTCGTCGCCATGCTCAACGGAAAGAATAACGGCCGTCACGATGCATTAGGCGTCGTGGACGTCGATCCCGCATCCTCGGGTTACGGCCATATCGTCGGCCAGGTGGACATGCCGAATGCCGGCGACGAGCTGCATCATTTCGGCTGGAACGCATGCAGCGCCTGCCTGTGCCCGCACGCTCCGCATCCCCATGTGGAACGCCGCTACCTGGTGGTGCCGGGTATCAATTCGTCGCGCATACACATCATCGACACGATGCCCGATCCGCGCAAACCGCAAATCGTGAAGGTGATTGAGCCGGAGACGTTGGCCGCGCGCACGGGATACGCATCCCCGCACACGATTCATTGCGGCCCCGACGGAATCTTTGTCAGCGCGCTGGGAGCTCCTGACGGCGGCGGTCCCGGCGGAATTTTCGTGATGGATCACGAGAGCTTCGATGTCCTCGGGAAGTGGGAGCTGGACCGTGGCCCTCAGAACCTTGCTTATGACTTCTGGTGGCACTTGGGATTCGACACCGTGATCACCAGCGAATGGGGAACGCCCAGCATGGTGAACAGGGGAGTGAATCCGGAAATTCTGCTGAGTGGCGGCTACGGCCACAAGCTGCACGTCTTTGACCTGATCAAGAGGCGTCATCAGCAGGAACTCGATTTAGGTTCCGAATATCAGATGGCGTTGGAACTGCGGCCGGCCCACGACCCCACCCGCGCTTACGGCTTTCTGGGGGTGGTGGTGTCGCTGAAAGATCTTTCCGCTTCGGTCTGGCTCTGGCATCGCGACAACGGCAAATGGGGAATCAAGAAAGTGATCGAAATTCCCGCCGAGCCTGCCGATCCGGCGACCCTGCCGCCGCTCCTGCAAGGCTTCAAGGCCGTTCCGCCATTCGTCACAGACATCAATCTCTCTCTCGACGACCGCTTCCTGTATGTTTCCTGCTGGGGCACCGGCGAGTTCCTGCAATACGATGTCACCGATCCTTTCCACCCGCGAAAAACCGGATCGGTGCACCTCGGTGGCATCGTCCGCAAGGCTGCTCATCCCAAGCAGCCCAAGACTCCGTTGAACGGCGCCCCACAAATGGTCGAGCTCAGCCGCGACGGCAAGCGCATCTACTTCACCAACTCTCTATATTCTCCGTGGGACGCTCAGTTTTATCCGGAAGGCATCCGGAGCTGGATGGTGAAGCTCGACGCCAAGCCGGAAGGCGGCATGGAGATCGATCCCAAGTTCTTCGTGGATTTCGGTGAACTGCGCGGTCACCAGGTTCGTCTGGAAGGCGGCGACGCTTCCTCAGACTCCTACTGCTACTCATGAGCGAACAATTAGCAGTCTGGCCCATGCTGTTTTTGTTGGGCGCCTATCACGGCATCAATCCCGGAATGGGGTGGTTGTTCGCGGTGGCTCGCGGCATGCAAGAGCATCGCATGCGAGCTGTCGCGTGGTCGCTGCCCCCCATCGCCCTGGGCCACGCATTATCCATCGGCGTGGTGGTTCTCATCGTTGGATTGGCGCAGGTGGCTCTGCCGCTGATGTACATCCGCATCGGCGTGGCCGTGGCGCTGGTGGGGCTGGGCGTGTACAAGCTGATCCACAGCCGGCACTTCCACTGGGGCGGCATGCAAGTAGGCTTTCGCGAACTCACTATCTGGTCGTTTCTAATGGCGTCCGCGCACGGCGCCGGCCTGATGGTGCTGCCGGTGGTGCTGGCGGGGCCTCATGCGCATTGCCACATCGCATCCCAAGGCGCCGCCGGCGGCGTCTGGGCCACGCTCATCCACACGCTGGGATACTTCACCGTCACCGCAGCGGCGGCGTTGCTCGTTTATCAGAAATTCGGCCTGGCAATGCTTCGGCGGTCGTGGTTCAATCTGGACCTGATCTGGGCCATCGCATTGGTAGTGACCGGTTTTGTAGCGTTGCTGGTTTGAAATCAAATCAACAGTCAACTGCAGTTTGCATCCCACTGCCCCTTCGCCGCCCGTAGAAAAATGCAAGAGTGTCGCCTCCCGTCGCTCCTCCCCGGTCTAACCGCCGTCCGCGCTTAGTTGTGTTAACATCCGATTTCAACCACTCTCATTCGGGAGCCAATCAGTGAAAATCTACGAAGGCAGGGACATCCGGAACGTCGGTGTGGTGGGCCACGGCGATTCCGGCAAGACCTCGCTCACCGCCGGCCTGCTCTACACCGCGGGCGCCACCAACCGGTTGACGCGGGTCGATGAAGGCAACACCATCACGGATTTCGACGAGGAGGAGATCCAGCGCAAGATCAGCATCTCCACCTCCCTGGCATACGCCGAGTGGAAGAAAGCCAAGATCAACTTCCTGGACACGCCGGGATACAACATCTTTATCAATGACACGCGGTCGGCTCTGATTGCCGCGGATGCGGCGCTGGTGCTGGTGGATGCCGTGGCCGGAGTGGAAGTGCAGACCGAAAAGGTCTGGTCGTTTGCCAACGACTATAAGCTGCCACGCGTGCTGGTCATCAATAAGCTCGATCGCGAGCGCTCCAGCTTCGACCGCACTCTCGATAGCATCCAGACATTTTTTGGCCGCACCGCCATCCCCATCCAGCTCCCGTGGGGCGCGGAGCGCGAATTCAAGGGCGTTATAGACCTGGTGAGGATGAAGGCTTACACCTATTCTGCCGATGGCGATGGTAAGGGGAAAGAAGGCGAGATCCCCGCAGACATGGCCGAGGCCGCCCAGAAAGCGCATGAGGCGCTGGTCGAGATGGTGGCCGAGGGCAAGGACGATCTGATGGAGGAGTTCTTCGAAAAGGGCACGCTGCCCATCGAGCACATCGTGGACGGCCTGAACGCCGCGGTGCGCGAGATGCGCCTGTTTCCGGTGCTGTGCGCCTCGGGTTTGCACAATATCGGGTCCGACCAGATCCTGAATCTGATCGTCGAGAACCTGCCCGCGCCCACGGATCGTAAGACCGTCACCGGCAAGCTAAATGGCCAGGAGGTGGCGCGCAAGATCGCCGATTCGGAGCCGGTTTCAGCGTTCGTTTTCAAGACCACGGCGGATCCCTTCGCCGGGCGCATCACGTTTTTTAAGGTCCAATCCGGCGTGGTGAAGAACGACGCCAACCTGTACAGCGTGCAACGCGGCTCGACCGAGCGCCTGTCGCACATTTCCTGCGCCCTCGGCAAGACGTTGACACCGGTCACCGACCTGCACGCGGGCGATATCGGCGCCGTGCCCAAGCTGAAAGACACCCTCACGGGGGATACGCTGGCGGACAAGAATTCGCCGATTGAGTACCCGGCGGTGAAATTGCCCGAACCTTCCATCGCCTTCGCCATTGAGGCCAAGTCCCGCCAGGATGAGGACCGGATGGGCAACGGAATCCACCGGATTCTGGAAGAGGACCAGTCGCTGCGCTTTTATCGCGACCCGCAAACCAAGGAATTCCTCCTGGGCGGATGCGGCCAGCAGCATGTCGAGGTCATCGTCAGCCGGTTGAAGAAACGCTACGGCGTTGACGTCGCCCTGAAGGCTCCCAAGATCCCCTATCGCGAGACCATCCGCGGCAAAGCCGACGTGCAGGGGCGTCACAAGAAGCAGACCGGCGGCCACGGCCAGTTCGGCGACTGCTGGATCCGCATGGAGCCTCTGCCGCGCGGCGCTCAGTTTGAGTTCGTTAACGAGATTTTCGGCGGATCGATCCCCAAAAACTACATTCCGGCGGTGGAGAAGGGAATTATAGAGGTAGCGCAGAACGGGTTCCTGGCGGGGTACCCCATGGTCGATTTCCGGGTGATACTCTACGACGGTTCCTACCACGACGTCGATTCTTCGGAGCTGTCCTTCAAGCTGGCGGCCCGTAAAGCCTTTAAAAACGCCATGCAGGAGGCTAAACCGGCACTGCTGGAGCCCATTATGAACGTGGAAATCCAAGCCCCTGTTGAATATGCGGGCGATCTGATGGGCGACCTGAACGGCCGGCGGGGCCGCATCGCCGGGATGGATACCAAGGGACCGATCCAGATCATTCGCGCCAAAGTACCCATGGCTGAGATGCTAAATTATTCAAACGACTTGACTTCTATGACTCAGGGGCGGGCATCATTCACCATGGAGTTCGACCACTACGATTTCGTGCCGGCACCCCAGGCCGAAAAAATTATTGCGGCCGCCAAAGCGGCCAAAACGGGCGAAGAGGAGGAGGAAGAATAAGATACGGGCTATCTGTTGGGTTACGATTCGGTGACACCTAGGGTAGATTTAGGGTCGACCGAGCCCGGATTCTGGGGTATAATCGGTTACATTATTGGCCGTCTGACCATGCATAAACTGGTTGACACCCTAGAGCCGATAGTTATACAGTCCAGAGTTCGCACGCGCACGGGGTCGTCGCCCCGACCGAAGTAAGCGGTAGCTGTTGCGGTTCAATTTTTTGACCGAGGTTTATTCTTGGGTTGTCGCACAACAACTTCGCTATTGCTGGTTTGGATTCCGCTCAGCTTGATCTGCGGCTGTGGCGTAAACCAACAGCAACAGCGGTTTCGGAGCGCTTTTCTGCCGCCGGCACCACGTCCGGCGTTCGATTTGGCTTCGTCCGAGCCACCGGCGGTCGCGTCGAGCATCTATTTGAGTGAAGTTCCGAATGTGGTTTCCCGCACCCCCCAGTTGCCCGCCAACGCCACCCGTTCCGACCTGTTGATCGAAAAGGCCCAACTACATCTTCAGCAAGGCAAGAAGTATTACCAGATCAAAGATGGTGAGCGGGCGCGCCGCGAATTCGATCAGGCCGTAGACCTCATGCTGGAAGCGTCCGAGAACCCGTCAGACCGGCAGGCCTACGACGCCAAGCTGGAAAAGATGGTCGAGGCCGTTCACGGATATGACCTGTCGGGCCTGGGCAGCGCGGCGACCCTCCAGGAACCTCAGTTCGAGAAGGCACCTCTGGAGGACATTCTGCCCATGACGTTCCCGGTGGACCCGAAACTCAAGGCCAAGGTCCGGGAGCAGGTCCAAGCCACGGTATCCCAACTTCCACTCACGGTGAACGATGCTGTTTTGGGCTACATCCACTACTTTTCGGGCCGCGGGCGTAACACTCTGATTGCCGGGTTGCGGCGAGAAGGGCGGTACCGTCCGCTGGTTCAGCGGATTCTGGATGAAGAAGGCGTTCCCCAGGAACTGATCCACCTGGCGCAGGCCGAGTCGGGATTCCTGCCACGTGCGATGTCGCGGAAGGCCGCGGGCGGTATGTGGCAATTCGTCGTCTGGCGCGGACGGGAATACGGCCTGAATCAGACCCGGTATACCGATGACCGGCTAGACCCGGAAAAGGCCACCCGGGCGGCAGCGCGGCATTTGCGGGACCTGTACCAGAAGTTCGGAGACTGGCATTTAGCCATCGCGGCCTATGATTGCGGGCCGGGCGTAATTGAACGGGCCGTCGAACGCACCGGGTACGCGGACTTCTTTGAAATGCGCAATCGGCGCGTTCTGCCACTCGAAACCACCAACTACGTTCCGATCATCCTGGCCATGACGATCATGAGCAAGAATGCCGCCGAGTATGGCCTCGACGGGATTGTTGCCGACCCCCCACTGGAATACGACAACGTTGCAATGACTTCGCCGACTCATCTGGCCCTGATCTCAGATATTACGAACACCCCGGTTCCGGAGATTCAATCGCTGAATCCGTCCTTGCTAAGGGGCTTGGCGCCAGCAGGTTACTCGCTGCATGTGCCAAAGGGGAGGGGCAGCTATCTGATGGCCGCTCTCCAAATGGTGCCTGAGGAGCGCAGGGCGTCGTGGCGCGTGCATCAAGTGGAGGACGGAGAAACGCTCGCGACCATCGGCAAGCGTTACCGGACTGCTCCGGGTACCATCGTGGCAGCCAATCACATGCTCTCGGCGTCGCCGGCGGTGGGAGACCAGTTGCTGATCCCGGCGGCGTATCACGAAGCCGAACCGGTGCGAACGGCCCATACCAACAGCACCAAGGGCCACCGGGCGGCAGGGTCCAAGAACCACGCAACCAGCGCGCACCACCGGCGGACCGTCGCCTCCAAAACCCGGGTCCATCGTGCAGCCGGATTCCCCGCAGCTACGGGCCAAGTAGCGCGCGCCAGCCGATAGGCGAGCGGCATTCCGTCATTCCCAGCCGGCCTATGAAGGCTGGAATCTCCGAGCCTTTCGGACCGCCCAAATCCGCCAATTTTCTCTCTTTCCCCTGTTGCCTGCGAACCAAAACGAGGTATGCTATGTCTGTTGATCGTGACGGGAACAGGAGGCATTCGGAATGTTTAATCATTATCAGCTAGCCCCGAGGGACGAGGACGAGATGGAAGACTTTCGCGACTACGACGACGAGAACCCAGAGGCCGGTTCGAAGCTGGACGAGTACAGTGACACGGAAGAAGAAGAAGAAATAGAGGAAGAGCATCATGCAACGCTGACGCCGGCAGCAGGAGCCGCGGCACCGCCACCGCCCGCGGCTGCGCCAGCAGCGCCCGCGCCGGCAGCCAAAAAGAAGGCTGTGGCAAAACCCAAGGCCACGGCCCCGCCCAAGAAGGCTGCACCCAAAAAGGCCGCGCCCAAGAAGGCGGCGGTGAAGGGCAAGGCTAAAGCGGCCGCCAAAAAAGCGCCAGCAAAGAAGGCCGCTAAAAAAGCGCCAGCGAAGAAGGCCGCCAAGAAAGGCGCTGCGAAGAAGAGCGCGAAGAAAGGCAAGAAGGCCAGCAAGGGCGGCGGGAAGAAGAAGAAGTAACAGCTCAACCAAGCTATCGAACGCTGTCCGCGCCGGGCGTCCTGCCGCATGAGGCAGGCTTACCCGGCGCGTTGCGTTTGGTGACTGGAGGATTCCCCGCCGGAGTCGCTTACCGGCAACGAACCTGGTTCTTATTTCTCCGGTTCCTTGCCCACCACGGTGCGACAGCGCTCGAAGAGTTGCAGCAAAGCGTCGGCGTATTCTTCAGAGGATTTGTTAGGCTTGCCGGAGAAGCCTGTCGAACCGGTGGTGCCTTTGCCGTAGCCGGTGGTGACCGCGACAAATTTCATCAGCTCCAGGGCGACTTCGTCCCTGCTGCGACCTGGCGCGCGCGAGTTTGACGCATCGGCGCCTTTTCCTTCCACAACTGGAACTGCTGGTTCGTCCGCCATAATCGGATGCTCTCCTGAAAGGTGTGATAAAACTCTAGATTACTTCATTTCCAATGCCCCTCATGGCGCGCCGCCAGATCCGCAAGATGCGCGGAGGCGCTCAATCCCACCTGCTGGAAGCCGACGACGGCCAGTTCTACATCGTCAAGTTCCAAAATAATCCGCAGCACCGCAGGATTCTGGTGAATGAACTGGTGGCTTCGATCTTTTTGAAATACCTGGAAATCTCGACCGCCGACACCGCGCTGATTCAGGTGACGGACGAATTCTTGAGGGAGAATCCGGGTGTTTCGATCGAACTCGGAGCGAGCAAGAAGCCGGTGGCGACGGGCTGGCAGTTCGGATCGCGTTACCCCGGCGATCCGGCGCGCGTGGCGGTTTACGATTTTGTGCCGGACACGCTGCTCCACAAGGTGCGCAACCTCTCGGATTTCCTGGGAGCGCTGGTGTTTGACAAGTGGGTATCGAACGCCGATGGCCGCCAGGCCGTATTCTTCCGGGCGCGAGTGCGCGAATGGCTGCCCGGCCCGGCGCACGATCATGCGCTCGCCATGGGGTTTATCGCGCTGATGATCGACCAGGGGTTTGCGTTCAACGGGCCGGAGTGGAGCTTCACGGACTCGCCGGTGCAGGGCCTCTACGCGCGGAAACTAGTCTACGACGGCGTGGCTTCGATCGAGCAGTTTGAGCCCTGGATCGAGCGGGTGATCCACTTCCCGGAAGAGGTCGTAGATCAGGCGTACAAACAGGTACCTCCGGAGTGGATTGGCGAAGACGTCGATCAATTCGAGCGGCTGCTGGAGACACTGATGCGCCGGCGGAAGCGTGTGCCGGACCTGGTTGCCGACACGCGGCGCGCCAAGCAGAGCCCGTTTGCGAATTGGAAATAATGGCAGGCGCTACGCGGTGCCCGTAATTTCCCGGCTGATCCTGTCGGCGGTGACGGGCGCCAGCAGGATGCCATTGCGGTAGTGGCCGTAGGCGAGCCACAGGCGGGAATCAGCGGCGCGCTGGCTTACGGGGCCGGGCGAATCAGCCGCCGGTCGAAAGCCGGCCCACGCGGCAACCACCCGCTCCCCTTCGAGGGCGGGCAGCAGTTCACCGGCGCGCGCGGTGATGTCGCGCACGACCTGTGCGTCTACGGAACGATCGAAACCCACGTGTTCGGTTGAAGTGCCGGCGATGGTGAACCCGCTCGACCGCTGCAGGAGATATGTGTGGCCCCGGCGCAGAATGGGACCTAGGGTTCGCGGCGAGAGCTGGTAGCCGGTCAAATGGCCTTTGACCGGAAATGCGCGCGGGAGTTCGGGTAGCGTGATGCCGGAGACGGCGATCTCACTGGACCAGGCTCCGGCGGCGAGAACGGCGGCGGCGGCGTGGAGCGCATCGCCACGGGAGTTCTCGACGCGAACGGCATCGGCGGACAAATCGATCCGCGCCGCGCGCCAGCCCTCGCGAATCTCGACGCTGGCCGCGCTCGATGCGGTACGCAGGGCGCGCGTGATGTCCCGGGGATCGACCATGGCATCGCCGGGATAAAAAAAAGCCCCGGCGGCATCGCGATCGAAAGCAGGAACCATGCGGTGCAGGTCCGAGCGATCCATTGGCTGGGATGGGATCCCCAGAGGACGCTGCAGCGCGGCGCGGCTGGTCAGGGCCTGGCATTCCGTGTCGTCGAAAGCGATTTCAACCGCGCCACAGCGGCGGTAGTCGATGGATACACCGGACTCGGCTTCGAGCTCGGCGACATACGCCGGATACATCCTCTGGCTTTCAAGTGCAAGATCCAACCAGATATCGCGGGTCTCGACCTCGCCCCCGGGCGCCAGCATTCCGGCGCCGGCCCAACTGGCCTCGCCGCCCACTGTCCCGGCGTCCAGCAGCGTCACGCGCAGCCCGGCGCGCGCCAGTTTCCAGCAGATGGAAGCGCCAATGATGCCGGCGCCGATGATGATGGCATCGGGGGAGTGGGAAGGCATGGAGTAATTACCATGCTATTGCAGGAAGAGGTGCTAGGTGCCAGGTGTTAGATTTCAGTGTCGGGGTACAAAGGGACCGACCCGGCGTTGCTTGCGTAGGCCCAGGCCCCGAGCAAATGGGCGATACTAATAGGAGCCGGCCGGTTAGTTCCTCCGCGAGGGCCAACGTGAAGTTCGAACGCATCACGATCAGTGCCAATCACATGGGAGGTGTCCCATGCATCCGGGGTCTGCGCATCCCCGTCGCTACCGTCCTGAAGATGCTCGCGGCGGGCATGAGTGACGACGAAATCCTCGCGGACTACCCCGATCTGGAGCCACAGGATATTCGCGAGGCCTTGCGTTTCGCAGCCTCCGCCGTGCTCGAGCGTGAACTCCCTGTCCTAAGCCAGCCTTGAGATTTCTCGTCGACAACGCTCTGTCCCCCAAAGTCGCGGCTGGTTTGGCGCGAGCAGGACACGATGCAGTGCATGTCCGCGAGTATGGGATGCAAAGCGCCGCCGACGACGAAATCCTGGAGCGGGCAGCCTTAGAACAGCGCGTGGTCATCTCGGCGGATACTGATTTTGCCGCGTAGCTGGCGCTTTGGTCCCGGGCCAAGCCATCGCTGATTCTGATCCGCGGTGACGTGCCGGCGCATCCCGAGGAACAGATTCGTCTGCTCGTGGAAAACCTTCCTGCACTGACCGACGATTTGCAACGAGGCTGTGTCGTAGTGTTCCGCGGCAATCGAATTCGCATCCGATATCTGCCGATTCAGGAAGAGATCGAGTAACTGAGGGTGCCAGGCGTCAAGTGTGGGGGTACATTCCGCCGGCGTTACAATGAGACGGTGATCCATCGTCATGTCTTGTTTAACGATCAGATTCGCGATTCGACGGAGAAACTGCTGACGGCGGGGCAGGTGGGATTGCTGGCCGGATGGGGAGTGTTCAGCACGCTGCGGGTCGCCGATGGGGTGTTATTCGCCTTCGAGCGCCACTGGGCGCGCATGTGCAAAGATGCCGCGCTGTTCCACGTGCCCATCCCGTGCACCGAGGAAGAGGGGCGGCGACGGCTGCTAATGCTGGTGGAAGCCAACAAGGCGTATAACGCGTCGCTTCGCGTCGATGTGGTGCGCAACGACGGCAGCCCTTATGGCGGGCCGGTGGAGCGCCGCAGCGAGTTGATTGCCATGACCGCGAGCCTGAAAGACTGGGGCAGGGGCGTGAAACTCGCCTACGTTCCGCAGGCGCGCCATGCGGCCTCGATGTTTGCGGGCACCAAGATTCTCTCCTGGGCCATGAACCTGACCTGGATTGAGGACGCCCAGTCAAAGGGGTTCGACGAGGTGATTCTGCTCGACGAACGGGGCGAAGTTTCCGAGTGCACCTCGGCGAACATCTTCGCCGTGCGGGGCCATCAGGTCTGGACACCACCGCTCAGCTCGGGATGCCTGCCGGGAGTGACGCGGGAACTGCTGCTCACCGAAATCCACGCGCCGGGATTCAGCGTGAGCGAGAAAGTGCTGATGCCCGAAGATCTGGAGACTGCCGACGAAGTGTTCATCACCTCGACCACGCGTGACCTGCTGCCGGTGCTGGAAATCGAGCACAAGCCGCTGAAGCGGAACGATGAGGCGAGCCGCGCCCTGCAAGCAGAATTCTCTAAATACGTCGACCGGTATGTGGCGGAACACAAAGCGGTGCCGGCGTAGAGGCGGGGCTAGGAGAGGTATCCCTCGACCTCACGTGATGTTTGTGTGCCCGTCAGTTTGTGGGCGAGGTACAGAGCCGTAACAGTCGATGTACTGCAAGCAGGCGATCAGGACTTCGCACACGGGGTGTTCGGCCCACGAGCCCGCCTCGCGAAAGGTTACCGGGCACCGCTTGCTTCGCGCGCGGCTCAGTAACGGTCGACAACCGATGAGCACTGTTCCGAGTTCCGAGCGTTTTCTGCAGTATTCAGACCGAGGTGGCGATTTCGGGCGCATCTTCAATGGGGTGTGAGGCGTCGGCGAGTTTGCGGGCCGAGACGCGCTGACGAGCTTCGATCCACTTAGGCGCCAGGTCACGCTCTTCCTCGGGACGTTTCATGGCGAACGCCGCCACCACGCGCTGTCCGCGAATCCACCACACGCTGAAGCTGCTGCTGGCCATGTCCCCGCGGTGGACCACCTGCTCGGCGCCAACGGGATCGCCCCAGAACTCATACGACAGATCGAACACGTCGGAAAAGAAGTAAGGCACGTGCCGGAATGGCGCGGCCTCACCCATGAGCGCGCGGGCGCAGTGCTGGCCCTGCGAGACCGCGTTGTCCCAGTGCTCGACGCGCCGGCGTTTTCCGAACAGGACGTCCTGATAGTTGGCGACGTCGCCAGCCGCATAAATCCCAGGGCGGCTGGTTTCGAGGAACTCATTCACGAGCACGCCGTTGTTGAGTTCGATGCCGCTATGGGCAAGGGGCTCCGTTACGGGAACGACCCCGATTCCGGCGACGAGCATATCGCACGGGATGGTTTGGCCGCCTGCGAGTACGATCGTACTGACGGCGCCGCTACCACGGACTTCCGCGATGCTGGCCGCTTTCGTGAACCGAACGCTGCGCGCCGTGTAATAGGCCTCAAAGAAGCCGGACATCTCCGGCGAGAAGAACTGCTTCCAAATGCGGTCCTCCCGCAGGATCATGTTCGTCTCGACGCCTCTCTGTGCCAGCACGGACGCAACCTCCATGCCGATAAAGCCGCCTCCGATGACCGCAGCCCGTTTTGCCGTGCCGGCGTGCTGTCGAATGCGCGTGGCGTCATCCAAGGTGCGCAGATAGTAGATGCCGTCGAGGCCGGAACCTGGAACCTCCAGGCGGCGGGGGCGGGCGCCGGTGGCGATGATCAACTTCTCAAACCCGATCGGTTCACCCGTGTGCAGATCGAGGCACCTGGCGCCGGGCGAGACCGCGGCGACTTCCGTCCGCAAGCGGACATCGAAGCCGTGCTCACGGTAGAAGTCATCCGGATTAATGCGAATGCTCTCTTCGCTGTCTTTGCCCGCGAGGAAGCTCTTGGACAAGGGCGGACGCTCGTAGGGAATTGAAGTGTCGGCGGAAACGATGGTCAGTTCACCCGGCCTCAGCCCCAGCTCAGCCAACTGCCGGGCGGCGTAACCGGCCACCATGCCGCCTCCGAGAATCACGAATTTCGAAATGAACGGCCTCCTTTCGGGTATTGGACAGCTTACCTCGTTTTGGACGCTGGAAAACATCGGGCCGGAATTTACACTTAGAGATCTGAATTCCTAACCTTTTGCTTCTTACGTCGTAGTACAATACAGCGTACGACGATATATCGGGCCTCGCGATAGTCAAGAGGATTCCGGGAAAGAATGATTGTGCGCGCAAACGATGAAATATCGAGCCCGCAGGCGCCGGTAACGCCGGCAATGTTCAACGTGCTGCTGGCGCTGGTGGACGGTGAGAAGCATGGGTACGCCATTCTCAAAGAGGTTGCCGAGCAGACGCAGGGCGGAGTGCGATTGAGCACGGGGACCTTGTACGGCATCATTAAGCGGCTGCTGGCGGAAGGGCTGATTGCGGAGTCCCGCACGCGCCCGGCCGCCGAACGCGATGATCCGCGGCGGCGATATTACCGCGTCACAGAGGCCGGAAGGGAAGTGGCGGTGACCGAGGCGGTGCGGATGGAGAAGCTGATCGCCAGGGCTCGGGCCAAGCGCTTGATTAAGGCGTTCCGGCCGGCGTAGGGTGAGGAGCGGCTGAATGAGCACGAACAGGCGGACGGTATCGGAACGGATCTACGGAGTTCTGCTGCGGCTGCTGCCTTTTGATTTTCGCGATGAGTTCGGAAGCGAGATGGAAGAGGTGTTTCGCGAGCAGGAGGCGGCGGTCAAGCAGGAGCGGGGAGCGATGAAACGGCTGCGGCTGTGGTGGGAGACGCTGGCCGGCATCGTGGGAGTGGCGCCGCGCGAGCATTTCAGCATTTTGAGGCAGGATGCGGGCTATGCCCTGCGGCTCATGCGGAAAGACCCGGTGTACACGATCGCGGCGGTGGGGATTTTGGGCCTGGGGATTGGCGTGAATACGGCGGTTTTCAGCGTGGTGAACTCGGTGCTGCTGCGGCCGCTGCCGTACGCGGATGGAGACCGCATCGTCACCATCCGGCAGCGAGCCGCGAAGGCCGGCGTCGAGGACATGAAATTCTCGGTTCAGGAGATCAACGATTACCGGCAGCGGAACCAGACGCTCAGCGCCATGGTGGAGTACCACAGCATGCGGTTCACGCTCTTCCGCAACGGCGAAGCGCAGAAAGTGCGGACCGGCGTGGTATCGGCGGGGTTCTTTGACTTCTTCGGGGTGCACCCAGTCCTGGGGCGGACGTTTTCACCCTCCGATGGTCGACCGGGCGCACCGCCGGTGCTGCTGCTGAGCTACGAATTCTGGAAGCAGAGTGAAAACGGCGACCCCGGCGTGGTCGGCAAGACGTATGAGATGAACGATCGCGTGCACACGGTGATCGGGGTGTTGCCTCCGCTGCCGCAATACCCGAACGAAAACGATGTGTACATGGCCACGTCCGCCTGCCCTTACAGGTCGTCAGCACAAGCCATGGCGAACCGCGACGCGCGATTGATGAGCGTATTCGCACGCTTGAAGCCAGGCGCTACCCTGGAACATTGCCGGAAGGATGTCTCAGCGATCGCGCAGAGGCTCGAGCAGGAACATCCGGGATCGTACCCCAAGGCCGCGGGATACACGGCGACTTCCGCCGCCTTGCCGGAGGAGTTGCGGCGCAACGCCCGGCCCATGCTGCTGGTGATGCTGGCGGCGGCGGCTTTTGTGCTGCTGATCGCCTGCGCCAATGTCGCGAATCTGACGCTGGCGCGTATTGCGCGCCGGCAGCGCGAGCTGGTGGTCCGGACGGCGCTGGGTGCGGGAAGCGGGCGGCTGTTGCGGCAGTTGTCCACCGAGGGCCTGATTCTGGCGCTCCTGGGCGCGGTGGCGGGTTTAGGGTTTGCCTGGGAGAGCCGCAACCTTCTGGTTCAGTTTGTGGAGCGATTGACGCCGCGCGCGCGGGAAATCAGGATCGACGGCGATGTACTGGCGTTCACGGTTTTATGCGCAATCGCCACAAGCCTTTTTTGCGGTCTGGCCGCGACGCTGTATTCCCGCGAAAACGTCTTTTCGGGTTTGAAGGAGACCGGGACTCAAACCTCCGGGGGCAGGCGCGCACAGCTTGTGCGCAGCGGTTTGATCGCGGCCCAGGTGGCGTTTTCTTATGTGCTCCTGGTTGGAGCCGGCCTCATGTCACGCACCCTGATCAACCTGGAGCATGTGGATGCGGGTTTCGTGGCGCAACACGTACTGGCAGTGGATATCGACCTGAACTGGTCCAAGTACACCACCGACCAGCAATGGCGCGATGTTTCGCGCAGGCTGCTGGAACAGGCGAGGATGCAGCCGGGGGTGATGTCCGCCGCCGTGTCGTCCGGATTTCCGCTAGATCCGGATGGCACGCCTGGCGGCATCCCGCAACGGTTCCAGGTGGAGGGCCATCTGCCGGACCAAGTGCTGCCGGTGGCCAACATACGTGCCGGCACGCCGGATTATTTTCGGACGCTAGGGATCCCTCTGCTCGCCGGCCGGATTTTCGCCGCCACCGACACGGAGACCGCGCTGCCTGTTGCGGTGATCAGCCGGTCGCTGGCGCGCCATTATTGGAGCACGGAGGATCCGGTGGGAAGGCGGATCAAGTTCGATGAAGCCACCAACTGGATCACCATCGTGGGTGTGGTCGGAGACGTTCGGGACTTCGGCCTGGCGCAGGAACCGAAGGATCAGATTTACCTGCCGGATGCGCAGAACCCGTCGCCGGGAAGCTTGCTGCTGCGAACGGCCGGAGATCCTATGACTCTTGCCCGCCAGGTGCGCCGCGCCATCCTGAATGTGGATCCCCAAACCGCCATCACGCATGTGGAGACGATGGAACAAGCACGCTCCGACTCCATTTCTGCACCGCGAGTGGCGGCGAGCCTGTTCGGGCTCTTTGCGATTTTGGCGATGGTGATTGCGGTCGCTGGCATCGGTTGCGCATTGGCGCTTTCGGTGCGGCAGCGGACGCGTGAGATCGGAATCCGTGCGAGCCTGGGGGCGGATTCGTGGGACCTGGTGCGGATGGTGGTGCGCCAGGGAATGTGGCTGGTATTGCTGGGCCTGGCGGTTGGCTTGCCATGCGCGTTTGCCCTGACGCAAGGACTTCAGAGTTTGCTGTTTGAGGTTGAGCCTACGGACCCGGTTACGTTCGCCGTGGTTTTGGTTGTGCTTGCGGGCGCGGCGCTGGTTGCCTGCTTCGTGCCGGCACGGCGGGCGGCGCGAATTGATCCGATGGTTGCGCTCCGGTGCGATTGAAAGTGGACAGGAGATAAACGATGAAACGTGGTGTTGTTGGAATCGCGGGCGTGGCCGCCATCCTGGCGGCGTTGCTGATGGAAGCGGCGGACCGGCCCGAAGCGGATGGGCCGCAGTATACCGCGGAAGGGCAACTGGTCCGGCCGAACAACTACCGGGAGTGGGTTTACCTGAGTTCCGGGCTGGGGATGACGTACGGGCCGGTGGCTGAAGCCGCGCGCGACGGCAATCCCATGTTCGACAACGTTTTCGTGAATCCCACGGCGTACCAGGCTTTCATGGCGACCGGCAAGTGGCCCGACAAGACCATTTTTGTGCTGGAGGTGAGGGCGTCCGGGTCGAAAGCATCCATCAATAACGGCGGGCGATTTCAAAGCAATCTTGCCGGCATCGAGGCCGAGGTGAAGGATGAGAAGCGCTTTCCCAGCAAGTGGGCGTTTTTCGGTTTCGGTGCATCGGCCTCTCCGGCTAAGATGCTTCCTACCACGGCGCAGTGCTACTCCTGTCACAGCACCAACGGGGCCGTCGACAATACGTTCGTCCAGTTTTATCCCACGCTGCTCGATGTGGCGAAGAGCAAGGGCACGCTAAACGCCAAGGCCGCGCAGGCGGAAACGACCGATCAGGCGGTGGATGTCGTCTGCAAGATGGGCGTCGATCCTAAGACCGCACTGAAAGCGGAGTACAAAGGGAAGACGTACTATTTCTGCCAGCCGGCCTGCAAGGATAATTTCGAAGGGTCGCCGGAAACGTATTTGACTGCGGAGAAGTAGCGGGGAAGGGTAGGGCCCAAAAAAGAAAGGTTCCAAGTGACTCAGTGAACAACGCAACTCCCGCCGGCATGCACGGCATGAGCTTAGCGACCAAGACGACCGAACGTCATCTCTTTTGCTCCCCGCTGCCCCTGTTGTAGAGCCGCGGATCAACGCTCCAGAGCCCGTCTGCCAGTCATTCCTAACCGGAGCTTGCAGCTCGAAACGGCTTTTCACTAACCCTCAACGACTGCCCGTTGCCGAGCCACCATTCAGGGTTCGAACGCTCCCAGCCTGTTTCTTCACTGCCCCACCGAACCTCGGCTGGACCCGTTCAGCCTGCTGCTCGTTCGCCCCGATCCGGTTTGCCCCGACCGTGGCGAATTCAATGCAACTGGCCCGTTGCCCAGTGCTCAGCTCAGCGACCTCTTGCGGCTAACCGATCTCCACTTCCCTTTGGGGTTCTTAGGCCCCTCTAGATCAAAGCGTTCAACCGGTTTGCCGTTCAAGAAGCTCACCTTTGTGTTCGGCCCGATTTCCCTTCGCTCCCCGCCGGCCTTCTATTTTATTAGTTTGCCAGCGGATCAACGTTCCAGGATCGCTACCGCTCACCAGGTTTGCTGTCCCTTGAACCTCTTGGAACCTTCTTCATAATGCGCGCAGAGGCTGTTTCCGTCAAACAAAATCTCAAGGCGAAACGTGCTTTTCCTCAGGTTTATGAATATTTGGTTTCATATAGTTAACAGCCGACGGCGGTGAATAGGTGGTGGATAAACCAGGACGCTGAGGAGTTGTTTTATTTCGCAGTGGCCAGTTTCAAAATCATGCCCGTATCGGTGGCTACCCAGATGTTCCGTTCATCCACGGCGGAGATCATGGCTTTGTGCGCGGTGGCGCGATAGTCCACCTCCATCGGCTGCCAACTGGCGAGATCATCGCTGCGCCACACCTTCAGCTTTCCCGGCACCGGACTGTCGCTTAACCGGTCTTGCTTCTCGATGCCGGCAATATACGCGGCGCTGGAGGGTGGGAGAGCGACGTCGGTGATGAGCTGGTTTTTGGCGCGGAAAACGCGCTCGCTCTGTCCCGTGGACCAGTCGATGCGGAACACTTCGGACGGCCAATCGAAACTGTCGCTGAACTCGATCACGCCGAGGCCAAATCCGGAGAGCGAAAGCCTCACACACGTCACGTGGCCGAAAAGCGACCCGGTGGTTGCATCCCAGGTCTTTCCACCATCTTTGGTCTGCAAGAAGATGGACACTCTCGGCGTCTCCCGCCGGTTGCGCTGCGAGGACGGACTCATCCACTCCGGCACGCCGCCTTTGGGCGGAGGCTGATTCCAGCCGGTGATGATTCCGACCCGGGAGCCCGCAAAGTCGATCCAGTTATATACCGTGCGCTCGGGTGTGGATTCAGGCTGCGCCGCGGCAGGCACCTCCGTCCACTGCTTGCCGCCATCGGTCGACTCGTAAACTTTCTTCTGCTCGCCGACTGCCCAGCCGTGCTGATCGTTGACGAAATGAACGCGCTCCACATCGTCCAGAGAACTGATTTTGCGCCAGGCGTGGCCGCCGTCTTCACTTTGCCAGAGCGACTTGTCCCCGACCATCCACCCGCGCTTGTCGTCGAGGAAGAACAGCGAGATGGGTACTTCCTTGAGCGGCGTGAGGGTCCAATGCAGGCCGCCATCGTCGCTGATGAGAGCGGTAGGCTTGATCTTGTCGTTCTTTTCCAGCAGGAAACCGGCCGCGATGCCGTGCTGCGCGTTGACGAACTTGAAATCGTTGATGACGAGCGAGGAATCCAGCCGCTCGTAGAAGTAAAGCCGCCGCCATCGCCCGGTGTCCTGCGACGGTCCGGCCGCCAGGGCCGCAGCCACCGCGACGAAAAGGGCAGCCGGCGGTAGAATGCGTCCTCGCATTACGACCTCGGCTGAACCGGTCCGGACGAAAGCACCAGTTGGACGTGATTGGCCTCGGCGACGGCGGTGGGCTCCATACGCGCCAGCACCAGTACACATCCAACCTGCTCGCCCACCGTGGTGAGCACTTCCATTTCGCTGCCCGTATGCTGGTGGGGCGCGCGGTGCTGCACGTTGATGACGCCAACCACCCGGTTGCGGGCGATGACCGGAGCCGACAGAAAAGCCTCGAAGGTGTCTTCCGGCAGTTCACCGAAATACTTGAAGCGCGAGTCCTTGTAGGCTTCGCGCGAAATGGCCAACAGCCGCCGTTCGCGCGCCACCCAGCCGGTGAGACCTTCGCTCAGCCGCAGCCGGACTTTGCCGATGGTCGATGGGTGGGGCGTGTTGGAGGCGCAGAGTACCAGTTCGTCCTGGTCCAGCAAGTAGACCAGGCAGGAATCACACTCCATGAACTCCACCATGAGCGAAACGATGCCTTGCAGGACTTCCTGGAGGCTCATCTCCCGCACCATGAAGCGGCTGACCTTCTGAAACAGGCGCAGTTGTTGTTCGGTCCGCTGGAGGCGCACTTCAAGCTCTCTGGTTTTGGGCATCCAACTACATTATAGGAGCGGAACGGGGGGCTGGTCTGCGGGAGGACATTACCGGCCCGCGCCGGCCGGAGCCAGGCGGGAAATCGATTCCAGAAGCACGTCCATGCGCACCGGCTTGGGCAGGATGCAATCCACCGAGTGGCTTTCCGGTGTTCCAGCCAGGTGCTCGGTCCATCCGGAAGTCACCACGATTTTCACGGGGGGACTGCCTGGCGGCCGCGCGTGAGCTTTCAGCGTGCGGATCAGACCGAGGCCGTCCTCCATCTCAGGAACGCGTAGATCCATGATGACGATTTCGGGATCGATTTCATCGAGGAGGACGCGCGCCCGGCGGCACGTCTCGGCGATGCGCACGTCATGCCCGGCTTGCTCGAGGACAAGGCTGTAGAAGGACAGTAGCTGCACGTTATCGTCAACCAGAAGCAGCCTGCACATACCGTTGAAGCGGCCGGTCCTACCTTAAGAGGTCCTCGAGCTGGATCTTGGTGTCGGTTTTCTCGTCGCGGTATTTTACTATGACGGGCGTGTAGAGAGAAATACCCCATTCTTTTCCCTGGCCAGTGGTGATGGCGCGCGATCCGGCCACCACCACGGCTTCTTCGGGGATGACCAGGGGTTCATCTTCGGTGGCGCGGTGCACGATTTTTCGCACCACGTCGTAAACCGGAGTGGAACGGTTCAGGATGGTGCCCGTGCCCAGAACCGCGCGCCGCTTGACCACGGTCCCTTCGTACACGCCGCAGTTTCCGCCTACCAGGACATCATCCTCGATGATTACGGGGAGCGCACCCACGGGCTCGAGCACGCCGCCGATCTGGGAGGCGGCCGAGATGTGGCAGTTTTTCCCGACCTGCGCGCAGCTTCCCACGAGCGCGTGCGAATCGACCATCGTGCCGTCATCCAGGTAGACGCCGGCGTTGATATACATCGGCGGCATGCAAGTGACGCCTTTGCCGATGAAGCAGCCGTCGCGAATACTCGAGCCGCCGGGCACGATGCGGACCCCGCTTTGAGGTGTGAACCGCTTCACGGGGTATGTTGCTTTATCGAAGAAGGGCTGCCGCACGCGGTCGATTGACATATCGACCACAGCGCCCATGCGAAACCCGAGCAGGATGCCTTTCTTAACCCAGCCGTTCACGCGCCAGCCGCTCCTGGCCCGGGCATCGGGTTCGGCTGCGCGAATGGCGCCGGCATTGAGCGCGGCTTTGAACTCTGCGAATAAGCGGAAATGGTCCTCGGTGTAGGATTGAGGTTTTTCGTCGAAGAGCTTTTCGATCTCAGCCTGCAACGCGCACCCTCCGGTCCGCCAGCAACCCGGCGCTGTCCAGCACCTTCTCAATCCGTGCGAGATTTTCGGGTTTCGGAGGACACATGGGGAGGCGATAAACCGGCTCCAGCAAACCCATCAGGGCCATGGCGGCCTTGACCGGAATCGGATTCGACTCGATGAAGTTGACCTCCATCAGCGGCAGGTACTTGCGTTGCAGTTTGCGCGCGCCCGCAAAATCGCCGGAGAGGGAAAGCTGCGCGAGCTGCGTCATCTGCGCCGGGATTTCGTTCGATGCCACCGAAATGATGCCGCGGCCGCCGAGTGCGATGAGCGGCAGCGTGATGGCGTCATCGCCTGAGAGCACCGCGAAACTCTCCGGCACCTGCTGGATGACGGAAGCCATTTGCGCGATGTTGCCGGAAGCTTCTTTCACGCCCACGATGTTCGGGATCTCGGCGAGGCGCGCGAGCGTGGCCGGCTCCACGTTCACGCCGGTGCGGCCCTGCACGCTATAGACCACGATGGGGATGCGAACCGCTTCGGCGATGGCTTTGAAATGCTGATACAAGCCTTCTTGAGTAGGCTTGTTGTAATAAGGGGTCACGGAGAGGATGCCGTTTGCGCCCAGGCGCTCGACCTCGCGCGCCAGCTCGATGACTTCCTGCGTGTTGTACCCGCCCGCGCCGGCCAGCACGGGCACTTTGCCCTTGGCTTCCTCGAGAGCAATCTCCACCACGCGCAGATGCTCGGCTCGCGTGAGCGTCGGATTCTCGCCGGTGGTGCCGCAGGGCACCAGAAAATTGATCCCCGCCTCAATCTGCCGCCGCACGAGTGTGCGCACTGCGGCTTCGTCGAGCGAAAGGTCACGCCGGAATGGAGTGACCAGAGCGGTTCCGCATCCGGTAAACATGTAGCCTCCTGGGATTTTTGGGACAGAGGCCATTAGCACGCGGTACTAACGTCTTACGAGCGACAGACCCAAATCCTAAAATCCGGTCCTACGAAAACAATATCTCACGAAACTCGTGAAAGCCCGTCTTGCCTACCACCCACTGCGCCGCCTTCAAGGCGCCGCGCGCGAAACCCTCACGGCTGCGCGCCACGTGCCGCAGCGTAACCGTATCGGCCGCCGAATCGAAGCCGATCTCGTGCGTGCCCGGGTGCGCGCCGGCCCGGTTCGAGCCGACGTCGATGGCGCGCGGAAATCCCGCCGCCTTCATCTCATCGACAAGCTTCAACAGCGTTCCGGATGGAGCGTCTTTCTTGGTCGAGTGATGGATCTCCCACGCCCAGGCGCCATACTCCGGCTCGGCGGCAAGCAGGCGTGCGGCCTCGGCCACCAGGCGGGCAAAAACATTCACGCCGATCGAGTAGTTGGGGCTCCACACCAACCCGATGCGATTCTTTTCGATGGCCGCCTTGATGCGACCGGCGTGCTCGAGCCAGCCCGTGGTGCCCAGCACCATGTTCACGCCCAGCGCCGAGATGCGCTCGACATTCTCCACTACTGCGCCGGGAATCGAAAAATCCACGGCTACATCAATGCCTTTGAAATTTGCTGGCGTGACGCCTTCGAAATTCGCATTGTTGAATTCATCGAGCTTCAGCGCGACGGTGAAACCGTAACCGGGCGCAAGTTGCTCGATGAGCTTCCCCATCTTGCCGTAGCCGATGATGGCCAATCGCCGCTCAGGCTGCGGCATCGGCGGCTCCGTTGGCATCGAATACGGCCGGATCGAGCTGGCTGAAGAACTCGCGGTGCAGCGACTCGACGGCGCGCTTCAAATCCGCCTCTGCGACCACGAAACTCAGGTTCAACAGCGAGGCGCCCTGCGAGATCATGCGAATGTTCACCGATTCGAGCGCGTGAAACACGCGCGCCGCCACGCCCGGCGTGAAGCGGATGTTGTCGCCCACCAGGCACACGATGGCCTGGCTCTCCTCCATGGAGACTTCGGAGAACTGGCACAGCTCGGCGCAAACTTCGGCGAGCCGTTGCGGGTTGTCGATGGTAAGCGAGACGCTCACCTCCGACGTGGCAACCATGTCGACGGGCGTCTCGAAACGCTCGAACACATCGAAGATGCGCTTCAGAAATCCATGCGCCATCAGCATGCGCGTGGAATGAATATTGACCAGCGTGATCTTGCGCTTGCACGCAATGGACTTCACCGTGTTCTTGCATGGAACCGATTCGGACACGATGCGCGTGCCCTCCACCTCCGGCCGCCGCGAATTCAGAATCAGCACCGGGATATTCTTCTCGACCGCCGGAATCACGGTTGCCGGATGCAGTACTTTGGCCCCAAAGTAAGCCAGCTCGGCGGCTTCGGCGAAGGAGATGATCTTGACGCGGTGTCCGCCGGAGAAGATCGTGGGATCGGCGGTCAGCATGCCGTCGACGTCGGTCCAGATTTGAATTTCTTCAGCGCCGATGCCCGCGCCCACAATAGACGCCGTGAAGTCGGATCCGCCGCGGCCCAGCGTCGTGGTGACGCCGTCCTCGGTTGCGCCGATAAAGCCGCCCATCACGACGATGCTGTCTTTGGCGAGAGGCGGAATCACACGAGCCAGGCGCGCATAGGTCTCGGTGTAGAGCGGCGCGGCCTGCGTGTGGCGATGGTCCGTGACGATGACGCGGCGCGCATCCACATGTTCAGCCTTCATCCCATAGTGCGCAAACGCGAGGGAAACGATGTAACTCGAGAGCCGCTCGCCATAGCTCGAGATGGCGTCAATGGAGCGCGGCGTCAGCTCGCCGAGTATGGCCAAACCCTTGACCAGCTCCGTGAGTTCCTGGAAATGCTCGTCCAGCGTACGGTCCAGTTCCGCGCGTTCGGAGAGCGGCACGACCAGGCGCGCCTCGCGCGAGTGGAAATCGCGGAGGTCCTGGATCTGCGCGATGTAATCGGCGCGATGGCCGGCGATGGCGGCGTTGGCAATGGCCAGCAGCTTGTTGGTGGTCTTGCCCATGGCCGAAACGACCACCACCGGTCTTCGCTCCGCACGCGCCTTGACGATGGAGACGACGCGCTCGATCGCGGTGGCGGATTCGACCGAAGTCCCGCCGAACTTCATCACGATCATTGCGCCACCCTTTCGGGCCGGACATGTCCGGCCCCTACAAGGATCCTGGCCATCCCTTTTATGCGCATCAGTCCAGCATGCCTTCCGAGTGCATCAGTTCGGCGTTCAGCACGGCGGCCCCGGCGGCGCCGCGGATCGTATTGTGGGTGAGCGCGACGAATTTGTAGTCGAGCACCGGACAGGCGCGCAGGCGGCCCACGAAAGCGGCCATTCCCCGGTCTCTCTCGGCGTCCTGGCGCGGCTGCGGCCGGTCGTTCTGGAGCATATAGGTAACGGGCCGCGCGGGCGCGCTGGGCAACGCGCGCTGCTGCGGAACACCGGTGAATTCGTCAAACGCGCACATCAGGTCGGTTTGCGAAGGCTGTGCGGAGAGTTTGACGGAGATGGTGACCAGGTGGCCGTCCACCACCGGAACACGGTTGCAGTGCGCGCTCACCTTGGCGTGCAGGGGGTGGATGTGATCTCCGGCGAAATCGCCCAGGATTTTTTGCGTCTCCTGCTCCATCTTCTCCTCTTCGCCGCCGATGAACGGAATCACGTTGGCGTTGATGTCCATGGACGGCACGCCGGGATATCCGGCGCCCGAGATGGCCTGGAAGGTGCTGGCAATGACCTGCGCAATTCCGAACGGCTTGAGCGGCGCGAGACCCATCACCAGCGACACCGTGGCGCAGTTCGGGTTGGTGACGATCTGCCCTTTCCACGGACGATGCCGCTGCTGGAGCGGCACGATTTTCAGGTGATCCGGATTGATCTCGGGCACCAGCAGCGGAACGTCCCGATCCATGCGGTGGTTCTTCGAGTTCGACACAATGATGTGCCCGGCCTGGGCGAAGGCGCGTTCGATCTCCGTGGCTACGGAAGAATCCATGGCCGAGAACAGCAGCCGCGGCGCATTATTCGGCTTGCACTCTTCCACCACCAGGTCGGCTTCCTTGTCCGGCATCACGCCCTGAAGGTGCCACTTGGTCGCATCGCGGTATTTCTTGCCCGCGGAGCGGTCGCTCGCGCCCAGCCACCTCACGTCGAACCACGGATGGCCCTGCAGGAACTTGATGAAATGCTGGCCCACCATGCCGGTGGCGCCTAAGATGCCGACTTCGATTCTTGGTTCCATAATTGTTTCACCATGCGTTGATAGATTTCGACTGCCTCGACCAGTTGCTTTTTCGGCACGCGTTCTTCGAGTGTGTGCGCCACATGAATGGAGCCCGGCCCGATCAGGAACGGCTGGCCCCACGATCCGCCGAACGCCGGAATATCGGTAGTGTAAGCCACCACGGTGGTTTCAAAACCATCCAGGCGGCCTAGCCGGATCGCCGGAATTTCCAGCACTTCGCGTGCTTCGGCGCAACCTGCCACCGCCTTGTCGATGGCGTCCCGCGTGCCTGCGGAGTCGCCGACCAGCCGGATCATGATCTCCGCGCGCGCCTGGTCGGCGATGATGTTGGGCGCGCGGCCGCCGGCGAGGGTCCCGATGTTCAGCGTGCTCGGACCGAGCAATCCATCCACCGGTAATTCAATGCGCCGGATGCGGTCGAGCGTGCCCAGCAATTTATCGATGGCGGATTCGCCCAGCTCGGGATAAGCCGAGTGCGCCATTCGTCCCGTAGCCACGATTTCATAGCGTAGTGCGCCTTTGGAGCCGAGGGCCAGCTTGTTTTCCGTAGGCTCGCCGTTAATCAGAAATCTCGACCCGCGGGGTTCCTGAGCGGCGCGGTAAGCTCCGGCGCTATTGCGCTCCTCGCCCACGACGAACAGCAGGGCAAGCCCGCGTCCGCCCTGTTCGAGCAGTGCTTCAGCCGCCGCGATCATCGACGCGATGATGCCCTTGGTGTCACACGCCGCGCGCCCCCAGATGAACTCATCATCCTCGCGCGAGGCGAAGAACGGCGGCACGGTATCCATGTGCGTCGACAGTGTAACCACAGGATCGCCCCACTGCGCGAGCACATTGAAGCGGTGGGGCGCTACTTCCATGCGCTCCACGCGCCCGCCGTAGCGTGACGCGAGCGCGGAAAGATGCGCGAGCAGAAATTCGCCCACCCGCTCCTCGTTCTCGGTGATGGATTCGATATCGACCAGCGCCCGCGTCAGCTCAAAAAGATTCATGGCCACTTGGGATGGAGGCTTAAGGGGAAGGAAGACGGGCAGGCAGTGTATCGGAGCCTGCCGCGCGGCTAGCGCTTCCCGATAGCGCTCCATCCGTTCCTAAAAACGAATGACAGTGAGCCGGTGTTAACCGTGCCCCCCAACCGCCCCGGTTTTGAAGCTGCCGCGGCGATTTCGGCGGATGGCCCCTTTTTCGCGGGCGTCCGAAGCTCGTCGGAACCGCGCGCCCGGATACTGATGGCCGCCGCGCCTCTATCAGAAAAGTTTAGGATATCGGGTTTGAGGGATGGGCGTCAACCGCTATCGGTTCTAAGCCTGATTTCTCCCCGCCGTTCGGCACCACGAGAATCCATTCGACGGGCTTGTCTTCGAGGTTCTCGAAACCGTACTCGTCGCGATCGACCCAATCCGAGTAACCCGCCTTGTCCGTTCTTTCTCCCGTCTTGCCGTGGGCGTATTTCACCCGGACGTGCCGGTCGGTGACGCAGGTGAGCACATGCGCGGGTATTTCCATAACCATAGATTTTTCGTGCGGCCCCAAGCGGACACGGATCACCTGCACGCGAGGGTTTTCGAAGACGAGATGAAAGTGAGCGGGGTCGAGCGCGGTGGGATGGGTATCGAAAATGTCAGGCGGGAAAATGCGCTGCGCCTGGTGCGCCGCAGCCGCCATGAAGAAGCAGCCAACCAACCAGAGGCGGAACATATCACCTCCACCGGAGTTCTACTGTTGCTTGTCTTTCGGTAAAGACTCTTCTCTTGCCACGCGCACGCGGGCGGTTTCGAGCTTCTTGCTCACCTTGGCCATCTCCGTCGGGTCCACGTCGGATTGCGCGGTCGATTCGTATGCCTTCAAGGAGCTCTGCCACTGCGCGATGGCGTCACGGAGCTTGCCCTGCTGGAAGTAGACGTCGCCCAGGTGATCATGCACCGTAGGGTCGGTGGAGATCTTCTGCAGCGCTTTCTGCAGGTAATTGGCGGCTTCCTCCAGCCGGTTCTGGCGGAAGAAAACCCAGCCGAGGCTGTCCAGATACGCGCCGTTTTGCGGATCCAGTTCCACGGCTTTACTGATCAGCTTCTGGGCCTCGTCCAGGCGCTCATTGCGGTCGGCAAGCATATAGCCGAGATAATTCAGCGCGCCGGCGTTTTCGGGATCGGCATTCAGGACTTTGCGAAACTCGGCTTCGGCGGCGTCGTACTGCTTCATGCGCTCGAGCATGGCGCCGCGCATGAACATCACGGTTTCCTTGTCCTGCTTGGTCTCGGAGAGCTTTTCGGCGGCATCGAGCGCCGCGCCCATCTCGGTAAAGCGCTTGCCCTTCTCGTATACCTGAGCGATGGCCAGCTGAGTCTCGCGGTCCTTCTCGCCATCCAGCAACGCGCGCAATTCGGCCGCGGCTTCATCGGTTTTGCCCAGATCGGCCAGGAGAGACGCGTGCGCCAGTCTCACCATGCGCTCTTTGGGAAACTTCTTGAGCGCGGCGTCCCCTTCCTCTTTCGCTTTATTCAGGTCTTTGGCCGAACGCCAGGTATCGATAATCTCGACCGACGCCCGCGGCCCGGCGGCCGGATCCAGTTGAGGAATCTGCCGGAAAGCCTCGACCGCCTCGCTATAGCGGTTCGCGTTGCGATAGATCCCGCCGAGACGCTCGAGCAGCATGATCCGTGTGTTCTTCTCGGATTCGGTGTAATTCTTCTTCGCGCTATCGTTGAGCATGGTGCGCAACGTCGCAATGGCTTCATCCGGCTTGCCTTCGGCCTCGAAGAAGTAAGTCTCCTCGAAACGCGCCTCGAGTCCATCCTTGTCGAGCTCTTTGGCCTTATTGAGAGCGGCGCGCGCCTTCGTCAAATCGCCCTTCTGGCGGTAGATCTCCGAGAGCCGCAATTGAGTCTGCATGTCGTGCGGATCGGCGGCGGCGATTTCGTTGTACAGTTTCAGCGCCTCGTCGAAATGGTCGGTGAAGAACACGTCCTGTGCCAGAGCGCGCTTGATCCGGGTATTTTCCGGGTCCATCTGCAGCGCCTGCTTCCAGATGTCGGCCGCACTCGCAAAATCGCGCGTCTGGTCGTAGAAGCTCGCCAGTGCCGAAAGGGTTCGCGGATTGGGATCTTTGCCCGTTACCTGGCGCAGCATTTCGATGGCGTTCTTGGTGTCGCCCACCTCGGAGTACACCATCGCCAGGCCGGTCAGGGCCTCTTCGTTGCCCGCGTCCTGATCGAGGACCTTCTTGTAATCTTTCTCCGCTTCCACGGAATTATGATTGATCCGCTGGAGCCGGCCCAGCATGAGCCAGCTCTCGACGTCTTTCGGGTCGCCCTCGGTGACCTTCTGAAATTGCTCGATGGCCCGCCGCAGCATGTCCTCGTTCACGCGAGTCTGTTGCGGGTCGCCGATCAGCCGCGCGTAGATGCGGCCCAGCAGCCGCCGCGCGTCCAGATTGTTCGGGTCCTGCTTGAGCAGGTCCTCGGCTTCGGTCACCGCGTCCTTAATCCGGCCCGCCTGGATGTAAAGATCCGTCAGCTCTTCGGAGAGGAAGGAAGCCGAGGGATCCAGCTTCATCGCCTGCCGGTAAAAGTCGATGGCTTTGTTGGTGTAGTCGCTTCGATTGCCGAATGCCCCGGCCAGTTCCGCGTAGAGATGGCCCATGGCGAAGTTGTAATACGCGGTGGCTTTATCGGAGGCCTTGGAATCCGCCGCGCTCGGGGTGGGCGAAGGGGTCTGACTCCAAGCCAGACCGGAGAAGACTGCGGCGAGGCACAAAGCCGCTGAGAGGTTTCTTGCTGGACGATTCATCTATAAAGCTACTTTCTTTCGTCCACCGTACGTTGGGTCACCTGGGCGAGACGAAGAGCTACCCCTACTCATTGTATAACGCTGCCGCACGTAAACTAAGACGGAATGGGGCTGCGCAAGGTTATCGCCATTTTAGGACCTACCGGATCGGGGAAAAGTGAGCTGGCGCTGTGCGTTGCCCGAGGTCTGGCGGGCGAGGTGGTGAACTGCGATTCCCTCCAAATCTACCGGTATTTCAACATCGGTACGGCCAAACTGCCGCCTGAGGCGCGCCAGGGGATCCCCCATCACCTCATCGATATTCTGGACCCAGACCAGGTCTTTACCGCCGGCGAATACGCGCGTCTGGGGCGCCGGGTACTAGACGAGATTTCGATGCGCGGACGCCTCCCAGTACTGGCGGGTGGTACCGGTTTTTACCTGCGCGCGCTGATCGACGGCCTGTTTCCGGGCCCGCAGCGTGACCAGGCTCTGCGCGACCGCCTTGCCGCGCGCGAGATCCGTCATCCCGGCTCCCTCCACCGGCTGCTTCGCCGCTTCGATCCGCACGCCGCCGCACGCATTCATTCCCGCGACCTTCCCAAGGTCACTCGCGCGCTCGAAGTGTGTCTCATCACCCGCCGCCCGGTCACTGAATTATTCCAGCAGGGCCGGGACGCGCTGGGAGGCTATGAAACTCTGAAGATCGGTCTCTCGCCCCCGCGAGATCTGCTCTATGAGAAGCTCGACAAGCGCACCCGGCAGATGTTTGAGGCGGGACTCATCGAGGAGGTCCGAGGTATTCTGTCGCGCGGCTTCGCCCTCGCGGTGAAACCATTTGAATCGCATGGCTATCGCCAGGCCATCCAGTTTCTCAACGGGGAGTTGAAGCTCGAAGAAGCCATCTTCTATGCGCAACGCAACACGCGGCGATACGCCAAACGCCAGATGACCTGGTTTCGCCAGGAGCCGGGCATCGAGTGGTTTTCCGGTTTCGGCGATGACACCGGAATTCAGCAGGCTGTGCTCGACCGTGCGCGCGGGTTTCTCGCATCGTCCCACATGTGAACACTGCCCGGTTTCGAACGCCAAAATCCGCCCCAACTTACTGTTAAATCACCGTATCAACGAGGAACGTTTTCCAGCTTCGCTCGTATTATTGAACAAGAATCGCAGTCGGCTTCGGGGAATATTTTGAACGGTTTTTAACACGGGCGATACGTGTGTCTGCGCCCGAACGTTATCCCGGGCCGATGGCAGAAAGAGGAGACGATTGACCGATGATCAACAAGATTCTGTTGGTATGCACCGTGCTCGTGCTGGCCGGTTTGGCGAGCGCGAAGTCCTATTCCATCACGTTGTTTGAACCCTCCGTAATCGGCGGAACGGAGCTGAAACCGGGCGACTATACGCTCGAGCTGAAAGAGGAAAAGGTGGTGATTAAGAGGGGCAAGCAGGCATGCGAGGCCGCGGTGAAAGTGGAAACCGCGGACAGCAAGTACTCCTCGACGTCTGTGCGCTACAGCAATGGCGACGGCAAGTACCACATCCAGGAGATTCATCTCGGCGGCACAACCATGAAGCTGGTGGTGAACGCCAACTAGCTACTTTTGCGTTCGGGCGCTGGAAGCCGCTGCTAAACTGAAGGGAATGCAGCGGCTCCCGTTTTTCTGCCTGAGCCTTCTCCTCCTAGGTCAGGCGCCGGTTCGGGCGGACACCGTCCTGGTCCTCCCGTTTTTCAACCAATCCACCGCACAGAATATTGACTGGATTGGCGAGAGCATTGCCGAAACCCTTCGCGAGTCGTTAGCCTCGCAGGGCATCCTGGTGCTCTCGCGCGAGGACCGTCTGGAGGCGTATCGCCGCCTTTCCATTCGCGCGAACGCCGTGCTCACGCATGCCTCCGTGATGAAGCTCGGCGAAGCTCTGGATGCCTCGCAAGTGATCTACGGATATTTTCAAGTTTCCCCGGCGCCCCAGTCGAATGCGTCTGCGGAATCTTCGGCGGCGTCCGGAACCTCTGCCGTATCGTCGCGGGATTCTCTGCACGTGTCCGCGCGCGTGCTGGACCTGAAGCGCTCGCGCCAGGGGCCGGAATTCGAGGAAATCGGCGCCTTGGAAGATCTGGCTTCGCTCGAAACCAATCTGACCTGGCGCTGCCTGACGTTCCTCGCGCCTCGAACGGCCATCACCGAGCAGGATTTCCGCCGCAACCGCCCTCCGCTGCGGCTGGACGCCGTTGAGAACTACATCCGCGGCCTGATGGCGTCCTCGCCCGATCAGAAGCACCGTCTGTTTACGCAAGCCGCCCGGCTGGACGCGCGTTTCTCCCAGCCAAACTTCCAGTTAGGCAAAATGGAGTGGGAAAAGAAGAATTACGATATCGCCGCTCAATGGCTGGAGAAAGTGAATGGCGGGGACTCGCACTACTTTGAGGCTCTGTTTCTGCTCGGATTATGCCGCTACTACAAAGCCGATTTCGCGGGCGCGGAAAAGAACTTCGAGACCGTGGCGGCCGCGGTGCCGCTCAGCGAAGTCATCAATGATCTGGGCGCCGCCCAATCCCGGTTGCGCCAGCCAGCCGCGCTCGACAACTTTCGCCGCGCTCTCGAAGGCGATACCACCGACCCCAATTATCATTTCAACGTGGGATACTTTCTCTGGAAACAAGGAGACTTCGCCCAGGCTGCCGACAGCTTTCGCGCGCTGCTGGACCGCAATCCCGAGGATGCCGAGGCGGTCATTTTCCTGGGGCGGTGCCTCAAGAAAGACGGCGCGCGCACCGGGGATCCGCGAAGCGAAGGCCGCGAACGGCTCAAACTCAACTTCGAAGAGACGGCGTACCGCCAGCTAAAGGCCGAGCTGGAATCCAAACACTGAAACCGCCGGGGACTGCAAAAGGTCTTTGATGCGCTCCGTCCTATACGCCCTGTTCGGGGCGTCGTTTACCCTCGCAACCGCCTGGGCTCTCGGCGCGCTGGTTCTCCGTAAACTCTCCCTCTCGCTCGCCGCCATCGAGGAGCGGATGCTGGCCTTCATCGCCGGTTCGGCGTGTTTGAGCGCCGTCGTGCTGGTGTTGTGCAGCGTGGGGCTGGCTCGAAAGAGCGTGTTCCTGGTAGTCGGATCAGCCGCCATTCTCGCCGTCACCCGGCCCGGCGCTCACCGGCGCGGTGAACCGTTGCCGCCGCTGCCACGAGTGTGGAAATGGCTGTTCGTGATGGTCTTCGCCGTGTTCATGGCGGTGTACCTTGTCCGGGCCCTGGCGCCAGAAGTGATTCCGGACGCTGCCACGCATCGCTTGTCTTTGATGGATCAAGCGCATGGATTCATCCGGAACGCCGGGAACCTGAAGGGGTCGCAAGGTTTTGAGCTGCTGCTCCTTTACGCTTTCGCCTTCGGCAGGCGCCCGGCAGCGGCCGTGGTTGGTTTGGGTTTTCTGGCCTCGTTGACGCTGCTACTGGTAAGTTACGGGCGGCGCATGGGGTATCCCGCGGTGGGAATCGGCGCCGCGCTTCTTACCTGCGCGGGCTTTCTGGCCCTCCAACACGACTTGAGCGGCGCGGGAATCACCATCGTTCTGTTCGCGCTCTACTACGTGCTTCGGGTCTGGGATCAGCAAGGCGCGCGGGAGTTGCTGGTGCTGGCCGGAATCCTGGCCGGGTTCAGCTATGCCGCGAACTACGCCGCGATTGCGGCGCTGCCCGGCGCGCTGGCGTTCGTCACCGGGAAGCTGTGGCGGAAGCGTCAGCCGGTGTTTCCTCCGGCGCGGACCCTCTGCGTTCCAGCACTAACGTTCATGCTGCCCTGGATCATGAAGGACGCAATACTCGGCTTCCACGACGCAGGCATGGCAGGCACCGGGTGGCTCATGCCGGTTCTGCCCTTCGCTTCGCTGGCCTCGCTCCTGGCCTTGTCCCGTTTGCCCCGCCTCTTCGCCGCGCTGCGGAACGTGGCCCGGTAGCCTTTCGTGAAACCGTATGCCACGCGGCTGGCGAAGGTCCGCTGGTACGTCTGGGTCCTCGTCGCGGCCGGCGGTCTTTGGCTTGCTCCCTACGCCAACCGGCCGGCAGCTGTAAGAACCTACTTTCGGCTCGAGCAGGCATGGGTGGAACATTGGCCGGTGGAGAGCCAAAAACATGGCATCGAAGGGCTGGCGCCGTACCTGTGCGGTCTCAGCGTCCTGCGGCCGGTGCGCCTTCAGGTCGAGCCCGGTGTCAGTTTCTTGCTCGATCCGCGTGATTTGATCGGCGTCTCGATCTTGAGAAGCGGGGTCTGGCAGCCTGAGATCTGGGATTCCATCTCTCCCGTTCTTTCCCAGGGCAACGTTTTCCTCGACGTAGGAGCGCATATCGGATATTTCTCCATGAAAGCGGCGGCGAGAGTGGGCAAAACCGGGCGTGTGGTGGCATTCGAACCCAACCCCGAGACCCTGAAGTTGCTCCGTGAAAATGTGGCCGCCAACCAGGCTCAGAATGTGGTGGTTGAGCCGATCGCGTGCACGGATCGCGAGCAGATGCTGACGCTGTATGCAGCCGCCGGCAGCAACACGGGCGCATCATCGCTCGCCCGCCACAACGCCGACATCTCCGCCGAGAACCCTCCCAGGCCGTACCCTGTACGTGGCCGGCCCATCGACGACGTGGTTCGCGAGCTGGACTTGACGCGAGTGGATGCCATCAAGATCGACGTGGAGGGAGCGGAGGTAGGGGTGCTCCGGGGGGCGGTGGATACTCTGAAGCGCTTTCATCCAAGACTGGTAATTGAAGTCGTGGCGCAGCAACTCGCCAGTTTCCAGACCACGCCGGATGACGTGGCCGCAGTGCTCCGGGATGCCGGATACAACCGGAGGAAGCCGGTCGGACCCACGGACTGGGAATGGACCGCTGAAAACCCCGGCCGGTAAGCCCATCCTCCTAAACTGAACCCATACTTCCGCCGATAAAAGACAAGACGGCTACGAGAGGCCGCGGGTGGGAGTACGGGTGTGAAGGCGCTGATTGCGGACGACAATGCGGGGTTTCGTACCGTGCTCGAGCGGATGCTGCGCAAATGGGGGTACGACGTGATGGCGGCATCGGACGGGTTGGCAGCCTGGGCGGCGCTCCAAGCTCCGGATCCTCCGAGGCTTGCGATTCTCGACTGGATGATGCCCGGGCTGGACGGCGTTGAGGTCTGCCGGCGTGTGCGCGAAGAAAACCGCGAGCCGTACATCTACATTCTCCTGCTCACCGCCAAAGACACGGCCGAAGAACTGGTGGAGGGGATGGAAGCCGGCGCCGATGATTACCTCCGCAAGCCCGTGGACACCCATGAGCTGCGTGCCCGGGTGCGGGCCGGGCGTCGGATTCTGGATCTGCAGGAGGAAGTGGTGCGTGGGCGGGAAGCGCTGCGAAAGTTGGCGACTTGCGATCCGCTCACCGGTCTTTGGAACCGAAATGCCATGTTGGAGATCCTCGCGCGCGAATTGAAACGTGCGAAACGGGAATTGAGCCCGCTCTCCCTCCTCATGGCGGATCTCGATCACTTTAAACAGGTCAACGACACGCTGGGCCATGCGGCCGGCGATGCCGTGCTGCAGGAAGCGGCGCGAAGAATGACGGGCTGTGTCCGTCCCTATGACGCGGTGTGCCGCTACGGTGGTGAGGAGTTTCTGATCGTACTGCCCGGATGTGATCTGGCGGACGCCACCCTGCGCGCCGAAGAAATCCGCTCGGCCATCGCGGCCTCGCCGTTCCAGATCGCGGAGGGCAACCTCAATGTCACCTGCAGCCTGGGTGTTGCGGCGTCGTCCGGCTCCGCCGGGTTCGATGCCTTCGCGCTTACACGCGAGGCCGACGAAGCTCTCTACAGCGCAAAACACAACGGCCGCAACCGCGTCGAGATTCTCACTCCTCAACCCGTCACGGCCCGCTGAGCCGGGCTGCCCTTCGGGCGCTCGTGTTAGCCTTACAAGTTGCGGAACGTCATTGCGCCACGGGACGAGGCGCGCCGGATTGGCGGGTGCCGGGGCCACACCAGTGCGGTTTTCATCGCCGCACCCGCATTCCTCGCTGCTCTACTCTTTCAGGGCTGCGGATATATCGGCGAGCCGCTGCCACCGGCGCTGAATATCCCCCAGCGTGTGGCTAATTTATCGGCCATTGAGCGTGGCGGGCAAATCGTCGTTCAATTCACGCGGCCCGCGCGTACCACAGACAATCTCGATCTCCAGAGGACGGTCCGGATGGAGCTGCGCGTCGGGTTGGCCAGCGCCCCGTTCCAGATGGAGTCCTGGGAGGCGAGCGCGAGAACCTTCAGCGATATTCCGGCGGACGAAGCCTCTGTGAAATACGCTCTGCCGGCCGCGGAGTGGGTCGGCAAGGATGCGGTCATTGGCGTCAAGGTCTTCAGCGCGAACGGCCGGACCGCGGGGTGGTCGAACCTGTTCACCCTGTCTGTCGTCCCGCCCCTCGCTCCGCCCGGGTATTTGGAAGCCGCGGACGTGCGTGAGGGTTCGCGGCTGACCTGGCAGGGGGACGCGCCGCACTACCGGATCTACCGCCGCGCCGCCGAGGAATCGAACCCTCTGACGATTGGGGAAACCGAGCGGACCGAATATATCGACGCGAAGACGGAATACGGAATTCCATACCACTATTCGGTTGAGGGGTTCCGCACGGGTGGGGACGTTCACGCGTTCAGCGAACGCTCCGCCGAAGCGACGATCACCACGCATGACACGTATGCGCCGTCTGTGCCTGCGGGTCTGGCCGCAGTGGCTTCGATTGGCAGCATCGAGCTGATGTGGGACCGCAGCATGGCCCCAGACCTTGCGGGGTATCGCATTTACCGGGCGGCAGGAGATGGGCGGCTGGAAAAACTAGCCGAAACCGCTGAACGGCCCAGCTACAGCGATCGCGCGGTGGAGTCCGGCAAGACCTACCATTACGCCGTCACCGCCTTCGACAAACTCGGAAATGAAAGCGAAAAGTCGGCGCCGGTGACCGTCATCGCTCAGTAGGCGAGTGCAGGCAGCCGTGGGGCGAGTATCAGAACGCCCACCGCCAGAGGCTGGCGCCTACCGTATAACCTGCGCCTACCGCGGCGAACAAAACCAGATCGCCTTTTTTGAGGCGGCCGCTCTTGATGGCGTCGCGAGTGGCCAGCGGGATGGTGCCCCCCGTTGTATTGCCGTAGCGCTCGATGTTAATAACGACCTTGTCGCAAGCCAGGCCCAGGCGCTCCGCTGTGGCGGTGATGATGCGGCGGTTGGCCTGGTGTGGGATCAGGACGTCCACGTCTTTCACGGTCACGCCGTTGCGGTCCAGCAGGCCTTTGCAGACCTCGTACATTTTGCGCACGGCGTACTTGAACACCTGCTGGCCGTCCTGGTGAACGTAGTGCAGCCGCTGAGCGACGGTTTCGCTCGATGCGGGCAGGCGGCTTCCACCCGCGGGCATTTTGAGATAGTCGCCACCCGAGCCGTCGATCTCACCCAGGAAATCGATGAAGCCAAGCTGCGGATCGTCATCCGCGGCCAGCGGTTCGAGCAGCATGGCGCCCGCCCCGTCACCAAACAATATGCAGGTATTGCGGTCTTTGTAATCGATAATGCGGCTCATGGTGTCGGAGCCGATGACCAGGACCTTTTTATGCGTCCCGGCAGCCACCAGGTGAGCGCCCGTGGTCAGGCCGAAAAGGAAACCCGAGCAGGCGGCAATCAGGTCGAACCCCCAGGCTCGCTTGGCCCCCAGTTGGTTTTGTACCAGGCAAGCCGTCGAAGGGAAGAACATGTCGGGCGTGACCGTGCAGACCAGGATGACGTCCAGATCCGTGGGCGCGATGCCGCGCGAATCGAGCGCCTGGCGCGCCGCCGCTACCGCCAGATCGGATGTCGCCGTAGCGGAGTCGGCGATGTGGCGCTCAGAAATGCCGGTACGTTCAAGAATCCACTGATTGCTGGTCTCGACCATCTTTTCCAGGTCGAAATTGGTGAGCACACGCTCGGGCACATAGCAGCCGAGCGCGCTGATTTTGACTTTAGGCACGGATCCTCGCCAATGATAGAAGGTGCAATTGACCTTGATATGTTAAATTCGAGAGAAATGCAAGCGCGCAAGGGGGAGGTGGCGGAGGATCGCCCTGCTTTCGGCCTGCAGAGCACGCTTTTTTTTGAAACGCCCGCCGAGATCTACACGCGGGTGTTCCGGGATCTGAAGCCGCGCACCAAGCCGCCTGAAGTGCGCGTCGAATTCTGCCCCTTTGCCAACGCGGACAGCTTCATTCACCTGACGGAAGCCGGACTGCGCGTGCGCATGGCGGACGTGCTGGAAGGGGCTCCCGCCCCGGTGATGGAGGCGCTCGCGCACATTCTGATCAGCAAGCTGTTTCGCCGGTCGGTGCCGCGCCTCTATGCACATCGCTACCGGCTATACCTGAATCGACGCGATATGCGGCGCCAGATGCATCTGATCCGGCAAATTCGCGGTCGCAAATTCGTTTCCGGCCCAGCCGGCGCTCACCATAATCTCGAGCAGATTTTCGAAGAGTTGAATACCCTTTTTTTCGATGGCCTGATGGCGCGGCCACTGCTCGGCTGGAGCCGCCGCGCCTCGCGCTCCATGCTGGGACATTTCGATCCCTCTCACAACGCCATCATTATCAGCCGCATTTTCGATACGCCACGAATTCCGCGCCTGGCCCTGGAGTATGTGGTGTTCCACGAGATGCTGCACCTGCGCTATCCGGTAGACCATAATGGCGCGCGCCGCAGGGTGCACACGCGGGAGTTTCGAGCAGCGGAAAAGGCATTCCCAGCACTACGCCAGGCTAAAGAGATGCTGAAGGGACTCTAAAACGAAAAAGGGCGGGTGACCGGCGCCCGCCCTTTGGAGAAGGTTGAGAAGGTGATGTCAGGCGGCCGAAGCGGCTGGCTGCGCGGATGCGGCCAGAACCTGCAGTTGCGTCCGCATCGTATCGAGGGCTTCGACCAGTCCGCGAACGTCGATCTGCGGTGCGCTCACGCCGAAGCTGTGCAGCATCACTCTGGCCTCGAGCGACATCATGTTCATGCTGAACAGAAACTGCTGTTTCAGCAGAACGCCCGCCAATGCGGAGCGGTCCGCCGCAGCGTGAACCATCAGCAGCTTGAGTGCGCTCGAAACCCGCGCGAAGTCCCGTCCTAAACAGCGCGCGTAGCCGCGGAAAATTTCGACCCGTTTCGCACGCAGACGCCGCGCCATCCGCCGGTTATAGCCCGGCTCAGATTCGAGAAAACGGCAGTCCAGTGGGTCCAGCAGTCGTTCCATGGGTTTGTAGCGGGACGCGACATGAAGGACGTCCCAGTCGGCCGGGATGGCCGCGTTGCGGCTGCGGGAAGACACCCGTGTGAATAAAACCGCAAACACCACACCAAGCAGAACAAATACGCCCGTAACCGAAAGCAATATTACGCTCATAGTCGAAGTGTACTCCAGTACGCCGAATCGAGAATAACCCAAGTTACAGCTAAAATGCAATGGAATTTTCGACCGGGAATCAGATCAATATTTTGACCCACAACTCGGGCGAGGTGTCCTAGTCTTCCTTGTGAATAGAAGTTCCCTATTTCAAATAAGTTAGAAAGAAAACGCGCTCCCATACCACAAAGGGGTGGGGCGCCTTGGCGGATCAGGCCCGTGCTACGGATTTGCGTGCTTCAGGGACGCCGGCAACCTGGTTGATCCTCTGGGTTAACCGTTCGCTAACCGGTGATGTTATCGGCTAAAAGACGTCTCTTTTTGTAACGGCAGAACAGCTGCTCGCATCTTGTTCTGCTCAGGATAAAGGGCTTGGTCTGCCAGCCGGATTAGGAGGCTGTTGTACAATGGGGGAAATTTTTAAGTTTGGAGCCGTCCCAGCGCCGAAATGAACTTCGATCGCAGCGCCGCCGCCGATCTGTGGCGCAACACGTTATCCCAGATCCCCACGACCTATGGCCGCCTGATCTACCTCGCCTCCTTACGCGACCAAAACACCGGCACTTATCATCACCACGGCCTGGCTCAGTTGTTTGATGAAGAACAAGCGGACCAGACCATGCGGCAGAGTCACCGCCAGGTGTTTGCCGAATGGCTGTGTTTCAATCTGGAGCAACAGAAAAAGGATTTGGAAGCTTATTTGGAGGATTTACACGAGGATAAGAAGACTATTCTGGCTACCTGGATCCGGCTTTCTCCCTACCGCAGTTACGTTCCCGCTAACGCGCGCGAAGTAGAGCGCAACCTGTTCATTACCGATCTGGAAACGGTTCTGGAGCTGCTCAGGTACGACTACGCCGTCGCTTCCCCTGATCCAGACGCATAGCCACGCCGACCACCTGGCCCAGCACGTCGATCTCGTTGGGGTAATTAAACACCTCGGGATAGCACATGGACGCGGGATGCGGTTGCAATACCAGTTGGTTTTCCTGGAGAGTGCACCAGGAACAGGCGAATCCCTTGCGATGTTCGAAGAAATAAATGGGCCGTTCGTATTCGTTCCCCCAGCCCGTATTGACGATTTTGCGATGGGCATCGTCGATCAGGATTAGTGAACTCGGCTGGATCAGCGGATACATGGTCCAATCCTCCGAACCGACGAAAGCATACCGGTAGTTCTTCACGTCCAGATTACTTAACAGAGACAGGGGGAGCCTGCCCCACCGCTGGATCACGCGGCTCAAGAAGGTGGTTCGCTTCAGATCGATTCCGGGGTCGAGAGCAAGCGGCACCTGAGTATCGCCGTACCAATTGGGGCCGAATCCAATCAGATGGGTGCGCTGCATCTGGATAGCGGCGGCATCCGAAACCAGGGCGGCCACATTGACGCCGTACCAATCCAAGACTTCGTTGAGGTCGAGACGGTAAATGGTGCAGAGCGAATACAGGCGATAAATGGTGGGAACGGTGCCCTTGTTTTCGATATCGGAAAGGCGGCTCAGAGCGATGGAGAACTCATCGTTGTTGTGGCGTGCCGCGATCTGGTTGCTGGCGTCTTCGACATCCCGGTATCGGAGGTTCAATCGCTCGCGGGCCCGCTTCAACTTCTGTCCAGCTTCTTCCATGCTATGATTCCGTCTCTGGGCGCTGGCGGCCGTGGCCGTTCCATCGGTCATTTGATCCGTTGGGGGAATTATAGCCGCCGTAACCCCCACCGGCAAGAGTTCAGCGGCATTTCTGTTCTGAAATCAGAACACAATTTCGGCAGAGGATGCGATTCTGAAAATTGTAGTAGGAGTCTCGGGAGCGAGTGGAGCGATTTATGGCATCCGTCTGCTCGAAAAGCTCCGGCTTCAATCCGGCGTGGAGGTGCATTTGATTCTCACGCGGTCCGGTGAGAAGACTTTGTTCCTCGAAACAGGGAAAAAGGCGGCGGAATTAAAGTCACTGGCGCATTGCAGTTACGCCCTCGAAGACATTTCGGGAAGGCTGGCCAGCGGTTCGTTCCGTACCGACGGGATGGTGATCGCGCCCTGCTCGATTCACACCATGTCGGCCATTGCCGCGGGCATCAGCTCGAATCTGCTGATTCGGGCAGCCGACGTGATGTTGAAAGAGCGCCGGCCGCTGATTTTGATGGTGCGCGAAAGTCCGCTCCATCTCGGGCACTTGCGGACCATGGTGGCGCTGGCGGAAATGGGCGCCATCCTGGCTCCTCCCGTTCCCGCCTTTTATCACAACCCCGCTACGATTCAGGATCTGGTGGACCACAGCGTGGACCGTGTGCTCGATCTGCTCGGCCTTCCCAGCCAGACGGCGCGGCGATGGGACGGCGCGGTGACCCGCGAATGAAGCGGACCCAGCGGCGCCGCCAGCTTGTTGCTTTCCAGGGAGAGCGCGGAGCGTTCAGTGAAGAGGCGGCGCGCAAGCTGCTGGGAGCTGGCATCGAGGTTCTGCCGTGCCCGCGCTTCGAGGATGTGTTCCACGCCCTCGATCAGAAGAAGGTCCAGGCGGCCGTCATTCCCATCGAAAATACGCTGCACGGTTCGGTCCACGAGAACTACGATCATCTGCTGCACTTTGATCTGCCCATCGTGGGCGAGACCAGTGTGCGGATCGTTCACAATCTCATCGCGCCGCCCGGCGTGCCGTTCGGAAAGATCCGGCGCATATTCTCGCACCCGGTGGCGCTCAACCAGTGCCTCGATTTCTTCGCCCGGAACCCCCAATTTGAAAAGGTGCCGTTCTACGACACCGCGGGAAGCGTCAAGATGTTGATGGACGAAGGAGTGAAGGACGCCGCCGCGATCGCCTCCGCCGTCGCCGCTGAAATCTACGGAGGCCGAATTCTGCGGCGCTCGATTGAAGACGACCGCCAAAACTTTACCCGATTCTTCGCTCTGCGCCGTCCGGAAGACGTTCGCCGGGCGCCGCTCCAGGCCGGACGGGGCGCGCGTTGGAAGACGACCGTGGTTTTTTCCACGCGCAACGTTCCGGGCGCGCTTTTCCGTTCGCTCAGCGCGTTTGCCTTGCGCGATCTGAATCTCACCAAAATCGAATCCCGGCCTTTGCGTGGCAAGCCGTGGGAGTATCTTTTTTATCTGGACTTTATCGGCCAGGTGGATGAACCTGTCTGCCGGAACGCATTGGGACATCTGCGCGAACTGGCTGACTTGCTGCGCGTTCTGGGCTGTTATCCGCGAGGTGACTAGAAAAGTACCCAACTGCATCCCTCAAGCATCTAAGAAAGTATGACCGTGGAAGAGAAGATTGAAGAGAAGGTACCCGAAACCCAGCTAGCCGAGCCCCTGGAAGAGTTGCCCATCCTGACGGTGCGCGACACCGTCTTGTTTCCTCACTCCCTGCTGCCCATCAACGTGGGCCGGCCGAGTTCCATGGCTCTGGTTTCGGCGCTTGGTGAGAACCGTCTGCTCGGTGTCGTCTCGCAACTCAACGCTCACGAAGATGCGCCGGGACCGACCGACCTGTATGAAGTGGGTACAGTCGCCATGATCCACAAAGTCGTGCGCATGAAGGAGGGCCTGCTACTGTTTTGCGAAGGCGTCTCGCGCATGCGCACCGCGGGGTATACGGCCACCGACCCGTACCTGCGCGCCCGCATCGAGCGTCTGCCGGAACTGGAGCCGGAACCGACTCCGGAACTGGAGGCCCTGCGCCGCAACGTGGTCGGCATTTTCCAGCAGATTGTTTCCGCATCGCCGAATCTGTCTGACGATCTGTCGAACGCGGTCGCCAACACCAATGAGTCCGGGCGGCTGGCGGACCTGGTTGCCGGGATTCTTCCCGGGCTCAGCCACCCCGAGCGCCAAGCCGTGCTCGAGCAGGTGGATGTCCGATCGCGTCTGGCATACATTCACAAGCACCTTGCGCGCGAATTGGAGTTGATTGAACTGCGCAACAAGATTCAGTCGCAGGTGCAAGGCCAGCTTTCGCAAACACAGCGCGAATTTTACCTGCGGGAGCAGTTGAAGGCCATCCAGAAGGAACTGGGCGAAGGCGACGAGGGCCGCCAGGAGATTGACGAACTGCGCGAGAAACTCGAAGCGGCCGGCATGACGGAAGAAGTCAAAGCCGAAGCCATGAAGGAGTTGAACCGGCTGAGCCGCATTTCGCCGATGTCCCCGGAGTACAGCGTCACGCGCACGTATTTGGAATGGATGGTGAGCTTGCCATGGGGCGTGACCTCCGCTGAACCGGTCCACGTACAGCGCGCCGCCGAGATTCTGAACGAAGACCACTACGATCTGGAGAAGGTCAAGGAGCGCATCCTGGATTTTCTGGCCGTCCTCCAGCTCAAGCCGGTTCTCAAAGGCCCCATTCTTTGTTTTGTTGGACCGCCGGGAGTGGGCAAGACGTCGCTGGGGAAATCCATCGCACGCGCCGTCGGCCGGAAATTCGCCCGCATTTCGATGGGCGGCATGCATGATGAAGCGGAAATTCGCGGCCATCGCCGCACGTATATAGGGGCGTTGCCCGGGCAAATTATCCACGCGCTTCGCCGCACCGGCACCCGAGATCCGGTATTCATGCTGGATGAAGTGGACAAATTAGGGCGTGATTTTCGCGGTGATCCTGCCTCGGCGTTACTCGAAGTTCTGGATCCGGAACAGAACTCGACCTTTCGTGACAATTACCTGGATGTGCCGTTCGACTTATCTAAGGTGCTATTCATCACGACGGCCAACGTGCTGGACACGATTCCCGAGGCCCTGCGCGATCGCATGGAGATCATCGAGCTGCAGGGCTACACCGAGCACGAGAAGGTCATCATTGCGTTCCGCTATTTGATACCCCGTCAGATGAAGGAAAACGGTCTCGAAAACGAAAACGGCTTGCATTTCACGGAGGAGGCGCTTCGCCATCTCATCCGGCGGTACACGCGCGAGGCGGGCGTGCGCAGCCTGGAGCGCGAGATCGGCACGGTCTGCCGCAAACGTGCGCGGCGCATCGCCGAGGGCAACCCGGACGGCAGCGCCGAAATCACACCGGAGCGCATTGAGGAATTCCTAGGCGCCCCGCGTTTCCGCCCCGACGTGGAAGTGGAGGAGCGCACGCGTCGGCCCGGAGTGGCTGTGGGCCTGGCGTGGACGCCGGTGGGCGGCGATGTGCTGTTCGTGGAAGCGGGGCGCATGCCGGGCGGCAGCAAGGGGCTCATCATGACGGGACAATTGGGTTCGGTAATGCAGGAGTCCGTGCAGGCCGCGCTTACCTGGGTGCGCGCCAACGCCGCGCGCTACGGCATCGATCCGGATCTGTTTAAGACCAGTGACATCCACGTGCACGTGCCGGCGGGTGCCATCCCCAAGGACGGGCCTTCGGCGGGCGTCACCATGGCGGCGGCGCTCGTTTCTATGCTGACCGAGCGTTGTATCCGCCCGAATCTGGCTATGACCGGCGAAATTACGCTCACGGGCCAGGTTCTGCCGGTCGGCGGCATCAAAGAGAAAGTGCTGGCGGCGAAACGCAGCGGCGTGCGCGAAGTCATCATGCCGTTTGAGAACGAAGTCAACGTAAAAGAGGATCTTAAGAGCGAGCAGATCGGCGACATGAAGATCGTTTACGTGCGCACGGCGCACGAGGTGATGGAGCTTGCACTTCAGCCGCGTGCGGACGCCACAGAGCCTCTGGCACATTTCGGAGAGGCACTGAACTAAAGGGCTCCCTTGAGAGGGTCGGGCAACCGCTCCGTGCCGTCGCGGCTCGGTGAGCTGCTAGCTGAGCCGCGCGCGCATCAAGCAGTTTTGCTCACATCCCCGCTGTGCTACAATCCCACCTCAAACACGCATGAAACTGCTTCTGTTTGTAGCACTGCTCGGCTTGGCGGCGGGCACGGCGCTGTCCGAGACCGTCATTCTCGACGGCTTTACCCTCATCGATGGCACGGGCGCGCAGCCGCTGGCCAATGCCGCGATGATCATTACGGATGGCCGCATCCAGTGGATCGGGCCTGAATCGCGGCTGAAGGCGCCGGCGGGCGCGGCGGTCACCCATCTTGCCGGCAAGTACGTCATGCCCGGCATCATCAACCTGCACGGGCATCTCGGAAATACGGTCGACCTCACGCAGGATCCGAAGAATTTCACGCGCGAAAACGTCGAGCAACAGCTCAAGCTTTATGCTTCCTACGGCGTGACTTCGGTGGCGAGCATGGGAACCGACCGGGATCTCATCTTCCAGATGCGCGCCGAGCAGCATGCCGGGCGTCCGCACATGACGCGCATCTTCACCGCGGGCCGCGGTTTCACCGGCGTGGGCGGATACCCGACCACTGCGCAAGGTATGAAAGGCGTGCCGTTCGAAGTGGCGACAAGCGCGGAAGTGGATCGGGATGTCGCGCAGCTCGCCGACCAGAAAGTCGATCTGGTGAAGATCTGGGTGGATGACCACCTGGGCCGCGAGAAGAAAATTCCGCTCGATCTGGCCAAGGCCATCATCGCGGACGCGCACAAGCACGGGCTCAAAGTGGCGGCGCACGTTTTCTATCTGGACGACGCCAAGACCTTGATCGACGCCGGTCTCGATGGCCTGGCGCACAGCGTGCGCGACAAGCCGGTGGATGAAGAATTGATCGCCTCCATGAAAAAACACGGAGCGTTTCAGGAGGCGGCGACGCTGACCCGGGAGGAGTCCACATTCATCTTCGCCAAACCGGGGCGGCTGCTCGACGATGTTTTCTTCACGCGCGGTGTTTCGACCAACGCGCTTCAGACTCTCCGCAGCCCGGCGTATCAGAAGAGAGTGGCCGCCGATCCCGACTATGCGAAGTATCCGGAGTTTCTGCACACCGCCATGCAAAATCTCAAGAAGCTCGCAGATTCCGGGGTGAAGATCGGGTTCGGGACCGATAGCGGCCCTCCCGCGCGTTTCCAGGGCTTCTTCGAGCACTGGGAGCTGCAGTTAATGACCGAGAGCGGCCTCACGCCCATGCAGGCGATCACCGATGCCACGCGCAACGCAGCCGAATTTCTGCGCGCCAAGGATCTGGGGACGCTCGAACGCGGGAAGTGGGCCGATCTGATCGTGCTCGGGAAGAACCCCATCGAAGACATCCGCAACACGCGATCCATCGAAATGGTCGTGATTGCCGGAAACAAGATATAGCGCCATGCTCACCCGCCGCGTATTTCTCGCCGGAGCCGCGGCGGCGGGATTGCGCGCCGAATCTGAACCGCGATACCGGGTGGGTATCACGACCAACACGCGCGGCGGCTGGGAAAAGGATGTATTTCTCTCGTTCCGCGAGGCGCATGAGGCGGGATATTCATACGTTGAGTCGTTCAGCGACTACTTCGGCGATTACTTGGACAGGCCGCATGACCTGTTGCAGAGAACCGGTGCAATCGGCGTCAGGTTCGAGACCATCTCCAACGGCGGCCGCATGGAGACGCACTTCGAGGATCCCGCCAAACACGAGAAGATCATCGAACAGCATATGCACCTGGTGTCGTTCATCAAGCGCCTGGGCTGCGATCATCTGAAGATCAACACCGGCCCGCGGCGGCCAGGCGGCACCACCGGTCAGGACCTGAAGAACATGGCCGTGGTCTTCAATCTTCTCGGCCAGCGCATCAGCGGGGAAGGATTGAAGTTCGGGGTGCACGCGCACATGTGGACGCAGTTCGAGAACCGGCGCGAGATTGACAGCGTGCTTGGCTCGACCGATCCGCGGCACGTCTGGTTCGTCCTGGATACCGGGCACATCACGATGGCGGGAATCGACCCGGTTGAACTAACACGCGCGCTGGGCCACCGGATCATCGAGTTTCATCTGAAGGACACCCAGCCCGAATACCGCGGCGGCGCGAAACAGCGGCGCGAGCGCAACGACGCCATGAAAGATCCGATCTTTTTCGAGCTGGGCAAGGGCGGCGTCGATTTTCCGGCCATCAAGGCGCATCTCGATCAGATCGGATGGCGAGGCTGGTTGACTGTGGAGTTGGACTCGTCACCGTATCGCCCACCCAAAGAGAGCGCCCGCATCAGCAAGCACTACATCGAGAGCGTCCTGGGAATTCCGCTATAGCGCCTCCGCCTTTTTGCCGTTGCTCAGTGCGAGGGCACAGTGGGGATCGCGGTCGTGCCGGTGTCCTCGCGGTGGTGAGCGAGAAACTCACTCAGTGCGGCGAAGGAGATCTGCCAGGTTCTCCCGGATGCGTCATCGCCTTTCAAGTTCTCTTGAGACGATGGAAGGTGCCCGGCCCAGTCGGGCCACGTGCGCAAGTAATCGAACGTGGAGGCCCCTATCACCAGGTCGGCGTCCAGTTCTTTGATGGCGGACTGCAGCCGGAAGGCCGCATTCACGGTGTCGCCGATGGCAGCCAGCTCTGTGTTCACGCCCGCGCCGATCGACAAGGGTTCAGACAGATCGAACGACTCGTGCAGCGTGGCCGTCATCCGCGCGACCCCCGCTACCGCCCGCAGGATGCGCAGGATCTCGATATGTTCGCGCCCCTTGGCGCCGTGTGTCCAGACGCTCACGACCGAATCACCGAGGTGTTTCTGAGCCGTGCCGCCGCCGTAGTGTACCAGACGATCGACCTCCGCAGACCACGTACTCACCAGTTGGCTCAGAACTCCGGTGTCCATATCCTGTGCCACTACCGTGAATTCCCGGAGATACATCACCACAACGGAAACAACCTGCTGGCTTTCGGGCGAAGGGCTGGCCGCGGCAGGCTGCGCCGGGTTGCGGAAGCACAGACGCGATTTTCCGAACGCAAGGTGGTCACCATCGCGCAGAACGGTGGGCGCCGTCAGCTTTCGTTCGTTGACGAGCGAGCCGTTGGCGCTGTCCATGTCAATGAGGTAAAACTCTCCGTCCTCTGTTTGCTGGATCATGGCGTGGTTCCGGGACACCATGTCGTCGATCAACACGACGGCGTTTTGCTCGCCCCGCCCGATCTTCCAGACATTGGCGGAGATCAGCGGGATCTCTCGTCCCTCTTCGTCCTCGAACTTCAGAAAAGGTGCTGGTGATGCCTCGGCCATGCCTTGCGCCCCGCCTGGATTCTTGCGGATGCCGCTGCAGCGGGTCCGCCTTGCGAGGCTAATTTAGCATATTGAAAACCAAGTCGGCGATTTTTTCACTTCCTCCAGGCCTGCGCTACAGTTAGACTGATGAGCGCAGCCAGGCGGCGCGAGCCATGATCTTTGACGCCCGGCCACCCGAGCCGCCCGGTTGGCAGCGCCACTTTGTGCCTTCGGCGCGTTACTGGATGCGCACGGAAGTGCATGTTCATGCGTTGGCGGTGTCCGCCAGCGTGCTGCTTTCGTTCTTTCCTTTTCTGATCGTCATGATTTCGTTGTGCCGGTACGGTTTCCGGTGGCCGGCCGCGGTCAACGCCATCTATCTTGCGCTGAACGATTTCTTCCCCGGCGAACTGGGTGGTTTCATCCGGCGGAATCTGGTGGCGGTCATCGAATCGCGCGGGCCCATGCAAATCACATCTATCCTGCTGTTGCTTGTCACAGCCAACGGAATCTTCGAGCCGCTGGAGGTGGCGCTCAACGGAGTGTGGGGAGTGAGAGAAAACCGCAGTTATCTTAAGAACCAGTTGCTGAGCCTCGGCTTGATCTTTTTGTGTGGAGGACTGGCGCTCCTGTCCTTCATTCTGACGGCGCTCAATCAGGAGTATCTCGGCAGGTCCCTGGGGTTCACGGCTCGTGTGCCGCTGTGGATCAACCTGGCTTTCTTTAAGTTCGCGGCCATTCCTGTCTCCATCTTCGCGCTGTTCCTGGTCTACTGGCTGTTGCCCAACCGGCGTGTGCCGCCGGTGAGGGTTGCGCCAGTGGCTATTCTGGTGGGGCTGGGAATCGAGCTGCTGAAATACATCAACCTGCTCATGTGGCCGTTCTTGAAAGAAAAGCTGCAGCGGGAGTACGGTCCTTTTTATATCTCCGTCACGATTGTCATCTTCAGCTTCATCGCCAGCATGATTGTGCTGACGGGGGCCGAATGGGCCGCGCGCCACAATCCCGTGGAATAGACAGCAAGACGGTAAAATATATCCTCGATGAAAAAGTGGAAAAAAATCGCGGAAGGCTACGATCTCCGCATTCCTGAATCGGAACTCGAGCGGATTGCGCCTTCGCTCGATGCGCTGGAATCGGCTTTCCGGCCGCTCACGAGAAATATCCCCGATGATGTCGAACCCGCCATCACGTTCCGAGTCGTTCCGGAGACCGGCGAGTGACCCTGCTCGAAGCGGCACAGGCGTTGCGCCGGCGCGCGGTGTCTTCGGCCGAGCTGACGGCAGCATCCCTTCAGCGTATCGGCGAACTCAATCCGAAGCTCAACGCGATGCTCACCGTGCTGGAAGAAGACGCGAGAGCGCGGGCACAAGCAGCCGATGAAGAGCTGGCGCAGGGCGCCGATCGTGGGCCGCTGCACGGCATTCCTGTTGCCGTCAAAGATGTTTTCGAAACGCGGGGCGTGCGCACCACCTGCGGCTCGGTGATCTTCCTCCACCATGTTCCGGATCGCGACGCGGCCGTAGTCGAAAGGCTCGCGGCGGCCGGTGCGGTGCTCGTTGGCAAGGCCGGTATGCATGAACTGGCCTACGGGATCACGTCGAACAATCCGCACTTCGGCGCGATCCACAATCCCTGCGATCCCGAACACATTCCCGGCGGCTCGAGCGGTGGCTCGGGCGCCGCCGTGGCGTCGGAGATGGTCTTCATGGCCATGGGGAGCGACACGGGCGGCTCGATTCGCATCCCGGCATCATTCTGCGGAACGGTGGGACTGAAGCCTACCAGCGGACGCGTGAGCCGCTACGGCGTGATGCCGCTCGATTTCTCGCTCGACCACATGGGACCGTTGACGGGCTCGGTGCGCGATGCGGCCGTCACGCTCCAGGCGATTGCCGGCTTTGACCCGCGTGATGACACATCGTCGCGAGAGCCTGTGGCGAACTACCTGCCGGAACCCGGCTGCTCAATTCGCGAATTGCGCATTGGCCTGCCGCAGAATTTCTACTTCGAGCGGCTCGATCCGGATGTGGATGTGGCGGTGCGGCGCATGGCGGCCACGGCCGAATCGCTGGGAGCGTGTATTCTCCCGGTGCGCGTGCCGGACATCGAAGCGTTGAACGCCGTGGGCCGCGTGATCCTGCTGGCGGAAGCCTCAGCGCTAATGGAGAAGTATATCGGCAACCGCGACCAGTTCGGATCCGATGTTTTGGCGCTGTTCGATCAGGGGCGTCTCCTTCCAGCGACGGACTACGTCAACGCGCAGCGCCTGCGCCGTATGATGCAGCGCGAGTTCGCGCAATTGTGGTCGCAGGTCGATTGCCTGTTCACGCCCACCACGCCCTTGGCCGCGCCGCGCATCGGCGAAAAGACCGTGCACCTGGGCGGCTTCGTTGAAGATGTGCGGCTGGCGTCGACGCGCCTGGTGCGCGGCATTAATGTGCTGGGATTGCCGGCGATTTCGATCCCCTGCGGCCGCGACCGTCGCGGATTGCCGGTCGGACTGCAGATTATCGGCCGTCCGTTCGACGAAGCCCTGATTTTGCGAGTGGCTGCCGCGCTCGAGGACGCCACCGGAAACTCTGGCGGACCAACGGCTCTCTGAAGGGCCGGACGTGTGCCGGCCCTTGTAGGGGCGACGCATGCGCCGCCCATGTAAGAAAGTCCTGCCTGATGCGACTACCTGTTTGGAAGCCAAGAAAGATGGTCGCAGAACCTGCGGTAGCAGAGACGACGCTCGAAAGCTACAGCGGCAGATTTTGCGAGCTGTTTGAAGCGTATCAGCCCGCCCTGCGGCGCCTGGTCTCGGCATATGTGATCAACGCCGCGGACCGCGAGGACCTGTTGCAGGAGATCGCCGCGGGGATCTGGAAATCGCTGCCGGGCTTTCGCGGAGATTCGTCGGAGCGCACCTGGATTTACCGCATCGCGCATAATATCGCGATTCGCACTTCATCCCAAGTGCGGGCGCGCGGCGCGCGGGAGCCGGGTCTCGAGACTTCCTTCGACCACCCGTCCGGCGAGCGGAGCGCGGAAGATGCGCTACTGATCGGCGAGAGGCAACGTGCGCTCATGAACGGTATCCGCGAATTACCCGCCGTCGACAGGCAAATCGTGACGCTGCACCTGGAAGGATTGAGCGCCGCGGAAATCGATGAGGTCACCGGAGTCTCGGCGGGCGCGATTGCCACGCGCCTCACGCGAATCCGGCAAAAGCTGAGCGAGCGGGTGCAAGGAGGCCGCGGGCAATGAACCGACTGGATGAGCTGGAACAACTCTGGAAGACTCAGCCGGTAGATCCGGCCGTGAAGGGAGAAGAAATGCGCAAAATCGTTCTGCAGAAGACGGAGAAGTTCGATCGCACGATCCGGCGGCGCAACATCCTCGAGATGATCGCTGCCGCCGCCGTCGCAGCGTTCTTCATTTACATCGCCTGGGGCCAGCATAACGGAATCGAGCGGGCCGGGAGTTTTATGCTGGTGGCCAGTTCGCTTTGGATCATTTACTACATGTGGCGCCACGGGGTTGAGCCGCCCGATCCGAATCCGGATCAGACCCTCGCCGGGTATCAGAACGCGCTGATCCGGAAATACGACCACCAGATCCGGCTCTTGCGCAGCGTGAAGTTTTGGTACCTGGCGCCGTTTTACGTGGGCCTCCTCATCAGCAGCGTGGGCTTGTTGAAAGAGCTGGCCGAAAAGGGCGCACCCACATGGTTCGCATTCCTGTTCCCAGCCATTTACACGCTGATCTTCGCGGGTATCTGGTGGTTGAACGAGGTTTACAGTGTGCGCAAGCTGAAGAGTATGCGAGCGCAAGTGTTATCCGGCATAGGAGAAGGACATGGCGAACTCGAAGAATGCTAGCGCCTTGATTAACATTCGCAAGCTGGCGGCGCTGGACATCGCCTTCCACGGACCGAAGTTCATCCTCGCTGAGTTTGGAACGGGAGTTTTCCTGTTCGCCGCATGCGGCCTCTTCACTCTGTTCGATGGGATATTTCGCCGGCACTCGGGCTGGGAGGTGATCTGGGCGGGATACCTCCTAGCGTTGGGAATCAACTACGTGCCGCTCTTGCGGTACGCCGTTGTCATCGCGCGCCAACGAAGCGCTAAGGAGGAAGCGGCGGGTGAAATGGCTCATAAGGCCAAACACGCGCTGCAATCTTTGCTCCTGCTAATCCCCTTGGTCGTGCCCGCCCTGGCGATGGCTCAGGAGTCGCGCAGAGCCCGGAAGGCAGCGGACGGCTGCAGGGTCGACCGGCCACCGGTAGCCAGGAAACTCTATAGACTGTCACGCTAAGACCCCACTACCTAGGTTTTGGCTAAGGTGCTGCCTGGGGCCGGAGTTGGCGACGTACCGCTTCTGACATCGGCCGCCGCTATTCTTGTCGCTCCGGCCCTCAGGGCACGAAGTCGCCGGCATCCAGCACGATGGAGACGGCAACCCCGCATGGAGTCCGTTTGGCTAGTCACGCCCATAAACGCACTCCAAGGAATAGTGCGCTTACTGAGCAGAAGGTTTCAGTTGTGCGATAACCGCTTTGGCTTCCTGATCGAGAGCGGCTGCCATGGCTACCTCCGCCGATCCAGGATTCTGGCTGGCGGTTCCGGCTCCGCCGAGCGTGGACATCGCCCCGGCTGCGCCCAGCATGGAACTTGCCCCGGCCGACCCCATCGTGGGATTCGAGCCTCTCAGGAACATGGACATGCCGCCCATCATCGGGTCCATACCCGCCATCGGTGCGCCCGCTCCTTGGCCCCCGGCGAGAGCGTGCATCATGGCAGGATTCATCATGCCGCCACCGGTCATCATCTTCGCCGCCATGGCCATCGGAACGACGTTTGAGGCCAGACTCGCAGCCGCCTTCCAGTTGAACGAGCCTCCGTTTTTGCCGGTAACCGACGAAGCCAGCACCGGTGCGCCGCCGCCGGCAGGCACCAGCCGGTAGTTGACGCGTGCCTCGACCGTTTCCCCTCCCGTAACCCGGCCGATTCCCGGAGCCTTGTGCAGGAAGCCGCCGATCTTCCCACCGGCAGGCGGTTTCTCCGCCGCTGCCGTTTCGTTATAGAGAATGTAGTCGCACTGCCAGTCCTGCGCCTTTTGCGCGATCGCCTCCGGTGATCCGTCCGCGAGCGGCACCACGTCGAACTTCGCCTCCTGCAATTGCGCCAGCAGATGTTGGTACGGCATCGTGCCCGGATTCTGCCCGCCCGGCTGATTGCGCACGGCCACCACGCCGATGCGAATCACGCCTGGCGTTTTTGTTGACGATTTCCGGTCACCCGCTTTCGGCGAGGAGTCCGTATAGCCTGCCGGGACTTCGAACAGTGCTGCGTCCAGCGGCGCAGTCGTCAGCGATGTTACCGACATAGTGAATGTGGAGGCTGGCTTGCCATCCTGCCCAGTTGTCGTCATCGTGTACGCCAACGGAAAACCGCGATGGGCGCCCCCGGCATCCTGCTGGCTGCAGGCAGCCGCTTCTTTCAGGTCGATATACCAGCCGTCCGTCTCGGTTTTCTTGCCGTCGGCGGTCTCGACCGTCTTCAGGTGACGGGCAGGGTAGCCGAACATATTCTTTCGTTCGCCCGTATCGGTCACCGTAGCCTGGGATCCGGAGGCGTCCGACTGAGCTGGTAAGCTCATATATGTCTTGGCTTTATCGTCAATCTGGATGACTCGCTTCTGGTCGCACTGCCGGACCAGCGTCAGGCCCTCGCCATACTCGTATCGGAGTCGCTCGCCCTTGGCATATGCCGTGGTTTCAGTAGTTTGGCCGTCAGAAACATATTTCGTGGCAATCTTCGTGTCGCACAGGGCCGCGGACGCAGCACCCAACAGAATTACCAAAGCACTTACTCCGGATTTGTTCATCTTTCTCCTCCTTGACGGTTGCTTCACCCTGTAAGCGAAAACCGGCGGACGAACTGGCTCACCGAAATGAAGGTTTCGGTTAAACTTGGGAACGGAGGTGCCGGTGGGCAGCCCGCAGCCGGGACAAATTACCGAACTGCTGCGAGCCTGGGCAGCAGGGGAATCGGCAGCGCTGGACCGTTTGTTTCCAGATGTTTACGCCGAGCTGGCACGCATCGCGGAAAGCCGCCTGCGCGCCCGCCGCGTCGGCGACACGGTCGAGCCCTCCACGTTGGTGCACGAGGCCTACCTCCGGTTCAGCCAGTCCGATCCGGTGCAATGGCAGGACCGGACTCATTTTTTCGCCGTGGCCGCCACGTTAATGCGGCGTATCCTGCTCGATCAGGCGCGCGCTCGCGGCGCAGCCAAACGAGGTGGCGGAATTGAATTGACACTGAGCGAGCCGGCACAGACATCGAGCGCTCTCGAAGCCGAACTGCTCGATGTCGATGCCGCCATCCAGGAATTGGCCCGTCTCGACCGGCAGCAGGCGAAGATCGTCGAGATGCGTTTCTTCGGCGGTCTTTCGATCTCGGAGACCGCAATGGCGCTTGGCATCTCCCCCGCTACCGTGAAACGGGACTGGGCAGTAGCCAAAACCTGGATACGCCGTCGGCTCAGCGATCACTAATGAGATAAGGGGCCATGAACCCGGACGCCTGGCGGCAGATCTCCGACGTGTTTTCCGACTGTCTGAAGCGTTCGGCCGGGGATCGGGAAAGGTTTCTGGCGGATCTGGAAACCACGCAACCCGAAATCGTCCGCGAAGTCAGAGAACTCCTCGCCAATTACGACGAAGACCAGGCATTCCTGGAACAGCCGGGGATCGACCAACTCACTAGTTGGGAAGCAGAAACTGCCGATCCCATTTCCTCCCCTCCGCAGCAGGGCTTCTTTGGACGCTGGCTCAGGCATAGGCCCACTGCGTTTTGGGTGCTGCTTGCGGTGGATATCATCGCGCTCGGCCTGTACGTTTTCGGCGGAATCCAGATCCATCGCTACGGCATGGTGACAATCACCATGGGTTGGGATGCGACCCTGGAAAAAAACGGCTGGAAAGTCGACCGCGTGGATGTGCCCGGTCCTGCGGCAACCAAACTGAAACCGGGTGACATTGTGACAGCCGTGGACGGCAAACCCGCCGGCGGCACATTGAGCGTCGATCTCGAGTCCATCCCGCCCGGAAGTTCTTACGTGATGCGAATCCTGCGGAACGGAGCCGAGCAGGACATCACCCTGACGAGAGTCATCGTTCCAAACGCTCTGGGTGCGGCCGGCACGTTTTCCTATCTGCTGGTCAGCATCGCCTTCTTCCTCACCGCCGTGGTGGTGGGCTTCCTCAAACCGGATCAGCGCATCGCCCAGCTTGCCTGGGCGGCGCTTCTGACCGAGGCTCTGACTCTACTGAAGGTCGTCCTCATATGGTATGAGGAGTTCCTTCCGGGCCTGTCCTTCGCCGTGCTGCAAGGCCTGCAAGTGGTGGACGGCCCACACTTCGCATTGGCCTACCATTTTTATTCGCGCGCATTTGCTCATCACGTCAGAAAGTGGCGCGCGCCTCTGATCGTGCTTTATGCGTGGGGCGCATTGGTCGCGGTAGAACGTCTGGTCCTTCTAAACCGGAGCACGCTGCTATTTTGGGCCGAGCATGTCTCGGTGATGGATCGTTTGGAGCGTCTGCTGGGCGCGCTCTATCTCGTCGGCCCTCTGAGCGCCTGTGTCGCCATCGTCCGCAATTACTTCATCACGAAAGATCCCGAGGAGCACCGGCGCGCGCGCTGGATCGTCGCCGGTACGGTGGCGGGAATTCTCCCGTACGTGATCGTCCGGGCGATCGGCTTTGCTGCCTTCATGACCGGTAACCCGTCCGAGCGTGAGATCGACGCGTATCAGTTCGCGCTCGCGCTCGCAGTCGCTCCGGCGGTGCTGATTCCAATCGCGACCGGTTACGCCATCCTGAAGCATCGTTTGTTCGACATCAATGTTGTCATTCGCCGGAGCATTCAATATTTGCTGGCCAAGAGCGTTCTGCAATTCGTTCTCGCCCTTCCTGCTCTCGCGTTTTGCTATGCGCTGGTGACCAACGCGAATCGCACGGTTGCCGACGTAGTGCTGCACCACGGCTTCTTCCTCGTGCTGGTTGTGCTCATCGGCGTGGTTTTGAAGTTTCGGGAACAACTGAGGAACTGGCTGGATCGAAAGTTCTTCCGCGAAAGCTACCAGCAGGAACACCTGCTTATCGGCCTCATCGAGAACATCAAGAAGCTGCACTCGGTGGTGGAAATCAGTGAACGAGTGGGTTCGGACCTGGCGGCGGCGTTTCATCCCGAGAGCGCGATGGTGTTCTATCACCGGCGCGAACAGCGGGCATTCATTAGCGGTTATTCTTCCAACCCGTCGACGCGGGGGCTGCAAATTTCCGACCGTTCCCTCTTGGCGGCAACCCTGGGACGGAGCGAAGATCCCCAGGATCTGACAGCGCTCCGGAGCCGACTTGGCGGCACGGCAGATGGGCGCTGGTTCGTGCGGTTTGGAATCGATCTAGCTGTTCCCATGGCCGGCACAGACGGCGCTCTGGTGGGGTTCGTCCTGCTGGGGAGAAAGATGTCGGAGGAACCTTACACCCACACCGACCGCAAATTGTTAAAGTCTCTGGCCGATCAGATGGCCATCTTGTACGAAAACATCTCGTTGCAGGAACGCCTGCAGGAAGAGCGGAAAACCGCGCAGCAGATGCGCGCGCGCGTCGAGGCGCAGGGAATCCCCTGGTTGCAGGAGTGTCCGCAGTGCGGGCGCTGCTTCGATTCGTCCATCCGAAATTGCGATGAGGATGGCAGCGAACTGATCTTGTCCTGCCCGGTTCTGCAGGTGATCGACGGCAGATACCATTTGGAACGCGCTCTCGGCAAGGGCGGCATGGGCGCCGTCTTCGAAGCCTCGGACCTGCGTCTCAAGCGCAAAGTCGCTATCAAGCTGGTGCTGGCGAGCACGGTCGGCGATCCGGCGTCCTTGAGACGGCTCGGCCGGGAGGCGCGGGCTCTTGCGCGCTTGAGTCATCCGAATATTGTCGCGACTTACGATTTTGGAATGATCGAGAGCGAAGCCGCGTACCTGGTGATGGAGTTCGTTCCCGGGAGCACCCTGCGCACCGAAATCACAAAGGGAAGGATTCTGCCCGCGATCGCGGCAGACTGGTTCGACCAGTTGCTCGAGGGAGTCAAAGCCGCGCACGCCGCGGGCGTGGTACATCGGGACCTGAAACCGGAAAATGTGCTGATTGCTTCCCCAGACAACGGAAAGAGACAGGTCAAGATTGCGGACTTCGGAATCGCCAAGTGGTCGCTTCCGGGCTTGGAATCGACGAATCTTACTGCGCCCGGGACCGTGGTAGGGAGCTTTCACTACATGTCGCCGGAACAACTGGCGGGTCAAACGGTAGATGAAAGAAGCGACATTTTTTCCGTCGGTGTCATGGTGTTTGAAGTTCTTACGGGCCAGATTCCATTCAAGGGCAAGACCTACACCGAACGCATCGTTTCCATTCTTCAGGACTCGCCGCAATTCGAATCCGCGTTGCCTGGGGCGAGCGACCTGCACGCGGCCCTTGGAAGGTGCCTGGCGAAGAACGCCGCGGATCGATTCACCTCCGCCGCGCAGTTACAAGCGGAGATCGTTCCTGTGATCGCGAGTTACAGCGTTCCTGGCGAGCAAGGCCGAAATCCCCGGCTTCGCGCGGTATCCAACCCGGACCGGTAGGGCGGAGCACGGCGTTCGGAGAAACCGTCCAGGATTGTTATACTGTGCAGGCTGATTTTGGCGGTCACTTAGTTCCTTGGCCGATCGCGTGGGCGCAAACAAAAAACCGTGAAATGGCGTCATCTCCGCATCGCGCTGTTGCTCTCTGTCTCCGCTGCCGGCGCTGAAGAGTGGACGCGCTTCCGCGGACCGAACGGCTCGGGAGTATCGAACGACACCGGTTTTCCCACCGAGTTCGGCAAAGACAAGAACCTTCTTTGGAGAACGCCGGTTCGCCCTGGCAAGTCGTCGCCCGTCCTGGCGCGGGATCGCATCTTCTTGACGGCGTATGAAAACGGCAAACTTTTCACGCAGTGCTTCGGCCGCGAGACCGGGAAACTGCTGTGGGAACGGTGGGTCGACCGCCCTCGCACCGAATCGACTGAAGGTCTGAATCACCCCGCAGCCATCACCGCAGTGACCGATGGAGAGAACGTCTACGCGTTTTTCATGGACTACGGCCTGATCTCCTATGACCCGGAAGGCAACATTCGGTGGAAAGCCCCGCTCGGCCCCTTTTCGAATTCCATGGGACATTCCTCCAGTCCGATCCTTGCAGGCGACAACATTATTCTGGTGATCGACCAGGCGTTGGACTCGTACATCGCCGCGTTCGACTGCCGCAACGGCCAGGTCCGCTGGAAGACGCCGCGCAAGGAAATCGACGGTTGGGCTACTCCTCTGGTCTATCAGGCAGCGGGGACCGCACCCCTGGTGTTAACCGCGAGCAGCGGTCAGCTCGGCGCTCATCGTGCCGACAACGGCAAGCGCGTCTGGAGCCAGGCCGGCTTGAGTCCAGTGATCGTGGCCAGTCCGATCCTGGAGCGAGACACCCTCTTTACCTTCGGCTACGGCTTCGACTCCATGAGCCCCTTTTCAGAGCAATTGCAGAAATTCGACAAGAATCATGATGGCAAGCTTTCGCCGGACGAATATGGCAACGACCCCGATCTGATCGGGATTGGGCAGTTTTCTGGCAACAAGGATGGGATTGTCACGAAGGAGAAATGGGACGAACGGCAGCGCACGACACTGGCGCCGTCCAGTCTCCTGGCCATCCGGCTCGAGCGCGATCCGGGCGCTCCGGCTGAGCCGCTCATGCAGACACGGGAACTCTGGCGATACCAGAAGAGCTTTATCGGCGTAGTGCCATCGCCGCTGCTTTACGATGGCGTTCTCTTTCTCCTCAAGAACGGCGGGCTGCTCACTTCATTCGTGGCGGAAACGGGCAAGGTGGCGAAGGCAGGCCGGATTACGGGTGCCCTCGGCGGCTACTCGGCGTCGCCTGTCGCGGCCGAAGGGAAGTTGTTTCTTGCGAGCGAAGAAGGGAAAGTCACCGTTCTGAAGGCGGCCCGCGACTGGCAGGTGATCGCCATCAACGACCTGGCCGAGGGCTGCTACGCCACCCCCGCGCTCTCCCGCGGACACATTTACCTGCGCACGAGCGAAGCTTTGTACCGCTTCGGAACTGGCCGTCGGGAGTAGCCAATCTGACTGGCCGCGCCACTGAGCGCCTGTCCTCACGGGTCGTATAATAAGCGCAGCCATGAATCTCAACCGCCGCAGTTTCCTCGAAGCCGGCGCCGCGTTTGCCGCCGGCCAGCTGGTGAAGGCTGCTCCGAACGAGCGCATCACCGTGGGCCACATCGGCGCCGGTGCGCGCGCGCATGAGCTGATGCAGGCCGTGATGGCCAATCCCAATACGGAAATCGTGGGTGTGGTGGACGCGTACACGGGCCGTGTCGAGCGTGCCATCGACCGCACCAACGGCCGGGCGAAAGCGTACGCTACACACCACGACCTGCTGGCCGACAAGTCGATCGACGCCGTCGTCATTGCCACTCCCGACCACTGGCACAAGCAGATCATTCTCGAGGCATTGCGTGCGGGCAAGGACGTGTACTCCGAGAAGCCGATGACCTACCGGTCGGCTGAGGGCGTCGAGATTATCGAAGTGGCGCGGCAGACCGGGCGAGTCGTTCAGGTGGGTAGTCAGGGCATGAGTTCCAAGGCGCAGCAGACTGCTAAGGAATGGATCAAGTCGGGAAAGCTGGGCAAGATCACGCTGATCCGCGCGTCGTACAACCGCAACACCGCGGAGGGCGCGTGGCTCTATCCCATTCCGCCCGATGCGTCGCCCAAAACCGTGAACTGGGAAATGTTTCTGGGACCGGCGCCCAAGCGTCCCTTCAACCTGGAGCGCTTTTTCCGCTGGCGCTGCTATTCGGATTACTCGGGCGGCATCGCCACCGACCTGTTCGTGCACCTCTGCACCACCATTCATTACCTGATGGACGCCAAGATGCCCGCGCGCGCCATGGCCATGGGCCAGCTTTACCGTTGGAAGGAATCGCGCGACGTACCGGACACCTTGAATGCGATTCTGGAATACCCCGAAGGCTTCACGGTATCGCTGAGTTCGACTTTCAATAATGAGTTCAGCCAGGAGGCCGGTTTCCAGATCCTGGGCACCGAGGGAACGCTTGTCATGGGTTTCGGGGGCGTGACTTTCCATCCCGAGGCGGTCGTCAGCGATAACCGCTGGATCGTGGAGAGCTGGCCGAAGGCTCTCGAGGATGCGTATTATCGCGACCCGAAAGTGATTGCTGCTGAGGTCGAGCCCGCCAAGAATTTCAAACGGCCGGAGCCCGAGACCTACAAGGACGATGACACCGACCCGACCATCGGGCACTTCGGCCACTTCTTCGAGTCGGTCCGCACGCGCAAACCGTATTGGGAAGACGCCGCCGCCGGGCATCACGCCGCTGCTTGCGCCCACCTGATCAACCTGTCCGCAAAGCAGAGGAAGATGACGGAGTGGGATTTCACCCGCGACGACATTCGGAGTTAACGAGCCGTTCCAGCGCCGCTTTCGCTGTCCGGTTGCGGGACGGCATTTCTCAGGACTGCACAGCGGAGCGAACGCGCGAGATTGGTGTGCGCATGGCTCTCGGAGCACAGCCCTCGCAGAATAATAACCATCCCAACTGATTGATTCTAAGTTAATTGCTGGATAGCACGTAGCGCTTGCGCGGTTTCCCGCCGATAGACCTGAGGAGGGATTCGGCTCGGGCGTGTGAGGCACTGTGGACCAGCGGCCTACACCGGGGTCGAGGGAATGGCGGCCGGATCAGGATCGGAAAACGCTCGCGGCGGCGACGCTGCTCTGGAGTCTTACTCAGCTAAGCCTTGGCTCTGGGTGGTGTCTGCCTTGCTGGTGGCACATGCCGCGGTGCTGGCGGGCTTCGGGACAGGGTCAGGCGGGCCCTTCCTCTCCAATCTCCTCCAACTGGCGCTCGGCATCCTGTGTGTCCCGGCTTGCCTCGAAGCTTCGCGCCGCTCAGGCAGTCTCGGCCAGTATTTCTGGCGGCTCATGACCTTCACCTTCGTCGTTTGGTGTGCCGGCCAGGTGTTGGGAACCTACAACGAATTTCGCCCGGATGAGGCGCTGAGCCGGCTTAATGATCTTCTGTTTATCGCTTCGACGGTGCCTTTCGGAATGGTCCTGTTCCTGGACCCGGACCATGAACCGAATCACTTCGACCGGCTGCACATTCTCGATTTCATTCAAGCCATTCTGTTTTGGGGTTCCGTATACCTCTACTTTTCGCATCCGCAGCCGGGTACCGATCCGGCTTACTCGGCATGGCGGCGCACCATGGTCTACAACGTCGTGCTTACCGGAGCGTTCTTCTTGCGAGCCGTTCTGACAAAGTCGGGTGTCGTGCGCGCGCTGTTCGGACGAATGCTGTTGTTCCTGTTGCTCGCGGGACTAGCGGACGCATATTCGAACTACCCGGGGCGAAATCTCCGCGCGGGCCGGTGGTTCGACATCGTCTGGAGCCTCCTTGTCGCGATCCCGCTGGTGATTGCGGCTACCTGGAACAAAGGCGAATCCTCCAGCTCAACCGGTGACGCCCCGGCGCGGGCCCACAACATTGTGGTGCAGCAGTTGTTTCCGCTGCTGTATCCAGCGCTCATTCTGGTGATGTCGGCGCGGAATGCACAAGCCTACCCCCTGCTGGCCACCGCGATTGGTCTTGCTTCTTTTATATGCTTCAGCGGACGTTTGTTCGTCACGCAGCACCGCCTGCAGCTTAGCGAGGCCGGGTTTCAAAAAGCCAAGGAGGCCGCGGAGAGCGCCAACCGCGCCAAGAGCGCATTCCTGGCCAACATGAGCCATGAGATTCGCACTCCCATGAACGGCATCCTGGGCATGACGGAACTGGCGCTCGATACCAACCTCGGGCCGGAACAACGAGAGTATCTCACTACCGTGAAAAGCTCGGCCCAAGGGCTCCTCCAGGTGATCAACGACATCCTGGATTTCTCCAAAATCGAGGCTGGAAAGCTGGACCTCGAACACGTTGAATTCAAATTACGCGCGTCGCTGGGTGAGGCGCTGCGGCTCCTTGCCATTCCCGCACACAGGAAAGGCCTGGAACTGAATTGCCAGGTGCCGGCGGAGGTGCCGGATTACCTGTTTGGGGATCCGAGCCGCCTGAAGCAGATCATCGTCAACCTGGTCGGCAATGCGGTGAAGTTTACCCAGTCTGGAGAAGTGGTGGTCAGCGTGGAACTGGAGTCGCGGACCAAAGAGGATGTCTGTTTGCACTTCAGCGTCAGGGATACCGGCCCCGGAATTCCCATCGAGAAACAGAAGAAGATCTTCGAAGCCTTCACGCAAGCCGACCACTCGACGACGCGCCAGTTCGGCGGTACAGGCCTTGGACTGACCATCTCCACACGCCTGGTGCAAATGATGGCCGGGCATATCTGGGTGGAGAGCGGATCGAGCACAGGCAGTGCGTTTCACTTCACCGCCGTTTTTCAGCCTGGACGGACGGCGCCCGAAACGCCGCAGCCGGGCCCTGACACACTCCTGGATCTTCACGTGTTGGTGGTCGACGACAACCCCACTACTTGCCGCATCCTTCAAGAAATGCTGACCAGTTGGCGCATGGCGCCGGAAGCGGTGGATGGCGAGCCAGCCGCTCTCGCGGCGATGGAGCGTGCGCGCGCGGCCGGCCGGCCCTTTCGTCTGGTGCTGCTGGATGTGCGCATCGCTGACAAGGACGGGCGCTCACTGGCGCAACAGATCCGGGCCCATTTGGCTCCAGCCGGAGCTGCCATCATGCTGCTGGCTGCAGACCGGCAGGCACGCGACCTGGCTTGCTGCGCTGCGTTAGGTTTCGCTGTTCACGTCGTCAAGCCGGTTGAGCAATCCGAACTGTTCGATGCCATCCTCACCGCGCTCGACGCGCGTTTGCCGGCGGACGAGCCTGCGAACGAGGGGCCGGCCCAGCCGCGAAGCGGACGGGGGCTGCGCATCCTTTTGGCCGAGGACAACATCGTCAACCAGAAAGTGGCTGACGGAATCTTGCGCAAGCTGGGTCACACCGTCGTCATAGCTGGGAATGGCAGGGAAGCTATTGAAGCGTTGAAGCATTGCGGTCCGGATGAGTTCGACCTGGTGCTGATGGACGTGCAGATGCCCGAGATGGACGGTCTCGAAGCCACTCGATCCATCCGCATGCACGACCAGGCTCACGGGACCCATACTCCGGTAATTGCCATGACCGCGCATGCCATGACAGGTGATCGGGAACGCTTCCTCGAGGCCGGCATGGACGGGTATATTGGCAAACCCATTCGCGTGGCCGATCTGATAGAGGAAATCCGGCGGCACGCGCCTGACATCCCGGTTGTGGCTTAATTCAGCTTTCTGCCCGGCAACGGAAAATGACAGGACCGGACTGCAACCCGGCCCCCTCGGCTAAACGGGTGCCGGTTCTCATGCGACGCTAGAAGTGATCTAATACCCCTTTGATGCCACGAGTCTATAACTATCATGTTTCGCCCTGCCTGCCGCCGCGCTTGCAGTGCTTGAACGAACTTTCCCTGAACTTGCGATGGTCCTGGGATCATCCCACGATCGAATTATTTCGCCGCCTGGACGGCGATCTATGGGAGGAGGCCGGGCACAATCCCCGCCTCATGTTGGGCCAGATTGATCAGAAGCGCCTGGCCGAATTGGAATCCGATGAGACGTTCCTGGCGCAGATGGACCGCGTTTGGGGCAACCTGGTCGAATATTTGTCCGGCACGGGTTGGTTCCTGCGGGCGCATCCGGAAGCAGCCGGACTCGTGGTCGCCTACTTCTCGGCGGAGTTTGGGCTCACCGAATGTGTCCCTAACTATGCCGGCGGATTGGGAATCCTGGCCGGAGATCATCTCAAGTCGGCCAGTGACCTCGGCGTGCCGCTGGTCGGCGTGGGCTTGTTGTATCAGGGGGGGTACTTCCACCAATACCTGAACGCCGACGGATGGCAACAGGAGAAATATCCCATCAACGATTTCCAGACCCTTCCGATCGGGCCGGCAACGGATGCGCAGGGGAAGCCGCTCACGGTGGACCTCGATTTCCCGGGAAGGCGGCTGTCCGCCAGGATCTGGAAAGTGCGGGTGGGACGAATCCCGCTCTACCTGCTGGACACCAACGTGAAGCAGAACACGCCTGAGGACCGGAAGGTTACCGGCGCACTTTACGGCGGCGACCGGGAACTGCGTATTCAGCAGGAAATCGTCCTGGGTATCGGCGGGATGAAAGCCCTTCAGGCGGTCGGCATCCAGCCGACGGTCTGCCACATGAACGAGGGGCACTCGGCATTCCTGGGGCTGGAGCGCGCCCGCACGTTAATGGAACAGCTTGGCTTGACGTACCACGAGGCGCGACAGGCTGCCGCGGCGGGCAACGTTTTTACGACTCACACGCCGGTCGCGGCGGGGTTCGACCGGTTCGAGCCGGGGCTGATGGAAAAGTATTTCCGTGCATACTCGGAACGGCTTGGTCTTAGCTTCGATCGGCTGCTGGCCTACGGCAGACAGGACCGTAGCGACAACGGGCCCTTCAATATGGCGCATTTGGCCGCGCGTCATAGCTCCTACGCCAATGGCGTCAGCCGGCTGCACGGCGAGGTGACGCGCGAGATGGCGAAGCCCATGTGGCCCGGCTACCCTGTGCATGAGGTTCCCATCGGCTACGTGACCAACGGCGTTCATCTGCGGTCCTGGGTGTCGATGGAAATGGGAGCGCTGCTGGTTCGCTACCTGGGGCCCCGATGGGCCGAGGAACCCGCCGACAGCGCGGTGTGGCACCGGATCGACCGCATCCCGGATCAGGAATTGTGGAGGGTCCACCAGATTCGCAGAGAGCGGTTGATCCACTACGCACGCACGCGGCTCGCCCGCCAGGTGAAGGAACGCGGCGGTTCTGATGCGGAGGTCAAGGTAGCTGAGGAGATCCTGGGTCCGGACAATCTCACCATCGGGTTTGCGCGCCGGTTTGCCACCTACAAGCGGGCGACGCTGCTGCTGCGCGACCTGGGCCGGCTCAAGCAGATCCTGAACGACGCGAAACGGCCGGTGCAGATTCTGTTTGCGGGGAAAGCGCACCCTCACGACAACGAAGGGAAAGAGCTCATCCGGCAGATTGTCCACGTGGCTCGAGGCACAGACATGCGGCGCAGCGTGGTCTTTCTGGAGGATTACGACATATCGGTGGCGCGATACCTGGTGCAGGGCGTGGACGTCTGGCTCAACACGCCGCGGCGGCCGAACGAGGCCAGCGGCACCAGTGGCATGAAGGTGCTGGCCAACGGTGGACTGAACCTGTCGGTGCTGGACGGCTGGTGGGCCGAGGGCTACGACCGCGAAACCGGCTGGGCCATCGGCAGCGGCGAGGACTATGCCAATCCGGACTACCAGGACCAAGTCGAATCAGAAGCCCTCTACAACCTGTTGGAGAATGACGTGGTGCCGCTGTTCTACGATCAGGACTCGGCGGGCATTCCCCATGGCTGGGTCGCGAAGATGAAGGCCTCCATGAGAAAGCTGTCGCCCATTTTCAGCACCAACCGCATGGTGGCGGAATACGCGGAGCGGTTTTACATCCCCACCGGCCAGCGGCACTTGCGTCTGATCGCCGACCATGCGGCGCGGATCCGTCCGCTGGTTGCGTGGCGCAAGCGGCTGCATACGCACGGTTCAAAGGTGAAGATCATGCAAGTGGATACCGAGGGGGATGGAGAGGTTGTCGTAGGCTCGAAACTGAAGGTTACCGCGCGTGTTTTTCTGGGGGAAGTCCTGCCTTCGGATGTTCGTGTGCAGCTTTACTGCGGGCGAGTAAATCCCGACGGTGAGATTGTTTCCGGCAAAGCGACGGACTTGCAGTTGCAGAGTGGTTCCGGCGGGAACCACGTCTACGACGGCGAGATCGAGTGCGGTGAAAGCGGCTCCTGCGGCTTTTCGGTCCGTGTGGTTCCTTGCCACGAAGACGCCGTCCTGCCCTATGAATTGGGCTGGGTCACCTGGGCGGAGTGAGACCGGGTTAGTCCACGGCTCCCAGGGTGCGGAACCCGGCCCGCTGGAAATGTGGGTCGAACGTAAAGGCGGTGGAGACCTTGCGGCTTTTCATGAGCACGAACGAGACGCAGTCGGTGAAGCTGACCTGCGGGTCCGCATACTTGCGCAGCAGGCGGACGGCGTCGGTTTCATCCTCTCTTGTGCTGTGTAGGATCTCGAGCACCTCCGAAGCGTAGGCCCATCCTCGCCGTCCAGTGGCCCCTGTATAATCGGGAACAGGCCGCTACACTATGAAAAACCGCCTGGTCTACGGCACGGGGCTGGTCTTGCTGATCATCTCGGCGACGCTGGTGATCTGGCAGGGGTCCTTCGATTTTGGCGGCTATGCGCCCTCTGATCCTGGGCAAACCTTCATCTTCTGGGCCGTTTCCACGCTGATCTTTCTGCTGATGGTGACGCTCGGTTTCATGCTGGTGCGCATCGGTGTCAAGCTTTACATCGAGCGGCGCAGCAACCGCGAAGGCTCCCGGATCAAGACCAAGCTCGTGATCGGCGCGCTGGCCCTGAGCTTCATGCCCGTTCTGTTCATGGTGCTCTTTAATTACTACGTGCTGAACCGGAATCTCGAAAAGTGGTTCATGCGGCCGGTGGAAAAGGAGCGCGTAGCGCTCGTTAAGATTGCCAAGGTCCTTACCGATGAGGCGCGCGCCAGGGCCGAGGCGCAAGCCGCTTTGCTGGCAACCCGTCCCGAAACGCTTTCGCTGCTCACCGCGCGAACGCCGGCGCCCGGCGCCCTGGAACCCTTCTGCCAGCAGGAGAACGTGGCGGCCGCCGAAATTGTATCCGTATCCGGAACCGTGGTGGAGCGTTGCGGCGATGCGGGCGCGGTGCGCAGCACCGACAAGAACGCCATCGTGGTGAGCCGGCCAGTAAAAGCGGGTGATAAGACCGTGGGCCGGGTGGTGCTGGTGCCCCGCATTCCCCTGGACCTGGCGCAACAGCGCGCCGCCATCGAATCCTACAACAGCGAATACGCGCGCCTGGCTGGCAGCCGCCAGAATGTGCGCAACTCCTCGCTCCTGCTGCTGGCGCTCATCACCCTGTTCATCCTGTTCGTGGCAACCTGGATTGCGCTGTTTCTGGCCAGGCAGATCAGCGTCCCCATCGCCGCCCTGTTGCACGCGGCGCGAGAGGTGGGCGAGGGAAATCTGGGCCACCGGGTTCAGGTTCCCGCCATCGATGAGCTGGCAGGTTTGGTGCGCGGGTTCAACGAAATGACGCGCGAGCTGGAAAGCAACAGCCGCGAACTGGATGCGCGGCGCCGCTTCACCGAAGCCATTCTCGAAAGCATTCCGACCGGTGTGATTTCCGTATCCTCAGACGGCCGCATCCAGCGCGTCAATCGCGCGCTCAAGCAGATCTTTCCTGGGGAGCAGGTGAATCATGCCACGCGCCTCGAGGACCTGTTCTCGCGCGAGGACACCTCTGAAATCCGTTATCTGATGAAGCGCGCCCGCCGCACGGGAATGACTTCGCGGCAAATGGAACTCCGATCCGAGCGCCAGACCCGGCATCTTTCCATCATCGTCTCGGCGCTCGAGGAAAAGGTGCGCTCGGGATTCGTGATCGTTCTCGAAGACACCAGCGACTTGCTGCGCGCACAGAAGGCGGCGGCGTGGAATGAAGTGGCGCGGCGCATCGCGCACGAGATCAGGAATCCGCTCACCCCCATCGCCCTTTCCGCCGAGCGCATCGCGCTGCAACTCGAGCGCGCGCCGGTATCTCCGGATGTGGCCAGGATCGTCAAGGATTGTACCGACACTATTGCGAATGAAGTCGAGTCGGTGAAGAACCTGGTCAACGAATTTTCGCAATTCGCCAGGTTTCCGGCGGCCCAACTGGTCCGGTGCGACTTGAACGAGGTAGTGGAGAGCGCTCTCGCGGTTTTTACGGGACGCCTGGACGGGATCGAGCTTCACGCCGACCTCACCGTGGGCTTGCCGCCCGTGAATGTGGATAAAGAGCAGTTCAAGCGAGTCATCGTGAACCTGGTGGACAACGCCGCCGAAGCCATGCAGGACTCGCCGGTGAAGCGCATATGGATCGCCAGCCGTGCGGGTGTGGCCGACACGGTCGAACTGACGGTGGCCGACACCGGTTGCGGCGTCACGGCCGAGGACAAGGAAAAACTGTTTCTGCCGTATTTTTCCACCAAGGGGCGGGGCACCGGACTGGGTCTTGCCATCGCGAACCACATCCTCTCCGAACACAACGCGCACGTCCGCGTGGAGGATAACCTGCCGGCAGGCACGCGCTTCATCATTGAGATTCCTGCCGCGGCGAACGCCGGCGAAGAGCCCAAACCGGTTGAAACCGCCGCGCCCGTCACCCACGTATGAAGCCCGCGCGCATCCTGGTGGTGGACGATGAGCCCGGCATCCGGCAATCGCTCTGCGGGGTGCTAGGTGATGATGGCTATCTCGCCCACGCCGTCTCAAGTGGGGAAGAGTCTCTGGAAGACCTCATACGGGAACCGTCGGACCTCGTGCTGCTAGATGTCTGGCTGCCCGGGATCGATGGCATGGAGACCCTGGCGCGCATTCAGGACATTCCTTTCGCCGACCGGCCGGTGGTGGTCATGATCTCCGGGCACGGCAACATCGAGACGGCCGTGAAGGCCACCAAGCTGGGGGCGTTTGATTTCCTCGAAAAGCCGCTCTCGCTCCAGAAGCTCACGGTGGTTCTGAAAAATGCGCTCGAAAACCGCCGGTTGCAGCTCGAGAACGTCCGCCTGCGGGAAGAGGGCGCGTCGAAGTACCGCATCGTCGGCGATAGCGTCCCCATGAAGGCGCTGCGGCAGCAGATGGAACTGATGGCCGCAACCAACGGCCGCGTGCTGATCTACGGCGAGAGCGGCACGGGGAAAGAACTGGTGGCCCACGCCATCCACGCCATGGGCCCGCGCGCATCCGAGGCGTTTGTGGAAGTCAACTGCGCCGCCATCCCCGAAGAGCTGATCGAGAGCGAGCTGTTCGGCCATATCAAAGGCAGTTTTACGGGTGCGCACGAAAACAAGATCGGCAAGTTCCGCAAGGCTGACGGCGGCACGCTGTTTCTGGACGAGGTGGGCGACATGAGCTTGCGCACGCAGGCCAAGGTGCTGCGCGCGCTGGAGGAACAGCGCTTCGAAGCGGTCGGCGCATCCGAATGGACGCAGGTGGACGTGCGCGTGATCGCCGCCACCAACAAGGTGCTCGGTCAGGAAATCGAACGCGGGAATTTTCGCGAGGACCTCTTTTACCGGCTGAACGTCATCCCGTTTCACGTGCCGCCGCTGCGCGACCGCGTGGAAGACATTCCGCTGCTGGCGGAGTATTTTCTCCGCGAGTTCACCCTAGCCTACGGCCGCAAGCCCAAGGAGCTGACGCCGGGGGCGTACGCGCTATTGCAGGAACATCACTGGCCAGGCAATGTCCGGGAGCTGCGGAACTTGATCGAACGCATCGTGATCCTGAATCCGCAGGTGCGCGTGGACGCCCGCCACATCCCTCTGCAAACCGTACGGCGGTCCGCCGCCGACCGGCCGGAACGCTTTGGCAGTCTGCAGGAGGTGCGCGAGGCGGTGGAGCGGGAATACATCTTGAAAAAGCTCGAAGAGACCAACGGCAACGTGACGCGTACCGCGGAACTGCTGGGTCTCGAGCGCAGCAATCTCTACCGCAAAATGAAAACCCTGGGCATCGGACCGAAGGAATAGCCGGCTGTACCCTCCCGCTGCTGCAACCAGTTCGTAACACTTGAAACCTCTCCCCCGCCCGGAGCATCAAAAAAGGCGCTCGGCCGCCGCACTTTCGGCCTGCGAACTGCGTATCCTGTTAGGAACTGCGAAGGTTGGGTAGTGAACAGGTGGGATCAGCGACTCAAAACCGGATCGAACCCAGCGAGGAGTCCATCCGCGCCGCGCTGCGGAAGCTTAGCTCCAGCCCCCGATTCGCCTCGTCGGAACGCTTGTGCCGCTTCTTGAACTTCACGGTGGAAGAAACTTTGGCCGGGAGGACCGGCCAACTCAAAGAAACCATCGTGGGCGCCGAGGTATTCGGCCGCAAGCCGGACTACGATCCGCGTCTGGACGCGGTGGTTCGTATCGAAGCCGTAAAGCTGCGCGCCCGGCTCAAGGAATATTACGACAACGAAGGCCGTCTCGACCCGGTGCGCATCGACCTGCCGAAAGGCGGTTACGTCCCTGCGTTTTCCCTTCAGCTTCAGGAAGGGGCAGCCGATGTCTCGGCCCCGGTCGCGCCGCAGCGGCGTCTATGGATCGCGGCGCTGGCTTTGGTGCCGCTGGCTGCAATTGGAATTTGGTGGCTGCTACACACGCGGCCTCCGGCTTCTGACGCGGCGGTTCCTTCGATTGCCGTGTTGCCCTTCGTTGATCTGAGCGAAGCCAAGGACCAGGAATACTTCTGCGACGGCATGACCGAGGAAATCATCGACGCCCTGGCGCGCGTGCGCGGTTTTCATGTGGCGGCACGCAGCTCGGCGTTCGCATTCAAGAACAAGCAGCAGGATATCCGCGAGATCGGCCGCAAACTGAACGTGGGCGCGGTGCTCGAAGGCAGCGTGCGCAAGTCGGGAAACCGGCTGCGCGTGACCGCGCAACTGAACAGCGTAACCGACGGCTACCACTTGTGGTCGGAAACCTACGAGCGCGAGATGAAAGACATCTTCGCGTTGCAGGACGAGATCTCGCGCGCCATAGTCAGCACGCTGCGCGTTCAACTGGGCGAGGCCGGCAAAGCGCCCCTGGTGAGCCCTCCAACCGGGAACCTGGAAGCCTACGATCTTTATCTCGAGGCGCGGTACTTGCATTCGAAGTGGCGGCCGGAACCCATGCGGCAGTCGATTGCTTTATTCGAGCGGGCCATCGCGCAAGACCCGAGCTTCGCGCCGGCTTATGCGGGTTTGGCCGCGTCCTACACCTGGCTTGGATTCTTCCGTGTCCGGCCCCGCGACGTGATGCCGGGCGCCAAGGAAGCTGCTCGGAAGGCATTGGCACTCGACAGCCGGCTCGGCGCGGCGCACATCTCGCTCGGCGACGTGAAGGCCCTGTACGACTGGGATTGGGAGGGCGCGCGGCGCGAGTATCAGACCGCACTCGAGATCAATCCGGACGATTGGGGCGCGCACTTTTCCTACGCTTTGATCTATCTGGCGCCGCTGGGACGGATCAGTGAAGCCATTCGGGAAATGCAGCGCGCCCGCGAACTCGATCCGCTGAACGTTACCATCAACACCTACCTCGGCATGCTGTTCGATTTTGGCGGGCAGTACGATAGAGCGGTTCGCCAACTGCAAGATACCCTCGCCATCGCGCCCGATTTTGCGGAGGCGTACAGTACGCTTTTCAAAGTCTATCTGGATCAACACAAATTCGATGACGCCCACGCGGCGCTTGACCGTTTTCACGCGCTTGTGGGCCAGACGGTTCCCGGTCTTGCGGATGCGCAATTGGCTGCGGCCGAGGGACGGATTGACAGCGCCCGGCAAATGCTGGCTGCGTGCGAACGCGTTGGTGAGCGCGAGTACGTAGGCGCGGGCTCAGTAGCCTGCATTTATGTCGCGCTCGGCGATAAGGACGCTGCGTTTCGCAACCTCGAACGCGGTTTCGCCGAACGCGACGGGATGCTTGCCTACATGAAAACCTATCCCGCGCTTAGCGGGCTGCGCTCGGATCCCCGCTTCCGGGAGCTTCTCCGGCGGGTCAACCTACCGGTTGAACGCTAAAACTGCAGGCTGTCCGCCGCGAGCGCGCTCTAACTCAGCCAGATTGTGCCGGATCACCGCCACGTGGGGATGGTTTGGTCCAAGCGCCGTCTCTCGAATTGCCAGCGCACGCCGGTACAGCGTTTCCGCTTCAGTGTAGCGGTTTTCGGCGTAGTCGACGGCGGCTAAATCGTTGAGAATGGTCGCGAGGTGCGGATGCTCGGGCCCCAGGGTTCGCTCCGCTATGAGCAGCGCCGCGCGCAGCATTCGATCCGCTTCCAGGTAGCGGTGTGCCTCGAAGTAGATTTCTCCCAATTGGTCGCGGCCAAGCGCGGCGTTGGCATCTTCCGCCCCCAACGTCTTTTCAACAATAGCGAGCGACCGCTGGGCCGCCTTCTCGGCGTTCGCCAGATTCCCTTCGCCGCGATAAGCCTCTGCCAGGTCCTTCAACACCAGCGCCACTTCGAGCGTATCGGTTCCGTAGACCGCCTCGAATCCCGCCAGCGCTTCCCGGCACAACTTGTCCGCCTCGGCGTAACGACCCGCATTCAAATCCGCCAAAGCCTCCCGATGCACGGCCTCCGGTGTTCCCAGCGAAACCATGAGTGCCAACGCCAGCCAGTTCATGCCCGACCACCTCCACCTGGCAGCGTGCGCCGGATAGTGGGTCTGTGGAAGTTATTCGGGGTTGCATAACCGTTGGCGCAACCAGATAACGTGCTGAAAATGAGCCAATTCAGATCTCTGCCGTTTCTCCAAGCCAATTGGTGAAACAAGTGGAGTACCCTACGCTAATGACGAAATCCTCGGCGGAAGATCGCCGGCTGGTCCGGCTCACGAAGATTTGCCTGGCGCTCCCCGAGGCTACGCGGGAGTGCCACGGGGCGCACGCAAGCTTCCGGGTGCGGAAAAAGGTTTTCGCCTACTATCTGAGCGACCACCACGGCGATGGCATCGTCGGCGTCACCGCCAAAGTATTGCCCGGCGATAACACCGCGCTGGCAGCCGCCAATCCTACCCGATTCTACCTGCCCGCCTACATTGCTTCGAGGGGCTGGGTCGCGCTTCGTCTGGATGTGGGAGCCGTCGATTGGGAAGAAGTGGCCGAACTGGTCGCCGGCAGCTACCGGCTCATTGCGCCCAGGCGGCTGGCGGCACTCGTCAAAGCGCTTCCAGGCTGAGTGCATGACTGGATGCGTTCCCGGTACTTCCGCAGCAGTTCGTAGATGACCACGCCACCCGCCGTCGCCACATTGAGCGAATGCTTCACTCCCAGCATGGGGATTCGAACGTAGGTGTCGGCCAGCGCGGAGACTTCGGAACGGATGCCGTCGATCTCGTTTCCGAACACCAGGCATACCGGAAATGCGGGTTCCCAATCGAACAGATCCACAGACCGGGTGCTGGTTTCGACCGCGGCGATCTCATAATGTTCGGCGCGCAGCCGTTCGACAACAGTGCAAGCCTCACCCGAAAACTCCCACCGCACGCTGGTCTCCGCACCCAGGGCTGTCTTGCTGATCGCGCGGTGTGGTGGGCGGCCCGTGATTCCGCAGAGGAACAGGCTCCGCAGGCCCGCGGCGTCCGCCGTGCGGAAAAATGCGCCCACGTTGTACAGGCTGCGAATGTTGTCGAGCAGCGCGACGACGGGAAGTTCCACGATGGCTTCGTAGGCCGTCGCGGCTTGCGAGGCGCGATACGGCAGTCGTTCGTCCACTCTGCCAGCTTACAACGGCGGTCGCTTACGGATGGAGCGGATTCCTGGTCAGCGGACCTTGGGAGTCTCGACGATCATACCCATGCCGTCGAGCAGGGTCCAGACGGCGCGCTGGTAACTAATGAGCGCTCTTTGATAACCGGTGTAGGCCTGCAGCAGGGAACCTTCCACGGTGGCCAGGCGTGACTGGGCATCGAGAACCTCGAAGGCGGTGATGCTACCCAGTTCGTATTTCTGCTGTTCGGCCTCAACGTTCTTTTGCGCGAGATCGCGCGCGATCTTGGCGGCGTCGATCTGCGCGGCGCTCATCTCCAGTTGATTGGTGGCGTTCTTGACGTCCTGAATGATCTGCTGCTCGAGCTGGCGCTGCTGATATTCGTCCCGGGCCTTGCCGACGAGGGCGTCGGCCAGGCTGGCCTGCGCGGCGCTGCTGCGTATGGGCAGCGTCATCTGCACGGCAAAGCCGTAGCTGGGAGCCTGAAACGCGAACATCTGGTGCAACGCGTCGCCGAGGCCACCGGGGATGAAGGTGGAGGGCCCGGTGCCGAGCGGCCCTGACACGGGGATCTGATTGCCGCCCAGACCGAACGCGCCGCCGATGGCGCTCAGGTCGAAGCGCGGCAGCATGGAATCGCGCGCCACGCGCGCATTCAACTCATTAATACCTTGATGCCGGCGGATGGCGCTGAGCTCCGGACGCTTCTGGAGCGCCGCAGCCACTCCTTCCTCAACCGGCACAACCGGAATGAGCGTGGGCGCCGGATCATCTTCCAGGACGATCTCGATATTGCGCGTGACCGGGTTGAGATCGGCCCCAATCAAACGGCGCAAGCCATCCAGGGCGTCGCGGTACTCGTATTGCGCCTGGATCACTCCGACCTTGCGCTGCGCGACTTGAGATTGCGACTGGAAGATGTCGAGAGCGGGTAACGCGCCGAGGTCGAGCGCCAGCTTGTCGCGCTCGTAGGATTTCTGCGCCAGATCGTAGGCCTGTTGCTGGACTTTGATATTGTCGCGCGACTGGATGGCATCCCAATATTGGCGCGCGGCGTTGGCTACGAGATCGGCAATGCGCGCTTCGCTTTGTTCGGAGGTAATGAGCAACTGGGTGCGAGCGATCATCAAGGGCGCGCGAAGCTGCAGATTGGCGCGACCCTGCAACAGCGGCTGGGTAATCGAGAAGTTCAGGCCCGTGGAGATGTTGGGATTGAAGTAGACGAACTGGTTATTGGTTGAAGTGCGGAAGGCGTTGAACCCGAGGTTCACGGTCTGGCCGGACGAGAGCGTCTGCTGGAAGTTGAGCGTGGAATTTTGCGTGAGCGTGTTGAGCTGGCTTGCCCCGCCGATCTGGCTGGATTGCGGTTGCAGCGCGCGGGTGCTGTTGAACGAGGTTGAGAGGTTCGGGTCGAAGGGGGCTTTCGCGCTCAGGATAGCGTCGGCGGCGCTCCAGACGTCGAGGCGCGTGAGATTGATTTCGGTGTTGTTCTTCAGCACCAGCGCGATAAAATCCTTCAGCCGGAGGTACAGCTTGCCGGCTTGAACGCGATCCGGGATCCCCTGGACGTCATGCACCTGGACGTCGGGGCCGCGGAAACGGTCGGTGACAAAGTGGGGCAGAATAACGGGCAACGCCAGCGGAGCCATAGCGAAGAACAGAACCACGCCCGGAAGCCGGCGGCGCCATAGTTTACTCATAACGCAGCGCCTCAATGGGATCGACACGCGAAGCCTTCATGGCTGGGTAGATGCCGAAGACTACACCCACCGCCATGGACACGCCGAAAGCGATGACGATTGAAGACGGGGTCACGATCGTCTTCCATTCCGCGGTGCGCGCGATCAGCCAGGAAAGAAAATAGCCGAAGGCAATACCCAGGACCCCTCCGCAGACGGAGATGAGGACAGACTCGGTCAGGAACTGGCGCACGATGTCGTTGCGACGCGCTCCGGTGGCGCGCCGAACGCCGATCTCGCGGGTGCGCTCGAGCACGGTGGCGAGAACGATGTTCATGATGCCGATGCCGCCAACCAGCAGGGAAATGGCGGCGATGGCGACCATCACGTAGGTGAAGATGGTCTGCGTGCGCTGCTGCTGTTCCAGCAAGTCAGCGGGGACGATCACACTGAAGTCCGGAATATTGTGATGCGTGGAGTTCAGGATGGCCGTGGCCACCTTGGCGGTTTCGATGCTATCGGCGCCCGGCTTGAGGCGGAGGTCGATGCCGTCCAGATCGTCCTTAAGAAAACTGTTGTCCCAGAAGCGGTACTGATAGGTGCTCAACGGGATGTAGATGGCGTTGTTGCGGTCTTGTCCCTGCGCCGCGGAACTGGCGGAACTGGAATTCAACTGGCGCGCCAGCACGCCGATCACCTGGACCCAGGTGTCGTTCACCTTGATGTACTTGCCAACCGCGGGACCGTAACCCAGCAGCTCGACTTTGGTCTTTTCCCCGAGAACGCACACCGGCGCGCTGGCCTCGTCCTGCTGCGCATCGAAGAAACTGCCTTCCACGGTTTCCAGATTGTGGATGGCGGCGTACGAAGGGCGGACGCCAATCAGATCCGGAGGATCGTGCGGCGGCTTGGGCAGCATCCGCGCGGGCCGCAGCGACTTGCTCGGCGAGATCAGCTCCAGCGCGTCGATATTAGCCTGGAGGATGCGCACATCGCGCTCGGTCAAGCCCGGGGAGGAGCGCCGGCGGACCTGCAACTCCTGAAAATCGGTGGCGGAACGGGACTGCACCAGCAGATTGCGGACGCCCAGCTCTTCGATGAAACGCAACGATTCCTGGCGCGCGCCCGCGCCGATCGCCAGCATGCCGATGACGGCCCCTACGCCGAAGACCATGCCGAGTCCGGTGAGCGCGGTGCGGATTTTCTGCGCGAGCAGGTTTTCCGCGGCCAGCGGCAGGTCCGAAAGGTACCGCGAGAAACCGCGCGTGCGGCTGGCGATGGAGACCACGGAGGGCGTCTTCATTTAGGAAGGGCCTGCAGCGCGCCGCCGGCGCCGGCTTTCTTCTCGGATTGCAGGTCCGGGCTGGCGAGCGCGACGATCTGGCCCTCAGAAACGCCGGTGATGACGGCCTGGCTTTCACCGCGGCGGACCAGCTTCACGTCGGCCGGCGCAAATCCGGAGCCGGACTTCACGTACACGAAGGTGCGCCCATCGCTCTCGAATACCGCCTGTCCAGGCACCCAAAGCACGTTGTGCAAAACCTCCGCGTTGACGACGACGTTGGCGTTCATTCCAGGCCGCAGCGCAGGCGAGGGGTCGTCGAGCGCGATCTTGCACTCGAAATGGCGGTCCCAGGGAGGGCCGGTGGTGCCGCCCAGATCCTTGATGTGGCCGTGGAACTTCTGGAAGGGCAGGGCGACGATCGCGACATCCACCTTCTCGTCAGTCGCCAGGTGGCCGCGATCCAGCTCGCCGATGTTGGCGCCCAGTTCCCAGCTTTTCAGATCGGGGATCTCGGCGATCACCATTCCGCCGCTGACGCGATCCCCCACGCGGAACGGCGGCAGCGACATTCCGCGATAGCCGAAGTTGGTGTTGGGGTTCTGCCGGACAGCCACGTACCCGGAGCGATGGGCCTTGATGGTCATGGCGTCGATGTTCTTCCGCGCGGTGGCGCCTTGCACCTCGGCTTTCTTGCGCGCAGCCTCCTGGATGGCGATACCGGCCTGATTGGTGGCCTGGTAGTTGGCCGTGTCCGTTTCGAGCTGCGCCAAGCGGTCCTTGGCGGCCTGCAAGGCCAGATCGTTCTGCTTGGCGGCGATGGCCGAGAGCAAACGGTTCTTGCGGCAATCCAGCTCCGCCTGCCGGACATCGGCCTTGGCCTTCAGCAGAGCATAGTTGTTCTCTTCCTGTTGGGCCTCGCCATCGGCTTGGGCCTTGATCACCTGCTGCTCGGCTTCAGCCAGGTCGGCCTCGGCTTCTTTCAGCTTGTAGGCCTGGTCGGTGGTGTCGAGCTCGACGACGACGTCGCCCTCCTTCACCACATCTCCAGCTTTGCGGAGGAAGGTGATGTGCATCTCGCCCTCGCCCGTCATGGGCCCAGCGAGGTCTTCGGAGTTGCCGCCGCGCAACTCTCCTTTGGCGGTAACGGTGAGAGCCACGTCGGCGCGCTTCACGCGCGTGGTGGGCACTGCCGCCACCTTCGCAGCCGTGAGCGAGCGATACAGCCGGAGGCCGCCCCAGGCCAGAGCCGCCATGAGCAGTACAAAAACAAGCCACGGGAACATGCGGCGGAGAGGGTGGCGCCGCCGGCGGAGCCCCACAACCGGCGCCGGTTCGGGTCGCGGATGGGTCGGAGATGGAATCGCCGGAACGCTCATGGCTGTTTCTTCTCCAGATCAAGCTCGGTCAAAGAGACGAGACTGTTCTCCGGGATGCCGCGCACGGCTACCTCGTCGGGGTTGCGCGCCACAATCTCCACATTGACGGCGCGGTAGCTACCGTCCTTTTGGGCCGTGTAGACGACGGGCTTGCCGTCGCGCGTAAAGATGGCTTTGCCAGGAACGCTGATGGCGTTGGGGATTCGGGCGGTGATCACGTCCATGGTGCCGTTCATGTCCGGGCGCAGGCGCGGATCGGGCTTCTGGATCTCGGCATAAACGTGGAAGCTGCGGACGGGCGGCCACTCACCGAAGGTGACCAGCGTGAGCGGCGAGACGGCAGACACCTGAGCGGGGATCGTCTGCTCCGGAAATGCGTCCACGTGCACGCGCACATCCTGGCCGGACACCACGCGGCCGCGATCCACTTCGTCCAGTCTTCCCTCCATGCGCAGCGTGGACAGATCGGGAATCACGGCAAGCGGCGCGCCAGACCACGCATGATCGCCAACCTTGAACGGCTGGCGGTTCATCCAGCCCTGCGAGGTGTTCATCTGATAGACCACCACGCCTTCGATCGCGGCCTTGATTTCCATTTCTCCCAGCCTCTCGTTGGCGAGATCCACTTCCGCCTGCGCTTTGTCGCGCTGCTGGGTGACGGAGGCGATCTTGGCGGTGTCGGATGCTTTGTGGAGGTTTACGGTTGCCTCCTGCACCTTGAGCTTCATCTCGGCGGACTGCAAATCGACCTTGCTCTCTTCTCCCTGGATGAGGCTCACGATGGCTTGCTTGGAGGCTTCGAGCCGGGCGCGCTCGACCTGGTAACGCGCATTGGCCAGATCGAGCTTGTCCTGTTCGGCGGTAATGCGCGCTTGTGCTACGGCCTGGTCGACGGTGGCCTGAGCCTGCTTCAGGACGGCGTTCTTTTCGTCCAGCTGCTGGCGGGCGCTCGACGGGTCGAAACGAACCACCGGCTCGCCGGCCTTTATGTGTCCGCCGGGCGGTGCGAGCCAGAGGATTTTCAGATCAGGCACATTAATCGGCGCGGTGATTTGCACGGAGCGCTTGACCGAGAGTTCTCCGCGGCAAACCACGATGACGGCGAATTCACCTTTGCGGGCGCGAGCCGTGGGCGGATTGACCGCCGCCTGGACCTTGCGCATGCGATACACACCGCCGGTGACGGCAATGGCGACGGCGACCACGGATACCGCGAGGATGATCCGCTTCGACCGCCGGGGTGACTTCATTTCAGCCTCTTTTTGCCTCTACGTGTTCTGCAGGTGGGTCCGGGAGATCCACCGGCGAGAGAATCTCGTCGCCGCGATCGAGACCTGAGGTGATTTCGATCCAGGTGTCGCTAAACGCGCCCACCTGAACGGCTCGCTCCTCCTCGCCGCCAGATCCGGAGATTCGCGTAACGTACGGTTTGCCTTGGCGATAGTGCACCGCGATCCTCGGCACCAGCAATGCCGGCTCCTTCGAGATCACTTCCAGGTCCACTGCCGCCGAGAGGTCGGGCAGCAAATGGGGATCTTGTTCGTCCATGCGGAACCGGGCCGGAAAAGTCCGGACAACGCTATCCAGAAGTGCAGTTGCAACCGGGCTCGCCGAATCCAAATGGGCTTTGAAAGTCAGCGCTGGGTACGCGTCCAGGCGGACGGTAGCCTGTGAACCCTGGTCTAGCACTGCGCCGTCCGGCTCGCCGACCGATACCTCCACTTCCATCGCGGAGGGGTCGAAAATGCGCAGAAGGGGCTGGCCGGGCCAGAGTTGATCGCCTTCCTGGGCTGGGCCGAAGGTATCGTTGTGCCAGGAGTTTTCGCGCGACACCATCCCGGGTAGCGGGGCCTTCACCAGGAGCTTCTCGGAATTGCTCTGGGCGCGCTCCCACGCCAGTTTCTGCCGGTCGCGCTGCAACTCGAGAATCTTGAGGTCGGCGGCTTCCGAGACGTCGTGAGAATGTCCGGAGCGCTTGAGGCTGGCGACGTGCGCCTGGGCATCCTCGAGCTTAGCCTGGTTTTTCAGCCGATCGATTTCACTCAGGATGGGCCCTTTGCGCAACTCCAACTCGGCTTTGGCCAGATCGGCCGTGGCCTGCTGCAGGTCGGCCGCGCGCTTTTCGGCATCGGCGCGGTGCTGTTCCTTGCGCTGATCCACCTGGTGGCGAAGGTCTTCAAACTTGGCCTGCGCTTCCCGCGCATTGTCCAGTTGCTTGGTCCGGTCAAATTCGGCCAGGACATCCCCCTCTTTCACCGACCCACCGGTGGGTACGAGTTTGGTCAACGTCATGTCGCCGCCCTGGCCGTGAATCTGCGGAACCCGAACGGTGAGCGCGTTGACGGCTTGCACGGTACCGTTCGATCGCACCAGCCGGTGCAAACGGTCGAACCGGACTTTTATCTTTTTCAATGGGGTGTCCGACCGGGGAGGAATGGGGGCCGTCTTAGCCTCACACCCCATGAGAATGAGAGCTGCCGAAGCCACCGCAGCCCAAGCACAGCGTGTAACGTGCCGGTTCCGCCGCATCACATCCTTTGAAACAAGAGGGGTCTTAATATTAGACGCCAGACTCGTCTTGTTTGTTGGGTAGACGAGGAGTTTCTCTTAAATAGTACAAGGTTTCGACTGAGGCGGGACACCAACCCTTCGTGGTGCTAGAGCCTTAAGACGCGATGGGGATTTCATGGTGGGCGGTCGCGGGCTCGAACCGCGGACCTTCTGCTTGTAAGGCAGACGCTCTAACCAACTGAGCTAACCGCCCGAACGCGTCGATTGATTGATTATAAAACACTTCCCAAAAACCCTTCACCTCTGAACTCTGCTCTTTTGGGCCAACTGTTGCGACACTGTACCAAAACCCCTCAGTTAGCGGTCTTAACCCGCTTGCGTTGCCGCAACCGAAGCCGAAGATACATCTCGATCTGGTCAGCGGTGTTCTGCGCCAGCCTTACTCCACCCAAAGTGAGCCTCAGATGCTTCCATGCAGTCACGTTTGCCACCTGCGTTTTTTCGGCGCGCATCAGCGGCTTGGAATAGTCCTCAAAAAAAATCCGTCCATGCATTGAATGTCAATTGTTCACCCTTACGCAACAGATCAAGGATGTTTTCGTCTCTGGCCTGGAGTCGCTCACGGAGTCTTTTTTGTGCTTCCTGCCAGTCCTCCGTCGATCTCGGCAAACAGGCTCCGTGGGCAAAACCCGCCCTATCATCAGCGCTGCGCGATCCGAGTCACCTATTCGAAGAACACCGCACGCGGACGGGGGCGTGCTACTTGCCGGATCCGCCGAGGCGCAGCAAGCCCTCCGCGGCACGCTTACCGCTCTCGGAATTGGGGTCGCTTGCCACGGTGCGTCTCCAGTATTCGCGGGCGGCATCGATTTTGCTTGAATTGGCATAGATAGCGCCCACGTTATAGAGTGCGTCCACATTCTTTGGATCGCTCGTCAGAATCCGATTGGTTTGTTCCAGCGCCCCGGCGACGTCGCCTGTGTCGTAAAGGTTTCGGCCCAGCTCCAGACGAGCTTCCGCATTTCCCGGCTCAACCTGGAGGATCTTGCGCAGCAGAGGGATGGCCTCCGCCGGCTTGCCGTTCTCGCGGGCCAGCTGCGCCAGGCGAAACAAAATGGGTACGTGATTGGGCTTCTTCTGCAGCTCGGCCTGGAGGGCCATAGCCTCATGCCGATTGTCTGCTGTTTTGTCGGCGACGGGCGGCCGCCCAGCATCGGCACTAGAGGCTTTCCCGGCGTCACTCGACGGAGCGTGTTTCACGAGCAGAAACCACGTCAGTCCGAGGAAAACGGCCACAGCTGCGACGGCGGCTACTAGAAGGCGTTGAACTCTGGGGTTGAGCGACACGATTTCACTTCTCCTGTCAGGCTTCGGCAAGCTGCGCCACAGCGAGCTTGGCCTGTCTGGCCTCCAGGCTTGCCTCCAATGTCATGTCGCGCATTCCGAACTCGACGCCGATCTTCTTCAGAAAGTCGTTGGGAGGCGTGCCACCGGCGAAGATCCAGACGAAGTCGTTGGGTATCTCCTGCAACTGGCCATTAACATCGAGGATCACGGATTCCTGCCTGAATTCCACGGGATTGGAGTTGAACACGACCTTGACCTTCCCCGTCCGCATGCATTCTTCGATACGCATTGCGTTTCGCTCTTTGATGCGGCTGAAGGATTCCTTGCGATACGAGAGTGTGACGTGGTTGCCACTTTGATGCCCCAGGCCCATGGCTGCCTCGATGGCGCTGTCGCCACCACCAACCACGAGAATCCTCTTGTTGATGTAATGGTCGGCCTCAATCAGGCGGTACATGACCTTGGGCAGCTCCTCGCCTTTGACCCCAAGCTTCCGCGGCGTGCCGGCGCGGCCGAGAGCCAGGACCACGGCGCGCGCCCGGTATTCGTGTTTGCTGGTCACGATGGTGAAGGTGCCATCCTGTCCCCTGCTGATGCGCTCCATTTTCTCGCCCGTACGGACATTGAAATCCACGCGTTGGAGAACCTGGCGCCAGAAAGCAACGAGCTCTTCCTTGGAGAGCTGCATCTTCGTAAACTTTCCATACATGGGAAATTGCACGGGACTTGTCATTACCAGTTTCTGGCGCGGATACTTCGCCACCGTACCGCCAATCTCATCCTGCTCAACCGTAATGTAATGGAGCTTGCTCTCGATGGCGCGCAAGGAGGCACTGATCCCCGCGGGACCGGCTCCCACGATCAACACATCGTAAACATCCCCGGCTGACCCGGCGCCCCCCATGGCGCTGACCCGGTTGGTGACGGTATCGATGCAATCGCGGCCCTGGTTCACTGCATTTTTGATCAAAGCCAGCCCGCCGAGTTCTCCGACAATAAAAAGATTCTGGATGCTTGTCTCGTATTCGGGCGTCAAGTAGGGCATGTCTGTGCCCATGCTCGGGCTGGCTGTGACCATGGTGATTGCGCCCACCGGGCAGGCCTCGGCGCATAGGCTGTGGCCGATACATTTGTGTCCGTTGACGATGACCGCCTTGCCTCCCAGCATGGCAAGGACATCACCCTCGGGACACACCGTGGTGCAGGTTTGGCAGCCGATGCAGTACGTGGTGTCGATATGCGGATGCTGGGCCTTGGGCCCCTCGGAATATAGCTTTCCCTTTTCCGCAGCCTCGCGCGCCCGCGCCTCCCTTCTCTTCAGGCTCCTTAGATACAGGATCAAGGGGACCGCAAGGACGAACGCCGAGACACAAAAGGTGAGAATGGTGTCGGTCATTTCAAAAGTAGCCCAGAAGGACAACCACGCCGATGTGAATCAACACGAGCGCGGCGAACGAGTAGCTGAACGGGCGATGGACGATGTGCCAGAGATGAAACAACGAGTGAATGCGCGCAAGAAAAAGCATCTTCGCTGAGATCCAGGACCAGCCCCGGCACGCGGAGATCACGGCCTCGAGTTCGCGATGGCCGGAAGGCAGCAATCCGCCTACGGTCGCCAGCTTTCCGAGCGGCGAGAGGGCCTTGCGGCGCAGCCTGCTCACCAGGAACGGGCGCGCGAGATCCATGCGCAGGATGGTCCACAGCGCCATGACTATGGACATCCGCGCGACCTCCTCACGTGAAGGGAGCCTCAAAAGGGGCGCAATTTCCTCCGGCGTGAGCATCGCCTGCCGCTGCAAGTCGGCCGCCAATTTGCTCGCCTCGCTTTCCATCTCATTGAGCGACAGTTCCGCCGTGCTCAAACTGCGGGGAATCTGTGCGTAAAGGTAGCGGCCAACGAAACCGCTGAGCGCCACGACGATCATGATCCAGTAGGCCACTCCTGCAATGCCAGCCAGCTTAAAAGAGGAATGGAACGTCACTACCAGCGGTGCGATTACACCTAAGAGCACGTGAAAATCCAGCCAGTGCCTGGTGGTTCCAATGCGGTTCAACCACGGCCATCGTTTGCGAATCGGATACAGGAACAACCCCACAAAGAGCAAGGCGCCGAGCATCCCCAGCCGCAAGCCGACCGTGCCGCTGGGTCGCAGCGCAGCGTGTAACGGGGAGTTTGCGCGCCCGGCAAGGTCCTGCCGGTAATAGGGGAAGCCGTAGATTACGAGCCAGAGAATGACGCCGGTGGACACCAGCCACGTGAATTGCAGCCGCAGCCGGTGCCAGCGTTCGGGGTCGGATTGAACACCCGCCCGCGCGCGAGTGCTGATGGAGGTTTGGGAAACGGTTGCCATAAGTTACTGTTTGGGGCTCTCTGTCTTGGTGTCTGTCGTGACTGAGAACCTACGGTATCGCGCAAACTGGTGGACGTTTCGCCAGCGTTGATGTTCGGTGCCGGCCTCGATCACGGCCACTTCCGGCAGCCAGGCAGTTTCCTTTTCACTTTGGAACTGCACGGGCACATAGCGCACATCGCTCCATAGTTCTCGCAGACCCACGTCAGGCATCGACGTCTTCAATCCGGCATGGATACGGCTGACGTAGCCGGTTTTGGGATCGATCCAGGCGGAACCTTGCCACTCCAGTGGATAATCGCGCCCGCGCAACTGTAGCGCGGCCGGAGTGCGCCGTCCCTGAATATGTTCAAAGCGGACCTCCTGGAGCTTTCTGCCGTTGATATCCTCCAGGGCGACTGGAGTGAATTCGTAACTGGACTGGAAATAAGGATGGAAGATCAGGACCAGTGTGGAGAAACCCGCGGTGGAGAGCAACGGCCGGTCACTCGCCTTTTTTGGCTGCCCTTGGGGCAGGCGCGATTCGTCCACCGTCAGGTCGTCACCTGTCAGTTGCAACATAATGAGGTAATCGAAAGTGGAGGTGCGCTGCACCAGCACTTTGCCGCTCGCGCCCAGCTTGGTTTGCAGGACCGTCTCCGTGCACGAGACCGCGGAGAACTGGTCCCAGAATTCTTCCACGCGTTTTCCGGTGCGATCGAGAAGGCCATCCAGCGGTACCGCGGTCGCCGTCGCGCCCACCAGTTTAAAACCGATAGCCAAGACTGAAAAGAATTTGATCATAGTTCTGCACATTTCCGCGATACATAGTGGCGCCGCCGCTTACGAAATAGTGGGATGCGAAAAACCAATCCAGATCGTAAGTCAGGAAGTTTCCCCGGCCTTGGCTGCTAAAGGTTGAGCGCACATTCTGCTGACCGGCTTGCAACGACATGCGCAGCTTTTCGCCAAAATCCCGAAGCAAGGTGGCCGTCGTGTAGTGCCCCTTGCCGAATGAGCTGTCAAATTTCGAGTATTGCAAATCCGCCCGCATCCCACTCTGCCCGAGACGGCCGAGCATGAGCCCGTACATCTGATTCCAGGAGGCCCTGAGGTCGGAATCACGCCGGTTGCGTCCCAGATTGGTGTAGACGCTGGCGTGGTACGGCAAATTCACGCGGACGCCTGCGCTCGTGCCCTGGAACAGGAACTTCTGCAACAGGCCGGTGCCCAACAGGCGCAGATCGAACGTGGGGACGTTGCGGAAGTAGCTGTCGTTGAAGTCAAATGCGATCACGCGGTGCGGCTGAAATCGCACGGTGAGAAAACTGCGGCTCAGCACCGGACCGCTTTCGGTCGAGCCCAGCCGGCCCCGGACCAACTGGTCGGCTTGCAGATCGTGATAGATGGAAAAATACTGTTTGAAGAAAATGCTGTTTTCGAAAAACGCAAATTGCCGCTCGGCGCGCCATTTCAGCCGGGTCAGCGCCACACCCGCCGTGCCCGAATAGCGGATCCCGTCAAAGCTGCCGGCCGCAATGTTAGTGAAGGCACCCGCCATCTGGCGATCCTTGTTGTAGTTCCACGACGTGGGGTCGGGCGTGGAGCCTCCGAAAATTCCAGCCGTCACGCGGCCGAACTTTCGCGCGAAGTACGCACCATCAATCGTGTCCAGACTGCTCGCCCACGGAAGCAGCAGACGTCCTATCCCCGCCACGTAGTGCGAATTCGGATTGTCGTAATAAAGGCCGATATGATAGGTGCGGTTAAGCAAGTCGGTGAGCGTCTCCTGCCCTGCGCCACTGCTCGAGGTCAGCCGGCCGTGCCAGTACCCGGTGAAATTCCAGTACGAACCGCCAATTCGCGTCATGTCGGCGCGGAGCGACATGCCTTCCTGAGTGGAGCTCGCTTGCGACGGGCCATGGTCTTGTATGGTGGATTGCTCGAGCGCCACCCGTCCCCGGATCCGATTGACTTCAGGTAAAGGCGGCCGCGGCACATACGCACGCAGTTCCTCTTCCAGGGGATCGCCTTCCGTGAAGCTGACTACCTGAGCGTACTTGCGCGCGCTTTTGGAAGAGTAAACCATGCGGGCCGTTTCCGTATCCTGCGCGGAAAGATACGCGAGATCGCCGACCTCCAATTCCATTTCGTGGGACTTGATTTCACACGCCGCCGAGCTTTCCGCAAGCGAGACCACCACCACTTCGGCAACCGGCTTGGCGTCCATCTCGGCGTCACCCGGCTTCCGGCGCTTCACCGTGAGATGGAAGCCCTCGGCCAGACCGGCGCCACGTCCACCATCCAGGTACACAGCTCCGCTGGCTACATATCGAACGTGAAAAGTCGTACGCGGTTCCTGACCTTGAGCGTGCCCGGCCACGGCAAGGGCCAGCACGGGCCACCAGGTCGATAGATAATGGCGTCCGCGTATCAATCGGCCCTCCCCCGGGGGTGGCAGGAGTAACAGTTCAGGCTGTTGTAGACATATCCTTTCACGTCCTTGTGGTGACCGTCGGTCGTACTCTTATCGTGCGTGTGGCAATTAATGCAGCTGAACACGGAATAATCGGAAGCATTCGTATGGCAGTCGCCACAAGTAGTCCACACGCCTTGGTTGTGCGCGCCTGAATAGATGGGGAATTGGGTGTGATTGAACGTTGCGCCCGACCACGAAGTCGTCGTGTGGCAAGTGTCGCAGGTGGTGGGGAACCCGGCCGCCACGTGATTCGGATTCGTGGTTGTCTGGTACTCCTTCTGGTGGCAACCGTAACAGGCCGTGGAGGACAGGTTGTAGTTGCCGCCCACGTGGCACGACGCGCAGGGCGTAGTGGAGTGCACGCCCGTTAACGCAAAACCCGTCTTGCTGTGATCGAACGTAGCGCCCGCCCACGAGGTTGTGCTGTGACACGTATCGCAGGTGGTAGGAAACCCAGCCGCCGCGTGGGCGGGGTTAGTGGTGCCGTTGTAATCGGTTTGGTGGCAGTTGATGCAGGCGCCGCTGTTCAGGCTGTAATTGTTGTTGGTGTGGCACTGCGCGCACTGCAGGTTCACGTGCGCGCCCGTCAGGGCGAAACCGGTGGTTGCATGATTAAACGTTGCACCCAGCCAATTGGTGGTGGTGTGGCACAGGGTGCAATCCTGCGGGAACCCCGCCGATTGGTGAGGGGGATTTGTGGTGCCGTTGTAATCGGTCAGGTGACAGTTGATGCAGGCGCCGCTTGTCAGGCTGTAATTGTTGTTGACGTGGCATTGCGCGCACTGCAGGTTCACGTGCGCGCCGGTCAGAGCGAAGCCCGTGGTCGCGTGATTAAACGTTGCGCCTAGCCAATTGGTGGTGGTGTGGCACAGGGTGCAATCCTGCGGGAACCCCGCTGATTTGTGAGGCGGATTGTTGGTGCCGTTGTAATCAGTCAAATGGCAGTTGATACACGCGCCGCTGGTGAGGCTGAAATTATTGTTGGTGTGGCACTGTGCGCACTGCAGGTTGACATGCGCCCCGGTGAGGGCGAAGCCCGTGGTTGTGTGATTGAAGGTGGCGCTGGTCCAGTTGGTGGTGGTGTGGCAGAGGGTGCAATCCTGCGGGAACCCAGCCGATTTGTGAGGCGGATTATTCGTGCCATTGTAGTCGGTCAGGTGACAGTTGATGCACGCGCCGCTGGTGAGGCTGTAATTGTTATTGACGTGGCACTGCGCGCACTGCAGGTTGACATGCGCGCCGGTCAGCGCGAAGCCCGTGGTGGCATGGTTGAAAGTAGCGCCCAGCCAATTGGTGGTGGTGTGGCAGGAGTCACACGTGGTCGGAAACCCGCCGGCTTTGTGCGGCGGATTGGTGGCGCCGTTGTAATCGGTCAGGTGGCAGTTGATGCAGGCGCCACTGGTCAGGCTGTAATTGTTGTTGGTGTGGCATTGTGCGCACTGCAGGTTCACGTGCGCGCCGGTCAGCGCGAAGCCCGTGGTCGTATGGTTGAAGGTGGCACCGGTCCAGTTGGTGGTCGTGTGGCACAGGGTGCAGTCCTGGGGGAAGCCTGCTGACTTGTGAGGCGGATTATTCGTGCCATTGTAGTCGGTCAGGTGACAGTTGATGCACGCGCCGCTGGTGAGGCTGTAATTGTTATTGACGTGGCACTGCGCGCACTGCAGGTTGACGTGCGCGCCGGTCAGCGCGAAGCCCGTGGTCGCATGGTTGAACGTGGCGCCCAGCCAATTGGTGGTGGTGTGGCACAGGGTGCAATCCTGCGGGAACCCAGCCGATTTGTGTGGCGGATTATTGGTGCCGTTGTAATCGGTCAGGTGACAGTTGATGCAGGCCGCGCTGGTCAGGTTGAAATTGTTGTTGGTGTGGCACTGCGCGCACTGCAGGTTGACATGCGCGCCGGTTAGAGCGAACCCCGTGGTTGTGTGATTGAACGTTGCACCCAGCCAGTTGGTGGTGGTATGGCACACCGAGCAGTCGGTTGGGAATCCGGCCGAGACGTGATTCGGGTTGGTCGTACCCTGGAAATCCTTCAGATGGCAGCTCGCGCAGGCCGTTGACAAGCTGCTGAAGTTCCCTCCGACGTGGCACTGATTGCAAGCCGTTGTCTGATGAGCGCCGGTCAACGGGAACGCTGTTTTCGAATGATCGAACTGCGCGCCGGCCCACGAGGCTGTGGTGTGGCAGGCTGAGCAGAGTGTCGGAAACCCGGCCGCCACGTGGCTGGGATTCGTGGTTTTGTTGAAATCCGTCAGGTGGCAGCCGGCGCAATCGGTTGGAGTTCCGGCGAACTTGCCTCCAACGTGGCACTGGCTGCACGCCAGGCTCACATGCGCGCCCGTCAGGGGAAACTTGGTGGCCGTGCTGTGATTGAAGACAGCGTTTGCCCACGAGGCGGTGTTGTGGCAGACCTCGCAGGTGGTCGGGAAGGCGGCTGCGGCGTGAGGCGGATTGTTAGTGCTGGCGAAATCCTTCTGATGGCAGCCAATGCAGGTTGCCGCGGTCAACTTGTAATTGTTGTTGACGTGGCACTGCGTGCACGCGATGGTCGCATGGAAACCCGTCAAGGCGAATCCAGTGGTCGTGTGGTTGAAGGTGACGGCGCTCCATTGCGCCGTGGTGTGGCACCACTGGCATGTGGTCGGCTGTCCCATCGCCACGTGGTTGGGTTGCGTCGTGTTCTTGTAATCCTGCATATGGCACCCCACGCAATCCGTCGGCAAGCTTCCGCCGGATGATTTGCTGGTGTGGCACTGGCTGCAGGTCAAAGTGGTGTGCGCCCCGTTGAGTGGAAAGATCGTCTTCGAATGATCGAATTGCGCGCCTGCCCATGAACTTGTCGTGTGGCAGTCTGCGCAAGTGGTCGGGAAGCCCGTCGTCACGTGGCTGGGACTCGTGGTCTTTTTGAAATCCGTCAGGTGGCAACTCACGCAATCGGTGGAGATGGCCGTAAACTGGCCGCCCGCATGACACTGCGCGCAGGCGGCCGTTGCATGCGCTCCTGTCAGCGGGAACTTCGTGATGCTGTGATCGAACTTCGCGCCCTGCCAGTTTGCCGTGGTATGGCACGTATCACACTGCGTGGGTAGATTCAGGCTGCGGTGATTGGGATTGGTGGTCTTGGCAAAGTCCGGCAGGTGACAGCCGGCGCAATCCGTGGGAGTTCCGGCGAATCGTCCGTTGACGTGACACGCTGAGCACAGCACACTGATGTGCGCCCCGGTAAGGCGGAACTTGGTCGTGTTGTGGTCGAAGGTCGCGCCCTGCCAGGTGGAGGTGTTGTGACAGCCGCTGCAATCGTGTGGGAAGCCTGCGGTCACGTGATTCGGGTTTTTCGTGGCGGCAAAAGTTTGCGCGTGACAGCCGTAGCACTCCGTAGGCGTACCCTGGAACCGGTTTCCTGCATGACAAGACGTGCACGCCAATTGAGCGTGCGCGCCCGTGAGGCTGAACCGCGTGAACTGTGTGTGATCGAACTTCGCTCCCTGCCATTGGTCCATGGTGTGGCAGGTCAGGCAATTGACCGGCAGGTTTGCCGCGACGTGATCGAGTGGGCGCGCCTGTTGGAAGTTACGCTGGTGGCAACTGATGCAATCGGTGCTCAGTCCGACGTAGACCCCTGTTGCGGCTCCAGGGTGGCACGAATCGCACTCTACCGTGGCATGCGCGCCTAAGAGTGGGAAGCGATTCAGGTGGCTACGAATCGCATTCACATTCGCGCGCCAGCCATTGACCGTGTGGCAATCCTGGCAGCGGGCGCCGAGCTGACGCCGATGGATGTCAGCGTGGCAATCAGCGCATTGATGACCAACGTTAGTAAAAACTTTTCTCAGATGGCAGGAATTACACGCGACATTTTGATGCAAGCCACGCAATGGGTACTTAGTTTCCCGATTGTGGTCAAATTCGACAGTCTTCCGGATGGGCGCCCAACTCGTCGTGGTGTGGCAGTTCTCGCAAGCGATAGCCAGCGGCCCATGCGGGTTCTGCATGCGCGCCGCTTTGCTGGTCTGGGCAACCAGCACTCCGGAGCTTGCCAGCAGCGTTGCAAGCACTGCAAACAGGCGCCACGGCCCGCTCACCGGCCGTCTCCAGCCTCCGCCGATTTCTCTTGCTCTTCGCGCCCTCCTGTCTCGTAGCAAGGTCTCTTGTCTCTCAGGGGTCCAAGATGAATCGTTGCCAGCAGAGCGGCCACGTCCGGCGCGCCCTGCAAGCGGTACTCACAACTCGTTAAGTTGTTTCGCCAAGCACGCGCGGGACCAGAACCCTGATTGCATGCTTTCGAAGACTCCGTGAAGGCGCCTCACAGATTTGCGTGACAGGCAGCGCAGCGTGATGGCGCCCGGCCATAGATGACCACTTGCCGGCCGTTAACCTCGGTTGTCTCCTTGTGACACTGCCCACAAGGCACCATCTGGTGCGCGCCCCGCAAGGAAAAGCTCGCGCGCGTTTCATGGTTAAAGGTCGAGGGCTTCCAACTCGTCTCGTTATGGCATGCCGTGCATTCGGGTACAACGTTGCCTTTGGAGAACTGGCCGCCGTGAGTGTCTTCGTGGCAGCCATTGCAGGTGGTGGGGGCTCCCTCAAAAACAACTTGCCGATTCGTCGCCAAGGCGGTCGTCTTATGGCACTCCGCGCAAGCCACCGCCCGGTGAGCGCCGCGCAGAGCAAACGTGGTAGTCGCGTGGTCGAAAGCTCTCACCTCTTTCCACGAACGCACGGAGTGGCAAACGTTGCAGTCGTGTTTTGACTGCGTAGCAGTCTGTCCCTGATGCGGGTCCTGGTGACAGCCGACACACGTTAGAGTCTCGAACTTATACTGCGCCGGAGGCGGTGGATAGCGGCCCGCCGGAGGCTTATGGCATTCGCCGCACGGCGTGGCCGCATGCGCGCCATTTAAGTGAAACCGCGTGTCCTGATGCTTAGCTAAGGTGAACGTCGAAGGACGGAAGCCATCTACGGTATGGCACGATTCGCACCGGTTGAGAGTGGGCTCGGAAGCAAACTGCCCTGCGTGAGCGTCCTTATGGCAGTCGAGACAGGCGGCGTGTTTTACGTGATATTCGGTGTCGCGCCCGGCGGGCAAATGACATTTGGCGCAAGACACCGCGGCGTGTTTTCCCAACAGCGGATAGGCGGACTGCTGGTGCCGCGCTGCCGTGTAGAGCGATGGCTTCCATCCATCTTCCGTATGACAACTGGCGCAATCCTGCTTTGCAAATTGCCCTTTGTGCGGATCAGGAGTGTGGCAGTCGGCGCATACGGCGTGAGCCACCGCTTCTTTGAAGTTGCTGTTCTTGTGGCACTTGTAGCACTCCACCTTGACGTGTGCGTCATGAAGCGGAAACTTGGTGCGATCGTGGTCGAACGTGGACGACATCCGCACCTGCTTCCAGCCCCCGGTCGTATGGCAACGGCGGCAGTCTCCTTGAAATGCGCCCCGGTGCGGGTCCTGATGGCAATTGGTACACGATTCAAAGGGAAAATTTCGGTATTGGACGTATGTTTTGCCATCAGCGGTTAGCGCGCGGTGGCAGCGGTTGCACGCTATCTTTTCATGTAAGCCGGTGAGAGGATATCGGGCCGTCGCGTGATCGAATCCCGTTGTCGGCTTCCAGCTTTCGAAACCGTGGCACCGGGCGCAGTCTGGGTTCAGTTGGCCGCGATGCTCGTCGGCGTGGCACGTGGTGCATCGGTCGGAAACCCCGAGATAAGTGTGGTTCGGGTCCTTGACCCGAATGCTTTTCCGCGCGTCCGCGGACACGTGGTTTGCCGTGTGGCAGCGGTCGCAAGCGACCTTGGCGTGCTTGCCGGTAAGCGCGTAGCCGGTCTGCCGATGATCGAACTCGTCGTGAGACGGTTCCCATTTGACGATGTTGAATTTCGGCCCGAGGTGCTCGGTGTGGCAGCGGACGCAATCCTGGTTGCCGGCAATGTTTTTCGCGACTTTAGCGTGGAAACCTTGCTTGTTTGCAAGCCGCTGCCGGATTTCAGCGTGGCAACTCGTGCACTTAAATTCTCGCGCCCCGAGACCGAACGTATGGCACGAGGCACACTTCGTCGTTCCCTCCAGACTGGCATGCGCCTGCGACAGAGGTCCAGGGGAGATCTGCGCCGCAGCCGCCAAGCAGAAGAAGGCCTGAAGACAGCATAATGTGATCCCGCGTGACAAAAACGGAGAAACTGCAGCACGTGGAGTGCCAGCTTGAATATCCGTGCTTGGGTTAGCGTCGAGCGAGAAGCAGATTCCCCAAGTTGTTGTCAACGTTAAGAACAGAGTTGAGAGCTAAGAAGGATTAGAGGGAATTCGCTCGCTTGTAAGGCAGACGCTCTAACCAACTGAGCTAACCGCCATCGGAATGCGGCGCGGGTATGCTTCTGATTGTACCCCACCGCTCTGGGATTTCTTGACAATTCGTCCGGGTCCCGTCATGGTCATTGCATGACGTTCCAAGGAAGAACGGCGCTGGTCACAGGAGCCTCGCGGGGACTTGGCCGGGCGATTGCCCGGCGGCTCGCCCTCGAGGGAGCCGCGGTCGGGATCAACTACCGCGAGCGCGCTGCCGACGCGGAGGCGCTGGCTGCCGAAATCCGCCATGCAGGCGGCCGCGCACTGGCGGTCCGTGCCGACGTCGGCGACGCCCGCGCCGTGCGTGCCATGGTCGAAACACTCGAAGCCGGCTTGGGCGCTATCGACATCCTCGTCAACAACGCCGGCGTTTTTCGCGGCGGCGATCTGGCGGACTTTGACTATTCCGAGATGGAAGGCATGCGCCGGACGAATGTAGATGGCTTAGTCAACGTCACGCGCGTCGTGACGCCGGGGATGCAGGCGCGCGGCTTCGGGCGCATCGTTAATCTCACCTCCATTGCCGCGCACGGAACCGCCATGGCCGGCACTACGTTTTACGCCGCCACCAAAGCCGCCGTTGCGGTGCTCACCCGCCGGTTCGCCATGGAACTCGGGCCGCGCGGCATAACCGTCAACGCCGTGGCGCCCGGCTTCATCGCCACGGAAATGGCCGCGCAAGGACGCACACCGGCCGAGAGCGCTTCGCTGTCCGAACAACTCGCGGCCAAAGCCATGGTCCGGCGCGTGGGAACGCCTGACGACATCGCGCACGCCGTGGCGTTTCTCGTCTCACCCGGCTCCGGTTTCATCACCGGCCAGGTCGTCACCGTCGACGGCGGGCGCATGGACTACATTGGACACCCCTGATCCGGCCGGACACAGGCCGCGAAAATACGGACATCGCGTGCAATGCTCGCCTTCGTGCAGCGAAAAATCGAGAGTCCCCTGGGCGTCGCGGAAATCCCGCACCAGCTCTTCCGGATTATCGAGCAGTGTCTGCTCGAGCGAGACGGGCCATGCTACTCCTGGACGCAGGAAGTAGAGAAACCCCTTTGCCGGAGACCGGCCCGCGATACGCTCGAGCGCACGCGCGTACAGGCGCAGTTGCGGCGCATAGAATTGCGCGCGCGAAGCAGCATCACGGGCCTTGATGTCGTCGGTCTTGTAATCCACCAAAACCAGCTCGCCGCCCTCCTCAAACCACAGATCGATCTGTCCGCGCAGCACGACATTCTCCATCGCCATCACAAAATCAAATTCGCGCTCGATTCGTGACGCGCGCGCGGCGCGCCGGCCGAGTTCGCTGGCATGGAATGCCTCCACCAGCTTGCGTGCTTCCGCCGACGCCGGCTCCACTGGCTGGCCGGCCAGCAGCGCGTGCACCTCGAGCCCGAACTGGCTCGCATCTACTTCGTCGCCGGGATCCTCCTCTTCAGCGATCTGCAATTTGCGCGGAGAATTTCCGCGCCAGCCCAGGTACCGCTCCAGGTAATAGCGGCGCGGGCAATGTGCGTAGAGCGCCACCGACGTCACGTTCGCCGCAAAATCGTACTGGTCACCGGCGGCCGGGCGCGCCACGACCTCTATGGGCGCTGCCGCGGCCTTCTGCTCGGCGGGCTCTCGAAACTCAGGCGCCTGATTACTAGCGAAAACGCGCAGCGGGAAACTCTCTCCGTTCGGCGCTTGAATCGGTTGAACACGTTGCGCCGGAACGCCCAGATCCAGGCCCACGGCCCCTTCGAGCGCTGCTGCCCATTCCTTTCGCTTTCCGAAGCTCGAATACGAAAACACCAGGTGCTCTTCGGCCCTCGTCATGGCCACGTAAAAAAGCCGGTTGCCTTCTTCCGTCTCCCGCTGTTTCGCTTCTTCTTCGATGTGCTTGAGGAACCAGTCGCGCTTCCTTTCGCCCGTGGCCGGATTCAACCACTGCGCCCCCAACCCGATTCGCGGCGAAAAAGCCAGGGACCCGACGCCCTGCTGCATCCCTTTATGCAGCGCAGCCAGAAACACCACGGGAAACTCCAACCCTTTCGCGGCGTGTACGGTCATGATGCGCACCGCGTTGACGGCGTCCTCGGGTGGCGCGTCCGCGTCCCTTGCATCGGCGTCGCGCATCATCTGCAACTCCTCCACGAACTCCGCGAGCGTGATCCGGCGAGAGGCCTCGCGCGCCATCGCCAGGAACTTTTCAACGTTGGCCGCCGCGCGGCTCCCCGGTTCGGGCGCACATCCGGTCTCGTCGATGGCTCGCATCAAGAGCCGGTCGAACCCCGCCAGGTCGCGCGCCTCGCGCCATCGAAGCAACAGCTCATGAAAACGGCGCAGCTTGAGCAGATCTCCATCGCTGAACGGCGTGCCTGTGTGCGCGATCCTGCGCAGAGCGCTGCCCAGGTTGCCCGTCATCTTCAATCGCAGCAACGCTTCATCGGAGACTCCGGCGTAGGGTGAACGCAGCACACCGGCCAGGCTGGTCTCGTCCCGCGGGTTGTCAATCGCTCGCAGCAGATTCATCAGATCCACCACTTCGCGCGTCTCGAAAAACCCTTTACCTTGATTGAGCAGGTACGGGATTCCGGCCTTTTCAAAGGCACGCGTGAACGACGGAATCACCTCCGAATTGCGCACCAGCACCGCCATGTCGCCGTAACCAGCCGGCCCGCTTTCGAGGCTCAGAGAACCGTTGACGTCCAGAATCCTCCGCGCCACCCACCGCGCTTCCAGATCGAGAGCGGCATCTGCGGTATCGGCGATGCCGGCAATGACCTCAACTGAGGCTTCCGATTTCGGCGAAAATTTCTTCGCCGCGATCAGGCGCCGCTCCTCGATCCCCGGCGCGTGGTGCAGAACCGTCTCGACGGCACAGAGAATTCCCGCCCGGCTTCGCCAGTTCTCCAACAGCTCCACCGAGTGCTTTCCCTCCCGTTCCACCTCATCGCGATAGGCGCGGAACACTCCCGGATCGGCGTGCCGGAAGCCGTAGATGGATTGATTCACGTCGCCGACGGCGAAGAATACGCCGGGAGCGCGCAAGAGTTCGATGAGCCTGGATTGCTGCCCGTTGGTGTCTTGCAGTTCGTCCATCAGGACATACTGAAACTGATTTCGAACCCGCCCGCGGACCTCGGGGTTCTCCTCCAGCAAGCGGACGGCGAACGCTTCCAGGTCGCTGTAATCGAGAACGCCAATCGCCCGCTTTCGCTCGCCGTAGAGCTGGTCGAAGCTCTCCACTAACGCGATGAGCGTGTCGTGTTCGCTTGCATAATACTCCGTGAGAAGCGTTCGGTACAATTTGGGAACGATTTCATCCTTGATTTTCATCAAGTGATCTGCAATAGCGTTCCTTTGCTTGAGGCCTCTCAGGTTCGTCGGAAATTCAGCGATGACCCTGAAGTGCTCCACGGTGATCGGCCCGTCGGGCAACGCTGCCAGGCGCGCGGCCGATTCCACAACTTCACGCAGGCGGGTACTCTGGCTCGGGTTCCAGCCAGACGGCTTCTGACGGGCGACTTCGGCCAGAGCATCTCTCAGTTCCTTGAAACCCGTTGCTCCGCGCGGGGCAAACCCGCGCAACTCGGCGGCTCGAACGTCCGCGGAACGCATGGCGTCGTACACGTCCGGGATTTCTCTCGCCAACTCCGGAGACGCGAGGCCGTGCATCAGCCGCCGCATCGACTCGGGTTCGTCCGCAAACATCCGGTCGAGCACATCGTTCGCGGACTCGCGCTGCATGATGGTTGCCTGGCGCGCATCCAGGACGCGAAACTCCGGGTCGATTCCCGCGGCAACGGAATTCTCGCGCAGCAGCCGCGCGCAAAGGCCATGGACGGTCGAGATATTCGCTTGCTCCAGCTCGCGCCTGCGCTCCGGCATGGTGCGAAACGCGTCGACAAGCCTCTCCTTCATATTGCGCGCAGCTTTTTCAGTGAATGTGATGGCCAGAATGCGCTGGGGCGCGCAGCCGGCCTCCACCAGGCGGCGATAACGCTCGACCAGCACGCGAGTCTTGCCCGACCCCGGGCCCGCTACCACGCAGGTATCCTGGCCGGCTTTCGAGATGTCGATCGCGTCAAGCTGCCGCGGTGTGAAATCCACTAGGCACCCTCAGCGACCGACGCTGGCGCCGCGGAGTAGCGGCATACATCCAAGAAGTCGCAATACCTGCATTTCGAAACATCACTCGGAAGAGGCGCAATCCGGCCCGACGCAATTTCCTGTGCCGTGCGCACACCGCGCTCCATAGCGCCGGTCAGCCATTCGCGCGTAAACGGCAGGATGGTTCCCGTCCGCATCGAGCCCAGCGGCTCGCCCCAGCCGCCGTACTCCACTCGATCACGCAGGCTGCAGTAATACATGCCTGCTGGCTGCAATCCCAGGCCTCGTTCTGCCGCCAGCCAGTAAAGCGGGCCTTGCAGGAGATTTTCGTTTCCCGTGTATTCACTCACTTTCTTCTTGCTGTATTTGTAGTCGATGACGAACGCTTTCCCGTCGGCCGATTTCAACACCCGGTCGATCCGGCCCCGGACGGCGAGACCGTTATCCAACTCGAACCGGCACGACACTTCGCTCTCGCTCTGGTGCCCGGCGGTCCAGGTGTCGCTCTCCGCGAAGCGGCGCAGATCCGCCAGCATCCGGGAACGCAGCAACTCGGTCTTGTAACCCGCCGGAATAAATTCCTTTTGAGCCACCTCGTGAAACACGCGCTCGAAGACTTCCTCTATCGCGGCTTGCGTGGTGAGCCACTGTGCGACGACCCCGTGCACGATGGTGCCGCAACCGCGAAATTCCAGGCGCTCTTCCGGACGCTGAGGCCTGCCTTCGAGTTTCAGCGTGTGCCGCGCGAAAAACTGGAAAGGGCACTGCAGGTAGGTTTCGAGCGCGGTCGGCCGGACCTCTGCGTGCTTCTCAACCAGCACTTGCAGCAGATCCGTGGCGCGAATCACCACCATCGCTGGCTCACAAGCAACTGCCTGCAACCGAATCGGCCGGCTGGCGGCATCCGGTTCCGCCCGCTCCAGAAACAGCGAAGGCAGATTCTGCTCGCCCCGCGAATCGTTCTTTGGATAGCTTAAGACCAGCGAGGCCGTCGCGCGGCTCAGCGCCGAGTCGAACAGGAAATGCTCTTCCCGGTCTGTGTCCTCCGCGGTGCGGATTCGAATTCCGCTATCCTTCAGGCGCCGGCGCTGCGCCTCCGGCAAGAATGGGTCTGGCGGATGATATCGCGGGAACTGCCCTTCAACCAGCCCGCACACGAACATCACCGGCAGCTCCCATTGCCGCGCCTCGTGGGCGCTCAACACGTGAACCACATTGCGGCGCTGGTCCGCCACGCGCAGCGGCGTGAGGCGGAGCACTGCCGTCATTGCTTTCCAGAAGTCGTTCACCGGAACTTTGGACGCTGCATCAAACGTGCTCGCGGCCTCGGCGGCAGCCGCTTCGAGAGCATCGAGTGCACGCGCCTGCGATCGCCAGTCGAGCGCCGCCTGGTGGCTCACTCCATCCAGCGGCCGCCCCGGCCTGTAGAGCGCGCGGAGACTGCACATCCGCTCCGCCCACTCCGCCGGTTTCAGTGACAGGGAACGCCACGCGTCCAGCTCCACCAGGCGATCGAGCAGCCGGCTGAGGCGCTGGTCGCCGGCTGGGATCCCGGCCGTAAGCTGGCGCAGCGGATCGAGCCCCGAGCCGGGCATTCTCTTCCGCACTTCAAAGTCGAACCGGTCCATGGGTGACGAGATCCCCGCGCCCGGCGCCAGTTTCATCATCTTTAACGTCTGCGCGTGATCCCAGCCGCCGAGCATCGCCTCCACAGCACCAGCCAAGTACCGGATGGCCGGCTGCTCCATGAGGACCGAGTCGAAGTAAAAACGCGCCGGGATGCCGAAGCGTTCGAGTGTGGCGCGCAGCAACCCTTGATACACTTCGGGCGCGCGCACGATAATCCCCATCTCGTGAAACGGCCTGCCGCCGGATGCCTCGCGCAAAATTCTCCGCGCAATCTCGTCCACTTCACGTTCGATGCCGGGCGCCCAGAATAACTCACGCCTGGCGAGCGCCCGCTCCCGCTGCAGCACTTGCTCCCGAAACCCCATGGATACGAGCCGCGCGCGCGCAGCGGCCGCGACGCTGGCCGAAGGCAACGTGACCGTCACTTCCGCCTGTTTCGTGAGCGCTCCGACCACCGCCAGTTCGGAATCAGTGAGAGAAAAAAATCCGTCGAGCCACACCGTGGTCAGCCCGCCGATTCCTTCCTGATCGATGCGGGCGGCCGCCCGATCGAGGCGCGCGGACCGCATCCCGATTTTGCGCTCCTCGAGCCGCCGGTTGAGCTCGGCATACACTTCAGCCAGCGCCCGTCCAAGTCCACCAACCGGCAGGTGCCGCCGCAGCGAATCGGCAGAGCAGCCGGACGCGGAGCACTCTTCGATGGTTGCCGCCAGTCTCGCGTGAAATCCGCTGAGGTGAGCCACCTTCGCGAACTCCGGAAGGTTGAGGCGCTGCACGCTCTTCTCCACCAGCACGGGAAGGAGGGAATCGGCTACTTGCGGAAGGTCTGCGGCCCACGGCTCGATGAAGCGCGAGATCGTCTGGATCACCGAGGGGGAAAAAACAAGCCCTTCGCGCGCCATCTGGTTGCGAAGATGCTGCGCCATGGTCGCAGTGGGTACCAGCAGGCGAACCGCGCTGTCTCTCCGCTTGAGTGCCGCACGCAACGCTTCAAGAATCGTGAAAGTCTTACCGGAACCCGCGGGTCCGGTCAGCAATTGCATTTAGAAACCAGCTTACCGCGGTGTGCGGGAATCCATTACTGGTTGGCGCCGGCGGCGGGCCGCACTCCGTGATTTTTCCATTCGCGCAACTCCGCGAAGCCGCGCGCCACCTCGGTGTTGTTGATGGCGCAGTGTCCGTCATGCTTTACGTACTGTTGCACGAACAGGTTTTGCGTGCCCATCTGCTCCGTCAATCGCGCATAGGCATTCGGAACCCACGGCTGGACGATCGGATCGTAGGTGGTGTGGATGGCCAGCAAGGGCCGCGTGAGCCTCCCGGTGGGCGTGTAGTAGCGGTGCGCGTATTCTCGGGCGCGCGGGTTGGCGGCATAGCGCCTCACGCCATCGTTGAGCGCGTTGTCATCGGGCGTTCCCGAATAAATAATGTTGCGATTATCGAACGGGTTTCCGCCTCCGCGCTGCTCCAGGTCCATCAGCACATAGGTAAAGAACACCGCGGTGTGCGCCAGTTCCTTGTTGCTGTGGACGCCCGACCATCGGCGTACAATCTCCGCCTGAGTGGGTTTGGAGTCAAGCAGCAGCGTGATCTCCTGTTCGAGATCTTTGCTCATCTTAAAAGCCTCCGGTACGCGGTCAGGACTCGGCAGTGCATCCGGAAAATAGTAGTCGAACACTACGCGCAGATCCAGCGGCTCGCGATCTATATACCAGGTGGCGGCGCCCAAAGGTGCGCACAACGGCAGGCCGGCATCGTACGTGCCCGGAAACGATTCGATCAGCACCATGGTGAGGAATCCTCCCATCGAGTGTCCGGTGACGTAAGTCTCCTTCGGCGCGCCGTACTTCCCGATGAAGTAACGGCGTAGCGCCTCGGTGTCCCGCATGCCTTCCTGAATCGCCCAACCCCCCGCGGCGAAACCCGACTGGATAAACGCATAGCCCTGGTTTACAAAAACATCGATGAACGGATTGGGCCTGCCTTCGAAGCTGCCCGGAGCGTCGCTGTATCCGTGGCAATAAACCACCAGCCCGCCATTCCATTTCTCCGGCATGTCGATGCGGAACTTGGCGCCGTTGATTTCACCCAACTCGGTACGAACAGCCGCCGCGCACAATCCAGGCAGCAGGACAGCAAGCAGCATCGCAGTTTTCATGGCGGATTCTCCACTATACAGCCGGGCAGATTCTGAGCCGCGACCGAAAGGGACGGTTTTGGCGCCCTACCCCCGCAGCACCGCCAGCAGCGCCTGCTCCAGTTCCCTCTGTTTGTCCGCCGTCAGCTTCTCGCCGCCTGCGGTCACATAGAAAACGTCGATGGCTTTGTGCGCCTCGGTATCGATCAGCACCACGTCGATACTCGCGCCGCGCGAGGAAATGGTGGACGCCATGTCGTACAGCAGTCCGGGCCGGTCTTCAGCCACCACTTGAATCAGCGTCGCCGCTTTCGAAGCCTGGTCATCCATGTATACCGAAGGTTCAATGCGCGCTTTGCGGCTCGGCAGCGGCACGCGAGGGCGGCTGCGCAGCAGATCTTTCACATCCACGCGGCCCAGCACGGCCCGTTCCACCGTGGCTCTCAACCGATCCACTTCGCTGGGATTCAATTCCAGGTTGCGCAAGGAATCGGCAAACGAAAAAGTGTCCAACACCGTACCGCGCCGGTTCGCGAACGCCTCAGCTTTTAAGATGTTCAAGCCGAAACTGGACAGCGCCCCGGCAATGGAAGCGAACAGAAACGGCCGGTCGCTGGTGACCAACGTCAGACGGTAATTTCCACCGGAGTTCTCGATCTCCAGCGCGACCCCGCGCGTGCGGCTGTCCTTTTCGAGCCGCATATGAAGCTCGATATCGCTCTCCGCATGCGTGCGCAGATAGCGCGTCGGAAAGCCCTCCAGGAACTTGGCCCGTTCCGGCGATCCGGCGCTCTCGATCCGCTCCGTTTCCAGCTCGCGCGTCAGCTCGTTGTAGGTCCTCAGGTAGAGCTGCCATAACTGTTCGGCCCGCCAGGAGGTCATGGCCGTGGGATTCACCGCGCTGATGTCGGCGTAGGTGACGAGCGTCAGGTATTTCAGATTTTCGACCGTCCCAACTTGATGCGCCAGATACTGCGCCGTCGCCGGGTCGTCCGGATCGCGGCTGTTCATCGTCGCAGACATTTCCAGATGGTGCCGGATCAGGAACGCGGCCGTTGAGCGTTGCGCGGCGGGTATCTGAATGCGCTCCATCGCGCCATCCGCAATGCGAAGCGAGGCGTCCACATGCCCCTCCTCCGGGCTTCCTTTTCCCACGTCATGAAACAGCAGGGCAAAAACCAGCACTCCCGGCTGCTCGATCTCGGCCAGCAGCCCTGCGTAGGAGGTCGCCGGCGGTGCTTTCGCCGCGCGGAGCTGCGCCAGCGTCTGGATGGCGACCAGCGTGTGTTCATCCACCGTATAGCGATGGTAGAAATCCCGGATCACCAGGCAGTCGATGTCTTCCATCTCCGGGAAAAGCGCGCTGAGCAATCCCGTCTCATGCGCCACACGCAACGCCCGCGCCGCGTGCGGCAGGGAGAGTGCTTCACCGATGGCTCCCCAGATGGGACGCGAAACCGCAAAGTATTTGCGCGTGGCGGGAAGGTGCGCCGCAATGCGGTCCTCGGCCTCGAGCGACAGTCGAAAGCCATGGCGCGCGACGAATTCGAGCAGGCGCAGCAACAGCTCCGGCTCGGCTTCGATTTGCTGCGGAGCCCGGAAATAAACCCGCTCGCGCGACACCGTGAAATCCGCGTTGGAAATTCGCGACCGGCGGTCGCGAAACTGGGCAAACAGCGAGCTGCTATGAGCCTCTTCCGTCTCCAGAACCCGAAGAGCCGAACGGTCGATCACGCGAGCGTTGCGGAAGTACGCGCGCATCAGCTCCGCGGGCTCGTGCATGCCCAACTGCTCCGCCACCCACTCCTGGGCATCGAAGCTCAACACGTTGGAATCACGCTTGGCGTGCTGGTGCAGATACACGCGCAGGGTGAACAGAAAAGCCCGGGCGTCGCTCAACTCCGCCATCGGCGCGGGCGGCGCCAGAGAAGCCGGCTTCGTAGCGGCGATCTGCGTCAGCCACGCCATCAGTTGCAGGTCGCGCAGTCCGCCCGGAGCTTCCTTGATGTTGGGCTCCAGATGATGGAACGTGTCGTTATATTGCGCGTGGCGCTCGCGCGTCATCCGCGATAAATGGCGGGTCAGCCCGTCACGCTGGCTGTGAACGAATCGCGGGAGCTTTTCGACCAGCGATCCGTAAACGCCGGCATCTCCGGTCAGATACCGTTGATCCAGCAGGCTGACGTTCAGCTCGATGTTGCTGTCATGAAGCTCGGAGCATTCTCCCGGCGTGCGCACCGAGTGGCTCACGCGCAGCCCGGCATCCCACAACTGACGCAGGAACGTGGAAATGAAATCTTTCACGCCCGCTGCCGATTTTTCGCTCGCGAACAGCAGCAGCAGATCGACATCCGAGTGCGGAAAAAGCTGCCGCCGCCCATATCCGCCCACCGCCAGCAGAGCGGCCCCGCCCGGCACGGTTCTGGAAAGATGCTGCGCCCAGGATTTCAGGACCAGCGCATCGACCGCCGCCGTGCGCTCCTCGAGCGCGCGTACGGGATCAAAGCGCGGCTTCTCCGCGATCATCATTCCGAATCCGGATGGCTTCGGCGACGTCGTAAACGAAGATCTTGCCGTCACCGATCTTGCCCGTGCGCGCCGCTGTCGTTAACGCGCGCAACACTTCGTCCAGGCGCGCATCGGCGACCACCAGCTCCAGTTTCATCTTGGGCAGCAGGTCTACGTTATATTCCTGGCCCCGGTAAACCTCTTTGTGGCCCTTCTGCCTGCCGTGCCCGCGCACCTCGGTGATGGTCATCCCGTCGATGCCAATCGCTTTGAGCGCTTCCTTGACAGGGTCTAATTTGAACGGCTGAATAATGGCTTCAATTTTCTTCATCGCAACATTCCTTGACTGTGCGGGTCTAGCGGTCCGCCCTTCATTACGTCTCGAAGAAGTAGCCTTCTTCGCCGTGCATGCTGAGGTCGAGACCCTGGATCTCGTCGTCCCTGTCCGCCCGCACTCCGATCACGGCATCACAGATCTTCAGGATAATCAACGTTCCCACAATGGCCAGCCCCCAGGCGATGGCGGTTCCGATCAATTGATTCAGCACCTGCCCGGCGTTGCCATCCACCCATCCGAGCGCCAGCACTTTGCCCGCGGAATCCTTGAAACCATCGTTGATGGCGCTGGTCGCAAAGATCCCGGTCAGTATCGCTCCCAGCGTGCCGCCGGCCCCGTGCACGCCAAACGCATCCAGCGCATCGTCATAGCCGAACTTGTGCTTCACCATTGTGGCCATGAAATAGCACACGATCCCTGCCAGGAATCCGATCAGCAGCGCGGGAAAGGGCTGCACAAAGCCGGATGCCGGCGTGATCGCCACCAGGCCTGCGACACAGCCGGAGACCGCACCCAGCACGCTGGGTTTGCCCGTACGAATCCACTCCGCGAACATCCAGCCCAGAGCCGCCGCCGCCGCGCCAAAATGAGTGGCGACGAAGGCACTGGTCGCGAGGCCGGAAGCCGCGAGCGCACTGCCCGCGTTAAAACCGAACCAGCCGACCCAGAGCAGACAGGCGCCAATCACGCTCAGCACCACGCTGTGCGGCTTCATCTGCTCGTGCGGATAGCCCACTCGCTTGCCCAGGTACAGAGCGCAGACGAGCGCCGATACGCCGGACGTGATGTGCACCACCGTGCCTCCGGCGAAATCAAAGCACGGAATCTTACCGCCCAGCGCCGCGTTCAACAAGCCGCCCTTACCCCACACCATGTGCGCCATCGGAAAGTAAACAAGGAGTGCCCAGAGCACCGTGAACAGCAGCATGGCGCTGAACTTCATGCGCTCCGCGAAGGCGCCCGAAATCAAAGCCGGCGTGATGACGGCGAACATCAACTGGTAGACCATGTACGTCTGGTGCGGGATAGTTCCGGCATAGTCCGGATTGGGAGCGATCCCCACGCCGCGCAGGAACGCGTAGCGCAAGTCGCCGATCACCGGGTTGCCCTCGGCAAACGCCAGGCTGTAGCCCACGATCGCCCAAAGCGCCGTGATCACCGCCATCAGGATGAAACTGTGCATCATCGTGCCCAGCACGTTTTTGCGCCGAACCAGCCCGCCATAGAACAGCGCCAGACCCGGCCCCGTCATCATCAGTACCAGCGCCGCCGACGTCAGCATCCAGGCGTTGTCGCCCGCGCTCTGCGCCGATTTAACGGCGGTGTCGAGCGCTGCCAGCCGCGCGTCTACGCTTTGCGGCGTCTGCGCCATCGCCGCCACGGAACACACCAGTAGTGTCAATAACCTCATGCTTGTTTCCTTTGTCGGGTTGCAAACCGAGCCAGCGTACTATTATTTCGCGAACGCTCCCGTAGCGGAAATGAACGTTTCTATCAGCCCGATTGAAAAATTCTATTCACTTCTCGGATGGGCAGCCGTTTTTCGCCTGCCGCCGCCACCCTTGCCATCCGGCTCCCCAAGTGCCATATTCCTGTACAGCGGAGGTTTGTATGCGCGCGGATCAGGCACAAATATCCTGGGACGAGAAAAACAAGCAATGGCTCGTGCGGATCATAATTGGCGAGGAAGTGATTCGCCGCCACTCGAAATCGGCTAAGAATGCCGACGAGCAGACACTGCGATCCCTGGCCGTCAAGTTGGCACAGGAGGAAGGCTACGAACTCGAGCCCGCCAAAGTCAGCGTCGGCGGATAGCCCGTTTCCCCCTTCTCTCACGGACGCTCGTTGAGTGGTAACATAGACGGTCCTGAGGGAGAACCAATGAAAGCTAAAAAGGCCTTGAAGAGGTTGAACAAGGTGGAGACATTGCTGTCCAACGTCATTGATCAATTTCCTGACAGCGCACGCGGATTGAAAGACCTGTTGGACTCGGCGCGATCTTCCGTCGCTCGCGCGAGAGAAACCGTAAACGCTCGCGTAGCCAAGGCTGCCAAAAAACCGCCTGCCAAGGCCGCCGAGTCCCGGCTGAGCGCTGCCGGCAGGAAGCGCATTTCACTGGCTGCCAAGCGGCGGTGGGAGTTAGCCAAGCGAAAAGGCGTTCACGCCGTGACCGGGCGCAAGTTGAGCAAGACGGCATAACTCTCGGCCCGCTTGCCCCCCGTTTCGCCCGTGACGCAGTTGTGGCATAATCCGGGTGGTATGAGGCGCTGGATCTTAGCGCTGGTATTTGGGTGTGCTGCTTTGTCGGCGCAAGAGCCGGCTGCACAGCCCCCGCCCGCCCGGCAGTTCAAACCACCGCAGGACTGGTTCCGCTGGAACTTCACGAACGAGCAGCCACACAGCTTTACGCTCGCGCCACGGCAAGAATGGTTCCGACGGAAATTGGCCAACGTGCAGCCGCGCAATTTCACGCTCGCTATGGCGCCTGAACCGAGGGCTTGCGTGGTTCCGCTGCTCAAGGCGCCGATCGATCCGAACATCGATTGGAAAATGCCGCTGCTCAAGAGTCCCGTCGAAAACATCGACAACATGCCCGTCGCCAAAGGCCTGCCGCCCTGCGCGTCGGAGCACTCGCAGCCCGGCGTCTGGTACTTCCCTCACACCCAATAGCACGGGCAACACGAATCACCTGGATTCGCTTGCAACTGTCCGCGGCCGCTTCCATTCCGAACGCCCGAGTCGGTAGAGCACATGCCGCCGCAAAGGATGGCCCTCCGGCAGCCGCGGATGATCGAAATCCGAGCCCGGGTCATGCGTCATCTCCAACTTTTCCATCACGCGCCGCGACCGGACGTTCGCAGGCACGGTGAAGGACACCAGCGCATCGAGTCCAGCCACTTCGAAGGCTTGGCGGACCATTTCTCGCGCGCCCTCCGTTGCCAGCCCCTGGCCCCAAAGACCGGCGGACAGTCTCCATCCAATCTCGACGCACGGTGTAAACGCTGCCTGGAATGCCGGGACCGACAGCCCCACAAACCCGGCAAATGAATGATCCTCGCGCAACTCCGCCGCACACAGGCCGAAACCATGCTGCCGGAAGTGCGCCTCAATCCGATCCACCAGCCGATCGCTTTCCTCACGGGACAGCGGAGCCGGCATAAATTCCATAACGCGCGGGTCCGCGTTCAGCTGCGCAAACGGCTCCCGGTCAGACTCCCGCCAGTGCCGCAGAACCAGCCGCTCCGTTCGAGCCACCACCATATCCGGCTCTCCAGAATATCAACCACGACTCTGTGCTAGCGTTCCGGACTCTCGGTGTGCCGCGCTATTCGTATCGCAATGCGTCCATCGGCGCGACTCGTGCCGCGCGTCTCGCCGGCAACAGCGCCGCTACGAATGCTACGAGCAATAACAGCAGCGGCACGCCGATGAACGTTACGGGATCAGTCGCGCTGATGCCATAGAGGAAACTGCCGGCGAGACGCCAGAGCGCCAGAGAAATGGCGAGCCCGATCGCCAGCCCCACGCCGGCCAGAAGCGTGCCCTGGCGCGCCACCATGCGCATTACGCCGTTTGCACTCGCGCCCAGCGCCATTCGAATGCCGATCTCGTGCGTGCGGCGGCGCACCGAATAGCTGAGTACGCCATATAATCCCACCGTTGCCAGTACGAGCCCGACCGCGCCGAACACACCCAGCAACACCGCACTCAACTTCGGAACCAGCAGCGACTTGTTCACGTGCTCCTGCATGGTCTCAATGCCGAACACCGCAAGGTTGGGATCGAGCGCCGCCACCTGCGCGCGAACTGCGCGCGTCATGGCGCGCGGGTTGCCTGCCGTTTTTACCAGAATTGAGACGCCGAAGAAGGAAAAGACGTCTGCCGGATGCTGCGCCAGATCCAGATAGACGATGCTGGCCGGCTCTTCACCCAGGGTTCTCGACTTGGAGTTCTTCGCGACGCCGATGACTTCGTAAACCTTGTTGTCAGCTCGCATGCGGCGGCCAAGGGGGTCTTCGCCGGGGAACAGGCGCTGCGCCATGGTCTCGTTGACGATGGCAGTCTTGTCAGTTTCTTCCTGCAAGCTGAAATCGCGCCCGCGCAGTAACGGGATCCCCATGGTCTCGAAAAACCGGCTGCCCACGTCATACGTGTCGGCTTCGATCTCCTTAGCACCGCTCTGGCCGCCTTCGGCCTTGAAATCATAATTCGTTCCCCCGATGCTGAGGGGAACGCTATCCAGAAAGCTTACGGAGTTGACGCCGGGCATTGCCGAGACGCGCTCGCGCAACTGCGCGAGGAACAGCCGCGTCTTGTCGGGTGAGTAGTTGTGCAGCTTGGGATCCACACCCATCAGCAGTAAATTCTCGGGGCGCATGCCCAGATCAATGGACGAAGCATTCTGAAGACTGCGCAGGAACAAGCTCGATCCAACCAGCAGCACCATCGAGAGCGTCACTTGGCCCACGACCAGCAGGTTACGCATTTCAAACCGTCGGAAACTCCCCACCGCGCCACCCTGATCCTTAAGAGTGGCCGCCAGATCAAGCCGGGTCGCGCGGAGCGCCGGCAACAATCCGAAGACGACGCCCGTCATCACGGAGAGCGCCGCCGTGAATGCCAGCACCCTCGCATCGGGCGTGAAGTTAAAGGCAATCGGCAGCGGCAGGGGAAGCTCAAACCGCGAGATCGGCCGTATGGCAGCCAGTGTCAACAAAAATCCAGCGGCGGCTCCCGCCACAGCCAGCATGATGCTCTCCGTCAGCAGCTGGCGGATGAGGCGCGCGCGGTTCGCGCCGATCGCCAGGCGAATGCCAATCTCCCTTTGCCGCGCCGAGGCTCGCGCCAGCAGCAGGTTGGCCACATTGGCGCAGGCAATCAGGAGTACCAGGCCCACTACGATCATCAGAATCACCATCAGACCCAGCACATACTTGCCCGCGCCTCCCGGGAATTCGCCCGAAGCGCTCAGACGCGTCGGCGGCCTGTTCTTCTCTCCCTTGTGGTAGGTGTCGTCCAAACGCTTGGTCACCACATTGACGGCGGCCAGCGCCCGCTCCCGGCTCACTCCCGGTTTCAGCCGCGCATCCACCATCAGCCAGTGGGATGTGCGTTTCTGATTCAAATGATCCTTAGTCAGATCGGGCATGATCTGTTCCACCATGGCAAGTGGCGCCCAGAACTCGGGGTCGATCGCACGGAATGTTCCGTGAAAGCCGGGCGGCGCGACACCCACCACCGTATAGCTCTGGTTGTTGAGGATCACCGTCTTGCCCACCAAGCCGCGATCAGCGCCAAAACGCCGGCGCCAGAGGCCATTACTCAACACGACCACCGGATTTCTGCGGGGCACCTGGTCTTCTTCCGGCAGAAAGCCGCGGCCCACCGCGAGATCTACGCCAACCACGGAAAAATAGTTGCCGCTGGCCAGTTGCCCCCAGATCCGCTCGGGTTCGCCCCCGCCGCCCAGGCTCGCCGGAACAAGCGGGAAGTTCGCGCAAACGCCCTCGAACACAGCCTTAGCTTGGTCCCGGTAATCGATGTAGTCGGGGTAGGACAGAGAGTTGCCCTCGTTGAAATTCACCAGCCGGGCGGGCTCCCTCACCGGCAGCGCGCCCAACAGCACGGCATTCACGATGCTGAACACCGTCGTGTTCGCGGCAATACCCAGTGCAATCGAAACAACCACGGCGGCGGTAAATCCGGGGCTCTTGCGGAAAGAGCGCCAGGCATAGGACGCATCCTGCAATACCGTTTCGAGGGGAGCGAATAACGAACGAGATGAGGCTGGCATCCGGGCCTCCTGCCAAGATTGAGATCTTGATTATAGGTAACGCAAGGCGCCGCTCAGAAGTTCAGGGGAGCGAAGCATTTAAGATCGCCCGAACTCCATCTACACACAATAGTGCCGCGTGTTTCGATTCCGCGGCAAGCCCCCCTACCGCGTCCTCAATTGCGGCCGGATTGATTTCGGCCAGCTCCGCGCGTGTTTTTCCGGTGATCCACTCGGTAAGCGCCGAACCGGCGGCAATAGACGCCGTGCAGCCGCGTGTCTTATATCGCGCTTGCGCGGCCACGTCGCCATCGAATTGCACCGCAAGCCGCAGAATATCCCCGCACGCAGGATTCGATACCTCGACCGTCACCGCGGGCGGACTCAGCTCGCCCACATTCCGCGGATTCTGAAAGTGATCGAGGAGGCGCTCACTATACATGCGGTTGACTCTATTCTATCGGCCGTGTGGGTTTGTGGGAAAATTTCGGAGAGATCACGGTGCCCTGGATATGACGACAGTCGTTGCTGCGGTCATCGAACGCGATGGACAGGTGTTGATCGGCCAGCGGAAGGCTGGGTCGTGGCACGCGCTCCAGTGGGAATTTCCGGGAGGAAAGGTCGAGCCTGGCGAGACTCCCCCCGTTGCCCTCCGGCGCGAGCTCGAGGAGGAACTGGATATCCGCGCTGAAATCGGAGCGGTCATCACCGAATATGAATACCAGTACTCGGGGCGGTCACCCATCCGGCTCATCTTTTACTCAGTCTCGAAATTCGAGGGGCAAGTGCAGAACCGCGTCTTTGAGGAGATTCGATGGGAAAAACGCGAACGTCTCCCCGCCTATGATTTCCTGGAGGGTGACGTGGATTTCGTGGGCCGGTTAGCCGGCGCCGGGTGAACTACTTGGGCAGCCTCATCTGCGCGCTGTGATTACGATTCAGCCGCTCAGTCAATTCGCGATCCACCAGGCTGAGTGATGCCTGGTTGTGCACCCGCTGCGGCGTGACATAGTGCAGGGTATCGCCTTCCACCCAATACGCAAACGCCGAGTAGATGGAGTGGTCTTTGAACGCGATCAGGTAGTAACTCGTGTTCTCTTCCCCGGATGCTTCCTCCGGCTCACGGCTCGGCGCTTCGTACAGGTGAATTCCTGAAGAATCCTCGCCGTATTCGTGAATCACCGGTGTGGCATGTTCCGGGATGAAATTCTGGTTAATGATCACCTGCGGCGTCTGTTGGGGCGGATAGGCCATGGCCGGGTTGGCCTGATCAGAAGGCGGATAGCCGTATCCGTACCCGTACCCGTAATCCGTATAGCCGCCCCCGTAAACCGGATACACGTACGGCACGACGGCCCCCGGTCTGCGAAACCGCCGGAACTGACCGTTATTCAGCCCGCCCACTGTCGAGCCCAAGCGGGATGCAAATGTCGTGTCGGTGATCGAAAGCGGACTTCCCGGAGGCCCGCCAGTGCCCGGAAACAAAACCCGGCCTGAGATGAAACCGTTCGGTGGCGGCTGGCCCGTGACCGGAAAGATCACGCGGCCAAAGCCCGATTGAGCGGCGGAAGCTGAGGGCGGCGGGGTGAAATGCATCCCGCTGAAACTACGACCCTGATTCTGCGCCAAACTGCACGCAGCAAAAACCACTGCCAGTGCAACCGCGGCTGAAAATTTCACGACGCACCTCTCGACAGCTTCTAGCTTACCTCAGTAGATGCCCCGTGGGCGTGCCCGGTTACTTGGGAGGCGTAGACTTTGGTGCTGGTACCGCCGGCTTGCCGGGCGCGGGACCAGCGGCTGCCGGCGCAGGGGCGTTCTTATCGTACAACTCGATGATATCTTTGGTGATATCGATCGTGTTGGATGCGAACAGCACCGGAGTCTGCTGCGAGCTGATGTCTAGTACCAGCGTGTAGCCATGGTCTTTGGCGTACTTGTCGATCACCGCCATGATCCGGCCTCCCAGCTCGCTCATGATCTTCTGCTCCTCTTGATCGAGCTCGGCGCGGGCATCCTCGGTGTCCCGGTTGAGCGTCTTGGTCTTTTGTTCAATCTCTCGCGTCAGTTGGTTCCGCGCTTCCTCGCTCAGAGTGTTGGCCCCGCGATTTAGCTGCTCCTGGAGCTGAGAGATATCGCTCTGGCGCTTCTCGAGATCGGTTTTTTTGGGGGTGAACCGAGCCTGAATCTCGTTCCCGGCCTTCTGGCCGTCTTTGGTGCCCGCGATGGCGCTTTGGATGTTGATGACGCCGACCTTGCCGGGGCTTTGGGCGGCCGCCGGGAGAGCAAACGCAAGTCCCAGCGCTAAACCCAACTTTGTCTTGTTCACGATTGACTCCTCACGTCCTCAGAGTGCACGCGATGTGTCCCCTCACTTTGGCGGCGCGGGTTTGGGGGCCGGTGGAACCGCTGGCCTTGCCGCGCCCGTAGCAGCGGCAGGCGGCTTCACCACCCCGGACGCGGGGGCCGCACCGGCAGCGGCGGGTGCGTTCTTATCGTACAGATCGATAATGTCTCTGGTGATGTCGATCGTATTCGATGCGTACAGCACCGGTGTCTGCGGCGAACTGACGTCCAGAATGAGCGTGTAGCCATGGTCTTTGGCGTACTTATCGATGACCGCCATGATCCGTCCTCCTAGCTCACTCATGGCCTTCTGTTCTTCCTGAGAAAGTTCGGCCTGGGCATCTTCGGTGAAGTATTTGAGCGATTTGGTTTTCTGATCGATCTCCCGCACAAGGTTTTGCCGCGCTTCCTCGCTCAGCGTATTGCGTCCGCGGTTGAGTTGGTCCTGCAACTGGTTAATCTCGCCCTGGCGCTTATCCACTTCCGTCTTCTTCGGGTTGAATCTCGTCTGGATTTCACTGGCGGCCTTCTTGCCGTCGTTGGTGCTCATAATCGCACTCTGGATGTTGATCACCCCGACCTTGGCGGCCGTTTGCGCCCCCGCCGAAACAGCTAGTCCGAGAAAGGCTAAGACACACAATGTACTCTTCACGACTGGCTCCTTACTAAAATCGGGCTGGCGCGTACGCCCGTCCCGTTATTCTTATTCTAATGTCACGGCTCGACCGGTTAAAACGTGCGCCCGATGGTGAACCGGAAAGTGCTGGCTTTTTCGGTGAACGGATAACCCTGGCCGAACGACGCGAGCGCACTGAGAAAGGTCGCGTTGTTCGGGAACATCGAACGGTCGGCCACGATGGGCGGCTGCAAGAACCGGTCCACCCGCAACGGGTTGTAGGCCCAGTAAACCCGGAACGGCGCCTGTACCACGGGCAGTAATACCTGCAGCTCGACGCCGGTGGACGCGCGCACGTTCTGCGTGCCGGGTGCGAGTTTGACCTTTCCATCGAATGCCGCCTGGGGGAACTCGGCGTTCAACTGTGCGACGCGCGTGGGATTCATTTTCAGCTCAGCGGGCAACAGGATCCGGTTTTGCCCTATGTCGAAGAAAATCGCCAGCGTGACCGGCCCGAATATCTTGACACGGTACTCGAAATTGCCGATCAACTGCGTATCGCCACCGGGAGTGATGAGCTGATACGTTGGAATCGCCATCGTGGATGGGACCAGCGTCTGCACGCCGTTGATGACGAACTTCTGCTGCCGGGGAGTGCCATCGTTGTTATACACGGGGACCGTCGCGCTGCTGGCTATGTAAGCAATGGGTGTGATACCCCAGATCTCAAAGCCGCGAATGTCCTGCTCGCCTCCGATGAACGTGCGCGAGAACGGGGGGGCTACCTTGCCACCATATCCCGTCAGCAGCGATCCCATGAAGTGGAAAGCCAGAATGTGGCTCCGGTGCAGCGGATTCGGGTGGAAATATTTCAAGTCGAGCGACGGGCGAACCGTGTTGACGTTGCCGCCCAGGAAACTGCCCGCAAATTGCGTCGACGCAAAGATGCTCTTTCCGCCTGTCGGGTCAATGGGGTGATTCACCGTGTTGTAACTGTAAGACGGCGTGATGGAGCTGGTCTTGATACCGCTGCATGACGCCGACGTTCCGGTGCTCGTGGGCACGCAGAACGAGCTCGGGCCGCTGACACCCTGAAAATTAATGTACGTAAAGTACTGCGTGGCCGCCGTGCTGGTGGTCACGATGTTGGAATCGTCGTAGCCGTAGGTAATCCCTACGCGGGCAAAGCTACGCCGCAACATCTTGCTCGCGGAAGCATTGAACCCGTGGCTGTTCTGCACATAATTGAGCAGATTCTGCGTACCCAAAGCGTTGTATAGAGGAATCAGATTCTGACCACTGAGGATCGAAGCCTCTCGCGCCTGGTCGTAATCAAACCGCCGCAGGTAAACCAAGAAGCCCAACTGCACCGGTTTATCCAGAAAATACGGCTCGGTGAAGCCCAGGCTCACGCTGCGCAACCGAGTGCCGAGCTGCGAATCGAGCGACAACGTCTCACCCAGGCCCAGGAAGTTGTTGGTGGCATAGTTGAACCCCATGAAGCTGCCGGCGATTCCCGATACGCCACCATTCAGGCCAATCGAATTCTTTCCGCGCTCTTTTACCTTGAGCGTAATATCCACCGTATTGTTTTGCGTGTTCCGCTGGATGGTGGCCGCCTCTTCCGCCTTGAGCACTTCGAAATAGCCGAGCTGGTTGAGGCGCAGGATGCTGAGTTCCCACAGGCGGTTGTTGTAAATGTCGCCTTCATCCAGCAGAATCTCGCGGCGGATGACTTTGTCTCGTGTGGTCGTATTGCCCGCGAAATCGATACGGCGCACGAAAAACTGCTTGCCCTCGTCGGCAGTCAGCGTCAGATCGATCTTGTCGCTATTGGGAATGACGTCGAACGAAGGTTCCGGCACGAAGTCGATATAGCCAAATTCGCCGTAGAGCTTCTTCATCTGCTCGATGCCCTTGCGTAGCTTGGCGGTCGAAAACACATCGCCGTCGTTCATCTGAAAGACGTTCTTCTGCAAGAAATCCGTGGTCCGGAACAATTTCACGCCCACGAAACTCATCTTGTCCAGATGCATCAATTGCCCTTCTTCGACCGGAATGGTGATGTCGGCGCGCTTGCCTGGCTTGTTCGGTTTGATCAACGGAATGTGCCGGCCCGCGCCTCCCGTGTCGCGCAGTGTCACCGTGTGGTCCAATACGCGCGCCGTGAAGTAGCCCTTGTCCTGGTAAAACTGCCGGATGCGCTCCTTATCCTCCTCCAGCTTGGAAGAATCGTAGGTCTTGTCAAACAGGTTTTCCAGAAATAGCCCGTGCGGAACCCCGATCGGGTGCAGATTCTTCATCGCGCGGATCACTTCCCTATCGCTGAAGACCGTATTGCCCTGAATATCGATCTTGCCGACTTTGACTTTCGGGCCTTCATTTACATTGAAAGTGACCTCCAGCGAGGAAGGCGGAACCTGGCGGATCTCCGGCTCCACCGTGGCGAATTGCCGGCCGCGCTCCGCTAGGTATTCCTTCAAAACCACCGCGGCGTGCTGCACTTTGTTGGGATCGTACTGCGATTCCACCGACAGCCCGACCTTTCTCTCCTTGAACCGGTCGAGCACCTCCGACACCGTCACCGACTTCATGCCCGGGCCGTACTTGATGGTCCGGATCACCCGCCGCTCGGTCACGACGAAACGCACGATCAGCCCGATCTTGCCCGGCTCGGTCTCGAGCCGGATGTCATCGAAGCGGCCGGTATTCCAGAGCGCCATGAAATCCCGGTGCAGCGCGTCTTCGTTGAAGACGTCGCCCTTTTTGGTGAAGATCAGCGCCCGAAGAGTGTCCTGGGGGACGCGGCGCGACCCGCGGAATTCAATCGCCTCGATAGCATTGCCCGCGGGGGCCTCCACCGGCGCTTCCGGGGTCTTCGGGGCCTCCAGCTTTGGCTTGCCCGGCTGCGGGGCGGGCGCAGGCGCCTGCGGCACGCTCTCCGGCACCGTTTCGAACGGATTCGGTTTCTTCGGTTCCTGCTCCGGTTGTTGCGACTTGGTCTGATCCGGGGCCGGTTTGGCCGGTTCCGCCGCCTGAGGATTCGCCTGAGGTTGGGTCTGCGACCAGGCGGGTACGACCGTTAGCGGAACAGAAAGACAGATGAAGGCACTGGCCAGGCGCACGCGCCTGCTAAGACTCATGTAAAAAACCGGGTTCCTTTCCCTCTGCGCCCAGACGGAGACGTGGGTCTCCGGCGCACGGTTCCAACTCCAAAAGAATACGTAGAGAGTAATTGACTATTCTAGCGAATGCCCGCCACCGCAACAACGAGGATCGGGGTGGGCCGTTCCCGCCACACCGGGCTTGGTGAAACACACGTAACGCCGCGGAACTTCCGGCGTCAAACCTTCGTAACTGAACGGAAGGAGAACTCATGAAGAACGGCGCAGCCCTGTCCCCTGCAATCCAGGTTCCTGCTTCCAGGATGCCCACCGGGTGGCGCAGCCAGTTTGGCAAGCCCTCGGGTGTGCTTGGCGGCCTGATCGGCCATCTGATGGCGCTCAAAAACAAGGATCGCAGTTGGTGGGTCCTGCCCATGCTCGAGATTCATCAGAATGACTGCGTCCTCGAGGTCGGCTTCGGCTCGGGCATCGACATCCGGCGGGTCAGCGAAATCGCCGTGGATGGCTTCGTGGCGGGCGTGGATCACTCTCCGGTGATGCTGGAGCAGGCGACCCGGCGCAACCGGGCCGCCATCCAGAGCGAACGGGTCGAACTGCAGCTCGGCTGCGCCTCACAACTACCCTACCAGGATGACTTCTTTAACAAAGTCTTCTCGATTAATGTCGCCCAATTCTGGAACGATCCCGTAACCGTGATGCGGGAGACGCGGCGCGTCCTGCGCCCGGGCGGCTTGGTCGCGGTAGCTGTTCAGCCGCGCTCGAAAGGCGCCAAGGAGGGTATCGCCCGCCTAACCGGTCGATCGCTTGTCGAGAACCTGAGCGCCGCCGGATTCAATGAAGTCCGCCTCGAAGTGAAGCGCATGAAGCCCGTCTCCACCGTTTGCGCCCTCGGCGTTAAGTAAAGCCACAGAAAGCAACGCCCCACAGAATCCGGTGCGCGTCTTTTGGTAAAACGGTTCCAGGAGAATCGAATTGCCCACTGACGTGAACCAACGCGCTTCGCGTATCCGACTGCTGCTGATGGACGTGGATGGCGTCCTGACCGACGGCCGCCTCTACAACGTCCCCGGCCCGGAAGGCCAGATGTTCGAAACCAAGGGATTCGATTCCCAGGACGGCATCGCGCTCCACTGGCTGAGCTGGAAAGGAATCAAAACCGGTCTCATCAGCGGACGCGTTTCTCCCGCCACCGTCGAGCGTGCCAAACAAACCAAGATTACTTACGTCTACCAGGGCCATACCGAGAAAATCCCCATTTTCGAAGAGATCCTTCGCGATGCCCAGCTTGACCCCGCGCAGGTCGCCTACGTCGGCGACGACCTCACGGACGCGATCGTCATGCGCCGCGTCGGGCTCCCCGTCGCCACCGCCAACGCCCGAGAAGAGGTGAAACGGCACGCGTGCTACGTGACGTCGGCAAGCGGCGGCCAGGGCGCGGTTCGCGAAGTCATCGAGCTGATCCTGAAAGCGCAGGGATTGTGGGAGGACGTTCTGAAAAAGTACGAGATTACAGCTTGAACCGATACCCCAGAATCATTTTCACTAGCAGATGATCCGTCCCCTGCGTCATCCCCACCCCCACGCCCAGGTTGAACTCCCAGTTTGGAGAAAGGTTGAGGTCGATGGTGGGGATGATCTGCTGCTGCTGCTCGCGCAGCGGGTCGAAGCCGGTCACCGGGCCGACCGCCCCGTAATATTCGATTCCACCCGCCACCTTCTTGGTGAAATCGTAGCTCGCCTTAAAGTTCGGAGAGAACTCGACGCCCTTGCTCACGCTCGGGCCGTGAAATGAGCGGTCGAACGACGGGTTGAACGACCAGTACCACGGGCCCTTCTTCTGGTCGATGATCGGCCGGATCTCCCACGTCCAGGTGTCCGCCGAAAACTGCGTTCGCTGATACCCGATTTCCGTCGACAGGCTCACTCCCACCGGCCATTTCCATTTCTCCGGTACCCGCACCCGCGGCCGGATGTGGTCGCCGACCCACTGCCAGCCTTGGCCCGGCTGCGCGCTGCTGAAAACATAAAATCCCGTTTCAAACCAATCGTTGAAGCCGTGCGTGATCTCCAGCGTTTCGTGGAACTGATGCTCGGTGGGGTATTGGCCGTCAATCGACGTCTTGCTGCCCTCGATCGTGAAGTTGCTGTGCAACTCCACCATGGTGTGGTGCGGTTCCACGGTCTCGACACCGTACACCTGAATTTCGTAGTTGCCTTGGGCGAAAAGCGGCGATGCCAGCAGGATCAGGAGGGGGAAACGCAACACAAATTGTATCTTGCATTATGGCGAAGAAAAGGCGAAAATAAGCAAATGCTGTTCGACACCTCCCCCGGGCAGCGATTGGTCGGTATTGCCAAACTCGCTTCCCAGAGCGAACTGCTCGAAGCCAAGCGCCAGGTCGAGTATTTCGAGATCGCGACGCGCAGCGTCTTGAACCGGTGCAAGCCCACCATGCCGTTCCGCTGGACCGTCAATCCGTATCGCGGCTGCGAATTCGGATGCAAGTATTGCTACGCCCGCTACACGCACGAATTCATGGAGCACGATGCCGCGGAGTTCGAAGACCGCATCTACGCCAAGGCCAACCTGGCGGAGATTCTGAAGCGCGAGCTGCCCAAGATCGCCAAGCGCGATGCCATCGCCATCGGCACCGCCACCGACCCCTATCAGCCCGCCGAACGCCGCTTCCTGCGCACGCGTTCCATTCTCGAAGTCTTCGCCCGCGAGCGCGGCTGGCATCTCTCCATCACTACTAAATCGGACCTGATCCAGCGCGACATCCCGCTTCTTGTTGAAATCGCGCGCGCCAACGTGCTGGACGTCAACGTCACGATTACCACTCTCAAAACCAACCTGGCACGCCAGCTCGAGCCTCGCGCGCCGCGGCCCGATCTGCGCCTGGAAACCGTCAGCAAGCTGGCCGCCGCCGGGGTCGTGGTGGGCGTTTTTCCGAATCCGATTCTGCCGCTGATCACCGACCGCGAGAAGGACCTCGACCGCCTGGCCAAAGCCGCAAAAGATGCCGGCGCTCAATACTTCGGCGGCGGCGTGCTGTTCCTGATGCCGTCAGCGCAGAGAGTCTTCTTCCCGTTTCTAGCCGACCGCTTCCCGCACCTGGTGCGCCGCTACGAAGAGCGCTACAAGAAGAGCCCCTACCTTCGCGGCGCCTACATCGAGGAGCTGCGCAAACGCCTTCGCGCCATCCGCGACCGCTACGGCCTCGCCTCCGCGCCTGTCGATTATCGTCCGGATCTCTGGGAAGACGAACGGCAGGGGGAATTGTTCCCCATAGCGTGAGCCCAGGCGCGCGACGGAAAACATGCAAAAGATCAATGCGTTCTTTTGGAACCGTGATTACGCTCAAGAAATGAGGCGTTTCAAGAAAGTGCTGCTGCTCCTCGGCAGAATACTTTTCGCATCGATCTTCGTTCTCGCTTCTCCTCGGCATTTCACTGCAGAGGGCGTCTCGCATGCCGCGGAGTTGGGCGTCCCGCTCGCCCGCGTACTTGTGCCCCTATCCGGGCTGTTGGCTATGGTGGGAGGACTGTCCGTCGCTACCGGGTTCTACGCGAAAAAGGGCGCTTGGGCGCTGGTCCTGTTCCTAATTCCCGTCACCCTAGGAATGCACCAGTGCTGGAACATCACGGAATCCGGGCCGCGTCACATCCAGCAGTCCATGTTCATCGAGAATGTGTCCATGTTGGGGGGAGCCCTTATCGTGGCGAGCTACGGGTCCGGCCCGTTTAGCGTCCGCGGCGAGTGAATCCGCGAATCGAAAACCGATCTCAGTACAATGATCTGAATGAGCTCTCGCGCCGCTCCCCTAGGTATGCGCTTTTGGGCGTTGATTGGGGCGACTTTTCTGGGATTCCTTGGCATCGGAACGGTTTTGCCCAGGCTGGGGCCGCACCTGCGTCACGATCTCGGCGGGTCCGACCGTACCATTGGTTTCGTGATCGGGATTTTTTCCTTCGTCGCGCTGGCGGCGCGCTTTTTCTCGGGACCTCTGGCGGACCGGCGCGGAAGAAAAATCGCGCTACTCACCGGCTTAATGAGCTGTGCGTTCTCGGGCGCGGCGTATGTGCTGCCGCTCGGAATCGCCGGAGCCTACCTCGGCCGTATTCTCCAAGGCTTTGGTGAGGCCTGCCTGTACACGGGCGCGGCCGCATGGGCGGTGGAAATTGCGGGCGTTCATCGCAGCGGAGAAGCGCTCGGATACGTGAGCAGCGGCATCTGGGGAGGAATTTCGGTCGGCCCGGTGGTGGGAAGCTGGCTCGGTTCGTTCGATTACGCGGCGTTTGCCCAGGTCGTTGCCGCGCTCGCCGCGACGATTCTGGTGCTGCGCATTCCGGAGCAATACGCACCACCCGAGCACAAAGGGCCGCGCAAGTGGATTCCGGCGGCGATGGTGTCGCCGGGCCTTGCGGTCGGTTTCGTGAACGTGCATTATCCGGTGATCACCGGGTTTTTGATTTTGCACCTGGCCCGATTCGGAAATTCGGGGCCGGTGGCATTCTCCGCCTACGCCCTGCTGATTCTGCTTTCCCGCTTCTTCCTCGGCGGCTTGCCTGACCGCATCCATCCGGCGTTTACGTATTACGGCGGGCTGGTTGCGATGGGGCTGGGCTTGAGTGCGCTGACCATCGGTCCGCGGCCGGCGCTGGCGATTGGCGCGACGGCGCTACTGGGTTTTGGCTTCTCGTTCCCGTGGTCGGCGGTGGCGACGACGGTATTGCGCCAGATTCCCGCCAATGAGCGCGGCTCGACGGTGGGTGTGCTGAGCGCCTTTGTCGACCTGTTCGTCGGCATCAGTTCGTTCGTCGCCGGCGCCGTGGCGAACCGTTTCGGATATTCGGCGGCGTTCGCGATTGCCGCGGCGGCACTGCTCGCGGCAGCCGTCGCGGGCCGCTTCGTTTTTACAGCCAGCGCCACCGGCGAACCGATACGTGCAGCTGCCCTCGAAGACGAGTGTCTCTTGGGTTAGGTGATCCGGGGCGACCTACCTATTCCCCTGCCGCTCCGTAATCGTAACCGCACTCTTCAGCCGGAAGCTGATGCGAGTCTCGGGTGCGATGGCGACCGCTTTGCCGCGCGTGGCCGCCACGGTGCCCGCTCCTGCTGCGCCGCCTACTGCCGTCCCGATCGCCGCGCCTTTGCCGCCGCCTGCAATGGCTCCGATGATCGCGCCTAGCGCCGCGCCGCCGCCGACCTTAGCCGCGTCTTCACCTTTCGAAGTCTGCCCGTGTTTGATGAACGACTCGGTCTCGATCGGGATTCGCTGCCCGTCCGAGGTCGTCAACTGCGTCAGCTCGATCGCGAGGTCGGAAACGCCCTTCACGCGCCCCGCCTTGTCGGCTTGCACAACTTTCCCCTCGAGACGCGCGCCGCGCTCCGCGATGACCAATCCGTCGACAACCAGCGGCGCGTCAAGCGTAGCCGTAAACCCGTCGCCCGCCTGGTTGTGATCGCTCGAAAGTCCATCGACCGTGCGCGCGCGAATCAGAGTGCCTGAAGTCAGCGTGACTTGACGCGGCGGTGGAGGTGGTGGAGGAGCAGGCGGTTCAGGAACCTGGACGGCTGGCGCCGGCTCCGGCGTCGCGGGCTGCGTCCTCGGCGCGGGCTCGGTGTTGCGCACAGGCTCGGGTGCCGGAGTCACCGCCGGCGGCAGATTCTGTGCGATTATTTTGGGTTCGGCGCGATGCGGTGTCCGCGCCTTGTGTGCGGTTCCTTTGACCGGTTTCTCTTCCGGAAATGGCGATGGGAGCGCCTGCTCCGGAGCTTGCGGGGCGGCGGGTGTTACCTGTGCAGCGGGCGTTGCCGGCGCAGCCGTGGTGGCCATGGTCGCAACCGGCGCTGCGTTGCGGCTGGTCACCCACTTCGTGATCAGGCCCCCAGCCACTGCGGCCACCGCTACAAGAATCCCGACCTGAATCGGCTTCATGGTCCTCTCCTGCACCCTACGACGGGTGGGGCGGCAGTTCCGTTTCCACAATCCTACCCGCTAAAATGAGAGAACACAAAGGGCTATGCCGAGTTTCCCTAATACTTTCGTCATAGGAAACGTGCCGATTACGCCGGCTACTGTTCTCGCGCCCATGGCGGGCGTCACCGACACCGTGTTCCGGCGGTTTATCCGCAACCTCGGCGGATGCGGGCTCATCATGACCGAGTTCACCAGCTCGCACGGCGTCAGCGCCTCGCTTCGCTCGCATAAGCCTACGCGAACTTTGAAGTACCTGGCCTTTGAACCCGAAGAGCACCCCATTTCCGCGCAGCTTTTTGGCGCTGACCCATCCGTCATGGCCGATGCCGCGCGCGTCTGCCAGGATCTCGGCTTCGACATTCTCGATATCAACTTCGGCTGCCCGGTGAACAAAGTCGTCAAATGCAATGGCGGATCCGGGCTCCTGCGCGATCTGCCGCTTGTTGAACAAATCCTCCGCACGGTACGCGCCGCCATCTCGATCCCGTTTACCATGAAATTTCGCGCGGGATGGAACGACGAAGAGCTCGTCACAGTGAAGATGGCCCAGCTCGCCGAGGACTGCGGCTTGCAAGCCGTCGCTCTCCACCCGCGTACGCGCGAGCAAGGTTATAGCGGCCAGGCCGATTGGACGCGCATCGCCGAAGTGAAAGCGGCGGTGAAGATCCCGGTCATCGGCAACGGCGACATCCTTACGCCCGAAGATGCCGTGCGCATGGTCGCCGTCACCGGCTGCGACGCCGTCATGATCGGCCGCGCGGCATCGTCGAATCCGTGGATCTTCCGGCAGATCGGGCAGTATCTCGCTACCGGCCGCTACGACCAGCCCGCTCAGCGCGACCGCTATGAAATGATGCGCACCTATTACGCCATGCTGATCGAACGTGACGAGGCGGACACGGTCGGCAAGATGAAACAGTTCGCCACTTACTTCACGCACGGGGTGCGCAACGGCTCGAAACTCCGCGCCGAGGTCTACCACGCCCACCAAGCGCGCGAGATTCTCGATCGTGTGGACGCATTCTTCAACCGGGAAGCCGAGCCGGCGCTCATTTCGTGAAAAAAGTCCAACTCATTACGGACGGGGCTTGCGTTGGCAATCCCGGGCCCGGCGGCTGGGCCGCGATCCTGCGCTACGGAAATCATACGCGCGAGATGTTCGGCTTCGCGCCGCACACCACCAACAACCGCATGGAGCTGACCGCCGCCATCGAGGGTCTGCGCGCCATCAAGGAGCCCTGCGAGGTCGAAGTGATCACCGATTCGGAATACTTGAAGAACGGCATCACGCAGTGGATCCACGCCTGGAAGCGCAAGAAGTGGCTGAAGAGCGACAAGAAGCCGGTGCTGAACAGCGACCTCTGGCGCGAACTGGATGAGGAAGTCACCCGCCACAAAACCCAGTGGACCTGGACCCGCGGCCATAGCCTGCACGAAGACAACAACCGCGCCGACGAGCTGGCCACCGCGGCGGCAAGAGAGCAGCGGGCGAGCGGGTGACTTCCTCCGCAAGGATTACTGCGTCACAAACGGATTCTCCACGCGGACGCCGTCGTAGACCTGCATGTGTCCCAGGTCCTCGCTCAAGATCAGCGAAGCACGGGCCGCTTTGGCCGCGACGACGATCAAGCTATCCCAGAACGAGATCTGGTAGCGGGCATGCACGTCAATCGCGGCCATGATGTGATCCGCGTCCATCTTCACCACGCGTAGTCCAGCCAGGTGGCTTACCAGTTTCTTTGCCTCCGGCACGGATACCTGGCTCGTTTTGTGCGTGATCGTAACGAAGAATTCCTGGAGCACCTGAGTGCTCAGCGCGATAGCGTCCTGATACAGGTACGAGGTGTAGAGCCGCCGCGCCGTCTCGCGTTTATGCGGGAAGCGCTGGTCGTGCACATAGACCAGAACGTTGCTGTCAAAGAAGACCATCAGCGGTCGTATAGTTCTTCGCGCTTCAAACGCTTGCGGGGAAGCTTCAGCAGGCCCTCCCTGGAGGCATTAAGGAACTGTTCGCCCGCAGCAATACGGTCACGCGTGAACCGCATCGTGTGGTCGATCGCTTCTTGAATCCAGGCGTTGAGCGACATGTTACGCTCGGCGGCTTGCACCTTGGCTTCGCGGATCAGGTCCACGGGCAGGTTCAGGGTCAGGTTGCGCTTGGTTTTGACGGCTTTCACACAATTCAGTGTAGCACACATAAATATGTGAAACGCGCTTCGCATTGGCCCTGCCCGTGCAGTACGAGTATGATTGGCTACGGCCACGGAACACCGGGAGATTGCATTCTTGTCTGCGCCAGCCATTCCTACCCCATCTTCGTCTCTGCCCCTGCGCATTGAAGCCCTGATCAAGCGGTTCGGACCCGTGACCGCCGTCGACGGCATCACGCTCGACCTGCACAGCGGGGAATGCCTGGGACTGCTGGGACCCAATGGCGCGGGCAAGAGCACGCTGATCCGGAGCATTGTTGGCCGTGTGGTTCCCGATGCCGGCACGGTCTCGGTCTTCGGTTCGGCGGCCGATTCGGCCGGAGCGCGCGCCGCGCTGGGATGGATCCCTCAGGAACTGGCGCTCTATCCAAGACTCACGTGCCGGGAGAATCTGGAATCGTTCGGGCGATACCACGGGCTCGCCGGCGCCGCGCTCGGACAAGCGGTTGTATGGTGCCTCGACTGGGCGGCCCTTCAGGACCGCGCCGGAGAACTGGTCAAGAACCTTTCGGGAGGCATGAAGCGGCGGCTGAACATGGCCGCCGGGCTCATTCACCAGCCCAAACTCGTCCTGATGGATGAGCCGACCGTCGGGGTGGACCCGCAGTCGCGCAATCGCATTTTTGAGATGATCGAAAAGTTGCACGGTGAAGGGATGTCGATCATCTACACCACGCACTATATGGAAGAAGCCGAGCGGCTGTGCGATCGAATCGCCATTGTGGATCACGGGCGAATCATCGCGCTGGGCGCCAAGGAAGAGCTTGTTCACACGGCATTCGCCACGCGCAGCGAGGTTCTGGCGCGTTTTCAAAGCTCGCCGGACCGCGTCGGCGAATGGGTGGAGCAGCGGGGAGGCCGCTACGTGGATCACGTGGCGCAATTCAGCATTGAACATCCCACTGAAATTGCCGGTTTGCTTGACGATGCCGCCAGCGCCGGCCTGGAACTGGTCGACGTCTCCCTGCGGAAGCCTAATCTCGAATCGGTATTCCTGCACTTGACGGGAAGGGAGTTGCGCGATTGATCGTTGCCATCGTCCGCACTGCCATGGTTTCGCTGCGCCGCGATCGTGGCGCACTGGCGTTGAGTTTCATCCTGCCCGTTGTCTTTTTCAGCATTTTTGCCATCATCTTCGGCAGCCGCCGCGACGGCACGCCGAAAATAAACGTCATCGTAGTGGATGAAGACCACAGCCGCGCATCCGAGCGGCTGGTGAAAGGTCTCGAGAAGGAAGGCTCTCTTGTCGTCAGGACGAGGCCGGAAGCGAAGAAAGGCGTGCAGCAACCGGAGTACACGGCGGCAAGCGCGGAGGCGGCGGTGAAGGCGGGCGCCGCGCCGGTCGCTCTGATTGTTCCGCACGGCTTCGGCGAGAATCCAATTTCATTCGGAGGCGCCGGGACCGGTCCCACCATCCAGTTGCTCAAAGACAGCAGTGATATGGTTGCCTCGCAGATGATTGCGGGCCTGCTTCAGAAGGTGGCCATGACCTCCATGCCGGACGTCATGGCGGAGCTTGGATCGAGGTACATGGATCGGTACGCGGGCGGGTTCACACCGGAACAACGCAAGAGGATCGATTCGGGCCTCGGCCAACTTCGTCGCGAGGAGAGCGAGAGCGGCGGCGCGGTTACAGCGGGCGGGCAACCGGGCGCAGGGCTCATTTCGGTAAGAACGCGAGATGTCGTCGGAGAAAACAAAGACAATCCCATGGTGTCTTTCTATGCGGCGGCCATCGGAGTGATGTTCCTGCTTTTTACGGCGAGCGGCGCAGCCGGTTCCCTGTTGGATGAGGCGGAAAGCGGCACTCTCGACCGCGTGCTCAGTTCGCGGGTGACGATGACCACATTGCTGGCAGGCAAATTGGCGTTCAGCACGCTGCTGGCGTTCTCACAACTGGTCCTGATGTTTGTCTGGGCCTGGACAGTCTTTAAGCTCGACTTCATTCCGCACATTCCCGGCTTTATAGTGATGGGCGTGTCGACGGCCTTTGCCGTGGGCGCCTTTGGCATGTTGCTGGCCAGCGTTTGCCGCACGCGAGCTCAACTGGGCGCGCTCTCGACGCTGGTCATTCTGATCATGTCCTCAATTGGGGGTAGCATGTTTCCCCGCTTCCTCATGCCGGAGGCCGTACAGAAGGCCGGGCTGTTGACCATCAACGCTTGGGCGATTGATGGATTCACGAAAGTGTTTTGGCGCGATGAGCCGGTTTCTCACCTCTGGCCGCAAGTCCTGGTGCTTTTGGTTGTCGGCGTAGTGCTATTCGCCATCGCGCGAAAGCTCGCGCAACGTTGGGAATACGCCTGAGTCACACCGGGTACAACGCCCCTGCGGTAAGGTAGAATTTCCGCACCGTCATTCGCCAGATTGGCGGCACGACACATGATCGGAAAGACCATCTCCCATTACCGCATCCTGGAGAAACTGGGCGCCGGCGGCATGGGAGTGGTCTACAAGGCTGAAGACACGCGCCTGGGACGCGCCGTCGCCTTGAAATTCCTGCCCGACGACTACGCCCGGGATCACGCTGCCCTCGAGCGCTTTCAGCGCGAAGCGCGCGCCGCCTCAGCGCTGAATCATTCCAACATCTGTGTGATTTACGACATCGGGGAACACGAGGGCCGGCCTTTCCTCGCCATGGAACTGCTCGAGGGGCAGACCCTGCGGCAGCGCATCGCCGGCAAGCCGTTCGAGACGGATGAGCTTGTGGATCTGGCGATCCAGATCGCCGACGCGCTGGATGCGGCGCACGCCAAGGGGATCGTGCACCGCGATATCAAGTCCGCAAACATCTTCGTGACCCGTCGCGGGCAGGCCAAGATTCTCGACTTCGGGCTGGCCAAGCAGGCGCCGGAAACCAGAGCGCCGAATACCTCTGCACCCACGATGGCAGCCACCGAAGCCATGCTCACCAGCCCCGGCACCACCGTGGGCACCGTAGCCTACATGTCCCCCGAACAGGCGCGCGGGCAGGAGCTGGACGCACGCACCGATCTGTTTTCCTTCGGAGTCGTGCTCTATGAGATGGCCACTGGCACGCTGCCGTCCAGGGGTGAGACCACCGCGGTAGTCTTCGAGGCCATTCTCAACAAGGCGCCCGTGCCCCCAGCCCGCGTGAACCCCGGAGTGCCGCCGGAGCTGGAGCACATCATTCTCAAAGCTCTCGAGAAAGATCGGGATGTGCGGTATCAGCACGCTGCAGATCTACTGGCCGATCTGAAGCGGCTGAAGCGAGAAACCCAATCTGGCCGTGCATGGTCCACTGGCGCCGTAGCCGCGCCGCAGCGCCGCAAATGGCCCATGTATGCGGGCGCCGCCCTCGCGTGCGTGCTCGGGGTAACAGCCGCGGCACTGTTCCTTTCTCGCAAGCGCGAAGCTCCGGTGCGCTCCGCCTGGCAGCAGTTAACCAATTTCACCGATTCGGCCACGCAGCCCGCGCTCTCCCAGGATGGCCGCTTGCTGGCCTTCATTCGCGGTCCATCAACGTTCGTTTCCGCGGGCGAGATCTATGTGAAGCTGCTGCCCGATGGCGAGCCCTTGCAGCTCACGCACGACAGCCGGCCCAAAATGAGCCCGCAGTTCTCGCCCGACGGCTCTCGCGTCGCATATACCATCCCGTGGGACACCTGGACCGTGCCGGTGCTGGGCGGCGAGTCGCGGCGCATGCTCCCCAACGCTTCCGGGCTCGTCTGGATCGGCCCGCAACAGCTGTTGTTCTCCGAAATCAAGTCCGGCTTACACATGGCCATCGTCTCCGCAAGCGAAAGCCGCACGGAGGCGCAGAACGTTTATATTCCGCCTCACGACCGGGGCATGGCTCATCGCTCGTATCTTTCGCCTGATCGCAAGTCGGTGCTGCTAGCGGAAATGGATAACGGCGGATGGCTGCCCTGCCGCGTGGTGCCTTTCGATGGCAGCTCGCCCGGGCGAGTCGTCGGTCCTCCCCTTGGCGCGTGCAAGGATGGCGGCTGGTCGCCGGATGGAGAGTGGGTTTACGTCAGCTCCAACACAGGGGGCACATTTCATATCTGGCGGCAGCGCTCGAGCGGGGGAGAGCCGGAACAGATCACCGCCAGCGCAACCGAAGAAGAAGGAGTTGCCGTCGCGCCCGATGGTCGGTCGCTCATAACTTCTGTGGGGTTGGAGGAGAGCGAGGTCTGGATCCACGATCAGGCAGGCGAGCGCCGCGTTTCTTCCGAAGGATTCGCGCAAAGCCCTCGCTTCTCTCCGGACGGAAAGAAACTGTTTTACTTGAACCACCAGCTCGCGCGGCAAGGGTTTCCCATGGGAGAAATCTGGGAGGCGGACGTGGCAACTGGACAAACCGAGCGCCTGCTTCCCGGGATTTTCGTCACCAGCTTTGATATTTCTCCTGACGGCAAACAGATCGCGTTCGCGGCCACTCATGAAGGCAAGGACCCTCGCATCTGGGCGGCTCCGCTCGACCACCGGTCCTCTCCCCGCCGGCTGTCTTCCTCCCCGGAGGACGTGCCGCTGTTCACGCCGGCGGGCGACATCGTGTTTCGCGCATCGGAAGGCAATACCAATTTCGCCTACCGTATGAAGCCTGATGGAAGCGCCCGTCAACGGCTCCTGCCGAACCCCGTCATCGAGCCCGTCGCCATTTCTCCCGACGGAGCGTTTCTGCTCGCAGGAGCTGCGGTGGCTGACGAGGATTGGTCATTCTCCCTCGTCGCCATCCCGCTGAACGGCGGCACCACGCAGCGCGTTTGTATGCCTTGCTTTGGCCGCTGGACGCCGGACAGCCGTTTTCTCGTGCTGGACATGTGGGGCAGCGCCACCATGGATGCCAGCCGGAAGACCTTCGCCATCCCGCTGCGCGAGGGCCGGATGTTGCCGCCCGTTCCGCCGAACGGCATCAAGACCCGAGCGGATCTGGATGCCATTCCGGGCATCCGAGTGATTGACGCGCCCGCCGCCGTCTTCGGCCCGAGCCTGACGACTTACGCCTTCGCCCGCACGAGCGTCCACCGCAATCTGTACCGCATCCCCCTGCCGTGAAGGCCTCGTGCGAGCGCCAGGCGTTCGTTTTCGGGCGTTGAATTCGCGCGCGCTCCGGACCCGCCGCGTCTCCGTCTTATCGGATCAAGTCGGCTGGGGTCAACTCCGGAACAACAACGAGGAGGTCGTAGCCGTAGATCACCCGCTCCAGCTCGGTGTTGACCGGCCGAGGCTTCTGTAAGCGCAGCTTGCGGAGATCGTATATCGGGGGGAATCCGGGCAAAGCCGAACGCCATTCCGGGGTGAACTTGAACAGGATTCCGGGATGAAGGTGAACACCGATTCCGCGGTGAAGCCGAACACTCTCGGGCCGATCCCGGAACCGCGTCCGGCTTTGCCGAAATGATTTCCAAAAGCCAAAGTGCGCTGGTCAACAACTGGCGCAGATCTCAGCATTCCTGTCCGGTTCCGCGACAGTACCGTCCCACGGCCGGAACAGACGGTTCGTCTGAACCGGTACGACTATCGTGAATGCAGTGGCCGACTTTGGCCAGGGATGTGCTGGACGCTCCCAACATGGATTGGCTTTGGCAGGACCTGCGCTTCGGCATTCGGAGCCTCCGCAAGGATCATGGATTTCTCTTCGCTTGTGTGACCGCTCTAGGGCTGGGCATCGGTTCCACCACGGCGATCTTCAGCGTCATCGACAACGTACTGCTGAACCCTTTCCCTTATACCGACAGCGACCGCATCTACGGATTCCGGATTGTCGAAAGGAACAGCAACGGACCGCAGGACCGGAACTACTTCTCTGTTCCGGAGTTTCTGGATTACCAGCGGCAGAACCGGATCTTCACTGACACGATGGGCGTGTGGGAAACGACGACGCTTATGGGCGCGGGCGATCGGCTGGAGCCCCTGGACACCGACACGGTGACCGACAACGCGTTCCAATTTCTCGGAGTCGCGCCTTTGCTCGGCCGCGGCATTCTTCCCGGCGACGGGAAGCCCGGCGCACCGTCCGTCTTCGTTCTCAGTTACAAGGTGTGGCTCAGCCGATTCGGGCGCGACCCGAACATCGTAGGCCAAACCTTCCTCCTGAATGACAAGCCCACCACGCTGGTTGGCGTCATGCCCAAGCGCTTTGCGCTATGGGGCGGAGACATTTGGATGCCCGCGACTGTCGACCCCGCGGAAACTGGCGCCGATAGACGCAGCTTAGTCCTCTATGGCCACCTCAGGCCGGGGCTGGACGTGAGAGCGGCGGAAGCCGAGCTGGGCGGCCTCGCGAAGCAGTTGTCGACGATTTATCCGCGGAGCTATCCCGCGCAGTTCATCGTTCGCCTGGATGGGCTTGGCTACATCGCCGTGGGCCGGTTCCGATACGCGCTGCTGACACTGCTCGCCGCCGTCGGCCTGCTGCTGCTGATTGCCTGCGCCAATGTGGCGAATCTGCTGCTGGCCCGGGCAACGATCCGCCAAAAAGAACTGGCTCTTCGGATGACGCTGGGCGCGGGACGGTGGCGCATCGTCCGCCAACTCATGACAGAAAGCCTCCTGCTCTCGCTTGCCGGGGCGGGTGCGGGGTGTCTCTTCGCCTCGGCAGCTCTGAACGGGCTGATCGCGCTCGTTCCCTTGTACACATTTCCTGACGAAGCGATGATCTCTATAAACCGGGAGGTGCTTCTGGCGACGGTCGCGGTCGCCATAGCAACGGCATTCGTCTTCGGGCTGGCCCCGGCACTCGCCTCGGCCCGGGGCGATCTGAACGAACCGCTCCGCGCCGCGGCCCGTGGCAACACCGGCTTCCGCCGCGGCCGAATCCGGCATGTTTTGGTCGCCGGCGAGGTCACCCTTTCCATGCTCCTGCTCACCGGCTCCGGACTCTTGATGCGCACCTTCTTCCTCGAACGGCAGATCGACCTCGGCTTTCGCACCAGCCATGTTTTGACCACCAGCCTGACTCTTCCACCCGTACGCTATCGGACGACAGACTCGCAGGCGCGCTTCCTTCGCGAGTTGCTTCCACGCCTCGAAGCGCTGCCGGGCGTGATCTCTGCCACTGCAGCTCTCGACTACCCCCAGAACGGCGGCAACGGCACCGAATTCGAGGTCCCGGGCGTTGCGCACTTCGAGCGCTGGAAAGGCAGCTTTGTGCCATGCAGCCGCCAATACTTCCAGACCATCGGTCTTCGCCTGCTGGCAGGGCGGCTGCCCACGGCCGATGACGAGAACGGCAAACAGAAAGTCGTGGTCATCAATCAGAGCATGGCGCGGAAATACTTCGGGCGGCAGGACCCCCTCGGCCAGCCGCTCATCATTTCCGCCATGAAGGACGCGCCGGAGCCCATTGCCAATCCGCGGTTCGACGTGATTGGCGTGGTCTCAGACATGAAGAACCAGGGACTGCTTCAGGACGCTGCACCTGAGGCTTTCATCCCCTACTCGGTCGCGGGGTATGGCCAGGACGTGATCTTCGTGCACACAGTGGGCGACCCAGCGGCGCTGAGCCGCAGTCTAACGACAGAGATTCTGCGGCTGGACAGGAGCGTCATTCCGCAGCAGACAATGACGATGGACGCCATTCTGGACATCGGCCAGTACGCCCAACCGCGCTTCGGTCTCGGGCTGTTCTCGGTGTTCGCGGGTATCGGACTAGTGCTGGTGACCACCGGCGTTTACAGTGTCGTGTCCTGGACGGTCACACAGCAGCGGCATGAGATCGGCATTCGCATGGCTCTGGGCGCGAGCGCGGGCGATGTTCGCTCGATGGTCCTCACCGGCACCCTGCAGTTCGTGCTGATGGGCGTGGCGGCCGGCATCGTCCTGGTGTGGGTGGTCGGCCGTGTTCTGGCGAGCCAGCTTTGGGGAGTGTCGGGATACGATCCACTGACGCTGTGCGGGGTGATCTCGGTTCTGATCGCCGTGGGGCTGGTGGCGGCGTACGTGCCATCGGTGCGCGCGACGCGGGTGGATCCGGCTGCCTGCCTGCGCGGGGAATGAACCTGCCAATCCGCCGTAGGATGAACGCCGATAAAAATCAGGCGTTCCGTAATCACTCTTCCGCGTACAAGGCCTCCGCCGCAATCAAGCCGTTAGTCCTTGTGGAGCCATGATGTCGCCTACTGCCGCGGTGAATTGAGGAACCTCGCGCGCAAGGTGATCCTCGCCAATGAGCAAATATTGGGCTTGAGCGATGGCGCTTTGAAGTGTGGGAGCGGCGCTGCCAACGAACCTTCCGTTGTCGGTGTGAAGGGCGTATCATCTCCACGTGTACGCACGCCCGTGAGCCTCTGACTGCTACAATCACCTTCATGCCTAACGAAGTCTATGCTGTATTCGACACCACGGAGGGAACATTCAAAGCGCGGCTGTTCGCCGATCGCGCACCCAAGACCGTGGAGAATTTTGTATCCCTCGCCGAGGGCGCTAAGACCGGCAAACCGTTTTACGATGGCCTCATCTTTCATCGCGTGATTCCCGATTTTATGATTCAAGGCGGCTGCCCGGAAGGAACGGGGCGCGGCGGCCCCGGCTATAAGTTCGCCGACGAGTTTCATCCCGAGCTGAAGCACGCCAAACCCGGTATTCTCTCCATGGCCAACGCCGGACCCAACACCAACGGCAGCCAGTTCTTCGTCACCGTGGCCGCTACAAGTTGGCTGGACAACCGGCACACCGTGTTCGGCGAGGTGGTCGACGGCTACGACGTCGTGAAGAAGATTTCCGAGGTGCCGCGCGGCGCGCAGGACCGGCCGAAGAAAGACGTGCAAGTCCGGTCCGTGAAGATCGAAAGGAGCTGATGTGGCGAACAGGCTTTGGGCGCTCCTGTTGCTGTGTTCGCTCGGGGCATTCGCTGAAGAAGGGTTCCGGCCGCTGTTCAACGGCCGAAATCTCGATGGATGGGAGGGCGACATGCGGCTGTGGAGCGTGCGCAACGGCACGATCGTGGGGTCAACCGAGCGCGCCACACTCTTGCAGAATTCATTTCTGATCTTGAAGCAGCCGTTCGCTAATTTTATCCTGCGGGCCGAGTGCAAGCTGCGCAATCACAATAGCGGCATCCAGTTCCGCAGCGAGGCCCTGGCCGATTGGGTGGTGCGCGGTTACCAGGCTGACATGGCGGAAGACAATTACTGGGGCAACATCTACGAGGAGAGGGGTACGCGCGGCACGATGGTGGATGGGTGGCCCAAGGCCAAATCCGTGGTGCACCTCAAGGACTGGAATCAGTACGAAATCTCCTGCGATGGGGATCACATCCAGGTCAAGCTGAACGGCGTCCAGACCGCGGATCTGCACGATTCCGCGCGCAAGTCCGGTATTATCGCGCTGCAACTGCACTCCGGACCGCCGATGGAAGCTTACTTCCGCAATATCCGCATCAAGGAATTGAAGTAGCGCGCGTTGAGAATCGCTCTTTTTGGCGGCACGTTCGATCCCATCCATAACGCGCACTTGAAGATCGCCCGTGAGGCGGTCCGCCAGTTTGCGTTGGATCGCGTTTGGTTTATTCCCGCTTCAAGGCCCCCTCACAAATCCGGCGTGACCAGCACTCCCTATGAGCACCGCTACCGCATGGTGGAACTGGCGTGCGAGGGCGAGCCGGTATTCGAAGCTTCCCGCCTCGAAGCCCGTGAACAGAACAGCTATTCGATTGAGACCATCGAGCGCGTTCGCCTTTCCCTGGGCGGAAGTGAGGAGCTACTCTTCCTGATTGGCGCGGATGCCTTCGCGGAAATCGGCGCTTGGCACCGGTGGCGCGAGGTGATCGCGTCTGTCGAGTTCATCGTAGTGAGCCGGCCCGGGCGAGCGTACAGTCAACCCGAGGGCGCACGCGTCCACCGGCTGGAAGGCGTGGACCTGGCGGTGTCGTCTTCCGAGATCCGGCGTAAGCTCGCTGCGGGCGATGACCGCGTGGAGGTGCCGCCCGCGGTGCTGGCTTACATCCGCCAACACGGTTTGTATCGCTAGATATAAGCGATGACGTCGATCTCGACCAACGAGTTGCCGGGAATGCCTCCGGCAGCGGCGATGGTCGTGCGCACGGGCGGCTCCTCGCCGAAGCGGCCGCGAAACATTTCGTTCATACCGTCGTAGTCCTTCAGGTCGTTGAGGAACACGCGACACTGCAGCACCTTCTCCATCGACGAGCCCGCGTTTTCCAACTCGGCCTGGATCTGGTCCAGCACGTCTTTGGTGTGTACCTTGATGTCACCCTCTTTGTGATAGCCCTTTCCGGCGATGAACAGCAGGTTTCCGTAGGAAACGGCCCCGCTAAACAAGGACGGCCTATCGGGCCTCTTCCCGCCGCGGTAGTGCACCACTTTCTTAAGCGGTGGCGCGGTTTGTGCGCTCGCCGTTCCCGCCGCCGCTGCCACGCCAACTCCCGCTTTCATAAATGCTCGTCTGTTTTTCATTGGCTTCTCCATTCACAAGGGTTCGAAGTAAAAATATGTTCCTGCAAATTCACGGCAAAGTATAACTTAGCAGCTTGAGGCCGTTCAAAACCGCCCGGTCTGGCGCCCACCGCAAGATTAGACTGGGGCCAGGTGGGACGGACAACTTTGTGGAAGTCTGCAACAGGAGCCAGCCGGCTGGTTGCAGCTCTGATTCTGGCGGCTGCGGCTCCCGCCCAACCCCCCCTGACAGTCATCCAAGACACCCTCTATAAAGCCGACGGAACCCGGTTCAACGGCCTCCTGATCATCTCATGGAACAGCTTCGAGGCCGGCGACCTGTCCAATATCGTTTCGCAAGGCCTCACCGTCAGAGTCGTGGATGGAAATTTTCGCGTGCAACTGGTGCCAACCACCAATTCGAATCCGCCCACTTACTACAACGTGAAATACAACAGCGACGGCAAGATTCAATTTGAGGAGACGTGGGTGGTCGGCGCGGTCTCAACCCCTCTGAGAATTCGCGACGTGCGCGCTTCTGGCTCGTCGTCCAACCCCCTGACGCCGCCCTCGCAGTCTCCGATTCAGGAAACCGACGTGGTTGGGCTGACCGGCGACCTGGCTCTCCGGCCGGTGAAGGGTCCGGGTTTCAGCGCGGGCCGGACGGCGTTGATCAACTCGAGCGGAGGGTTGGAAGCGGTGATCGGAAATCCATCGGACTGCGTGATGGTCGACGGTTCATCCGGGCCGTGCGGCGGAGCCGGTCCGCAGTTTGTGGACGGCGAAGTTCCCGGTGGGACGATCGACGGCGTCAACGCCACCTTCACGTTGGCTAACACGCCGAATCCCACTACCAGCCTGGTGCTGTTTCGCAATGGCGTTGTGCAGCAGCCGGGGGCGGATTACACGCTCACAGGTTCGACGGTGCAGTTCCTGGCCGGCGCCGTTCCCCAGCCGGGCGACACCCTGAAAGCCTGGTACCGGCTGGCGCCGCTATCGGGATCGATCATCGGCGGAGGGCTGACGGCGCCGTCTCCGCAAATCACTTGCAGCGCGGCCGGAACCGGCACGTCTTCCACGAATTTCGCCTCCGTCGGAAGCTGCACGATTCCGGGCAACGTCCTGCAGGCGGGTGACCGCGTCGAGATTCATTTCGACTTCGGGCACCAGGGTACGGCGGTGGGTTTTGAGTTTGAAGTGCTTTGGGGCGGCACGGTCCTGGTGGATCGCATTGCGCCGGCGATCGAGGCGATGGTTGCCGGCAAGGCGGAATCCGCGGTGTACGCCGGCGGCGCGCAATTACGAGGGGAAACGTGGGGCTCAACCTTGACTTACGCCGCGGGCGTGGCCAACGCGACGGACAATCTCGTGCCGGCACTGACGGTCGATTTCCAGGCAAAGATGCTGCAAACAACGAGCGAGTCCATCACTTTGCGGAACTTCACCGTGGTGCGGTATCCCGCGCAATGACAGTTATTTAAGATATTTGTCGAGGTCCGGGTGGAGCTGTTTTTGGACATCCGGATCATCAAGATTCTCACGCGTGATCACGCGCGGCGGAAGATTCTGGATCTTCGGCGGGGTGGCGCCCTTCAGCTTCTCGACGGCGGCCACCACGGCGTCGTGGCCCATGCGAAACGGGTCCTGGACGACGAGCGAGTCAATCAGGCCCGATTTCAGATCGTCCAGCAACCCGGGGCTCCAATCAAATCCCACCAGCTTGACTTTGGCGTTGCGGCCTTTGAGGGCTTGCGCCGCGCCGACTGAACTCGATTCGTTGGACGCAAACATGGCGTTCAAGTCATCGTGCGCTGTCAGCATGTTCTCGGCAACGGCGAGCGACTTGGCGCGGTCGGACATTCCGTAGCGCTTATCCCTAATCTGAATTCCCGGAAAATCTTTCTTAATGGCGTCCTCGAATCCCTGTTCGCGCGCCATGGTGGAGGCTGAGCCGGGCTCGACCGCGACTTCGGCGACTCTGCCCTTGCCGTCCAAAATCTTTCCCATACGCTCGGCGGCCATAGCGCCGGCGTGATAGTTGTCGGTGGCTACCTGGGCGACAAAGTTCTGCGTATCGATGGGGGAATCAAAGATCACGACTGGAATTTTTTCGCGATTGGCGCGTTCGACCACGCTGATGAGTGCGGTCTTGTCGGTGGGAGCCAGGCAGATGGCATCGACATGCTGTGTAATCATGGCTTCCACGATCTGCATCTGGCCGCTGAAATCGGTTTCCAGAGGCGCGCCGTCCCAGATGATTTCCACGCCGTTTTCGCGCGCGGCGGAGACGGCGCCGGCATGGACGGACTGCCAGAACAGGTGGGCCTGACCTTTGGGGACAACGGCGATGCGCTTGCGCGTATCGCGGTGGCAGGCGGCGAGGGCAATCAGGATGAGAAAAACGGTGACAGGCAGCGCTGTCCACGCGCCGCGGAGCCTGATCCGGTTGATTGCACGTACAACCGGCTTGGGACAGCGAAGCCAGTCACCGTTCTTTCTCCTCACCTATTTCTTCAGGAATCCCTGAACGTAGATGGCATGGACGCCGCGGACCGTAGTCTCCGTGCCCGTGACTTCCATGACGTGCGCAAAGTGATCACCGGCGGCTTTGCGCAGCTCGGTCTGGCCGTCGCGCCGCGGGTCATGCTCCTCTTCCATCAGCATGTAGAGGTTGCCGTCTTTGGTGAGGAGCCCGACGGGCTGGCCGGCCGCGAGACACTTTTGACCGCAGGCCTTGTGCTTCTCTCCGTGCTTTCCAAGTTGGAGATAGCAGGAAAGGTCAATAACCTCGCCGGTGACGGTGGTGACTTTGCCGGTGAGCGGTTTCTTGTCCACACCTGCGCCGATGGTGGTGGCGGTCCAGGGCTCGGCGGGTTTTTCACCAAGAGTGCCCATGGCTTTGTCCCAACCGCCTTCGGGTTCCATTTGCGGCTGGAGAGGACCGGCGGCTTTTTTTGTCTCGGCTTTCTTCTCGTCGGCGGCGGTGAGAGTGAAGGCGAGAGCGGCAACGGTGAGCGATGCAAAGAGCGTTTTGATGGACATGATTTTCCTCGATTTCGAATTCAAAAGCAGGAATGGCTATTTTACATGGAAACGAGTGGAGGAGCAGATCGCCAGATCAGCGGCGCTTGAGAAGCAGCAGGTGGCTAACTGTTTCCGCCGGCGCCAATTCTTTCAGACCAGCATCGAATGTAACGAAAATAGCATCATGTTCCACCGCGTGGCGGAGCAAGAGGGCATCGGTCCATTGGCCGTGGCCTCTGATTGTGGCAGTGAATGTCTTCAAACTGGCCGGAAGGTCATGATTCAGGGGCCAGAATTCGTGACCCGGATGACGGGTTGCTTCGGCCAATACTTGCAGGGCGCTCGCGGCACTCACGGCGCCTTGGGTAACGTTGGGGTTCGTCAACAGGCGGAGCACGCCGAGCTGGGTCAGCGGATTGGTAGCCCAGCCGCGGTGCCCGCACTTGGCAAACCAGCCATGCGCCGCGGCGTGGCTTTCATGGCGGGGCCACATGAGCGCGAAGAGGACATTGACGTCCAGCAGATGGCGGTTCATTCTTCTTCTAAGAACGCGCGCACCTGCGTCGTGGTGAGCAGCGGAAAGTCGTCGGATGCGTCCAGAACGGGCAGGCCATTCTTTGTACAGGTGCCGAGCTGGTAACGTGCGCCACGGCGAACGAGTTCCGAGGCTGCCTTGCCCAGGGACAGGCGGTGGTTGCGGGCGTATGCCTGAATGACCTTTATGGCATCATCCTCGAGGGCGAGTGTGGTTCGCATGGAACTATGATGTCATACGTGGAAGATTGATGTCAAAGAGGGATAGATGATGCTGTAATGGCTCGTTGTGTGCTTTAAAGGGAAGATTTCGGAGTATCGAAGACGCGTTTCGGTGGACAGTAAGATCGAGGTTGTGAAGCAGGGTTGCCTAGAGGTCGTCAGGTCGCAAGCCGGTTTTCTTGGCGATCTGTGCGAGAAGGCTGGGGCCGACTTCGTCGCTATCGTGAAAAGCGAATGTGTAGTTGGGCCAACCGTCGCGTTTGAGCCGGCGATGAGAGCCAGTCTGCCACGCCACTGTCCATCCGATGCGCAGCAAGGCGGCCAAAAGCTGTTTGGCTTTGACCGATCGCCAACGGCTCATGCCACAGAGAAGACTTTCGCAAAAGGTGCGGGGACGTCCTCGCCGTGATCGATGCAGTCGGCTGCAACGCGGAAGGCCAGCGCACGCACGGCGGCAATCGCTGCCTCACGAGTGGTACCGTAGGCCATCACGCCCGGCATGGACTCGATATCGGCCCACCAGCGGCCATCGTCCTCTCGCCCCACGACGATTGGAATTGACTCCAGGGTGGCTTGATCCATAGGTCCTAGGATTATTATACTGTGGCGGTCTTGCGACGACCAAAAGGACTTAGCCACGTGGCGTGCACTGGATCATCTTATATTCGCCATCAGGATAACGGGTTTCAAACCATTCTTGCGTCTTGATCTCCTGCCCTTCGATTTCCTGCCGGAGCTCATCCGTGAGATGCGCTGCTGATGCGAAATATCGTTTTAGCACTTCGTATCCGTATGGATACACATCTCCTTCGGCTCGACCATCATCGTCGTCGTAGAAAACTTCGGGACAATGCTTTTTCTGTGCCGCGTGACGCAGTTCGTGTGCCACGACATATTCCAAATTAGGATGGGTCGTCAGATCGCTTCGAATCCAGATTTCGTGCAACCGACGGTTCTTGAGAGTAAGTCCGCCCGGAGCGTCTCTTCTTAGCCTGACCACGGCGTCCAACTCCTCTTCATGATCGAACTTGGGCGGCTCGCTTTTCGAGGTCGGTGCAGCAGGACGGATCCAGACTATCCTGGGAGGTTCAATTCGGAGATCGAGACACACGAAGGCGTGAACATCTTCCGCCCGTGCGATCATCTCCTTGGCCACTTCCTCGTTTGGAACCTTCATGAAGAAGTAGCGCCCCGTTGCCACCTCAAGATGGAGCGGAACGGGGCTCATCGGAAAACGCACGTTGTTTGGGTTGTTATCCGCGGGTGCTGGCGGCGGGGATTTTTTTGACCAGGTCGAGCATTTCGGCGCGGGATTCGGAGCCGATGGTGAAGCAATCGACGCAGTCGAGCGAGAGGGCGAACTGGAGGGACTCGTCGACTTTGTTTCGCAGCTTGCCGGCGCCCAGAATCTTCATGCCGATGACGCCTTTGCCGGCGGCTTTCATTTGACGCAGCACGCCGATGACAGTTTGGGGGGCGGCATCCATGGCCACCTGCGCAGGGTTGATGCGAGCCAGATCGACCTGGACCCAGGGCGTGCGCGCCGACGTCTTGAGGGCTTCGAGGGTGTGACAGGAGGTTCCGTGGGTGCGCACGATGCCTTTTTCGCGGGCTTCGGAAATGACCGCCATCGCGCCCTTCTTGCGTTCGGGCCAATCGCCATCGAGCATGCAGTGCAGGAGCAGGATGTCGATGTAGTCGGTGCCGATTTCGCGGCGGAAACGGTCGAGGTCGGCGCGCATTTCCTTTTCTGTGGAGGCGTGGGTCTTGGACAAGATGGTGACCTTGTCGCGCGGAACACTCTTGAGCGCTTCCTTCACGTGCGGATGGGTGCCGTACTGGTCGGCTGAATCCCAGAAGGTGACGCCTTGATCGTAGGCGGCTTTAAAAAGGTCGGCGAGACCATCGAGGCCAAGCTTCTTGGTCTGATTGGAGCTGCCACCGGAGCCGTTGGTGCCGGTGCCCATGGCGAGCCGGCTCAGCTCGACTTTCATGGGTCCGAGCTGGACGCGGTCCGTGGCGTGTTTTTGCGTGGCGTTCGCGAACAAATGATGCGGAAACTTGTCGAGGGCGATTGCGGCGCCCGCACTGCGGAGGAAGAAATCGCGGCGGTTCATAGGAACCTCCTGTAGAAGCAAAGTTAGCACAGGAAGGGAAGAAGGTGCCAGGTGCCAGGTGCTCGGGTGCGTTGCGGGAAAGTCAGTGTGATATAAAACACAGGAACGTATGAGAACCCTGTGTTTGTTGCTGGTGGTTGCGTGGGGCATCCTTTCGGGACAGCAGAAGCTGTCGCTCTATGAACGGGTGGGGCGGTACGACGGGATCGCGACGATTGTGGACGCATATCTGAAAGGTGTGCGGGCGGATCCGCAATTCGCGAGGTTCAGCGGGCGCGGCACGGATTCGCTGGTACGAGCGAAGCAGTTGCTGAAAGACCAGTTGTGCGCGATGACGGGCGGGCCGTGCGTGTACATGGGGCGGGACATGAAGACGGCGCATGGCGGGCTTGGAATCACGGAAGGGGACTGGGCGGCGAGTATGAAGTACATGGCGGCGGCGCTGGAGAAATCGCACGTGGCGGGGAACGAAAAAGAGGAATTTCTCGCCTTGATTGATTCCATGAAACCCATGTTTGTGGAGAAGCACTAGCAGGTGCCATGGAAGAGGGGACAGGCACCACTGTCCACGACGAGCAGTCCGTTCGGCCGCAGGTGTTTGGATTAGGGACAGTGGAGCCAGTCCCCGTGGCATACCTGGAACCGTGATATTATCTGCGTCCGATGAATAGAAAGTGGGGTTTGTGCGCAACAGCACTCATCTGCGTCATGCCGGCTAACCCTCAGGACCGCACACAGGCGCGCTCGATGGTGATCTCGCGCCAGGGGATTGTGGCCACCAGCCAGACACTGGCGTCGCAAGCGGGAGCGCAGATTCTGGCGCGCGGCGGCTCGGCCATGGATGCGGCGATCGCGGCGAACGCGGTGCTGGGCGTGGTGGAGCCCACGAGCGACGGCATCGGCGGCGACCTGTTTGCGATTTACTGGGACGCCAAGACCGGCAAGCTGACGGGCATCAACGCCAGCGGCTGGGCGCCGAAAGCGCTGAGCATCGAATATCTGCGGCAAAAAGGAATCAGCAGCATGCCGCAGGAAGGCATTCAATCGGTAACGGTGCCGGGTTGCGTGGACGGCTGGGAGAAGCTGCACCAGAAGTTTGGGCGCCTGGCGTGGAACGATTTGTTCCAGCCAGCCATTTACTACGCGACGAACGGTTTTCCGGTGACGGAAATGATCGCGGGAGCGTGGAGCCGGGCGGTCTCGACGCTGGAGATGGATGAGAACGGGCGGCGGATTTTCCTGCGCAACGGCGCGGCGCCGGGCGTCGGTGAAATATTTCGCAACCCGGAGCTGGCCGGAGCGATGGAGCTGATCGCCGATGGCGGTGCGGCGGCGTTTTACCGGGGACCGATTGCCAAAGCGCTGCTCAAGACATCGGACCGGCTGGGCGGCACGATGGCGGGGGCCGATCTGGGCGAATTCGAGTCGGAATGGGTGGCGCCGATTTCGACCGACTATCACGGATGGACCGTTTACGAGCTGCCACCGAACGGGCAGGGGATGGCGACGCTGGAGATGTTGAACATCATGGAGCGGTTCGCCCTATCTTCTTATATGCCGCTGAGCGCCGACGCGTTCCATCTCAAGATGGAGTCGCAGAAGCTGGCCTATGCGGATTTACAGCGTTACCTGGCCGATCCCCGCTATGCGAAGGTTCCGGTGGCGGGGATCTTGTCGAAGAAGTACGCCGCCGAGCGAGCGGGGCTGATCGATATGAAGGGGGCGCGCTGCGGGAACGACGCGGGCGACCCGAAACCATATGCGGGCGACACGATTTATCTTTCGGTGGTGGACCGGGACGGCAATATCGCGTCGCTGATTCAGAGTGTTTACCTTTCGTTCGGGTCGGGAGTGGTGGTGGAAGGGTACGGGTTCCATTTGCAGGATCGCGGGGGGCTGTTCGAGATGGATGCGTCGCATCCCAACGCGCTCGAGGGGCGGAAGCGGCCGTTTCACACCATCATTCCCGCGTTTATGGAGAAGGGGCCGGTGCACATTGGATTCGGCATCATGGGCGGACTCAACCAGGCGCAGGCGCATGCGCAGTTCGTATCCAACGTAGTAGATCATGAAATGAACATCCAGGCCGCGCTCGAAGCGCCGCGGTTTACGAAGCTGAATTTCGGCGGTTGTGACGTGATGATCGAAGCGCGCGTGCCGGCGGATGTGCGGGCGGATCTGATGGAGCGAGGGCACCGGCTGGACGTGCAGGGGGATTTTTCGAGCTGGATGGGTGGAGGCCAGGTGGTGATCCATGATTCGGCGAGTGGCGTGAATTATGCCGCCTCGTCGCCGCGGAAGGATGGGGCGGCGGTGCCTGAGGCGCCGGACTTCTTCCGCAATGACAAGGCAAAAGGCAAAAATCAAAAGGCAAAAGGCAAAAGTTGACGCGGCGTTTCTGGGTTATGGCGGTAACGGGTGCGGTCTTACAGAAACAGCGGCTGGATCAGGCAGCGGAACTGGTGGCTCGAGCGGTGGCCGTGGGCGATGTGCGGGCGGCGGTGCTGGACGTGCGACGGGGAAGACAGAGTTTTTCTCGGGCGTTTGGAGAGGCGCGCGGGGAGGACACGGTGTTTATCGTGGCTTCGATCTCGAAGCCGATGACGGCGGCGGGCGTGATGCTGCTGGCGGACCGGGGCAAGCTGGCGTTGAGCGATCCGGTGCAGAAATTTATTCCGGAGTTTTCAGGCGGCAATCGGGAGCGCGTGACGGTGGAGCATTTGCTGACGCACACTTCGGGGCTGCCGGACATGCTTCCGGAGAACATCGAACTGCGGAAGCGTCACGCGGCGCTGGCGGATTTTGTCGAAGGAACGTGCAAGACGCCGCTGCTGTTCCCGCCGGGGACGAAAGTCAGTTACCAGAGCATGGGGATTCTGCTGGCGGCGGAGATTGCGCAACGCATTACCAAGATACCGTTCCGCGATTTTCTGCGGCGCGAGATTTTTCTTCCGCTGGGAATGCGGGCGACTTCGCTCGGTCTGGGCGGGAGGCGGATTGAGGACACGGCGCAGTGCCAGGTGGAGAACCAGGACGATTGGAACTGGAACAGCTTGTACTGGCGTGAAGCGGGCGCGCCGTGGGGCGGCGCACACTCGACGGCGCCCGACATCTCGAAATTTCTGAATTCGTTCTTGCGACCGAACGGGCTGGTGCTGAAGCGCGAGACCGCCGCCCGGATGGTCGCCAACCACACCGAGGGGCTGAACGAAGCGTGGGGGCTCGGGTGGAAGCTGGGGCTGGGCGCGTTCGGGCGCGCCTGTTCGCCGCGCACGTTCGGGCACTACGGGGCAACCGGCACGGTGGCATGGGCCGATCCGGAGACCGGCACGCGGTGCGTGCTGCTGACCACCTGGCCGGCGGAGCAATCGACAGAGAAGTTGCTGATGCCGGTGAGTGAGGTGGTGGCGGAGGCGGGGTAGGGCCGAATCAACACAGTCAGTCCATTCGCTCCAAAGCCGCGAGATTCTTCAAACCTTGTGAGAACGTCGATTCGAATAGGCGGTACACTCCCAGTCGCAGCCGGCTGGCGGGTCCCTGTATATCCGAGCGCTGTCCTTTGTTAGTATCCCGGAGGTTAACCAGATCCAACCTTGCCATCATCGGCCAAGCCGGATAGTTTCTTAAGAAGTCCAATGACACGACGTTCGCTGTTAGGCTTGTTTTCCTCCGACCTGGCTGTCGATCTGGGTACCGCGAACACGCTGGTGTTCGCATCCGGCAAAGGCATCGTGGTGGATGAACCATCCATCGTTGCTTACAACAAGAAGACGGGGCAGGTGGAGGGCGTCGGAAAAGACGCCAAAGACATGCTGGGGCGCACGCCAGGGCACATGGTGGCCATTCAGCCCTTGCGGGACGGCGTGATTGCGGATTTCGACGCGGCAGAAGAAATGCTGCACACCTTCCTCCAGAAGGCGCACAAGAGGAAGCGGCTGGTACACCCGCGCATTGTCATCGGCGTACCCAGCGAGACGACGGACGTGGAAAAGCGCGCGGTGCTGGACGCGGCCTATCGAGCCAAAGCCAGCGAGGTACACCTGGTGGACCAAGCCATGGTCGCGGCGATCGGCGCCGGGCTTCCGGTGACCGAAGCCACCGGCAACATGGTGGTGGATATCGGCGGGGGCACCACGGATATTGCGGTCGTCTCGCTCTCGGGAATTGTCTATTCGCGGTCCGTGCGCGCGGCCGGCAATTTGATGGATGCGCAGATCATCGAGCACATGAGGCGAAAGCATGATCTGGTGATTGGAGAGCGCACCGCCGAAGCGATCAAAATGGAGGTAGGCTCAGCCTACCCGGCAGATCAGCCCTTGAGCATGGAAGTCAAAGGGCGGCATGCCATCGCCGGCATTCCAAAGGCGGTTACCGTTGTGGACAGCGAAATCCGGCAAGCTCTCTCCGGATGCTTGTCGACGATCATTCAAGCCATTCGCGTGGCACTGGAATGCACACCGCCGGAACTTAGCGCAGACATCAGTGAGCGAGGAATCGTTCTGACGGGTGGCGGTTCGCTGATAAAGAATCTCGACAAACGGATTCGAACAGAAACCAATCTTCCGGTTTCCCTGGCGGAGGATCCTCTGACTTCCGTGGTCATGGGGACGGCCAAGATGCTGGAAGATTTCAGACTCCTCCGCAAAATCTCACTGTACGGGCCGAACTGACCAGCGGCCGCACGCCTTTCGCTTTTCGCCCGCGAGGAGATAAAATCGGATTACCATGTCCGAAACTCTCACTCGCCGCGAATGGCTAGCAGCCTCGCTCTCCCTACCCGCGATTGCCGCCGAGCCGCGAGCCTGGAATCGCCCGGTCCCGCTAGGCCGGACGGGACTGAAAGTCACTCCGCTTGCCATGACGCCCGTGGGGGCGCACGGCGCGGGGCTAATGCTCCGGGCAGTCGACCTGGGCATCAACTACTTCAACGCATTCGCACTCTACTACGACGAGAGCGAGTTCCCCGCCGTCCGGGCAGCGTTGAAGACGGTGCGGCAGCGGATCGTGCTGGGCGGTGGTTCGGGCGAGACCACCCAGGAAGGCTTGCTCTCCGAAATCGACAAGAAGTTGCGCATTCTGGGCACGGACTACATCGACCTCTGGTATCTCGCGGCCCCGGAATCGATCACCGACGAGATGCTGGAAGCCATGACCATAGCCAAGCAGACCGGTAGGATTCGCGCGTGCGTCGTGAGCACACACAAGTTCGCCGCCATGGCGCCACGCGTGATCGAGGCTCGCAACACCGTCGACGCGCTGATGGTTGCTTGCAATTTCGCGACCTGGGATGGCGGGACCTGGGCGGGCGCGAGTGCGGACATCGCGAGAGTCCGCCAGGCCGGGATCGGCATCGTGGCGATGAAGGCAATGCTGGGCGGTCTGAAGTTCGTGATGGAAGACCGGCGCGCGTGGGCCGAGTCACTGACAACGGAGGCGAAACGACAGGCCGCGCTCGCCGCCGCGCTGAGGTGGATTCTCCAGAACGATCAAGTGGACACGTCGCCGATCACGATGACCAGCCTCGACCATCTCGAGCGCAACGTGAAGGCCGCCGCGATGGCGTTCAACGAGGCCGACAAGAAACTGCTGGCGGTGGAACTGGAACGCATCAGCCCTTACTACTGCCGCATGTGCCAGCGCTGTGAAGCGTCGTGCCGGAACGGGCTGCCGGTCTCCGATCTGCAGCGCTTCCTGCTGTATGCCGATGGTTACGGCAACCTGCGCGCGGGCCGCGAAGGTTTCAGCCAGTTGCCTGCTCACTTACGGGCTGTGCGCTGCGAAGACTGCGCGGGTTGCACGGTGCGGTGCCCTAATGGCGTTCGTGTCCGCGAACGAGTGATGCGTGCCCAGGCCGTGCTCGCCTGAACCGGCGGTTCGAAGTCTTGCCAGTGAGACACGTTTGAATAACAATGAGTCAGTTCCTCGATGCGAGCAACCTCCGCCCACTTACCCGTCGCAACGAATCGAGCCGACTGCCACGTGGACGCTTAGAAAGGTGCTGGTCTCACTGGAATAGTTTTTGCATCCTTTCCCGCGCTCGACAATCCAGATACATGAGTCGACTACTTGGCATCGGAAAGGGGAAATGATCATGGGCAGGCTTAAGGGCAAGCGTGCTCTCATTACTGGCGGGACCAGCGGCATCGGCCTCGAAACCGCCGCCAGTTCTTGACAGAAGGCGCCCGCATCGCCATAACCGGCAAAGATCCGGCGACCCTCGAAAAGGCACGCGGAGAACTCGGGAGCGACGTCCTGATTCTTCCATCCGATGCGAGTGACGTAGCCGATCAAAACAGAGTTGCGGAGATCCTACGCCAGAAGTTCGGACGGCTCGACATCCTGTTCGTCAATGCCGGAATCGTCGAACTCAAACCGGTCGAGCAGTGGGACGAGGCCGCTTTCGACCGTTCGTTTGCGATCAACGTGAAGGGACCGTATTTCCTGGTTCAGGCGCTGTTGCCGATCTTCGCGAATCCGGCGTCCATTGTGCTCAACGCATCCGTCAACGCGCACATTGGCATGCCGAACACGAGTGTCTACGGAGCCACCAAGGCGGCGCTCCTTTCACTTGCGCGCACGCTTTCAGGCGAGCTGATCTCACGCGGTATCCGAGTGAACGCCGTCAGCCCCGGTCCGACTTCGACACCCCTGTATAGCAAGCTCGGCTTGTCTGAAGCCGACCTCAAAACCGTGGCCGCTTCCATCCAGAGCCAGGTCCCTGCCGGGCGTTTCGGAAAACCCGGCGAGATCGCCCACGCAATTGTCTTCCTGGCCTCAGACGAATCTGCTTTCACGGTGGGCAGCGAACTCTTGATCGATGGCGGGATGAGCAATCTCTGACGCGGCCGAGGCCTGTTGACGAGGATTCGGCTGGCGTTACTTCGGTGAAGCCGCCGCGACTTGCTGGGACGGTGGCGGGACGATGCGGGCCACCTTTTCGTCGAGCAACTCGACGTCGATGTCGCCGCTCTTTCCCGGATACGAGAGGGTCCTGGTGTGCGAGCCGGTGGTGACCTCGAAGCTCGCTGGTCCGAAGCGGCGGATCAGTTCCTGGTAGCCGATGCCGGGCTGGATGCGGGCGGGGTCTTCATGGGCCGGCGAAACGGTTCGAGCGCGCCTCCTGGCGGGATGTGGGGCGTGTTGCGCCGTCCGCGGGGACGACGCGGATCGGGAAGCGGGGTGGTCCTGGGAGCCCTTGACCGTCTTGTCCAAGCTGCCCCAGATGCCGCCGATTCCGTTGCTGATACTGTTCGCCCGCTTGCCGACCGTAGAGGTCTTGCTGGCCATACTGCCGTACTCGGTAATGGCTTGCGCTCTGGCGGCGCCGTTAAACGCAGGCAACAGCAAGAATGAAATTCCAATCAGCGCGGACAGCTTCATGGCTCTCAATATTTTGAGGGCGGCGGGCGCCGAATGGAATACTTGCGAAGGGAGTACTGCCGAAAGTTAGGAGACAGCTGAAGCCGTATTTGGGCAATGATGAAGCCAATTCCGCGATAATGGCACACAGGAATGCCGATTCATGTTATCGGTGGAGGACTCGCGGGGTCGGAGGCGGCGTGGCAGATTGCGCGCGCGGGTCTGCGGGTGGCGCTCTATGAGATGCGGCCGGTGCGGCAAACGCCCGCGCATCAGACCGACCGGCTGGCTGAGCTGGTGTGCAGCAACTCTCTCAAATCCGATCAAGGCCCGTCGGCTTCGTGGCTGCTCAAAGAAGAGCTGCGGCGCATGGATTCGCTGCTGATCCGCATGGCCGACCGCGCGCGCGTTCCCGGTGGACATGCCCTGACGGTCGACCGGGAGATTTTTGCCGCGGAAGTAACGCAGGCCATTGAATCCGAGCCGCGGATCGAGCTGCGCCGCGAAGAGATCACGCGAGTCCAAGGCGAGGGCATCACGATTATTGCGACGGGGCCGCTGACGAGCGACGCGCTGGCGGCGGAGATCGCACGCTTGACGGGGTCGGACCGTCTGTACTTTTACGACAGCATCAGTCCCATCGTCGACGCGGGCAGCATCGACATGAGCATTGCGTTCCGCGCGTCGCGTTATGGGAAGTCGCTCGATGGCACCGACGATTACCTGAACTGCCCGTTCGACCGCGAGGCGTACGAGCGTTTCGTGGATGCCGTGCTGGCGGCGGAGAGCGTGGAATCGCACATTCCGGACGACACACCGTACTTTGAAGCCTGTTTGCCGATCGAGGAGATCGCGCGGCGCGGGCGCGACACGCTGCGCTTCGGGCCGATGAAGCCCATGGGCCTGGTGGATCCGCGGACCGGGCGGCGGCCGTACGCGGTGGTGCAACTACGCCAGGAGAACCTGCGCGCCGACAGTTACAACCTGGTCGGATTTCAAAACCATTTGAAGTTCGGCGAGCAGGCGCGCATCCTGCGCATGATTCCCGGGCTCGAGCGCGCTGAGTTTTTCCGGTTCGGCCAGATCCACCGGAATACGTACATCAATGCGCCCGCGCTGCTGTCGCCGGCGCTGCAGTTGCGGGCGCGGCCTTCGATCTTTTTTGCGGGGCAAATCTCGGGGGTGGAGGGTTACGTGGAATCCATCGCCACCGGGCTGATGGCGGGACGCAACGCGGCGGCGATGGCGGCGGGGGAGGAAGCGCGCGTGCTGCCGCGCGAAACAGCGCTCGGTTCGCTTTGCCATTACATCTCAGGAGCCGATGCCGAGAATTATCAGCCGGCGAATATCGCGTTCGACCTGCTGCCGGCCCTTGATGAGCCAGCCGCGCGCCGGCTCCGGCATGACAAGAAAGCGCGCCATGCCGAGATCTGCCGTCGGGCGCTCGAGCGCATGGACGAATACCTGCACGCGCATGTCTGAACTCGAGCGGCACATCGGACGATTCGTCGAAGAACTCAAGCGCAACAATGCATCGCCGCACACGATCCGTTCCTACGAGTCGGATCTGCGACAGTTTTCAGATTATTTTTCTCCGCCCGGAACCGAGCCGCCGGCACCTTCCGAATTCGATGTTTTGAAAATTCGCGAATGGCTGGCCTCGCTTTACGATCACAAGCTGTCGGCGGTTTCGATTCGCCGCAAGCTGGCGGCACTGCGCGTATTCTTCCGGTTTCTGGTGCGCGAAGGACTGGCGCCAATGAATACACCGCGCCTGCTGCGCACGCCGCGCGCTCCCAAGAAGCTGCCGGACGTGATGTCGACCGAACAGGCGAACGCGCTGCTCGATGGCGTCGCGGCGGGCAAGCTCGAGCGGCCGCATCCCGCGCGCGATCTCGCGATTCTCGAGCTGCTTTACGGAAGCGGGCTGCGCGTGAGCGAGCTGGTGGGATTGAACCTCGACGATATCGACCGCGCGGAACGGTGGTTGCGGGTGCGCGGCAAAGGACGAAAGGAACGGCAGGTTCCGTTTGGCGGGAAGGCCGCGGATGCGCTGGACCGTTATCTCGAAGGGCGCGCGAGCCGCGAAACCGCGCTTTTCCTGAACCATCGCGGTGGGCGGCTCACCGATCGCGGCGTGCGCGGGATTATCAAGCTGTACGCCACGCTCATCGCCGGAGATTCGTCACTGCATCCGCACAGCTTTCGCCACGCATTTGCGACGCACCTGCTAAGCGATGGCGCGGATTTGCGTTCCATTCAGGAGCTGCTGGGTCACGCGCGGCTTTCCACCACACAGAAGTACACGCAGGTTTCGCTCACCGATCTGATGGCCACGTACGATAAAGCGCACCCGAAGGCGTAGGCTGTGTTAGCCCAGGCGCGACCTTGCCTTCGCTGCTTTCGAACCATATCAGCCGTGGTATATGCCCTACACCAGCTTCATAACTTCCGGAATGCCCGTGATCTGCCCGGAATGGTACATGGCGTCGGGACCGCTGTTCCACCGACGGATTTTCAAAATAGGGCTTGGATGGACTTCTTCTGACGCGGCGGTGGCGGAACGACCCCAGACCCTTCACAAGCGGCGCACAGGCCAGTGCCATTGCACGCGGGGCAGACTAGACCTTCGGCAACGACCTCGGCAACTAAGTCCGAGCCCATGCACTGAGGGCACCGACCGTTCCGCACGAGACTACCATCGTCACAATCCAGGCAGCGGGCAGGGGCAGTTTCCATCGCCATCCTCTCAGTCAGTGTAGCTGGCAGTGTTCGGGGTTGTGCCGATTGACTCCTGCGTAGCTGCTGGCGATTGGCCGGCGACCTTCCTACGCGGGGCGCGTGATTCGCCCCGAGGCCCCGGAGTTTGTCGAAGTGCACAGGGCCAGCAGTTTGGGTCGTGACTGGTGCGAAGGCATTTATCGCCAGCCGTGAATTGGATGGACTGTCGGCGCTTCTCCCCTACTCTGCCTTCGATACTCTCGCACTACCCGTCGATTACTGCAATCAGGCGCGACGGCCTAATCCAGAGTTATAGGAGTGGTGGCGCCGGGTTACGGGAGGACGATGCCGGCCGAAGACGCAGGGGCAATCGTCACCGGAACCGTCGCGGCGAACGGCAAGGAGTTGGCGTTCGTGACCACCGCCTGCACCGTGTAGTCGCCGGGCTGGAGAACTCCCCCCGAAGTTGTGGGCCACGGGATCTCGACGGTAGCGCTCCATTCGTTTGCCACAATCCGTTGGTGCAGCGCTCGCAAAAACGTGCGGCTCGCGGACCAACTCCAGAGCGTCGTGCCAGCGCTGTTCTTCAGGGCAAAATCGTATTCCTGCCATGAGGAGAACGAGAGCGTAAGCGGCAATTTCGAATTGACGTGAAGGCGAAACGTTGCCAGAACCGGGCCGGCGCCCGTCGTTGGTCCGAGCGACACACTGAAACTCGCACTTGGGGCCGCGTCGATCGTAATATTGCCGACGCGCGCCGCGACCAGATCGAAAGTACGCGGACCGGCGATCGTAGACACAACGCGGCGCAACATGCCCAGGTGTTCCGCGTACTGCTCCTGCAGCGGCCCGACATCCGCGCATCCAATGGCGCGGTATTGGATCTCCAGAACACCGGCGATCGGGCCGGCCGGGCCATTGTAATTGTCCAGTTTCAGTTGTCCCTGCCCGTCCTGCTCCGGGCACGGCCGGAAGGGCGCCAACCAGTGGCCGCCTTCGAACTGCTCGAAGGACGTCAACAGGAACTCCTGATTGCGGACTTCATCCCAATATACGAGCGCCCCATACGTCTCCTCGATCCTCACCCGCAGGTCTGTATCTGTGTAGCCGATCAGATCATGGTAGACGTGGCCCGCGATGGTCGCGGGCTGCCCGACGCGGATGCTGAATGTCTGTCCGGTGGCCGGCTCTCGATATGCCCATGTATTGCCTTCCTGCAATGGAAGAAAGTCCCCTCCGAACAGGGCCCAGGAATGTAACACAAGCGCAATAATAGCCGTTTTGAGTAAATTCATGTGATCTCCTAAGCGTAAGACAAGCGAACCTGTTTGTGCGACAACGGCGCGAGATAAAACATATGTAAACCTCCGGTACAACGACCGCAGCGAAAAAAAGAAACGAGTGTGAACCGCAGGGACCTCCTCATGAGAGCGGCTGCCGTGCGGGCATAGGAGACACGAACAGTCGACTCAGTGGAACGAGGCGCCATGTTATCGCAAGCGTCATGGCAGCAGTTTCCCGATTCCGCCCGTGTCGTCGGCAAACCGGAAGTTGGAAAGACCCCGCAGTGAATCCTGCCCGCCGTCCTACAACCGGCGACCCGAAGCGCTCCTGCAGAGCCGAGTTCAAATAGCGCTGCGAACGATGCTACTTCCCGTACTCTTCGAAGAAGTGCGCGATGGTCATGATGCCCTTGTAATAGTTCTCGAGCGAGTATTTCTCGTTGGGCGAATGCAGGCCGTCGTCGGGCAGGCCGAAACCCATCAGAACGGTGGGAATGCCGAGGTGGTTTTCGAAATCGCCGACGACGGGGATCGACGCGCCGTCCCGGATGAACACGGTGGGTTTCTGGTAGATGTCGCTAAAGGCGCGGGCGGCAGTCTGGATAGCCGGGTGATCTGGATTCACGGAAAGGCCCGGCGAAGCACTCAAAACGCGCACTTCGAGCTGAATGCCGCGCGGCGCGTTCTTCTTGACGAACTGGCGGAATGCCGCAATGATTTTGTCGGGATCCTGCCGGGGCACGAGGCGAAAGCTCACCTTGGCCATAGCTTTGGCCGGGATGACGGTCTTCGACCCTGGCCCTGTGAAACCGCCAGCGATGCCGTGCACCTCGAACGTGGGCCGCGCCCAAATGCGCTCCAGTACGGAAAACTTTGATTCGCCGATGAGCTTGGCCGAGCCGACCTCGTTCTTCAGAAAATCTTTCTCCTTGAACGGCAGGCGCGCCCAGCTTTCCTTTTCGGAAGGGGCGGGAGGCTCGACGTCGTCATAAATGCCGGGGACTTTGATTTCGCCGCGCGAGTTTTTCGCTTTGGCGAGCAGCTCGATCAAGCCGAAGACGGGATTGGGCGCGGCGCCGCCATACAGACCCGAGTGGAGATCGCGCGATGGGCCGGTGGCCTCCACCTCCAGGTAGACGAGACCGCGCAGCCCGATGGTCAGCGTCGGAATTCCAGGCGCGTAGAGTGCCGTATCGGATACCAGCGCCACGTCGGCTCTCAGTTTCTGCGGATTTTCGGCGACATACTTTGCGATGGATTCGCCTCCGACCTCTTCCTCGCCTTCGACCAGGAATTTCAGGTTGAGGGGAAGAGTGCCGTTGACGGCGCGCAGCGTCTCGACGGCCTTGACGTGCATGTACATTTGCCCCTTGTCGTCCGCGGTACCCCGCCCGTAGATGCTGCCGTCGCGCACCGAGGGTTCAAACGGCGGGGTCGTCCACAGCTCCAGCGGGTCGGCGGGCTGCACATCATAGTGGCCATAGCAGAGCACGGTGGGTTTACCGGGTGCGTGCAGCCAGTCGCCATACACCAGGGGATGTTTTTCGGTGGGGATGATCTCGACATTCTCCAGGCCAGCTCCACGCAGGCTGTTGGCAACAAACTGCGTGGCCCGATCGAGGTCGGGCCGGTGCTCGGGCAGCGTGCTGATACTGGGGATGCGAAGAAAGTCCTTTAGTTCGTTGAGGAAACGGTCGCGGTTTCCTTCGATGAAGGCGTCGGTGCTGGCAGACATGGTCGTTCTCTTGGGAGAAGAACCATTATAGGGCTGCGCTTAGAGAGCGGCGGTGGCTGACCGGGGCGAGGTGGAGGCGTGGATGCATGCGTTGGAGAGAATGCGCTGCACTTCGCCGCTGGCAAAAGGCTGGGCGATCAGGTCGTAGGCGCCCATGTTCAGCACCTCGGCCCAGAACCGGGCGTCGGCCGTGGCGTGGGTGACGATTACCTCCGAATGGGGGGTGACGCGGTGGGCCAATTCCAGCACGTCAAGCCACGTCCCATCTGGCAGGTTCGCTTCAGTCAGGATGACCGAATACATGCCGTTCGGCATTTTGGCGCGGGCGTGCGCGAGATCCGCAACATATTCAATCGGAACGGAAAGCGAACCGAGCATCCGCGAGAGGATGGTCGCATCTTCGCTGTTTGGGGATACGAAGAGCACTCCTTTTCTCATGGCTCGAATGTCCTTTCACAAGTAAAGGTAGATCCGAATCGAATTTATATCAAGATAATTTTTGGTTATCGCCGTGTTGCTAACGGGTTATGTTGTGCTCTCACTCACGGTCGGGTTTGAGGACCGCGACGTAGTTAAGGTTCCGGTAAAGCTGGTTGTAGTCGAGACCGAAGCCGATGACGAAACGGTCGGGAATCTCGAAGCACCGGTATTCTACCGGTACTTGCACAATGCGCCGCGAATTGCGATCGAGGAAGGTGCAGACGGCGAGAGAATTAGGGCCGCGGCTTGAAAGCGTTTGCAGAAGATAGCGCAGGGTAAATCCGGTGTCGACGATATCTTCGATTAACAGTACGTCTTCGCCTTCGATGCTGTCATCGAGGTCCTTGGCGATGCGGACCAGGCCGGGCGCTCCGGACTTGTTGGAAAAACTGGAGATGGCGAGAAAGTCGATTTTGACTGGAACGCGAATGCGGCGCGCCAGCTCGGCCAGGAAGAAAACCGAGCCCTTCAAGACACCGATCAGCTTCAGGTTCTTATCTTTGTAACGCTCAGAGATCTCGGCGGCGACTTCGCCGATTCGCTGCTCGATTTGTTCCTGAGTGAAGAGAACCTTCTCGATCCCAGAGGCCAGTTCCGGCATCATACTTTAGCGACGGTTCGCTCAGCGAGGCCGTACTTGAAGATCAGGTTCTCGAAGTCCTTTTGATAGAACACCTGGATATTCACATGCGGATAAAGTTCGCGGAGCAGCTTCACTTTCCGGTTCTTCCTTGTGACGAGGGATTGCTTCATGGTGGTCAGTTCCACATAAAGGTCGAATTCCGTGAGATAGAAATCAGGCGTAAACGCTTCCGACACTTTGCCCTCGCGATCCCACTGGATGGGAAAGCTGCGGGGCTCATATTCCCAGGGGATACGGTAGAAATCCAGCAGGTTGGCGAAGATTTGCTCGCTGGGGTGAGCGAAGGATTTGCGTGGGAGCGCGATTTTGTCCGGGGGCACGATGCCGTGCTTGGAGAGCCGCAAGCGGCAGCGAAACTGAAGCTGGGCCTCGGCGGCCGCGGATAAGTATCCACGCTCGACAAGCCCGGAGGAGTGGGCCGCGTTCACAATGAGCTCGGCGATGTGCTCGGGATCGAGCTGCTCGGCGTTCAAGATGAGATCGAACAGGTGCGCCGGCAAACCAGACAAGCCGAACTTCTGTTTGCGCTCGGCGCGCTGGCGTTCTTCCATGGCACGAATGGACTGGCGGGCGGCGGGTCGATCGAGACGTTCATCGAGCATGATGTTGCCCACACGAACCGAATCGGGCGCAACGATGTTGACGCGCAGCATGCCCGGCAGTTGCTTGAAGAGCAGTTCCATCCCGTCGCCGCAGATCACCAAATGGTGAGTGGTGGCGAGCCGGGCCACGATGGAGGCGACCAGATCGAGGTAGGCTTTCTCGGGTACGGTCGATAGCGGAGCGAACTCCTTCTCCACCGCCGATGCGATGCGGGAGGCCGTCACCAGCTCGAAGCTGAGGCGATTGGCTGCGATGCGCGCCACTTCCTCGAACCGGCAACCGGGTTGTCCGGAAACGGCGATCAGACCCATCTCGTTTAGCCCATGATATCGTACCCGGCGCAACGGTCCGGAAGTTTTTCAGCGCTGGCGGCGAACTGGGCGTCGATGGGGACAGGCAGCACTGTCCACGACATCAGTCCGACAGCTTGAGAGGGTTCGGACGGGGGACAGTGTAGCCAGTCCCCGTCAGCGCTGCTTGAGTGAGACCACGGGGAAATATTGGCCTTCGAGTTCGCGGCGCCACCAGTTGCCGGTGGCACGGCGTTCGGCGAGGGTTGTGAATTTGTAATCGTAAAGCCGCGCGCGTATGTATCGTGGAGGAGAAGACGGAAAGGGATTCACGGCCAGCAACGCGAGCACATCCGGTGAGCCTTCGAGCAGCCGCACCATGAAATTCACGAACCAGGGCTGCGATTGATAACTGCCGAGCGCGGCGAACCACATCTGCCAGTCGAGCCTGGGCTGGTGCGGCTGGACCCAGACGGGTGCGCGTTTCAAGTCATCGGGCTTGTACGTCAAACCGTATTCGAGCCAGGTCTGGCCGTCACTCGATCCTTCGACAATAATTTCGGGCCGCGACGTGGTCATCACCGCGAACAGGCCGTAAGTATTGACGACTCCGAATGGTGCGATCCAGTTCAAAGCCGCAGCAGCGGGGCGGGGCAGGCTGCCCGAGAAAATCTCCATCAGCGCAAAGCCGCTCGCCAGCAGGATAAAGGAGAGCAGGCCGGCCGTGACGAAGCGTTGAAAACGGGTGGACGGGGTGGGGGGACGGGCGGGCTTCGGCCGTGCGAACCGCATGAGTAGCGCGTCGTCACAGAGCAAAAGACAGAGCGCGATGGTGAGCAGATTGAAAAACGCGTAGTTGCCGGTGAGGAAGATCAGGATCTGGAGCACAAGGGTCATGGCACAGGCGAAGAAGCGAATGCGGCGCGGAGCGAACATCAGAAACGGCGCCACCAGCTCGACGAAGAACATGAAGACGGCTGAGGATTTCTGAAAGCCGGCCGGAAACTGATGGAGGTACCAACCGAACAGCGCCGGCAGAGGCTGTGTCTGGTAGTGAAACTCGAGCGCGGTGAGGTTGCGCCAGGCGGGATCGTGGCTCAACAGCTTCGCGGTTCCCGAAAGAAACATGAGGCGGAACAGCAGCCAGCGAAAAAGCCAGACACGGGGGAGTTTGGGGAGGAGGAAGATGGCGAGGAAGCCGGCTTCGAGCAGCAGGAAATCCCATTGAAACGACAGGAAGGCCTGGCCGATGGACACGAGTGAGAGGTAAAGAATGAACGCGGCCACCAAGGCGGCCCGGCGAGCAACGCCAATCAGGATCAGCAGGGAGGCAATGGCGCCGGAGACGCACGCGAGTCTCAGGGAGACATCACTCACTCCCAACCAGAAGATGGTTGGAACGCGCAGCCAGACTGGGGCGCCGTAGCCGGCCTGTACCGCGGCCAGGTACCTTGCCGCGGGGAGGATACCACGGCTGCCGACCAGGCCCGTGATCTGCACCTCGAGCGACAGGAATGCAATCAGGTAGATCGCGCCGAGGCATCTCAAGAACCAGCGAGTCGTGATTTCGTAGCTGGCGGGCTCGAGGCGCGTTCCCCAGAAAAGCACGGTGAGACGGTAGAAGAACGAGCGGTGCGCGGCCACTATGCGGTAGATCCACTCGGAAATTCGGGCGAAGCCGGGAAGGTGATGGTAAGCCCACAGCATCCACGCGTAGCTCCGGATGACCGCCAGTGAGGTGAAGATTGCGTGCGCGGCGCTTAGGAGCTGACCATCGGGCAGCACCAGTTGCACGGCGCTCTTGAAATTCTCGAGCGGGATTTGCGGGAATTGTGCCGCGATCTCCTGATAGGGCGCGTAGGCAACCTGGTTGCCTGTCAACTGCTTCCAGAGACCGATCCAGGTGCGGCAGAAGGTGCAATCGCCGTCGAAGATGAGGAGTGGAGGGGAGGGGGGGCGGCTCATTCTTTGGCGAGGATGCCGGTGCCGGTTCTTGCCGAGATCGCCAGTTGCAGCAGGAAGATCATGGCACAGTTGCCGATCACGATGGCCAGTGCGGAACGGAGCCCGTGCGCTTGCGCCAGTTGCCCGACGGCCCACGGCAGGGTCATGCCGCCCACGAGCGCGATGGCAAACAGGATTCCGAACACACTGCCGGAATAGGCTTCGAAGCGGCTGCCGGCGAAGCCGAGCGTGACCGGATAGACGCTGGCGAAGCTCAACCCCGCAATGGCGATGCCGACGCCCGCCGTGAATTCGGTTTGCGCGGCAAGCAAAATAACGACGCCGGCGGCTGCGCCCACAGCGCTGGCGAGAATCAAGGTCGAGGATCTCCACTTCAAGACCAGGCGGCTCGAAATCGCGCGGCCGACCATGATTGCGCCCCAATAGGCGGCGAGCAGAAGTGATGCCGCCGGCACGGAGCTGTTGAGCTGACGCGTGAGATACGTGGATGTGTAGCCGCCCATAATGAACTCGTTCCCCGATTCAAAGAACAACAGAAATCCGAGTGACAACACGAGCCGGTTATGCGCCAAGCCGGCGACCTGGGCCAGAGGAAGGCCCTTTTTGTGCTTGGAAGGGGGGAACGCGAGAGCTGCACAGAGGGCTGCCGGCACGAGGGCCAGGACCACGGTGATATATAGGATAGCGGCGAGGCCCAGTGTCTTCACCAGCGAGCCAATCACGAAAGGCAGAAACAGAGCGCCGAAGCCGAAGAAGATGCCGAGCAGGTTGAGCGCCGAACTCTTGGCGCGGGGATCGGAGTGGAGATCGGCGACCAGGGTGTTGGTTCCGCTGTTGAGCGCGCCGCCGCCGAGCCCGAGGAGCGCGACGCTTGTGACCAGCGTCCCGTAGGTGGCGGCCGTGGCCATCAACGCCAGCGCCGCCGCGACGAACAGCGGACCGACGATGAGCACCGGCTTCTTTCCGAAGCGATCCATGAACGGGCCCACGACCAGCCCGCTCGTGAGCATGGCGAGGTTCATCGCCAGAAAAAGATTCCCGGCTTGACTGAGGTCGAAAGAAATGCGCACGGCGAGCAGAGGCAGCGCAGCGCCGAGCACGGCCATCACGACGCCGAAAAAAAACATCCCACTGTATGCGGCGCGGCTCAGCCAATCAACCCGAACAGGCATGCGATCACGGGTTGCGGCTGAACAGGCTTTTTGAAAAGGCTTCGAAGACGCGGGGGTTGTGATCCTTGTCGATTCCTGGCACGTTGGGCGAGACAAAGGTAACCGGTTTCACGCCTTTGCCGACCAGGCGCCAGCCGATTTCGGCAACCAGCGACATGGCGATGAAGACCGCAGCCATGGTGGAGCCGGCAGCGACGCCTTCGGGCATACCGATATCGACCAGCGCATCTTCCGGCGGCACGCAATTGTCGATGGCGATGTCGGCGGCATCGGAAAGCGCCTTGCCGGTTGAGTGGGTGGGCCGCGCGACGCGCAGATTGGCGTGCGAGGAGACGGTGATAACGGTGAGCCCCTTTTTCTTGGCTTCGAGCGCGACTTCGATGGGGGCGGCGTTCAACCCGCCGTGAGAGAACACCAGCATGCAATCGCCCGGCTCGAGCGGATAGCTCTGTAAGAATACGGGCGCGTAGCCTTCACGGCGCTCCAGCCAGAGCAGCTCGCGCGCGCCTCCAGGGCCGACGACGTTGAACCACATCAGGCGTGGATCGTAGAGAGGAAAGAAGCCCACGAAACTGCCGTAGCGCGGAAAAATATCCAGCACCGGGATGACCGAGTGACCGCTGCCGAAAAGGTAACAGCGTTTGCCCGAGGCGATGGCCGAGGCCATGGCCTCCGCCGCCTGCTGGATTCGCACAGCTTGCGTGGCGTGAATCTTACTTTGAACTTCCGTAATCTTGGAGTAATACTTTTCTGCCGACATCAACCCTCACTTCCCAGGAAGGCCAGTCGCGCGGCCCCCAGCAATCCCGCATCTTCACCGAGCGTGCTTAACTCGATGCGCACCTGTTGGGCTGCAATTGGCTGGGCCCACTGTAGCATCTCGCGTCGCAACGGTTCAAGAAAAAGGTCGCCGGCCTGCATCAACCCGCCGCCGAGCACGATCATTTGCGGATTCAGGACGCTGACCAGGTTGGCGACGCCCATGGCGAGGTATTGGACGGTCTCGTCCACGATTTGGCGTGCATCCAGGTTCCCCTGGCGAGCCCACTCGATGACCGTTTCGGTAGTGAGCCCGCCTCCCGCTCTACGTGCTAGCGACGGCCCGGCGGCTTCCGCTTCGAAGCAACCGATGCGGCTGTAGATTTCTTTCGCGCGCGGATCGAGCGCGAACCACCCGACCGCACCGGCGATGTCCCCGGCTCCACGAATCAGGCGGCCACTGCTGATGATCCCGGCTCCGATGCCGGTGCCCACCGCCAGGAAGATCACGTCGGTCAGCCCGCGCGCTATCCCCAGCCACTGCTCGCCGGTAACGTAGGCCGCGCGATCGCTGTCGAGCACGATGCGCGCGGGCAACTTCCCGGCCAGTTTGTTGCGCAACGGGATGTGATCCCAACCGGGGAGATTGGGCGCCCAAACCAGGCCGGTGGCGGCGTAATAGATGCCCGGCACGGCGACGCCGACAGCGGAGATGTCGCCCCACGGAATGCGGCTCAACTCCACCGCACGGTGCGCCAATTCCGCGATCTGGCCGATGGACCGGGCGGTATCTTGCCGCTCAGTGGCCACTCTGATGTTCGAGCAAGCGTTGCCTTCGGAATCAACCACCGAGGCCGCGATCTTGGTTCCACCCACGTCCACACCGATGACGTATCCGATAGGTTCGCTCCCTGATGCGCAATCTTATCGGATCGCAAGGCGCTGCAGGGGGACGAGCGTCAGGCCGGTCTGGGGACAACCGCTCCTTGCAGTCGCGGCTCGGTATGCGGATAGAAAAAAGAGCGGGCGCGTTACGAACGGCTGATTGCCGTCATTGCGCCTGGAACAGCAGCACTTCGGGCGGGGCGCTCAGGAAATCATCCTTACAACTGGAGGCCTTGGCGGCATAGCCGGGCGATATCGAGGCTACGACTTTGGGGATCTGCTCCGGATCCTCGGGAAGGTGTTCGGAGGCGAGCGCCATCCGCGGCTGGAACTTTCGAATGGTGTTCACTGCTCCGCGAAGCGCTTGTTTTTCGGCGCCTTCAATGTCCATCTTGATGAAATCCACGCGGGGCAAATGCAATTCGTCGACCAGGATATCGATGGTGGTCAGGGGGACCTTTACCTTCTTCTTCTCGTCGCGGCCAAAGACGAAGCTGTTGCCTGTGGTGTTGCCATCGGTCCCGATGGCCAGCTCCAGCGTGTCCACATGATCCCAGACCCCCTTGGGATGAACGATAACGCGGCCATCGGAGATTTCGCGTGCAAAATTCCGGCGCAGACACTCGACCGTATTGGGTGTCGGTTCAATGGCGACCACCAGCTTTGCTCCGCGCGACAGTGCTGTTCGGGTGAACACGCCATTGTTGGCCCCGCAATCGAGCACGACATCGCCGGGCTGCACCCCACGGCTACCGGACCCGTAAATCTCCAACTCCTGCTCGGCGAGGGTGTATTTCAGAAATCTGTCGTTCGCGGCGGTCCAGAAGCGTCCTCGGGGAGTCTCCACCAGCTCAAACCCACCATCCCGCTGGACGACGTGGCTGGCCGCGCCGATTTCCTTGGCGATTCTATCCATGCTCAGGAGGAGATCATGGCCGTGAACCGTATCTTCAAAGGAGCATCCCTCGCTCCGCCCTGCTGCCCAAACCACGGATAATCTGGCCTTTGGCGAAGCAGCAACAATCATCAATGCCATGGCCAGCGTTGCCAGGAATATCTTGAGCAAGGGCGAGAAAGGATGGCGCGCCGCTGCTGGTTGAGTTGCAGGGGGCTGTAGTGGAGTGCTCATAGAGCAGGCTTCAAACCTCCCCTCGATTTTCGTGAGGGTTATGGTCGACCGTCAACGTTGTATTTGGATAGCGGACCGGGTGGCGGGTTAAGTCCGATTACGGGGCCGTTTTCCCAAAGCAGTAGAGCGCGCTGCGCGTGCGGATGTAGATGCGGCCGTCGGCGATGGCGGGTGTGGCATAGCACTCATCATCCAATTCGTTTACCGCGAGAATCTCCTGCTGTCCGCCAGCCTTCAAGACCGTGACGATGCCGGACTGGCCCACGATGAAAACTTTGCCGTCAGCCGCGACGGGAGACGAGAAGTAACGGCCCGCCACGCCGCGCAACCGGCCTTGTTTGAGCACAGCGCCGGTGGCGGGATTGAGCGTGGTGAGGATGCCGGCATCATTGAGCATGTAGAGCACGTCCTGATACAGCAACGCCGTCGGCAATTGCGGTACCGCGCGCTGATATTTCCACCGGAGGCCGGAGGCTGTGGTGTCGTCGCGTCCACCGGGCCGGATGGCGAGGAGGGCATTCTCAGCGGTCATGGTCGCCGTATAGAGCTTCCATTCCGCCGCGGTAATGAAACCATCTTGATCGAGATCAATGAATTTCCAATAGACTCTTGTGCGCTCGTCGGGAACCTCCGCGAGCGAGATGCGCCCGTCATTGTCTTTGTCGTGCGATTTCAGCACGTCTTCGAAAGGCGGAATGTGGATCTGGCGGCCGGGATCATTTTCCGGGCTGCTGAACCCGCTGAGGTAGATCAGGCCGTCACCCAAGACGGCGCCTGATTTCATTTCGGACGGCAGGCCGTTCGTCCACCAGACGCTCTCGCCGGTCTCGAGCGAGTACGCATCCATGCGGAATGCGCCAGGCGCGAGGATCTGGGCCACGCCGCCGTCGGGCTGGTAAAGAATGGGCGTCGAATGGCCGCTGAGAGCTTCGGGCCGGGGTCGCTTCCACTTCACGACCCCGTCGTGTTTGCCGACTGCGATGGCGAACGAGTCCCAGGACTGATCGCAGACCAAGACCACTTTGTCGCCGGCGATGATGGGCGAAGCGCCCATTCCATATACGTTATGGAACGGTCCCAGCGGCAAGCGCCAACGCTCATTGCCGTCGAAGCCGTAGGAGATCAGGCCAAAATCACCGAAGAAGACATAAACGTTCTTGCCGTCGGTGGCGGCGGTCGGAGAGGCGGCTGTGTTTAATTGATCCAGCGCTTCGGTGCGGCTACGCGGGCTTTCGCGGCGCCAGAGGATCCGGCCTGTCTCGCGGCTGAGGCAGAGAGTGTAGAGCTTGCCGGCATCGACGGCCGTCAGGAAAATCCGGTCGCCGCTGAGCACGGGAGAGGAGTGGCCTAACGGCAGCCCGGTCTTCCAGACGACGTTTTTGTCGGGGCCGAATTTCTCGGGAAGCCCCGCGGTGTCGGCAACTCCCGAGCCGTTAGGCCCCCGAAACCGAGGCCAGTCGGCGGCACTTATGGAGGCGGCCAGCGCGAACGCCAGGAACGGAAATCGAACGCGCTGGATCACCCGGCCTACTTAGTTTCCTTTTTTGGCAGGGGCACGACAGTGACCTTGTTGGCCTCGATGGTGATCTTCTGGCGGATCTCGCCGAAGGTTGGAGACACGATGTGCAGGTCGTACGTGCCGGGGTTGAGGAGGAGGCCGCCTCCCGGATTGTTCAACTCGTCCACATATCCGAAAAATTTGTCGTTGATGTACACCGCGCCCGTGTCGCCCGCGGCGATGGATACGAACGACTCCTCCTCTCCACCTCCGAGCCGGAAGCGGCCGAATGGCGGCTTAGCGGGCTCTACCTTCTTCAGGGAGTAATGCAGCTTGGTGGTCTTCTTCGGGCGAACCGTGACCTTGGTGGTGAAGTCCTCATAGCGTGGATCTTTGAATGTTACTTCCACTTCTCCCGCCGGGGCTGGGTACTTTTCCGGGACGGTAAAGCGGGAGGCCGGTCCCACGTATTGGCCGTTAACGAAGACGCCGGCGTCACCGGGCTTTCCACGAGCTTTGATATATCCGCTCTCTTGCGCGCTCACGCATGTGACTGCCAGAAGGCTGAGCGCCGCGGGAAGAGCGAGGCGCCGGAAGCGGCTCCTCTGGAAGGAAACCGTCGCGTTTTTCTGATGATTCGAGCTCCGCATGGCGTATCTATTGAACTCCTCTGAGTTTGAATGGTGGAAACGGAATCGGCCAGGTTACTTGGTTTTTTTCTTAAAGAACGAACCCAGCAATTCCTCGCCAACGTTCTTCACCATTTTACCGATATTGGGATGCACTTGGGGGGATTCCACGGTTCCAGTGACGGAGACGGGAATGCCTCCACCCGCCGAACCGCCCGTTGCGATCTGGTTTATTGCTGAAGTGCCGCCGCCCAGGAGGTGTGCCGCCAGTTCGAAGTTAATGGCTTGATCGAAACCGATGATTCCTTTGCCGTCGACCCGAAGCGCTGGGCTATCCAGTTGGATGCCATCCAGATTTAGCTTGGTCTGGCCCACATTCATGTCCGACACGAGCGTGGTGAATGGCGTGTCGCCCTTCTGTCCTGTGAACAGCTCTTGCGGATGTTCGATAGCCTGCTTGATGTGGGACAGAAGATCCAGCGCAGCGAGCCTGCCCTGGGTCACAGAAAGTTTGCCGGCGCCGTGCAAGGAAGTCCGGACCTGATCGGCATTGGCGCCTGCGAATTCGAAAGAGTACGACGGAATTTCGAGTACGCCGTAGATCTTGCCGCTGGACGGCGTGATGGCGCTCACCAGTTCGTTGATGTCGACGTTCCGTATCTTGCCGCTCGATCGTCCACTGGTTGCGGTGCCGTGCAGCTGCAAGTCGGCTCCGCCCAGCCATTCGCCTTTGCCCAGGTGCAGTTGCGCGTTGGCGATGCTGAGGTGGTAGGTGGGCGCTGACATCAGCTTGGACACGGCAAACGTAAGCGGGAATTCCCCGCCCAGGGGGATGACATGCTGCTCGTCCTTTCCGATCACCATACCGTTGAGAGACAGCTTGGCCGGACCGCTCAACTTCTGATAGACGTCGCCGCGGAGGGTCGTGTCGAGCGTGACTTTCGCCGTTTTTCCCGGAGCGACGAGGAGGTTGCCGAACTGAGCGCGCCGCAGAGCGAGCGGGATCTCCGCGGGTGCGATGACAATGGACAGCGTTCCGTTCAGCGGCAGAGCATCTGTTCCAAACGGACCGGCTTGGCCGGTCAAGCTGACGCGCGAAGTGCCGCCAAACAGCCTGGCGCTGAACTCGATACGGCAGGGCTGGTCGCGGGCAAAATCACGGACGCGGAGGTCGATACCGCTCATGTCGATTTTTCCGCCTGCGTGCGCCGCATCCAGAAGGGTAATCTGGCCGGAGGTCACCGAGAACGCGTCCACCACCAGGTTGCCGCCGGAGCTCGCGGAACCCGAACTCGCAGGGGCGGGAGCGGACCTTCCGTTTGCTTTTTTGAGCAGTGCTTCGATGTTGCTGACACCTTGCGCATTGCTCTCGATGTTGATCAGCGGATGGTCTATATCGATGGAGTGGACCTCGATGTTCTTGTGCAGCAACGGGAGCAACGCAATCTGCGCCGAGAGTTTTTGTGCTTCTAACAAGTGCGCAGCGTGGAATCCCCGAGGATTGCCGATGACAATGTTGTCCACCTCAACGGCGGGCTTCAGCAGCAGCCATTGTTTCCAGTCGAACTTGGTATCGCCCAGGGTCACCGGCACGCCGAGAGTCTCCGAGAGAGACGAGGCCAGCACGCGGCTGCTGTTGCCGGAAACCAGCGAAGCGGCTACCACGCCCGCAACGAGAATCAGGACAAACAGGCACGCTACCACAATGAGCAGGCGTTTCATGGAAGCTATGTTATCCCGGCCACGCGCCGGACGCCACGGTCCAGGTGTTCGGTGAATCCGGGTCGCGGCTGGAATCATCTGCAGAAACATGCAACCGAGACTGGATTATCAGAAGAACGCCCCGAAGGGAGCCCTCGAGGCGATGTTGAGCTTGGAGAAGAGCGTGCGCGCGTCTGGGCTGGAGCACCCCCTGCTGGAGCTGGTAAAGGCTCGCGCGTCACAAATCAATGGCTGCGCGTACTGCATCGACATGCATACTAAGGATGCACGCGCGCTGGGAGAGACGGAGCAGCGCCTTTACGCACTGAGTGCCTGGCGCGAAACACCTTTCTATTCCGAGCGGGAACGTGCAGCGCTCGAATGGGCCGAGGCCTTGACCCTGATCTCGCAGACCAATGTTCCGGACGAACTGTACGATCGAGTACGAAAGCACTTCACCGAGGCCGAGTTGGCCAGCTTGACGCTGGCGCTGGTGGCGATCAACGGCTGGAACCGCATCGCTATCCCGTTTCGAGTGGTTCCGGGAAGCTACCAGCGAAATCCGTCGGCGGCCGCTTAAACCAGCCAGCACACCGGCGCCCAGGGTGCGGCGCTATTCCGTTGCCGCGTGGCGCCTCCGCAAGCTCAGCCTGAGCGCCGTTTATGGAATTATTCATGCGGGCGGTCTTTAGTAAGATGAATAATTCCGATGAAACTGAACAGTTACACCATCACGCAGGGGCGGGATCGTGCACCGGCGCGCTCGTATCTCAAAGCGATCGGGTTCACCGACGCGGACCTGAAGAAGCCGATCATCGGCATTGCCAACACCTGGACGGAGACGATGAACTGCAACTACAACCTCCGGGAGCTGGCGGTGAAGGTGAAGGAAGGGGTGCGCGCCGCCGGTGGCACGCCTATGGAGTTCAACACCATCGCCATCAGTGATGGCATCACCATGGGCACCGAGGGCATGAAAACGTCGCTGGTCAGCCGCGAGGTCATCGCCGATTCGATCGAGCTGGTGGCGCGCGGCCACATGTTCGACGGCATCGTGGCGCTGGTAGCCTGTGACAAGACCATCCCCGGCGCAGCCATGGCGCTGCTCCGGCTCAACATTCCCGGGATCGTGCTCTACGGCGGCTCGATTCTGCCGGGCCGCCACAAAGGCCACGACATCACGGTTCAGGACGTGTTTGAAGCCGTAGGCGCAAACGCGGCGGGCCGCATGAGCGATCAGGAGCTGCTCGAAATCGAGAATCATGCCTGCCCCGGTGCGGGCGCGTGCGGCGGGCAGTTTACGGCCAACACCATGGCGACGGTGATGGAGCTGATCGGGCTTTCGCCCATGGGAACGGCCGCGGTTCCGCAGGTGGACCCTCGCAAGAACGCGGTATGCATCCGATGTGGCGAAGTCATCATGGATGCCGTAAAGAACAACCGGCGGCCGCGCGACATCGTCACGCGCAAAGCGCTAGAGAATGCCATTGCCGGTGTCGCGGCAACCGGCGGATCGACGAACGCTGTCCTGCACTTGATCGCTATTGCGCGCGAAGCCGGAGTGCCGCTGGCGATCGAAGACTTCGACCGGATCAGCAATCGCACGCCGATTCTGGTGGACCTGAAGCCGGGCGGCCGCTTCGTCGCGGTGGATGTGGATAAGGCCGGTGGCATTCCGGTGATCGCGCAGCGCCTGGTGGAGGGCAAATACGTCGACGGTTCGGCGCTCACCTGCACCGGGCGCACGTTGGCGGAGGAGGCTTCGGAAGCGAGGGAAACGGCCGGTCAAGAGGTGATCCGTCCTCTCAGCAAGCCGCTGAAACCCACCGGGGGCCTCGCCATTCTGCGCGGTTCTCTCGCCCCGGAAGGCTGCGTGATCAAACTGGCGGGACACGATAAGAAGCAGCACCGGGGGCCGGCGCGCGTGTTCAATCGCGAGGAGGACGCCATGTCCGCGGTGACGCGCGGCGAGATCCGGCCGAACGATGTAGTGATCATTCGCTACGAAGGGCCGCGCGGCGGGCCGGGCATGCGCGAAATGCTTGGGGTGACCAGCGCCATCGTCGGCGTGGGTTTGTCGGATTCAGTGGCTCTGGTTACCGATGGCCGTTTCAGCGGCGCCACGCACGGATTCATGGTGGCGCACGTAGCGCCCGAAGCCGCCAACGGCGGGCCCATGGCGGCGGTAGAAGAGGGCGACTCGATTTCGATCGATGTGGACGCGCGAGAGATCAATCTGGAGATTCCGCCGGAGAAGATTCGCGAGAGGCTCGCCCGCTGGCAGGCTCCGGCTCCCCGCTACGCCACTGGAGTGTTTGCGAAATACTGCGCGCTGGTGGCGTCGGCATCTGAAGGCGCGGTGACGTCGAAGTTCTGAGCGCCGGCCGGCTGACGCCGCATGAATATTCTATTCATTGGTGATATCTTCTCGTCGGTAGGGCGGCACATCGTCGCCGATCATCTGGCGGACATCAAAGAAACGCAGCGCATCGATCTGGCGATTGCGAACGCGGAGAACTCCGCCGGCGGATTCGGGATCACGCCGACTGTAGCCGAGGAATTGTTCGCCATGGGGCTCGATGTACTTACCAGCGGCAACCATATCTGGGACAAGAAGGAGATCTACGACTACTTCACCCGCCGGCCGGCGTTGCTGCGCCCCGCCAACTATGTGGCCACGGCGCCGGGGGCAGGCGTGATTGTGACCAAAGCGCGGAACGGCGCCGACTGCGCGGTAATCAACCTGCAAGGCCGGACCTACATGCCGGCTACCGAATGCCCGTTCCGCAAGGCCGATGAGATCCTGGCGGGGCTGGCGAACACGAAAGTGCGATTCGTCGATTTTCACGCGGAAGTCACAAGTGAAAAGATGGCGATGGGCTGGTATCTGGATGGCCGCGTCTCCGCGGTGGTGGGTACACACACTCATATCCCGACGGCCGATACGCGCATCCTTCCGGGCGGGAGCGCCTATCAAACCGACGTCGGCATGACCGGTCCGTATGATTCCGTGATTGGCGTGCGGAAGGATGTGATCCTCGAGCGTTTCCTCACGGCGATGCCGGTCCGCATGGAACCGGCCAAAGGGTCGGTGGAGTTGCACTCCGTCATCGTCGAGGTGGACGAGTCGAGCGGAAAGGCCGTTCAGATCCGGCGTCATACGGTCAAAGGAGACTGAGATGAACGCGGCTCCGGATCTGGTCGCATTAAATGTCCAGGTGCTGGGCACGCTCATTTTTTGCGTCGTCTTTGTATTTCTCTGGCTGCAGTCGGGCATCCTCTACTTCGGCTACTGGGGCCTGGCTTGGGGACTGCAGGTGCTGGCGCTGTTTTGCCTGAGGGTGTACTTCCTAAGTTCGCTGCCCTTCTGGCTGGGCCCTTATGCGCTGTTCGAATTTGCTTTTGCGCTGGCCTTGCTAGCTGCGGCGCGAGCCGGGCCCCGAACCGCGCACACTTTGAAATCGACGTTACGCGTGCTGCTTGGCTTTCCGCTCTTTCTCGCGATCATCTATCTGTTAGGCCTACAGAGCAATTTCGAGGGATTCCAGGCGGTGCACGGCCTGGTGCTCGGTAGCATTTATCTGTACACCTTCTTTGCGATTCGTGGCAGCTTGGGCGTCGGCGGCCGTCTTTTCAAGTTTACGCTGCTCGGTCTCGCCCTCGCATTCCTGCATAATGCCGTCGTATTTTTCTATATCTACAATCGAGGCGGACAGCCGCAGTGGCCCCGTTATCTCCGCTACAACAGCTACTATGATTTCGCGCTGTTGATGTTGCTGGCGTTTTCCGCCATGGCCATGCTCATCCAAAGCCAGCGCGATCGCATCGAAGCTCTGGTGAGCGAAGTGGATTCTGTGCGGCGGGACAGCTTGAAGAATTTGGATCTGGATCGTCTAACCGGTCTGTTGAACCAGTCGGCGCTCGAACGGAGCATGGAGAGTGGCGAGCCATTCACCGGAGTCGTAGCTGTTTGCGACATGGATAACTTCAAAAGCATCAACGACCAATACGGCCATCTGGTCGGTGATGAAATTCTGCGCAACATCGGACATCTGTTGCGATCATCAGTCCGTCAGGAGGATGAGGCGTTCCGTTGGGGCGGTGATGAATTCGTCATTCTGTTCCGGAATCAGAACCTGCCGGTGGTCAGGTCAAGGATGCTGGAGGTCCGCCGGCGATTGAGTAATTTCCGCGTCCGGGGTATCGGCGCCGTCCCACTCTCGTTCAGCTGGGGCGCCGCAGAAGCTGCCGGGGAACCGTTGCGGCAGTTGCTGGACGCAGCCGACCATGACATGTATTCCTACAAGCGGCGCCGCTCGGCGCGAGAGGCCCAAACCTAGCGTGGCTCGAGCAGGTGACGTCTGATCCCTCTGCTAAACTGAAACTTGACTCCTGTCCATTCTCCCGTCAAGGTTTGCGCGGTCAGCTATTTGAACACATCGCCGCTGGTGTGGGGCATGCTTCACGGCGATCAGCGCGCAGCGGTCGATCTGAGTTTTCGGATCCCCTCCGAGTGCGCCGTTGAAGTTGCACGCGGTGCGGCGGATATCGGAATCATCCCGTCGGTCGAGCTGATTCACAACGACTACGGCAGGGTGCGCGGGCTGGGGATCGCTTCGCGTGGCCCGGTTCGCAGCATCCTGCTGGTCTCCTCCAAGCCTTTTCGCGAGATTCAGACGCTTGCCGGTGACCTCAGTTCCCGAACGTCGGTCGCTCTCGCCCGCATCATTCTGGCGCGGCGCTACGGAACGGAACCACGCGTGGTTCCGCACGCACCGGATCTAACCCGCATGCTGACCGCGGCGGATGCCGCATTGATCATCGGTGATCCCGCCTTGCATCTCGAACCAGAGAGAATCGGCAAGCGAGTGCTCGACTTGGGTGCGGAGTGGGCCGACATGACGGGTCTTCCCATGGTCTTCGCCATCTGGGCCGGGCGAAAAGAAGCTATCACTCCGGATGTGGAAGCAATCTTCCATGCGTCCTACCAGTTTGGCCGTGACCGTCTGGACGAGATCATCCGCATGGAAGCGGGCTCGCGCGGAATTTCGGATGAACTGGCGCGGCAGTATTTAACGCGGCATATCGTTTGCGAGCTGGGCGCGGCCGAGTACCGGGGCCTGGAGCTGTTCCTCGAGTACGCGCGTGCCCCGCGCGAGGCCGCGCCGGTTTGACACTGCGCAAACCGCTTTGGTGTAATAGAAAAACTTGCTAAGCCTTGCTCCTCAGTAGCTCAATGGTAGAGCATTCGGCTGTTAACCGAAGGGTTGTAGGTTCGAGTCCTACCTGAGGAGCCAAACTATTTCTCTCCGAACGCCAGCGGCTCTACGCCAACAACGGGGGCAAATCCCGATCCCAAACTGATTTCTAAGAACATAACACCTTCACGCGAAGTCTATAATTTTGGAAATTACGAAAGCCGTAGGCCTGGCGGTTGATGAGCTCCATTTTGTTGTGAAAACCTTCGGTGATGCCGTTGTTGCGAGTGAAGCGCCACATGCCCACGATTTCCTCCGACCAGGCGGAGAGAGTCTGGCCGAGCTGTACCAGTTGGGCCAGGCCGGCCTG
>JAIQFK010000035.1 GCA_020073305.1 Terriglobia bacterium
CGGCAGGCGTATCAGGAGTATGGCTACACCGGGCTGTTCGATCAGCGGCGCGGGAAAAGGAGCATCCATCGCGTGCCGATGGAGACGGCGGAAAAGGTGCTGGCGCTGTATCAAGAGCGGTACTTCGACCTGAGCGTGCGGCACTTTCACGAAAAGCTGAGAGACGAGCACAGCCTTCGACTGAGCTACAGCTGGGCGAAGCAGGCGCTGCAAGGGGCCGGACTAGTAGCCCGGCGAAAGAGGCGAGGGCCGCACCGGAGAAGGCGGCCGCGGCGTCCCATGGCGGGCATGCTGCTGCACATCGACGGCAGCAAGCATCGCTGGTTTCAGGATGACCGTTATTACGACCTGATCGTGATCCTGGATGATGCCACTAGCGAGATCTACTATGCGCAACTGGTGGAGGAGGAATCCACGCGCACGGTGATGGCCGCCTTGCGGGAGGTGGTGGAGAAGCAGGGATTATTCTGCGCGCTGTACAGCGATCGCGGCAGCCATTTCTTCCACACGCCTAAAGCTGGGGAGCGGGTGGACCATCACCGGCTGACGCAAGTGGGGAGGGCCATGCGCGAGCTGGGGATGCAGATGATTCCGGCCTACTCGCCGCAGGCGCGCGGGCGATGCGAGCGGACCTTTGGGACCTGGCAGAACCGGCTGCCGCAGGAGTTGCGTCTGGCAGGCATCGGCAGTTTGGCAGAGGCGAACCGTTTTCTGCGGGAGTACTAGGCCGAGTTCAATCACCAGTTCGCGCAGCCGGCCGAGCTACGCGGAACCGCATTTCGGCGCTGTGGAAGGAAGGATCTGGACCTAGTGTTTTCGATCCAGACCGAGCGGGTGGTGGCGCAAGACAACACCGTGGCGATTGGGGACCGCTGGTGGCAGATCGAGAAGTGCCGCTGGAGGCACAGTCTGGCGGGGCAGACGGTGGTGGTGCATGATCATCTGGACGGAACGGTGACGATTTGCTACGGCCCCCATCTGGTGGGCCGATTTGACGGGAATGGTGCAGCGCTGCGCGCCGCAACCAGACAACAGCGCGGTGGAAAAGGCGGGAGCGTGGAAGACGGTGGAAACCAAAAGACGGTTCCCACCGTCTCCCTCACTCCCTTGGAAATCTCGCCAACGGCGCGAGATTCCCACTTTCCCACCGCGCCGGCCACGGGTTCGGCTTCAAAGACCAAACCCAAAACCAAGGCGGCTCACGCCGCCTAAAACAATCGACCGGACATGTGTTGTGTTAATAAAACCCGGACAACTTGAAAAGCTAACGACAGAAGAGCCACAGACCCTCCGATAGCCAAGGTGCAGCGCACGACCAATCAAAGGTAAGCTGGCAGGGATGCATGAGTGCCGAGGCTCTTTTCACGCTTTGCTCCTCTATGACGTTGCGGACGAGCTTGATTTGCAGACTCTGCGCAGCCTGCTGGGAGCCACTCCGCCGGTTCGCAAGCCCGAATTCAAATTGCCTGCGCCTGTCTACGTGCGTTTTGAGCATCCGCCGGTGGTCGAGCCTTGCGAAAGCCTTTCGCTTTCCACCGGAGAGTCGTTCGAGGGCCGATTGAAGTACTTCGACTACGGCGTCGTCAGCCTCGAATTAGAACTTCCCTTCGAGGCGGGGTGGCAAGAACTGGTTACGCTCTCGAACCGCTGGATTGAAGCGCCGGAGCTCGAACAGAAGGCAAATCAGATTGTGCGCCGGCGACTGGGCAAGCTCACAGAGGCCGTGAGCAAGGCCTATCCCGAGTGGCTGGACGAGGTCTACTACACCGTGCACGTGCGTGAGGTGACGGGAGCGAACGGGAAAGTCCTCCCGGCTGCTGAGCTGCTGGCGGAACATGGGACGGCCATCGCGCAAATCGTCCGCGGCGAGTTGAATCCTCTCTCCCCAGCGGAAGAACGAGAGTTGTTGGGTTCCAGCATGTCGTACTATCCGTCGGACTTGCTGGTCGTCGGCTGGATGGCCGGCTTCATCTACGACACAGCCGAAGGGGCAGCGGCTACCGAGCAGCTTCTCGAATACGCCAACACGCAGTTGCTGGAATACAGGCGTTACGACGAGGTCTTCACGCGCGTGTTGAAACGCGCCTATGATTCGCTCGAGCGCGGCGGCGGATTCTTTTCGCGGTGGAAGTTGGCGGCGGAAGCCACGCGGCTGAATACCCTAAGGCTCGATATCACGGAACTTAGCGAACGCGCCGACAACGCCATCAAGTTCCTGAGCGACATGTTCTACGCCCGGGCCTATCAATTGGCGGCAACCAAGATCGGGGTGAACGACTACCGGCACCTGGTGGATGAGAAGCTGCGTACGGCCGGCGAGCTCTACCAGTTCATGGTGGACGAATTTCGAGCTGCGCGCGGCTTCGTTCTGGAACTGATGATCGTAATTATTCTCGTGATCGACCTGGTTTTTCTATTCAAGGGAAAGTGAGAAGTCAAACAGCAGAACGGCGCACGGCGGTCCGCGTCCACAAATACGGCTCGGTCGAGGACGGAAGATCAGCCAGCGCCTCCTGGACCTCACCCAGCATCGACTCAATCGCTTTATTCTCGATGGAAACGGCTCCTACCAATTGCGCCACGGCGCGAGCACGGACGGCTTCAGCTTTTGAGCGAGCGTCCCACGCGTGCTGGAGTTTCCCTTGGGAGTACGCGGTGGACGAGACCTTGGCAAACATCAGTGCCAGTTGAAGCTCGTGCTTAGCGAGCTCAAACTGGCGCAGTGCTTCGGGGGACGGTTCGCTCATACGCGTCAAGTTTACCTAATTAGATCGAAGAAAGACAACAGCCGCGCATGCGCTGTCCAATCCGCTTGAATTCAGCGTGTTACACGTGTAATCAATCGCCCGCCGATTTGGCCGTTAGAACCCACTTTAGGATTCCGTGCGGCTCCGATTCGCCGGTGTCGACCTCAACACTGACCAGCGCACCCTTCTTCAGATCGAGTTGCAATGCAGGGCATCCGAGCAGAAACGCCACGGCTTGACTGAGCAGCGGCTCGTGACCGGCGATCAACACTCGCTCGGCGCGCTGCGCGCGGATCTCTCCCCAGACTCGCTGCGGGGTGCTCATGGGGGCCAGCAGGTTGGTGGTGATCAGTTTCCGCTTGACGCCCAGCACGGCTCGAGCGATCTCGGCCGTTTGCACCGCTCGCTTCAAAGGGCTGGTGAGAATAGCGGAAGGGCGAACGCCAGCCACGCGCGCTCGCTCGAGCACGGTGCGCAGCTTCTGTTTCCCCTCCGGCGTCAAGGCGCGCGCCGCATCGGAGCCGCCGGGAGGCGCATCTTCAGCAATGCCATGCCGCAGAATGTAAACGCGCAAAGGATTACTTCTTCCGCGGCCGCTTCGCGCTGTCCGACACCCGCGTGCGGTCCGCTCCGTTGATACGCGGTGTGTCGCGCAACCTTTTGATTTCCAGGTTCGAGATGTGCCGCTGCAGATCCTGGAAGATGAGGTCGGGCGGCCGGTCGGCGTCCACGGTGACGAAATCGTATGTCTTGGCCATTCCGTCGAGAGCACGGATTAGCCGCGTCTGGTACCGGACAAAGCTGTCGAACATGTTGTTGCCGAAGCGCATGTCCATGCCGCTCTCCCAATAGTCAAACGCGCCCCGGCCCAGCACGACACGCGACACCAGGTCCTTAACCTCGGCGCGCAGATAGTAGACGGCGTGCGGCACCAGGCCGAATCCCGTCACCTGGTCGATCCAACGGCGGTCCTCACCTCGGGCAATGGCGCGCGCAATGATCGAGAAAATGTAGCGGTCCGTCAGCACAACAAAGCCGGCACGGAGCGCGGGCACGATCTCGTTCTCCAGCCGGTCCGCAAAATCAGTGGTGTAATACAACGTCATGGTGATGGGGCCGAGAGTGTTCCCATCTTTGGCCTGCTTGATGCCTTTGCCAGCCAGCGCGCCGCGCGCCATCCCGGTATCCAATACGGCGTGCCCCTCCTGCTCGAGCCATTGCCGGAGCCGGGCCACCTGAGTGGTACGGCCTACGGCGTCAGGACCCTCGATGACAATCAGTTTGCCGTGCAATTCCTCGGGGTCCACGGCGGGGAGCGGCTCGCTATAGAACTGAAGGGGTTGTTTCTGCTGCATGTGCCTCTCCTGGCGCAATTCGGAGCACGCCATTTTTCAGACTCTCACCCAGCTCGCGAACTACGATTTCCCGCATCTGCTGCTGCTGCTTTTCAATGGACAGCGTGGCGTCGATGATATGAAACCCGACTTCGTGCGCCATGGCTTCGTACTCATCGAGGATCCGGCCTTGGAAGATACGAAAGCTCTCTTCCACGTCACGGCTCAGTCCCAGGTCCATGCCGGCCTCATAATATTTGATCGCGTCGCGGCCCCCCAAGATGCGCCCGACGGCGACATCCAGCGGCACGCGAAAGTAGAAGCTCAGGTTCGGCCGGGTCGCAAACCGGTAGAGATTTCGCACCCACCGCCGGCTGACGCCGCGCGCCACATCGCGTGCGAACGCCGTGTATGCATACCGGTCAGCGCAGACGATGGCGCCAGCTTTCATGAGCGGCACAATGTAGCGCTCCATGCGATCGGCGAAGTCTGTGGCGTGAATCAGGCTGAAAGTCGTGGGCGTGAACATCTCCTTCTTCTTGCCGCGGCGCGTGGTTTCCCGGACTAAAGGAGAAGAGTTCCATTCACTGAATGCGACCGCGAATCCCTGGGATCGGAGCCAGTGACTCAACAGTGACACCTGAGTGGACTTTCCTGAACCATCTATGCCTTCGACTACAATGAGTTTTCCTCGGAAGCGATTCGGTGCTAAGAGTGGCATACGGGGGAGTGAGCGAAAATCATTATAGCCTTATATGCCTCGCTACGCTGCAATTGATATTGGGAGCAATTCTCTCCGCATGGAGGCGGCGGAAGTCACGCCGGGAAGTCCGGCAAGGATTCTGGCCTCCGAACGGGAGGTTACCCGCTTGGGCGAGAGCGTATTCCGGACGGGAAAAGTGAGTCCTGAGGCGATCGGCCTGGTTTGCAAGGTCCTCGGCACGATGGCGCAGCAGTATCGAAAACTGGAGGTCATCGGCGTGCGGGCCGTCGCTACCAGTGCCGTACGCGACGCCAGTAACCAAGAAGAGTTCCTGGCCAAAGCTTCGGAAGCCATTGCGGCGCCGGTCGAGATCATTTCCGGCCAGGAGGAGTCGCGACTCATCCACTTGGGAGTGCAAAGCCGCTGGCCTCATAGCAAGCAGCGCCTGCTGATTATCGACGTAGGCGGCGGAAGCGCCGAGGTCATTTATAGCGATGGAGGCCGAATGAGAGAGGCGGTGTCGAAGCCACTGGGTGCGGTTCGCTTGACCGAGGTGTTTCTGAAGAGCGATCCTCCCATCGAGGCCGAACTCCACCGCATGCAGGATTACATCGAAGAAAAACTGGCTTCGGCCATGCGGCGGATCGGCCGGAGACAGTGGGATCGGGTGATTGCCACCTCGGGCACCGCCTCGGCCGTGGTGAGTGCTATCAACCGCGTGTCACAAGCCAAGGTGGATAAGACCGACCGGCTTCGCGCTTCGGCTGCCCAGATCCGGCAGTTGTACGAGGAACTCAGCGGTTACGGCCTGGAAGAGCGCCGCAAGATTACCGGGATCGGACCCAAACGAGCAGAAATCATCATCGCCGGGGTGGCCGTGCTCCACCGCTTCCTGCAGGACTTGCAACTGCCCTCGCTCTACTATTCGGCTGCGGGTTTGCGCGACGGGATCATCGCCGACCTCGCCGCCCGCGGTGTGGGGCGCGAGCTCTCCGAGTTGGATCGCGATCAGCGGCAGATGGTGGAAACCATGGCCCGGCGGTACGGCGTTGCGTTGCCCCACGCCCGCAAAGTGGCCAGCCTGGCGAACACACTGTTCACTTCTCTACAATCACTCCACGGCCTGGCGCCGCACATCGGCAAGCTGCTGGAGGCATCGGCGTACCTTCACGATGTTGGGCACTACGTCAGCGAGTCTCGGCATCATAAGCATTCGTACTATCTGGTGGCAAACTCCGACCTGCCAGGATTCACCGACCGCGAACGGGAGTTGATCGCCAATCTGTGCCGGTTCCACCGCAAGGCCATGCCGGTGACCGACCACGTTGCGCTGGAAGCATTGAATAGCGAGGAGCGGCGAGCTCTGATCTTGCTGACTCCGCTGCTGCGCATCGCCGACAATCTGGATCGTAGCCACGCCGAAAGAGTGGAAAGCCTGGAGTGCCTGGTTCGGGATGGGCAGGTGACATTGAAGCTCGGTTCGAAGAGTGATACCGACCTCGAGCAGTGGGCGGCCGAACGTTCCGCCGAAGCGTTTCGCGAAGTCTATGGCCGCGATCTGGTCCTGAGCAGGGTGAAGTCATGATGCAGCAGTACGCGCGCGAGCGAGCTTCCACTCTGCTGCGAAGGCTGGCGTTTCGCATGAATCGCGCTGCCCGATTTCGGGATGCTGATTCCATCCACGATCTTCGCGTGGCTATCCGGCGTTTCGAACAGTGTCTCCAGATTTTTCATCAGTTTTTCCCGGGCCACACTAAAAAAATTCACCGGCGCTTGGGCAGAATCATGGAACTCTCGGGCGAAATCCGGAACCGCGATATCGCGCTGGACTTGATGAAACAGGCGGGAGTGAAGGCGAATTCGGCGCTGCCGACGCAATTGCTTCGCGAACGAAAAGAGATCCAGGGCAAATTGATGGCCTCCTTCGACCGATGGGGCGAGCGCGATCTGTCCCGCAAATGGGGTTCGAGGCTGGGGCTCTAACCATGGCAAAGCACGGCCGGCTCGTCTGGAACGGTTCCAAAAGCGCAGAGGAGAATGCCTCCCGGAAACTGCCGCAGCTGGCCCGCACATACTTTCGGGCGGGCCGCGCGCTCTTTGCGGCCGAATCCACCCCCGAGTCTTTGCACAAATTCCGGCTCAAGTCCAAACGATTTCGCTACACACTCGAACTGTTTCAGCCGTGTTACGGTCCGGGACTCGAAGAGCGCCTGAAGTTACTCCGCAACATTCAGGATCTTCTGGGTGAGATCAATGATTGCGTGACAACCCGGAAACTGGTGGCGCAAAACCAGCCCGCCGTCTCGAAATTCCTGGAGCGCCGCATGGCAGTCAAGAAACGGGCGCTGCGCAGTTACTGGTTCCAGACATTTGCGGCTGCGGGCCAGGAAAACTGGTGGGCGAACTACCTGGCACGTTTCGTCCGGAAACCAGGGCGGGCAACGTGAAGATCGCTAAAGCGACAGCGCAGTATGAAGAGTGGCTGAGGGAGCACATCCGCCTGATCGAGACCGACCTCGAACAGAAACACCGAGACATGGCTGCGGACCTGTTTTGCTTCCTCCGCGCAACGTTCTACCGCTGGATGCAACTCTGGCCGGAAGTGTGTTCGCAGCTCACTCGGGCGCCGGAGGTGCTAGCCGTGGGCGACCTGCACGTGGAGAATTTCGGCACCTGGCGGGACGTGGAAGGCAGATTGGTGTGGGGCATCAACGACTTTGACGAGGCCTGCGAACTTCCCTACACTGTCGACCTTGTCCGGCTGGCGGCCAGTGCGCACCTGGCCATCAAGGGCGAACATCTGAGCCTCGGAACCAAGGACGCCTGCGACGCCATCCTGGACGGTTACGAGAGAGGGCTCTCCAGTGGGGGCGCCGCTTTCGTACTCGAGGAACACCATCCCTGGCTGCGCTCCATGATGACAGGCGTATTGCGCAATCCGCAGCAGTTCTGGGCAAAGCTCGACGCTCTGCCCACTGAGAAGGGTTTCCCCGCGAGCGCACAAAAGGCGATTGAGAAAATGCTGCCGCAGCGCGGTTTGAGTTACCGTGTTGTGCACCGGGTAGCGGGACTCGGAAGTCTGGGTAGAGAGCGCTACGTGGCGATTGCAGAGTGCCCGGGGGGCAAGATTGCGCGCGAGGCCAAAGCCCTGGCTCCGTCAGCCTGTGTCTGGGCCGGCGGCGCCAGAACCCAGCGTCCGCGCTACCAGGAGATCCTGGATCACGCCGTCCGATCGGTGGACCCGTTCGTCCGCATGAAGGGAGGTTGGATCGTACGGCGCTTGGCGCCCGACTGCTCGCGTGTGGAACTGGCGTCGATGCCTAAGGAGCGCGATGAAGCGCGCCTCCTGTACTCCATGGGGTTCGAGACCGCCAACGTACATCTTGGCGCCCGCCGAGCAGCGAAAGCCCTTCTAAGAGATCTCAAGAAGCGCCCCCATCTGTGGTTACATGAAGCCTCCGCCGAAATGGTCAAGGCCACCACCGAAGACTGGGAGCGTTGGCGCGCCCACTGGCGTTCCCCAAAAAAGAAGCCTGCGAATCGCTCCGCAGGCTGAATGGCGGGCACAGTTGTGAGATATCGGCACGTTAGCAGACCGCTGGTTGCGGTACCATGAAGCCCCCATGAAGCTTTCATTGCGCTGGCCTGCGCCTACCGTGGCGAATACGGGTTTACACGTTTGCAGCCACCTCTTCACAAACCTGTAATCTCCCTGTAACGATCCCAGCGATAATATTCGGGCTGCGTATGAAGAAGATCATGCTCATTGAGGATGACCTGGACCTGTACGAGCTCTTGAAGTACAACCTGGAAAAGGCGGGCTTCGGCTTTGTTGGGTCCAAGACCGGAAAAGGGGCTATCGAGTTCTGTTCGAAAGAACGGCCTGATCTGCTCCTGCTCGATATTATGCTCCCTGACTCCAGCGGTCTGGAAATCTGCACGCGCCTGCGAAACCATGCCGAGTTAGCGGCGACTCCTATCGTCTTCATCACCGCGCGCGGCACCGAGGCCGATCGCATCACGGGTTTGGAAATAGGGGCCAACGATTATGTGGTGAAGCCTTTCTCCATCCGGGAATTGATCACGCGCGTCAAAGTCCAGTTGCGTCCTGCCGCTGAAATGGGCGCCAGCTCTTTGCGGTCTGGTGCGCTGGAGTTGGATCGAAGCAAACGTCAGGTTCGCCACAACGGACAGCGAGTGCCGCTCACTGCGACGGAGTTCCGCTTGCTGGAATTCCTCATGAGCCGGCCCGGCATCGTGTTCAGCCGCGAGCAACTGCTGAATGCCATCTGGGGTAACAACCGCGCGATCATCGACCGCAGCGTGGATGTCTATATCTTAAGGCTGCGGAAAAAGCTGGAAACGGCGCCGGCAAAGCCTCAATTGATCTGCTCCGTGCGGGGGTTCGGATACAGTTTCAATGCCGACCAGGCTTCGAACGAAATCGATCCAGTCGCTGCGCAGGCCTGAGACCACCCGACACAACAGCGGAATCTAGCGTTGTGCCTGACTTGGCAGGCGGGGTGGTAAAATGCCAGCGGGCTCGGCGCACCTCACGTCGGGCTGAGTTGCGGCTATATCCGTGAGATCCAAACGCCTTCCAGTCTTCCACAGTCCTCTGTTCCGCAAACTGCTCGTCAGCGCCTTCTTTCTGATTGCCGCCACGCTGTTGGGCCTGGACTTTCTTCTCACCAGCTACATCGCTAGCCGCGAAACGCAATCTGTGCAACGCCAGTTAAGCTCCGAGGCGCGCATCCTGCGAGAAGAGGTCCCGGATGCGGTGCCTGAACGCCTCGAGGCATGGGCCAAGGATGTGTCGCGACGCGCAGAAGCGCGCGTTACCGTGATCGATCCAGGAGGCGCGGTGCTGGCCGATTCTGAGCACGATCCCGAGACCATGGAGAACCATGGCAACCGGCCTGAAATTCGTCAGGCGTACGCAGGCCAGGTCGGCGTCGCCATCCGGCATAGCGCAACCCTGGACCGCGACCTTTGCTATGTGGCCGTGAGTTTCCCTTACCGCGGCGCCGCGGGGTTCGTCCTTCGCATGGCAGTACCGCTTGAGGAATTGAACTCGGCGGTCGCCGGAGTGCGCTGGTGGTTGATGGGAGCGTCGTTGATCGCCCTTTGCGCAGCGATGGTGATTGCCTACTTCTTTTCGGAGCGGTTCGCGGGGCGCGTTAGCCAGTTACAGTCGTTCGCGGAACATCTGGTGGAAACCAGAGCGGCGCAGGACATCAAGCCCGGCACGGATGATGAACTCGGCGCGCTGGCTCGCTCGCTAAACCGCATGGCGGCACAGTTGCGCGACTCCCTCGAGCGTTTGAGCCTGGAGTCCGCCCGGCGGGAGGCAATCCTCTCCAGCATGGTCGAAGGCGTGCTCGCGGTCGACCAGGAGATGCGCATCATCTTTTGCAATGAGTCCTTCGCGCGCGTGATCGGCGTCTCCGGAGCCATTCGCGAGCGCACGCCGCTCCTGGAGGTGGTGCGCGACGCCGGCCTGCTCGACATGCTCTCGGAGGTGCTGATCGCAGATAAGCCGCGCAAGCAGCGGCTGGCTCTTTCGGCTGCGGAGGGCCGTTCGTTCGAGGTGCAGGCCGCTCCTCTGTCGGCATCCTCTCGCCGGGGCGCGATCGCCGTGTTGCACGACATCACGGACCTCGAGCGGCTGGAACGCGTACGGAAGGATTTTGTCGCCAATGTGTCTCATGAGCTGCGTACTCCTCTGACGGCCATTCGCGGCTATGCGGAGACGCTGCTCGAAGGCGCGCTGGAGGACCCCGCCAACAATCGGAAATTCCTCGAGATCATCAAGGCTCAGGCTGCCCGACTGAACAACATCGCGTCCGACCTCCTGGTGCTGTCGGAACTGGAGTCAGGCAAGTCCGCGGAGCAAGAACGCCTCTCGATTCCCAGCGTCCTCGAAAGCGCGCTGCACACCGTGGAATCCGAGGCGAGAGTAAGGGAGGTCCAGATTATTTGCAGCCCGGTGGAAGACGTGTACGTGGTGGGGTCCAAAATCCGGCTGGAACAGGCGCTCGTCAACCTGCTGGATAATGCCATCAAATTCAACCGGCCGTCCGGGCAAGTACGTGTCGAAGTCATGCGCGCAACCGATGGCCAGGTACGGATCACCGTAGCCGACACTGGAATCGGAATTCCTTCCGATGATCTGTCGCGCATCTTCGAGAGGTTTTACCGGGTGGACAAAGCCCATTCTAGAGCCGTGGGCGGAACGGGCCTGGGGCTTTCTATCGTCAAGCACGTCCTGGAACGCATGAACGGAAGAATCACGGTTGCCAGCGAGCTCGGCAGAGGTTCGGTCTTCAGCATCACGTTGCCATCATGCAACGCGAATTAATCAATTCGTAATAGTTGTTTCATCAAGCCATAACATTCTCGAAGCTATCCTAGACCGTTCAATCAGACAATATGCAGTTTGCGTCCGCTTGTTGCGGTTTCTCCACCGCTGCGAAAATCCACTTCAACAGGAATCAACTCATGACTAGAAAACCGTATCTCTGTTTGACCCAGATTCTGTTTCTGATCGCCGGCGCCATTCCGGTGCTAGCAGCCGATAAACAGGGAGGCCAGCCGGCGGCCGACACGAGCCAGGAGGTCAATCAGCTCAAAATCCAGCTTGCAGATCAACAACGGCAAATTGAGGAACTACGAGCCGCGCTGCAGAAACTGATCGCAACCAGACAGGCTGCGGCGGAAGATGCCGCATTGACCACTCATCCGCAGGCCGGCACTCCGGGCGTTCCGCAGCTTGGGCAAGTCGCAAGCACTACCCCGATCGTGCCAGTTGCTCCAGCCGTCCAGCCGCTGGTATTCCCCATGCCCGCTGCCGCAGCGGCGCCCCAGCAGACCATGATGCCGGAGTCACCACTGCAAATCCACATCGGCTCTGCCACGATTACACCCGTCGGCTTCATGGACTTCACGGCCGTTGCCCGGTCGACAAATCCCGGCAGCGGTATCGGCACCAACTTCGGCAGCGTTCCGTATAACAGTGCAGTCAATGGCAACGTCAGCGAATTTCGTCTGAGCGCCCAGAACTCGCGGCTCGGCATCCGTGTGGATGCCAACGTTAAGGGTGCGAGTGTGCTGGGTTACATGGAATCGGACTTCCTCGGATTCCTCCCTGGCAATGGCGCCGTTACCAGCAACAGCGACAGCCTGCGGCTGCGGCTGTATTGGGTGGACGTGCGAAAGGACAAGGTGGAGTTTTTTGGCGGCCAGTCCTGGAGCATGCTGACGCCCAACCGCAAAGGTCTTTCGGCGCTGCCCGGCGACCTGTTCTACTCCCAAGATATCGACGTGAATTACCAGAACGGTTTGGTATGGAGCCGTAATCCGCAGTTCCGGTTCATCGTCCACCCCAGTGACAAGGTTGCTATGGGGGTGTCGCTGGAGAATCCCGAACAGTACATCGGCGGTTCGGGTGGAGGCGGCCTGATCACGTTGCCCGCTGCGTACTCCACGCCCTATGCCAGCCAGTTGAACAATGGCAACACAACGCTTTCGGCGCCTAACGCACACCCGGACATCATCGCCAAACTCGCTCTTGATCCAAGTTCCCGGGCCCATCTCGAACTCGCCGGTGTGTTCCGCACATTCCGGGTTTACGATCCTCTCGTACATACGCATGACACCGCGAACGGGTTTGGCGGTTCCGCAAATGTCAATTTCGAGCTGGCCAAGGGGTTCCGCGTCTTGAGCAATAACTACTGGAGCGATGGCGGCGGCCGCTGGATCTTCGGCCTGGCTCCGGACCTGATTGTCCGGCCTGACGGAACTTTGTCCCCCATACACGCCGGTTCCACAGTGGATGGATTCGAATACTCGGTAAAGCGTACGCTGCTGTACGCATATTACGGCGGAACGTTTATCCGGCGAAACTACGCAGTGGACGCCAGCGGCGCCAAGCCGGTGTTCGTCGGTTATGGTTATAGCGGTTCTCCCAACAGCCAGAACAGGTCGATTCACGAGCCGACAATCGGACTTACCCAGACATTCTGGAGAGATCCCAAGTACGGCGCCTTGCAGTTGATGCTTCAGTATTCATACGTGCAGCGCGACCCCTGGTTCGTAGCCACGGGCGCGCCGAAAGATGCTCACACCAGCATGGTGTTTCTCAACCTGCGCTACCTGTTGCCTGGCTCCGCACCCGCAGCCGCGCTTCCTCCGCTGCCTCTGAAGACGCCGTAAGCACCTCGGAATGTGATCAATTCTTAACGTAATCGTAACAAAGACGTAAATCGCAAATCGCACAATGGAGGTAGAGACATGACCAAACGAAACTGCCTTGTTGCCGGAGTCGTTCTGGCTTTGAGTCTGGTGGCTTACGAATGGGCGCCAACATCCCCAATGGTAGTAAATGCCGCCGGCGCGCTCCTGATCAACGGCGCCGGCGCGACATTTCCGTATCCCATTTACGCCAAGTGGTTTGATGAGTACCACAAGAGCCACCCGGACATCCAGATCAATTATCAGTCGATCGGATCGGGTGGCGGCATCCGCCAACTTCTGGCTGGGACGGTGGACTTCGGCGCTTCTGATGGCCCGATGACGGATGAACAGCTCGGCCAAGCCAAAGTCAAGATCCTGCATTTTCCAACGGTACTGGGAGCGGACGTTCCGACTTACAATCTCCCTGGCATCTCGCAGGAACTGAAGTTCACCCCCGAAGCCCTAGCCGGAATCTTTCTTGGAACCGTGAAAAAGTGGAATGCCAGCGAGCTGGTGAGCGCCAATCCTGGTGTGAAACTGCCGGACAACGACATCGTGGTTGTGCACCGGTCCGACGGCAGCGGAACCACATATGTGTGGACCGACTATCTTTCCAAAATCAGCGAGGCATGGAAGACCAAGGTGGGCAAGGCAACGGCGGTGAGCTGGCCTGTAGGTCTCGGGGGCAAGGGCAATGAGGGTGTGGCTGGGTTGGTGCAACAAACGCCGTATTCACTTGGGTACATCGAGTTGATCTATGCCGTGCAGAACAAGATGGCTTACGGCCAGGTGAGGAATTCCTCCGGCGCTTTTGTGAAGGCGAGCGTGGCGAGCGTTACCGCGGCTGCTGCGGATGCCGCGAAGACCATGCCTGACGATTTTCGGGTGTCGATTACAAATCCACCCGGCAAGAGCGCATACCCCATCTCCAGTTTCACCTGGCTGCTGATACCCAGCACCATTAGTGACTCGGACAAGCGCACGGCGATCACCGGCGTTCTAAAGTGGATGCTCACGGACGGACAGAAGATGACCGAGGCGCTTTCGTATGCGCCGCTTCCTCCCGAAGTAGTCAAGAAGGAAACCCAGGCCATCGCCCAGATTCATTAGTATGGCGGAGACGGTGGCGCTCTTGGAACCCCAGACCGAGGAAGACTTTAGACCAGCGTTCCTGGACCGCCTGAGAAATGGAGATGAGGTCGCCCATCTCGTCACGCTGATCTTTGCGGCGGCCATCCTTGTGATCGCAGCGCTGCTGGTGACCGAGCTTTTCGGCAGTTCGGCGGAGGCCCGCCACAAGTTTGGCTGGCATTTCTTTTTCACCAGCAAGTGGGACCCGGTAGCCGGCCAGTTCGGCGCTTTGCCTTTCATCTATGGCACCGTGGTGACGTCGGCCGTGGCCTTGCTGATCTCGGTGCCGCTGGGCGTGGGCGCCGCGATCTTTCTTTCGGAGCTCGCTCCGCCTCGTATTTCTGATAGCCTCACCTTCATCATCGAGCTGCTGGCCGCTGTGCCCAGCGTGATTTATGGGGTGCTGGCGATGTTCGCGCTGGTTCCTCTTCTTCGCGACCCGATCCAACCATTCCTGAACCGCACACTGGGCTTCCTTCCAATCTTCCAGGGGCCGTCATACGGTGTCGGCTTTCTGGCCGCCGGAGTGATCCTGGCCATCATGGTCGTGCCGTTCGTCATCTCCATCTCGCGCGAGTCGCTTCTGGCCGTACCCAATGAGCAGCGTGAGGCAGCATTGGCCGTGGGAGCTACGCGCTGGGAGTCCACCTGGCAGGTAGTGGTTCCCTATGCGCGCCTGGGAATCATCGGGTCAGTCTTCCTGGCATTGGCGCGGGCTTTGGGCGAAACCATGGCTGTGACCATGGTCATCGGCAACACACCCCAGATTGTGAAATCGCTTTTCGCTACCGGCTATACGATCCCTGCCGTAATCGCGAATGAATTTACGGAAGCAACCGAGGACCTTCACCTTAGCGCGCTGGTCGAGCTGGGGCTTGTGCTTTTCCTGCTGACCATCATCATCAACGGATTCGCGCGCTTGATGGTCTTGGCTACAACGCGGAGGGGGACCACGCATCCATGACTCCGCATCGGTGGAGAAATTTCGTCAACGGGCTCATGTTCGGTCTTACGGCTGCTTGCGCGTTGGCCACCGTGTGCTTCCTCTTCTGGATCCTGGGCTTTCTTATCTGGAATGGCGGAAGATCGCTGAATCTGGCCTTCTTTACCCATCTTCCCAAGCCGCCAGGCGAAACCGGTGGCGGCATGGCGAATGCCATAATAGGCAGCGCTCAGATTGTGCTCATCGCTTCGTTGATCGGCCTTCCCATTGGCTTCTTAGGCGGCATCTACCTGGCTGAATTTGGAAGCGGTGCATTTCCATTTTTTGTTCGCTATACCGCAGATCTGTTGAACGGCGTACCGTCCATCGTCATGGGTCTGTTTGCTTACGCGATCGTTGTGCGGCCCATGCACCACTTTTCCGCATTTGCCGGCAGTGTAGCGCTGAGCGTGATTCTGATTCCAACCACCATCCGCACCACCGAGCAGTTTCTTCGTGCCGTACCGCAAACCCTGCGCGAAGGTGCGCTGGCGCTGGGCGCGAACAAATGGAGGGCCATCGCCACGGTCGTAGTGCCCGCCGCCGTGCGGGGAGTGGCTACGGGCATGATTCTCGGAATCGCTCGCATCGCTGGCGAGTCCGCGCCGCTTTTATTTACCAGTCTTGGCAACGACTACTGGAGCACCAGCTTGAGCCAGCCGACTTCGGCCTTGCCGCTGATGATATATAAGTACGCCATCTCGCCCTACGCCGACTGGCACCGCCAGGCTTGGGCCGCCGGACTGGTTTTGCTCGCGCTGATGCTTCTGCTGAACGTCGGTGCGCGGCTGGTGCTGTCGCCTGGAGCTCCCCGGAACTAAGACTAGGATGATGGGCACACTACAACACTCCACCGCCGCCGGGCCGCCAGCACCGAATCCAGGCGCGACCGCGCCAGGACGTGTCGAACCAAAGCTCAAGATTTCGCGCCTCAACTTTTTTTACGGAGCCTTTCAGGCTTTGCATCACGTTGAGTTGGAGATCGCGGCCAATCGCATCACTGCGCTGATCGGCCCTTCCGGGTGCGGAAAGTCCACATTCCTGCGGGTCTTGAATCGAATGCATGAGACCGTGCGCGGCGCTCGCGTGTCGGGCGAGGTTCTGCTCGACAACGAGGATGCCTTAGCTATGGACGTGTCCCGCTTGCGCCGCCGCGTGGGAATGGTGTTTCAGAAGCCTAACCCGTTTCCGAAGTCGATCTTCGACAACGTGGCCTACGGATTGCGCGTAAACGGCTTGAAAGGCAGCGCCCACTTGAAAGAGGCGGTGGAGCACAGTCTGCGCAGAGCAGCGCTTTGGGACGAGGTCAAGGATAAGCTCCACAAATCCGCTTACGACTTATCCGGAGGGCAGCAGCAGAGGCTCTGTATCGCGCGGGGATTAGCCGTCGATCCCGAAGTACTATTGTTGGACGAGCCTAGTTCAGCTCTGGACCCGATCGCTACGGCCAAAATCGAAGAGTTGGTCTTTCATTTGAAGGAGAACTGCACGATTGTCATTGTCACGCACAATATGCAGCAGGCGGCCCGCATCGCAGACGATACGGGATTCTTTCTTTTGGGCAAACTGATTGAATTCGACAAGACCGAAACCATCTTTAAGAATCCTGCCAAGAAAGAAACCGAAGATTACATCACGGGCCGCTTTGGATAGCTGAGGAAACGTTGCGTCACTTTATCGAAGAACTGGAAGAATTGCAGGGGCGGCTGCTCGAAATGGGCAGCCTCGTCGAATCAGCCATCCACCACAGCGTGCTCGCGCTGGTGGAACGAAGCGAAGAAATGGCTCGCCAGGTGCTCCGGAACGAAGACCGGATCAATCACCTGGAGGTGGAAATTGACGAGTTGGCCGTTCGTCTTCTGGCTCTGCAACAGCCCATGGCCAAGGACCTGCGGTTGCTGACGGCCGCGATCAAGATCAACACGGATCTGGAGCGCATGGGCGACCTGGCCGTCAACATCGTGGAACGGTCCATCGCCCTGATGCACCGGCCCCCCGTCAAGCCGTTCATCGATATACCGCAGATGGCGCACACCGTGGAATCCATGGTCCGCAAGAGCCTGGACGCCTTTGTCAAGCGCGAGCCGGAGTTGGCCCGCAGCGTGCTGCTTTCCGATGACGAGGTCGATCGTCTTCGTGACTCGATTCACAATGAGCTTGTGTCTTTCATGCAAAAGGACCCTGCCGTCATCCCGCAGGCACTGGATCTGATCCTGGTCGCACGGCACCTGGAGCGGATTGCCGATCACGCGACGAATATCGCCGAAGACACCCTTTTCCTGGTAAAAGGAGTGGACGTCCGGCATCACCTGGAACCCAACATCTAAGCAGGGCGCGGACCCGATTCGGCCTGCCCGGCCGCGCCCGCACAGGTAGCCGCATTCCTGGGGTCCCAGAACTGTACCGTCCTGTTTCAAACATTTTTTTTCAAGAATGTCTTCAACACGTAATCAAACCGCAACATGGATTCCGCTATGACAGGGGTATGCGATGCGATTTGCACGTCCATACCCTTCATTCCGGTATGTGCACAGTACCCTTGCTCCGACGGATTTGCCGGGAGAGCTACAGCGATCCTCGCACCGTCTACCAGACTTTGAAACACCGCGGCATGGATCTGGTCACCGTCACCGACCACGATTCCATCGATGCCGGGGAATGCCTGCGGCGGTACCCCGACTTCTTCTTGAGCGAAGAGGTCAGCGCCACCTCGCCGAGTGGAACGGAGATGCACATCGGCGTGTACGACATTCAGGAGCGTCACCACATCGAAGTCCAGCGCCGGCGCGAGGATCTGCTTTCGCTGATCGCTTATCTCGACGAACAGCAGATCTTCTTCACCATCAATCACGTGTATTCGAGCCTGACGGGCCGCCGCACCGAATCCGACTTCGAGCTGTTCTCCCGGCACTTTCCGGGGGTTGAAGCCCTGAACGGACAAATACCGGCGCTCTGCAACCGGCGGGCTGCAGACCTCGCGCTACGCCAGAGGAAAGCCGTTGTGGGCGGGAGCGACGCCCACACCACAGCCGCGTTGGGCCACACGTACACGCAGGTGCCGGGGGCACGCACAAAGAGTGAGTTTATGGAACGTTTGCGGCGTGGGCAGGCGTCGCTTCATGGCGAATCGGGCAGCTACTGGAAACTCACACGAGCGGTTTTGAAGCTTGGCTCTGAGATGATGCGTGAGAGACCGTGGACCTTATCGTTATTGCCGCTGGCGTTCGCCGTTCCTCTAATCACCCTGGCGAATGCATTCCGGGAGTTCGCGTTCGTTCACCGATGGGCCCGCGGCGGGACATGCGCGCCGCGGCAGCCGGCGGTCCTCGGCTATGAGGAGGCTGGTCTGTGACACTCTCGCGATCGAGCCTCTCAGCCCCGGATTACTTTCTGATGCATCACCTCAACCGGTGGCGGCCCCCGCGATGGATTCGCGCCTGGATGCTGGCGGCCTCCCGGGCGGGCGACGGCTGGTTGTGGTGGTGCTGCGGGATCGCGGTCCTGGCCTCGCACGATCCCGCCCGCCAGCAGGCAATCGGTGCTGCCGCTATGGCGGTGCTGGCCGGAATCTGCACCTTTAAGATTCTCAAGCGAGCCGTAGGGCGAAGGCGGCCGTGCGCGCTGGAGCCGCATGCTTGGGCCAACCTCTTGCCTCCCGATCAGTTCTCGTTTCCCTCCGGACACTCCATCACCGCGTTCGCGGTTGCCGTCTCACTGGGGACCTTCTATCCCGCTGCTTTTCCGGTGCTGTTGTTTTGCGCCTCCAGCGTCGCCGTCTCACGCGTCTTGCTGGGGATGCATTTCATGAGCGATGTGCTGGCGGGTTCGGGCCTCGGAGCAGCGTTAGGGTTTGCAGCCGTTCTGCTATTCAGAGCGTTCTGACGGGAGCAATTAGTGTCGAGTTTCCACCGCCCGCGAGCTTAATGAGACGTCGATGGCGTGAAACAGTTCCTTGGGACGCAACGGTTTCACTACGTATTCATCCATACCGCACTGCGAGTATCGCCGCTCGTAGCCATTGGACGTGTGACCTGTGATCGCGACGATGGGAATGCGTCCGCCGGTCTTTTGTTCCCGGCTTCGAATCTCCACCGCGCACTGCAGACCATCCATGAGCGGCATCTGAATGTCCATCAGCACTACGTCAAATTCGTCACGAGCCAGAAGTGACAGCACCTCGCGGCCGTTCATTACGGCGGTCACACGGTGGCCCTTGCTTTCTAGCAGCTTGGCGGTGATCTTCTGACTGATGGGGTTGTCTTCGGCCAGCAAGATGCGTAACGCCCGCGGATCTGCGCTCACGGGCTGCCGTGTTCTCGCCGGATTGGCCACCCTCGGCTGCTCCGGCATATACGCACCCACGGGAAACTCAGCGGTAAAGTGAAACACACTGCCCTTGGCGGGTACGCTCTCTGCCCAGATGCGTCCGCCCATCAGGGCGATCAGGCGCGACGAGATGGTCAAGCCGAGGCCGGTGCCGCCGTACTTTCGCGTATTGGAACCATCCGCCTGTCGGAAGGCTTCAAAGATCAAATCCATCTTGTCCGCTGGAATGCCGACGCCCGAGTCAGAGACCGAAAACTCTAACGCAACGTACTGATCGCGGCGGTCCCGAGCCCGGACTTTGACTTCGATTGAACCGGCCTCGGTAAACTTGACCGCATTGCTCAACAGATTGAGAAGCACTTGGCGAAGCCGCGTCGTATCGCCCACGAGTCCGTCCGGAACGTCCGCCATGATGTCCGAGCGAACGGCCACGCCCTTCTGCTCGGCATTCGGAAGAGTTGTCGCCACTGCCTCGGTCACACATCGGCGTAACGAGAATCCGACCGGACGCAAGGCCAGGTATCCCGCTTCGATATTGGACAGATCCAGCACATCATTGAGCAGGGCGAGCAGGGACTCCGCGGATTCTCTGGCAACGCTTAGGTGCTCGCGCTGCTCCGGTGTGAGTTCCGACTCCAGAACCAGGTCGGTCATGCCCAGAATTCCGTTCATGGGTGTGCGGATCTCGTGACTCATATTCGCCAGGAACTCGCTTTTGAGTTGCGTCGCTTCATTGGCGGCGGCGAGGGCCACCGCCAGATCGCGGTTCTTTCCTTCCAGCAGAGCGGTTTGCGCCCGTACCTGGCGGCGGAGCAGCAGAACCCAGCCGATGGCCGCCAGTGCGACCAGTGCCACCAGGCTCAGGGACCACAGCATGCGCGTGAACGTCCACACTGGAGCGCGGTGCAGCACCACAATATCTTCGGGCGAGCGGATCAGCAGGTGAAAGGACTGTGGCTCATTGTCTCCTCCACCGGTCTTGATCATGCAGATGCCGGCAACTCTCAACTCACTGCCTTCTGTCAGTGAAGCAACCCGGGGATCCTGAGCCAGTTCCTCGATCTGTGCATGGAAGATGTGGTTGCCGGACTTCAACGCAAACAACTCGCCCTTTGCGGTTGAGGTGCGCGTCTGCACCTTGCCTTCGATCTCCACCAGCCCGGCATCCAGATCGCCCTTGAGTAACTGCTCAGCGGTCGCGCGAACCGGCTTCGGTGCCGGTTCTGAACCCACTCGCTGGAAAATCGCGTCCTGCAGAACCGGTGCGTACTCACCTAGGGCGGGAAAGCCCAGCACTTCGACCACGTCTCCCGGCGTCACGGCAAGCATCTGCGGCGAATAGACCATCAAGTGCTGGTGGCCATCACGAATGAACAGCGTATGCCCCAATTGCTGGAAGGTCACCACCCCCCCTACCTTTATCCGCTGATCCGAGGTTGCATTGGGTGTAAAGCGAAGAAGGCTGTCGGCACGCTGTAACGGAATCTGGACCATCCCCGTTTGGGCGGTATCTTCCACCTGGACGTCTTTGAAGTCCTGGACATAAGTCAGTAAACCGGTCAGTTGCCGCTTGTGGTTAAAGGTGGCGCCGCAGGCGCCCCGAAAACGCAGCCGTGATCCGACCAGTCCCTCAACGGCCGCGGGCGGGAACTTCAGAATCCTGACCTGTATCCGGCGGCCCCCCATGAAAACGCCCAGGACCAGGAGCTTGTTATCAATGGCTGCGCCATGAACGACGCCCTCGCCCTCCACCCATTGACTGTCCTGGCCGCCTGAGGAAATCTGCTCAATTGACACTTTGCGCGGAACCGGCAATACGCCCGGCCCCAGTATCCGGATCCGCGGTTTGACAAGCTCAGGAGCAAAGTCGCCCGAAGCGGTGACCGCGGTCAATTCGATTGCCTGCCCTTGCTCCAAGCCTGCCGGTTTGTCGGCAGAACCCTTGAGCTCCACGTAGATCCCCGCCGTCGCGTCCTGGACAAACAGATCGGTCTGCGCGGCGTCATAGTAGGTCACCACCGCTCGCAACCGGACGGGCAGTCCGCGATCGGCCTCTTGCGGAGAAAGAGCACGGATCTCGCTGGCGCGCTCCAACACTCTGGATTGGCCCAGCGCATCCGGAACCAGGTTGAAAGCCAGAGTGGCCAGGAATGCGTTTGCCGCGAATGTTTTCCTGAGCGAGGACGTGAGCCGCATGTCTCTTAACGACAACAGTTCTTGAACTCGATACCCAACTGCTTAGAACGCGACTATCCGGCCGAAACCGGAAAGGGCGGTTCGGCTGACTTTTCTCTTAAACGGAATGCAGGATACATTTCGTCGAGCTCGTTGACCACAGACTGGTACGTATCCATGAGCTGGGACAGTAACTGAGCGCAGCCCTCGGTGGAGCTCTTCGGCATCGCCGCTTCCAGATGGGAACATACCTCGACGAGCTGCACCGCGCCCAGGTTGGCACTGGAATCCAATAGTGAACGGATTACGCGCAGGGCGCTTTTGGCATCCGAATGACGCACCGCGTCCTCCAGTATCTGAAGGGTTCGCGAGGTGTCAGCCAGGAAATCGTGGATCAGTTCTTCCATGGCCCCTGGGCCAATTTCGCTCTCCAGCTCGCGCAACCGCACCCCCAGTTCCGTATCGCCTGCGAGCCTCACGGCCGTCTCCGACGGCACGGTCATCCGTTCTTCTGCAGTTTTCTTTAGGTTTCGTTGTAGAACCTGCTGCAGCTCCTCCGATCGAACGGGCTTGGTAACGTAATCATCCATGCCCGCCGCCAGGCATTTCTCGCGATCGCCGGTCATGGCGCTTGCGGTCATCGCAATGATGATCGTGTGCTCGTCCGCACCTTCCAGCCGGCGGATCTCGCCGGTGGCCGCGTAACCGTCCATTTCAGGCATTTGACAGTCCATCAGCACCGCGTCGTAGAGGCCCCGCTGAAACTTCTCCACGGCTTCTGCTCCGTTGAAAACCGTGTCCACGTAATACCCCAGCTTTTCCAGAATGCGCTGGGATACTTTTTGGTTCACGGCGTTGTCTTCGGCGAGCAGCAGCCGTCCGCGCACCGCCTGGGTCTCCGGGGCTCTCGCCGCAGGCGCCAGCGCTGGAGCGTGCCGCAGTGCTTTGGTCAGACAGTCGCGTAGTTGATCCAGCCGCGCCGGTTTGAGAATGCACGCGGCAAATCCCGTCTCCTGGAGATTCTCCACCGGGACGCGCTGTACATGCGAACTCAGCAGGATCATGACCAAGTCGTTCAAGCCCTGATGCGATCGCACGGCGCGAGCCAGCATGACCCCGTCCATGTCCGGCATGTCGTGATCGACTATGGCCGCGTGATAGGCCTGGCCCTGTTCGAGCGCCGAGATCAGCACCGTCAATGCTGCGGGACCGTTGGCAACGCACTTGACGTTCATCCCCAGCTTGCTCAGCTGCGACTCCAAAATCCTACGGTTGGTGGAATTATCGTCCACCACCAGGATTCGCACCTGCCGGAGATCGAGCGAGTGTTCTTCGGTGCCCCGGCTGCAGATCCCGACCGGCAGAGTGAACCAGAATGTCGAGCCGCGGTTCACCAAGCTCTCGAAACCGATTTGCCCGCTCATCAGTTCCACCAGGCGCCTGCAAATCGTGAGCCCCAGCCCGGTGCCTCCGTGCTGGCGCGCGATCGAAGCATCGGCCTGGCTGAATGGTTGAAACAGGCGTTGCTGCGCTTCACGCGGAATACCCGGCCCAGTGTCGGTCACCGAAAACCGCAGCGTCGTAGACTTGCGGTCTTGCGCCGAACACTCGACGCGCACCAAAATCTCTCCCTTGCGCGTAAACTTGACGGCATTGCCCAGCAGATTCAACAGGATCTGGCGCAGCCGTCCAGGGTCACCGGCTACGCGCGTTGGCACTTCCGGCCCGATCAAGCACCCGAGTTCCAGGCCCTTACGCTGCGCTTGCTCGGCTAGCAGCGCGGTCGTCTCCTCCACCACCGTGCGCAAGTCGAAGTCGACCACCTCGATGCTGAGTTTGCCGGCTTCAATCTTGGAGAAGTCTAAGATGTCGTTGATCACCGTCAGAAGTGCGTCGCCGGACTGGCGAATGGTGTTGACGAAATCGCGCTGCTCGGCCGTCAGCTCCGTCCCCAGCAGCAGATCCGTCATCCCGACGACACCGTTCATCGGCGTGCGGATTTCGTGGCTCATGGCGGCAAGAAACTCGCTCTTGGCGCGCGAAGCCTGTTCCGCCTCTTTCTTGGTTCTCTCCACTTCCTCCATGGCATGCGCCAGCTCGACTGCCTTCCCATTGAGCATGTCCCGGGTCGTTACGCTGGTGAGAAACCAGAACGATTGTTGCCGGACCTGCAGCAGTAAGCAGGCCAGGTACAAGCCCATAATCGCGGAGATGGCGTATCCGGTCGATCCGCCCTCAACGACGCCCCACACGGTGATCGGGGCCAGCAGGAGGGTGAGATAGAAGCGCGCCGTGTTCAGATCCGGCGAGAGAGCCACGGCTTCGCCGCTCGCGATCACTGCGGTAATCGTCAGAACCAGCAGGAATGCTGCCCCGCCCCCGTAAAGGGACGCCGTGGTGCAACAGAAGACCGTCCAAACCAGAGCGCAGCCATACGTGCCGATCAGGAACGAGGAACGGCGCCAATCGGCGCGGTCGTCACGTTGCCGCGCCAGGACCGTCCCGAACAACATCCGCGCCGTGGCGCATAACAACATCAGGAAGCCGAATGCGAGGAAGACTCTGGGAAAGTCCCGCAAGTACGAGGTTGCGGATACCAGGACGACCAGTAAGATGAGGTAGGCTACACCGCCCGGGACAGAGCGGCGCGCCAGTTCGCGGCTGGCTTCAGTGCCAACTTGAGATTCCACCATGGTTTCTTGTTCGGGCATTGGAAATGGATGGGGCCCCGTTATCTCTTCGGCGCTACCAGAAGTACCGAGAACAGCTCGGCGGTGAGTTGAAGCGCACCAAAGTCAATGTTAGCCCTCATTGCTAACCTCATTTTCCGGCGTGCGGCGCGCCGCTGGCAATGATGCATTTGGTTAGCAGCCAGCCCTCGCGGTGGCGCGAGGCCCATTCGTCCAAACTGGAGTTGCAGCCGGGATAGTCGCCTCCCTCACTAACGTCAACTGCTCTTAGTCAATGCGGCGTTCCACCGAGAACCTGCCGGAAAAATTCTTCCGAAAAAATCGGAAATACACCTGAGGAGGAGGCGATAAGGGTCTTGAACGCGGTACCTTGGGCATCTGAGAAAACACGGAGAACCCAGGCCCGAAGCTTTCGGGATGTATCGCCACTAGGATCTTTCTCTATGTCGATTTCAATCCAAACCAACGTAACCTCGTTGATGGCCCAGGAGAACTTGAGCACCAACCAGGTTTTTGAAAGCCAGACGATCCAACGCCTGACCTCCGGTTTCCGTATCAACTCCTCTGGAGACGACGCCGCCGGATTGGCCGTCGCCAACCAGTACCGCGCCGACATTGCTGAGCTGACGCAAGGTGTCCAGAACGCGAGCAACGGCCTCACCCAGTTGCAAATTGTCGATGGCGGTGTCAATAACATTTCGCACATGCTGGACCGCATGAAGACTCTGGCCGCCGAATCCGCTTCCGGAACCTTCACTGGCGACCGCAGCACGCTAAACACTGAGTACCAGAAACTCATTGGGGAAATCACGCGGCAGGCGAGCAACATCAACCTGAACTTAGGTGGCACCTTCAATGCCAATCTGAGTGTGTACATCGGCGGCGGCCGCACCAGCAATCAGGCCGGTTCCACGCAGGTCACCGTGGATCTGAGCGGGACAGCAAGCGCCGTGGATGCGGCTTCGCTCGGGCTGGGCAGCACTTCCGTCATTGGCGGCGGTACAGACTTCACCAACAACCTCGTCGCTAACCTGAATGACTCGAACGCGCTGTTCAACAAGACGGCAGGAGTCGGGAGCACGGACTTCACGATTCAGTACGCGGACGCGTCGGGCGCAATCCAGACCAAATCCGTGTCTGTGGCCGCGAGTGCCGGCGGCGAGACCGGCGCCCAATTCGTGAGCGATCTCAACTCGGCAATCACGGGTGCCGGCATATCCGGTATCGCCGCGCAAATCGGCGCCAATGGCAAACTGCAATTCACTGGCGGCAGCGTCCTCCAGGTTTCGGTTGTGGATACTAACCTGACTGGGGGCACCGAACCGGTGACAACCGCGACTTCGCTCCTCAACGGCGGCAACTATCAGACTGTTCCGGGCGCGTGGGTCACCTTCGGAGCTGGCGAAACGCAGACGTTGACCGTCTCGGCGGGCGGCACCAATTATGCCATAAACCTTACTAACGCGAACGGGGACACCATCGGCCATACCCTTACCGCGGTCAATACGGCATTGGCGAACAGCGGCGTTTTCGCTGTGCAGACCGATGCGACGCACATCGCACTGGAGAGCGCGAAGACATTCACTTTGGCTACCGCCGACTCCTCCGGCGCGGGCAGTCTGTTCAACACAGCCGCTGGCGCCCAGGCTGTCAGCGCTCCGACCACTTCGGCAACCTCTACTGGCAACGCACTGAACGCCATCACCGCGATTAATGCCGCGGTCGGGGCGCTCGGCCTGGTTCAAGGTAAAGTTGGTACCGGTGAAAACAGCTTGAATTATGCCATCCAACTTGCCCAGTCGCAGATCGCCAGCTTCTCCGGAGCTCAGTCGTCCATCCGCGACGCCGATGTGGCTGCCGAGGCCGCGAACTTGAGTAAGTCGCAAGTTTTGGCGCAGGCCTCTGTGGCAGCTCTCGTGCAGGCGAATGCCATGCCCCAGGCGGTCCTGGCTCTCCTGAAGGGCTAATCGTCCGACCTGGCAGTACGGTAGGCTGGGCCGTAGCGCGCGGCTCAGCCTGCCTTGTTGTTAACTGGAGGTAACAAATGGGTAGTTCGATCGGCGGGTTCAACGGGTCCCCTACGCTTGTCCCAAGTCTTAGCAGTGACATCGCCAGCCCTGTATCCACCGGTTTGAGCAACTACTCGGCCAGCCTCCAAAACGCCCTCAACCGCTCGTTGGGCCTGGCTTCGCTCCCTTTGCAGTTGCTCCAGACTCAGCAGTCGCAGCTCACCAGCCAGTCCTCCGCCCTGAATGCTCTAGACACTCAGTTCTCAGTGCTGCAGTCGACCATCTCGAATCTGAGTTCCGCCAGTCAGAGCCTGGTTTCTTCCTCCGTATCGGACAATACCGTGCTCAACGCCAGCGTCGGCGCGAGCGCATCGCCGGGCACGTATACGGTCAAGGTGACCGATCCCGGCTCATTTTCGAATTCTATCAGCGCCGACGGCCTCCTCACGGTGACCGACCCGGCCACTCAGAACATCAGCGCCGCTTCGAACTTTACGCTCACTGTCAATGGTGTGCAGACACCCATTTCGGCAGCGAACAACCTGAACGCGCTTGCCGACGCCATCAATGCCAATGCCGGCGCGGGCGTGCGGGCCACCATCGTCAATATGGGCCCGCCCACGGCGCCCGACTACCGGCTCTCGCTGCAAAGCACTACACTCGGCAACGTGTCCATCGATCTCGTCGAAAAGGGTGGCTCCTCCAGCCTGCTGAATTCCCCTCCACTGACCACGGGAGCACTGGCGCAGTACCAGGTGAATGGCGCGCCGGCCACGCCCATTTCGAGCAACTCACGCACCGTGACCGTGGCTCCGGGCGTGACCGTGAATCTGCTGAAAGCCGGCACGAGCACGGTGACCGTGTTTCAGAGCGCTTCGTCCGTGGTTAATGCGCTGACGGCCTTTGTCTCTGCGTTCAATGGCAGTGTGGATGAACTAAGTAAGAGCTACGGCCAAAACGCAGGTCCGCTCAACGGCCAAAGCATCGTTTTCGACTTAGAACAGTCGTTGCACAGCTTGGCCAATTATTCAGGCGGGACCGGCAGCGTCACCTCGCTCAACGACCTGGGGCTCAGTTTCGACACGACGGGCCATCTGAGCTTCGATGCCACCGCGCTGGCCGGCGCCAGTGGCGCCACGATGAGCGATCTCGTATCTTTTCTGGGGAGCCCCAGTAGCGGCGGCTTTCTGCAGACCGCGACCAATCTGATGACCGGCATCGAGGATCCCACGACGGGGAGCCTGAAGACGGCGATCCAATCGACCTCCGACCAGATCACAAACGAAAATCAACGAATCTCCGATCAGCAAGACCGGATCAGCCAGCTGCAAACTTCCCTGCAAGCCAAGATGGCCGCCGCGGATGCGGCGATTGCCCAGATCGAGCAGCAGCTTTCCTACTTCACGGGCTTGTTCCAGTCCATGTATATGCCGAGAACATCGCAATTCTGAGGACTCGAGGCGCCGCAATGAGCAGCGATACTTTGCATCTCGAGGCCGCACGGCTCAGACAAGCCGTCGCATCGGAAACTTTCGACGATATCCAGACGCCTCTGGCCGATTACCGGCGGCACGTGGAAGAGGTTCTGGCCGCCTTGCCGCCGGATGCGCCCCCACCGGCCGAGCTGGTGCAGCAGGTCGATGAGCTTCTGCAATGGGCGCTTCAGGTGGCGCGGTCCGCTCGCGCGCGGACCCGCGACGATCTGGAGCAAGTCTCCGCGGCTCTCGGCTATTACCACCGTGCGTCTCTGGTCCAGACATGGAAGCTGGATGGCTGACACGCTGACGCCGTCAAACCACTGACTTCGTCGAATCCGTAACACTCCCGTTCGTTAACCCGCTGCTGCCTCCAAGGCATTTCCCGGGTGGCAGGCCATTTGCATCAACAAGAGTCCATGCTGGATCCCCTGGCAGGCAAACTCGAACATTACATGGATCTGCTGAGCGCGCGCCAGAAGCTCGTCGCGTCCAACATTGCGAATGCAGACACCCCGGGGTACAAGACCCGTGACATCGATTTCCAGACCGAGTTTCTGAACGCTGCCGCCGGCTTTGCTCCCCACGTCGTCGAGGCGAGCGGCCTGGCGGTTCGAAACGATGGCAACAACGTTAGCATCGACCGGGAAGCGCGGCTGCTTGCGGAAAACGATCTGCGGTTTAACATTGCCAGCAACCTGCTGCGCGACCAGATCCGCTCCGTTAAAGCCGCCATCGAGGAAGGAAAGAACGGATGAGCCTGTTTTCGCTGCTGTCAGTTAGTGCTTCCGGCATGTCGGCGCAGCGCACTCGCGCTGAACTGCTGGTGGAGAATCTGGCCAACGCGGAGACCACCCGAACTCCCGAGGGCGGACCCTATCGCCGCAAAGATGCGGTTTTCAGCGCCCAGCCGGCCGAGTCGCCGTTTGCTTCGGTGTTCGAGTCGCAGCTTGGGCGTCCGGAAGGCGTGGGGGTCTCTGAAGTTGTGGTGGACGACCGCGAGCCCGAGCGCCGCTATCTGCCCGGTCACCCCGACGCAGACAAAGATGGTTATGTCGCCTTCCCGCGCATCAATCCGGCCGAAGACATGGTCGATCTGATGGGCGCGACTCGCGGCTATCAGGCGAACGTCGCCGCCATTTCCGCGGTGAAAGACATGATTCAGCGATCCATCGATCTGCTCCGTTAACGGTGATAACCCTATGTCCATTCCCATTTCTCCCATTGCGGCTCCGGCATCTGTTCAGAGTATCGCGCGCACCATCCAGCTTCCTGGCGGCCAGAGTGCCCCTGGCGAGTTCCGGGGCGTGCTCGAAGGCGCCATCAACTCCGTCGAGCAGAAAGGCAATCTAGCCGCTCAGTCCGTGGAGCGCTTTCTCTCCGGCGAAGGCGAAGAGCTTCATACCGCCATGATGGCTACCCAACGTGCCGACCTGGCCTTCGAGTTGGGCTTGCAGGTTCGTAACAAAGTCGTCCAGGCCTATCAGCAGATCATGCAGATGCAGATGTAGCTGCGCCCGGTATCCGCAATGGACCAGTTCAAGAAACTCTATACAAATCTCACGATGTCCCAGCGCGCGACCATCGTGCTGGCAGCGATCGCCGTAGGCGCCGGATTGTTCTCATTTGCCCGCTGGAGACGAGAGAGTGATTTCCGCCCGCTGTACACCACCCTAGCCTCTGAAGACGCAGGGGCCGTCGTCCAGAAACTCAAAGAAAGCGGGGTAGAGTACCGGCTGGCTGAAAACGGCTCGACCGTTCTCGTGCCCTCGGCCAAAGTGTCCGAGATGCGTCTCGAGATGGCGTCCGCGGGCCTTCCCAAGAGCGGCCGGATCGGATTTGAGTTGTTCGATAAGACCAATTTCGGAGCCACTGAGTTCGTCGAACACATCAATTACCGGCGAGCACTCGAGGGCGAGTTGGAACGTACGGTCATGTCGCTCGCCGAGATCGAGCAGGCGCGGGTTCATGTCACGTTCCCAAAGGAGTCTGTGTATCTGGAAGCGCGGCAGCCCGCCAAGGCGAGCGTCGTGGTGCGCCTCAGGCCCGGCGCTCAACTGGTTCCGCAAAACGTGACGGCCATCGAGCACCTGGTGGCTAGCGCCGTGGAGGGTCTCGGACCCGAATCCGTTTCCGTGCTGGACGTGCAAGGCCATCTCCTCAGCCGTCCGCGGGCCCAGCCATCCGCCGACGGCACCGAATCCGGCGACCGGCTCCTCGAAATTCGGCAGAGCGTCGAGCGAGACCTGGTCGCCAAGATCAGCTCCACCCTCGAGCCACTGCTGGGTGCGGACAAGTTCCGCGTGGGCGCTTCGGTAGAGTGCGACTTTACCAGCGGCGAGCAAAGCGACGAGATTTTCGACCCGAACCGCTCCGTAATGGTCAGCTCACAGAAATCGGAAGATACCAGCAGCACGGGCGGAGCCGCGGGAATTCCGGGCACGGCCTCCAACTTGCCCCGCCCCCCTACCAAACCAGCCACCGCTCTTGCCGGCACTTCGCGCCGCACCGAGAGCATCGCCTATCAATCCAGCCGCACCGTGCGCCACACGAAGATGCCGGAGGGCACAGTGAAGAAGATGTCCCTGGCCGTGTTGCTGGACCAGAATGTGCGCTGGGAGGGGCAGGGGAACAAATTACATCGCGTCATCGAGCAGCCCTCGGCCGAGAAGCTGAAATCCATACGCGATCTGGTAGCAGCGGCCACCGGCTTTTCAACCGAGCGGGGAGACCAGCTCATCGTCGAGAGCCTTCCTTTTGAATCCACCCTGAACCTCGAACCTCCGTCGGCCACGGCGCTTCCGAAACCGGCCGCCAACGCCGTCAATCTGCCCCCGTGGCTCGCGCGCTATCTCGACAATCGCTGGATTCTCATCGGCGTAACACTCGCGGCGGGTTTTGTCCTGTCTCTGGTCCGGCGCCTGATCGGTAGAATGTTTGGCCGCAAAAACGAGCCCAGGGCCGAGACGCAGCCGGCCTTGCCCTCAGCGCAGGAAATGTTGGAGACCCAGATCGAAGAGCAGCGCCGCGCCCAGGCTGAGCTGGATGCAAAGGTGCAAGCGCAACTGAATGCCGGGACGCTCAGCGAGTCTGCGTATAGAACCGAGGCGTTGCTGAAGCGCTTCCGTGAGAACATCAGCAAGGATCCCGCGCTGGCTGCCCACGTTGTGCGTAGCTGGCTCAATGAAACCAGCTAAATGAGGGCGCGATTGCAGTCAGATGCGGTGTGGGGCGTCAGCCGAGGCTGCGAGAGCTATGGCGTCTAGGTTAGTCATCGGAACCCCGGCCGATCGGTCTCGACCGTTCGCCTGGCGCTCGGTGTCGCTGACGGGCGAGACCGTGGACCGCAGGCGAACCACAATCGAACCCGGGGCCACGGGGCTCAAACCGGCCCTGCAGATGGAAGGCATTCATCCGCTCGACAGGCGGATTGCCGAGATCGAAGCGGTGATGGTGGAGCGGGAGCGCGCGGCTCGTGAAACCGGTTTCCGCGAGGGCGAAGCTGCCGGCAAATCGCAGGCCGAACAAGAAGTTCGCATCGCCGTCAATCGGCTGGCGCAAAGCATCGCCGAATTGGACCAATACCGCTCTCTGTTACAGCGCCAGGCGGAAGCGGAGGCCGTGCGGCTCTCGATCGCCATCGCCCGCCGGGTTCTGAGGCGGGAACTCAGCGTGGATCCCGCCGCCATTGAAGGCCTGCTTCGCGCTGCCCTCCAGAAACTGCAGTCGCAGGAGCGCTGCCGCGTGCGCATGCATCCCAGTCAGGCGTCCGTGCTCCGTTCCGAAGTCGACCGGATGGGTATGGCCGCAAAAGTAGAGGTCATCGAGGATCCGGCGCAAGAGCCCGGCGCGACGGTCTTCGAAATGTCGCGCGGCAACCTGGATGCCTCCATAGATACTCACTTAAGAGAGATCGAGCGAGGTCTGGTTGACCGCCTCTAACGAAATGACCCAACCCGGCATCAATCTTGAGCCTTATCTGGCGCGTCTCGAGCAGCTCGATCCATTCGTTTGGTCCGGCCAGGTCATTGAGCTCGTCGGGTTGCTCATCGAATCCCGGGGGCCCGCCGCGGCCATTGGGGACTTCTGCGAGATCCTCACGTCAAGCGGGCGGACCATTCGTACCCAGGTGATCGGCTTTCGCAACGGGAATGTTCTCTCCATGGCGCTCGAAGAGATTGACGGCCTGAAGCTTGGAGACGCTATTATCGCCCGCGCCGATCAGGCCCGCGTGGGAGTAGGCCCGGCGCTGTTGGGCCGCGTGCTCGATGGCTTCGGCCGGCCGATCGATTCCGGCGGCGAGCCGGACGTTGCGGATTTCTACGATTTGTACCACCTTCCTCCGAATCCTCTCCAACGGGAACACATCACCGAGCCGCTCGTCACCGGTATTCGCGCCATCGACGGCATGCTGCCCTGCGGCCGGGGCCAGAGAATCGGCATCTTCGGTGGCAGCGGCGTGGGCAAGAGCACGCTGCTCGGCGCCATGTCGCGGCAGAGTTCGGCGGACGTCAGCGTGATCGCACTGATCGGAGAGCGCAATCGCGAGGTGCGCGCTTTTCTGGAGCACGAGTTGGGGCCGGAGGGCATGCGCAAATCGGTGGTCGTCGTAGCCACCTCGGACAGTCCGGCGCCCATTCGAGTGCGCGCCTGTTTCCTGGCTCTGGCTGTCGCCGAGTATTTTCGCGATCAGGGCGCAAGCGTCCTCATGGTCATGGATTCGGTCACTCGCTTCGCTATGGCGCAGCGCGAGATCGGTCTTTCTGCGGGAGAACCACCCAGCCAAAAAGGCTATCCTCCTTCGGTGTTCAGCCTGCTTCCGAAAGTCTTCGAGCGCGCTGGCAACTTCCGCAAGGGCTCGATCACGGGATTTTTCACCGTGCTGGTGGAAGGCGACGACTTTAACGAGCCGATCTGCGATGCGGTCCGTTCCATGCTCGATGGCCACATCATCCTCTCGCGCGCACTAGGCGCTTCCGGCCACTACCCCGCCATAGACGTTTTGCACTCCGTGAGCCGCCTGACGACCCAGTTGGCATCGGCCGAGCAGCTCGAATCCCTCCGCAAGCTGCGCGAAGCCATGTCCAGCTACCAGCAGGCCGAAGACCTCATTCAGCTCGGCGCCTATGTCTCAGGAACGAACGTAAAGCTCGATGCCGTGATTCGCACTCGTCCGGAGCTGCTACGCTTCCTGCAACAGAACTCGCGCGACGAATCGAAATGGGACGACACTCTGTCCGAACTAAACAGACTGGCTTCCGCGTTGCCGTAGTACCCGGGCCTCGGCTCCCCTCATGACCACATTCATATTCAGGCTGGAAAGAGTGTTGCGCTGGCGGCAAGCGAAGCTCGAAATCGAACAGTTCACTCTGAGCCGGCTCGCCGCGGAGTGCGCGCGCTGGGAGCGGGTGCTGGCGGAGCTTGAGACTTCGCGGGCGCACGCCGACAGCTTCCTGCTCTCGTCCCAGAGCGTCAACGGCAGCGATCTGGAGGCCATGGTCAGATATAAGGAACTTGTGGCCAGGCAGAAGCAGGTGGCGCTCAACCGGCGCCGGGAATGTGAACGGAAGCTGGAACAGCAGCGATCACGCTTGCTTCAGGCGCGCCGCGAATTCCGCCTGCTGGAAAAGCTTCGCCAGATGCGCAAGGCCGAGTGGGAAGCCACGGTAGACCGCGAGTTCGAGGCCCTGGCCGCTGAATCGTACCTGGCCCTGTGGAACGCTCGCCCTCGTACCGATCCAGCGCCTTAGCCCCGCTTCGGCTCCCCGGCTTTCGGACCTGCATTCGGCGATGCCGTTTTTGGGCCTGAATCCGGCACTGCCGTCGAACGGTTGAGGATCACGATGTCCACCCGGCGATTGTGTGCCCGGCCCTCCTCGGTGTCGTTGGACGCCACCGGAACGGTATCCGCATAGCCGGCGACGGCAAACCGCGCGGCCGAGACTTCGAACCGGGTAGTGAGCAGCTCCAGCATGGCGATGCTGCGAGACGCCGAAAGCTCCCAGTTGTTGCGGAAGCGCCCTGTATGGATGGGCACCGAATCGGTATGCCCCTCCAGTCGCACCGGGTTCGGCAGACTCTGCAGCACCACGGCCATTTTTCCAATACTCGACACGCTTGCTGCCCTGATGGTGTCATCGCCCGAAGCAAAAAAAGCCGCCTCGCGCAAGCTGATGATGAGCCCGCGAGACTCTAGCCGCATCTGAATTTTGCCGCTCTTGAGTTCCTCTTCGAGCTCGCGCGTCAGATATTGCATGGACGGCAGCAGCTCAGCGTTGGGAGCCGTCGTCTCCGGCTTGGAATCCGGCTCCTTGTCTCCCTTTTCCTCCTTCTTGCGGGCGCCGCCCGGCCCTCTCATCTGCGCATTGCCCTGGCCTTTTTCATCCACGGTGCCGCCCAGAACCTCCCTGACCGCTGAGGGTATGCCTCCGTTTTCGAGTGCTTCCTTAACCGACTCGGACACCTGCTTGGCCTTGGATTTATCGGTCTGTGAAGAGGCGAACATCACCACGAAAAACGCAAACAGCAGCGTGATGAAGTCCGCGTAGGAGACCAGCCAGCGTTCGTGGTTCTCGTGGGCGGGTTGCTTCTTAGCGCGGGCCATAGGTTATCGGCTAGCCTTGCGCGGCCGCCGGTGCTCCCGCCGCGGGCGCCTGCGGCTGTGGCGCGGCCTTGGCGCCGGCTTTGCCGGCCTTAGCCCCCTTAGCGGTCTTCGTGGCATGCTCCTTGGCTAAGTACGCTTCGAGCTTGCATTGGATCAGCTTGGGGTTCAGCCCTTCCACGATGCTCGCCACACCCTCCAGCATCAGCTCACGGTTCTGAATCACTCGCTGCATGCGAGCTTTGATTTTGTTGCCCGCCGGCAGAAAGAATATGTTGGCCGTTCCCACGCCATAAACCGTAGCCACAAAAGCCACGGCAATTCCGTGCCCGACCTCTTCGATATTCGACAGGTTCTTCATCACCTGAATCAGCCCCAGCACCGCGCCGATGATGCCGATGGTGGGAGCGTATCCCCCCGCGGACTCAAATACCTTGGCCTCAGCCTCCGCATGATGCTCCTCCAGCGTGATTTGCAGCTCCATAATCTGGCGGATCACTTGCAGGTCGGTTCCGTCTACCGCCAGGTTCAGAGCTTTGCGCAGGAACGGATCCTGAATGCCATTGGCCTCGTGCTCCAGCGATACGATGCCGCTCTTACGCGCCTTGGTGGCGTAGCCAATGATCTCCTCGATGATGGCTTCCGGGTTCTCGCTGCGCTCAAAGAAAAGCAGACTCATCTTCTTCACCGCGCCCATCAGAGTGTGCAGCGGCGTCGTCACCATCACCGCGCCGATCGTGCCGCTCAGAACGATCATGGCCGCCGTGACTTGGGCGACGTCCTTGGCCTTGCCTCCCTCCATGATGAGGCCGCCCATAATTCCGCCCACCGCCAGGACCAGCCCCGCGATCGTCGCCAAGTCTGGTTTGCTGCCGCCGCTCTTCTTCTTTTTTGCCGCGTCCTTCTGGGGCGCGTCCTTTTTTGCCGCTTCCCCGTCAGCCATGATCCTCGCCTGAGTCCTCCGGCCCTTTCGGGTCTGGCCGTTGGAACGGGCACTCGTAGGCGCCGGCCACGATGGCTCTCCGGTAGCGGATCGTGCGCTCCACCACCTCCTCGGCCGACTCCAACACCACGATCTTCTGCCCGGTCGTCAACGTCACAACCGTATCCGGGGTCGCCTCCACGTGCTCGATGAGATCCGAGTTCAGGACCAGAGGGACGTGATTCAAGCGTGTGAGCTGGATCATCTCGAGAGCCGTTCAATTTCTTATCGGGCATTTCCCCTATATTTTCCAAGAATTTACCGTAATATTTGCCTCTGACCACCCGAAAAGTTCGAAAAAGCCGGATCCCGGGCCGATAAGGACAGCAGAAGTATGCACACGCAGCTCAACGGCTCGGCAGAACGCGCGCGCTCGATCCTAGACGCCTGGAAACGAAGGGATCTGAAAGGCCTGCGGGCTGAACTAGACCTTGCACACGACCATTGCGCCCATGTGCCCGGCCATAGCTTCGAGGAGCAGGAACGGCTGGACCTGCTGGACGGGATCGCGCAGCAACTGCAGCAAGGTCTTCCTTTTCTACCACTTACATCAGACCCGGGCGGCCGTCCTGAGGTTTGCTATCGCTTGCTCATACATCTGGCGCTGAGCGGTGATCGCCCCGCCATTCGATCCAAGAAACTCGCGGTCTTTCCCTGTTAACCGTTAGGAACGGTCAGGCGAGGAAGCTGAACAGGCTGGTGCGCGGCATTTGCGCTTCGGCGCTCATCGCGGCATTCAATTGCGTGTTGCTCTGCGAAAGCTGGATGGCCGCCTGCGTAATGTCGGCATCCTGTACCTGGCTGAGTTGGGTCTGCAACTGCACCTGGTAGTCGTTGGAGTAGGTTTGCGCATCCTGAATTCTGGTTTGCACCGAACCGTAAAAGCTGAGCTGTGAGTTGAGATAATCGCTCGCCGTGTGCAGCGAGGCGATCGATGTGGTGACTCCCGCCTGGTCATTGTTCTGAAGGGCCACCACCAGGCTGTTGAGAGAGGCAAATACATTGTCCGGGGCCAGCGAATCGTCGGGATTACGGTGATCGAATATGTCTTGCGCTGTCTTGGCGACCGTGAAGGAAACGCCCGTCGCATCCACAACCTGGCGCGTCGCCGTGGGCGTGATCAGCCGGTCTACGCCGTTCGGAGCCGCGAGATCCAGTTGGTAGGATGCCAGCGCGGCTTGATCGCCGCTGAATACGTGCCGGCCTTGCACCTGGGTTTGGCTCAATCCCACCATCTGTTGCAGAAGGTCGGTGACTTGCTGGGCCAGGGCTTGCCGGGTGGCAGCGCTCTGCGTAGTGTTATCGCCCTGCGACGCCAGCGATACCGCCCTGTCCATGAGTTGTGTCGCGGTCTCCAGCGCCTTCTCGGCCGGATCGGTCTCGCTCTTGATCACACTAAGATTGCTGGTCACCTGGGTGTTGCGGTCCAGATCCGCCCGGATCCGCATCAGAGCCTCCAGTTGTTCGGGCGAATCCGAGGGTTTGGAAATCTTCAGCCCCGATGAAACCTGGCTCTCCGCAGTGTTGATCTCCGACTGCACGTTCGCAATGTCGGCCAGAAATATTTGGGCGGACGGACTAACCGTTGGGAGCATGGCTTTGATTCACCTTCCTCACTGCAGCATATTGATGGTCGCCTGGGTCAATTCATCCAGGACCGTGACCATTTTCGAACTGGCCTGATAGGCGGCCTGAAACTGCACCAACTGCGCCGCCTCGTCGTTGAGAGATACGCCGGAAGCTTGGCTGCGCAGATTGCGCGCCTGTGCGAGCGTCTGCTGTTGGACACTCAGTTGATTATTGGCGTCTTGCGACTGGCGGCCAATGCCGGCCGCCATGTTGCCGTAGAATTCGGCGTAGCTGAAACCGTTGATCTCGTCCGCGGGACTCTGCGGGGAGGCCAGCGCGGCCAACTGCAGGGCCGTACCGTTCGAGACATAGGGTGGACCGGGATTGATCGCCGCCAGTTGAGCGGGCGTGATGGTGTTGCTTACAGCCAGCGTTCGCGCCACGCTGGTCGGGCTGCCTGCGGTGTACGTAAACAACGGAACTCCCGGTACCGGCGGCGGGCCATCCGAGATATTGCCCGACGTCAGAATCTGATTGATCCGGTCCGCCACGTTCTGCGCCATCAGGTTGAGGTCGCCCTGCTGGTACGCATTGCCGCCCAGCGAAGGCAGAACGTTGTTGTACATGTTGAGCTGTCCCGCGAGTTGCCCCTGCGATACGTGGGCGGTGACATCGTTTCCTTGCGTGTCGATCAGCCTGGCGGGCGCCGCACCGCCCGCAACCGTAGGTGGAGCGCTGGCTGGCGTGGTGAAGCTGACGCTGAGGCTGAATTGATGCGTGCCGATCACTAGAGGCGTCTGCCCACCTAACATCACCGTCACCGTGCCATCGGCCTGCGTGGTCGCGGTAATGTCCGCGTATTCTGACAACTGCTCCAGTGTCGAATGAATCCGCGCGTCCAGCCCGGCATCACTGCCCTGACCCTGAATCACCTGCTGGTTGTCCGCTTGAAGCTGACTCGCCAGGCTGTTGATCTGCGCCACGGTTTGCTGGATCTGCTGGCCGGTATCACTCGAAGCCTTCGCCAGGTTTTGTGCCGCCTGCTGGAAAGTCTGCACCACCTGCTGCGCGCTGTCGATCACAGACTGCCGCGCGGCGCCATCGCCCGGCGTCACGCTCCAGTTGGAGAAGTTCTGAAAGAGTTGATTCAGCGCGCCGGGAATACCGGAATCGCTGCTAATGTTGAAGTTGAGCTCCAGGTTTGACAGGCTCTGGCTCGTTTGCTCCAGGGTTCCCAATGTGGAGAACTGCTGGCGCACATTTTGTTCCGCAAACTCGTCTCGTGCACTTTGCATTTCGCCCGTCGTGACTCCGCCCGGCAGAGTCCCGGTGGAATTCATGGGCAGCGATTCCAGTGGCATGCTCTGCCGGGCGTAGCCCGGCGTCGAGACATTACTGACATTGCTTTGAATGGTGTCAAGCACGCGCTGGAATGCGTCCAGTGCGCCGGCGGAAGAATTCAAAGCAGAGAAGATTCCCGACATCGTTCAAACCTCCAGCAGCACGCGGGGACTGGCTTCCGATGGCGCCGGGTTCCCGTCCGCGGTGTACCCCGAAGCCATGGAGGAAGCCAGCCGCATCCACCCGGTGTAGAAAGCCGCGGCGCCGTCGAGCAGAATCTGCACTCCGGCGATCTCCGTTCGTAAAGCGCCGAGCGGCGCGGCCAACGCCTTATCCCGCCACTGGGCTCCCCTCGGCAACGACCTCTGTAGCTTTTCGATCTCCCTCACCGCTTCCTCGAGCAGGCTCCGGCATGCATCCAGACTCTCGACCGTCGGAGCCGTCAACCGCATGCGCGCTTCACGGACCATGGCGTGCAACTCGAGCACGCGGGCAGCCGGGCCGGATTCAGACGAGCTTCCACGAGCCGCCGGCCTGCCTTCAGCCGGAATGCGGTTATCGCGCGCCATCTTTCCTCTCGAGTGCATCCTGGACAATGGCGCGGCTGGTCGCGAGGGAGTTCACGGTGTAGTTTCCGGAGCGATAATCCGCGGCGAGCTTCTGGACATGCTGCGCCCGCTGCGCCGAACCGGCTCCGAGCGCCTGCGCGACGTTGCCGGCTGTGCCGGATATCTCTACGCGATCGCCGCCTTGCGACTCCGAGATCTGCGCTCCCGAAGCCGGGCCTGTGCGGTCGGCGCCTTGTGATTCTGGCGTTCGGCCGGTTTGCACCCCTGCCGCGCCGTTCAAATTTCGATCGTCAACCCTCATCACTTCTCCACGCGCCGCCGCGCTTCCTCCCTCATACGTCCCCCGGCGACGAGATGCCGGAATCTTTCAACATCCGGCTCATGGCCTGAAGAGCGCTGCGGTGCATCTGCGATACGCGGCTCTCCTTCACGCCCATCTCGTTGCCAATCTCTTTCAAAGTCATGTGCCGGCCATAGCGTTGCCGGACCACCTGCTGGTAACGCGCCGGCAGCCGGTCAATCAGGCGATCGAGCACCTCGCGCAACTGATTTTGCGAGCAAATATGATCCGGATCGGTCTCCGGCCCGTTGGCCGGATCCGGCAATTCCCCATCCTGCCGCTCCGTCGAGACTGGAACCGTCATGCGGCTCATCACCACATCGTTGCTGCGCATCTCGCTCGCCGAAATCATGAGCCGCTCGCACAGTTCTTCTTCGGTTGGCTCGCGATCGAAGGCCGCTGTCAATTCCCTCCGCGCCGCGCTCACCTGTTTCTGCCAGCGGCGTAATCTTCGTGGCGCCACATCAGACCGGCGGAGGCTGTCCAGCATTTCGCCTTCAATGCGGTACCGCGCATAGATCGGGAAGGGCACCGCAGTCGCGGGATCGTAACCTCGCCCTGCGCTCACCAGACCCAGAACGCCCGATTGCGCCAGATCGTGCAGTTCCACGCGGGTCTTCGGCGGCAGCGCGCCGTACACGCGCCGCGCAATGGAATCGACCAGAGGCAGACACCCGAGGATCATCTCGTGCGTGGCCTGCACCTCTGGGTGCGCCGCAACGGGTGGCGCAGGCGCAGAGATCGGCGGCATGACCAGGCCTGTCTCCACTGCGTCCACTCTGAGATGAGTCTCCAAGTTTTTCCTCGTCGTGATTTCGGACTCGCGCCGTGACGCGCTCCGGATGAGAGCCCGGCAGTGTCAGGTTAGCCAAACAATAGGCCGGGAGCAATATTGCAAAGAGTGCACCCTTCTCGATTAACCGCTGTTTGTAGGCGAACGGCGTATTTACCGTAAAACGCGCGGATTTTACTCGAATTGCTGGACGCCAGAGTCGATAGTAAAGGCTGCATGAGGCAACCTCCGCGACTTCTGTGGATCCGGTCAGCCATTCCGGGACCCGATTATCTAGGTGTCGTGGATCATCTCACCGCCTTCATTCTTCAAGTGGTCAAGAATCCCGCCGAGGCGCTCGACCGGCAGCGCGCCGAAATCGCTGACGTGATTTTTGTCGAATTTCCACTCGCCGGATGGGAACCTGCCGGACTCCTCGAAGCAATTCAGGAAATCAATCCACGCGTGCCGGTTTTGATCCGTGATCCGCAAGGAACCGTGGCGGATGCCGTCCGTTTACTCAAGCTGGGTGCCTGTCACTTCATGAGCGGCCCGCTGGATGACAGCGAACTGATTGAACACCTGGAAATGGCCGCCGAGGACTGCCGCCTGCGGCAGGTGGCAGCCGGCAGAATGGCCGCGGCCACGCCCTGGAAACAGCTCCTCGTGGGCGAGAGTCGCCCCATGCGGGATGTCGAGCAGATCATCCAACTCGCCGGACCGAAGCGATCGACCGTGCTGATTTCCGGTGAGACCGGCACGGGCAAAGAGGTAGTGGCCCGCGCCCTCCACCTGGCAAGCCCGAGAGCGCATTTGCCCATGGTGGCCGTCAACTGCAACGCGTTGCCGGAGAACCTCCTCGAAGCCGAATTGTTTGGACACGTGAAAGGCGCTTTCACCGGCGCTCTGCAACAGCGCGTCGGTCGATTCGAACAGGCGCACAATAGCACGCTGTTTCTCGACGAGATCGGCGATATGCCCCTCGAACTGCAGGCCAAGCTTCTGCGTGTTCTGCAGGAACGAGAGTTGCAGCGCATCGGCAGCTCGGAAACGATCAAGATCGACGTGCGTATCATCGCCGCCACCAATGTCGATCTGCGTGAAAGAATCGCTCAAGGCGCTTTTCGCGAAGACCTGTTCTACCGCCTCAATGTGGTCCCCGTCGAAATGCCCCCGCTGCGCCAGCGCGCTGCCGACATACCGCTCCTGGTGCATCATTTCCTTGAGAACGTCTGCTCGGCGGAAGGCGCCCCCGTAAAGAGCATCTCTCGCGAAACCATCGACCGTTTGTTGCTCTATCCGTGGCCCGGCAATATTCGGCAGCTCCAGAATGCCGTGGAGATGGCTGTCGTGCTCAGCGGTGACCGCATGGATCTTTGCCCGGCAGACTTTCCCCTGCCCGCTGCCAAGGCTCGCAAATCGTTCGCCGTCGAGCCGGTGCACGCTGTTGTGCCCGAAAGCGGACTTGATTTCGATCTGGCCATGGCGGACTTCCAGCGCTCTCTTATCGAACAGGCGATCCACAGGAGCGGCGGAAATAAAACGCTCGCCGCGGATTTGCTGCGCATGAAACGGACCACCCTGCTGGCCAAGCTCCGTACCCTCGAAACTCGCGGCAACGTGATCTCGATCAAATCAGCATGATTCACCGGCCACTGCCGGAACCTCCGCTCCATCCTTGCTTAGAGCGCCAACCGTTCCTGTGTAACGGCACGTCACTCCGCTCTTCGATTTAGTGATAACCGGAGCCGCGGCGCCTGCGCTACTTCCGAGCCAGGGCCGGCATCGCGCCTTTTTCGACGTGCTCCAGCGCCAGGTCATGCACTTTGATCAGCAGATCCACTTCGTTGCGCGGAATCGCCAGCGCCCCGGCGATGGTCTCCGGGCGTTCGCCCCGGCGCCGCATCCGCAAGATTTGACCGCGCTTGGTAAGGTTCAGCGGCTGTGCGGGGATGGCAGGCCGCTCCATCTCGGCCAGTTGCAGCCGCAGCCGCTCAGCAGCTTCGGTGATCTGAGCCACCCGGCCTTCCAGTTCTTCGCGCTGCTGCCGGCCGATCCGCGCTAGAGTTCGCATTTTCATGTGCAGCACAAAAACATAAAGCAGGCAGCTCCCGGCCAGCGCCAGGACTCCGCACAGCTCCAGTGGATGAATCATCATTTGCCAGTCTGGGATCATGCCTTGCTCCTTATTCAACTATCTCCTGCTCGACCAGTGCCGCTCCATGTACGTGCGCAGCCGCAGAATACCCTGCGACTTCAATTGGGCGATGCGCGACAAATGCATCTGAGTGATCTCCGCAATCTCGCGCAGCGTCGCCTCTTCGTGGTAATACAGGCTCAGCACCGTCCGCTCCATCTTGGGCATCTGTTCAATGCCCTGGGCCAGCACCCGCTCCAACTCCGCCCGTTCCAGCGTCTTGGAGGGCAGGTCGTCGTCCGTGTCCGGAATGTAGTCGAGCAGATCGCCTTCCTGGTCTTCGGAAGCGAACTCAAAGCTGCCGATCGTCAGCGCGCGCACTTCGTAAAGCCATTGCCGGTACTCTTCAATACTCAGTTTGAGTTCGCCGGCGATTTCCTCTTCCGCCGGGGCGCGTCCCAGGCGTTGCTCGAGCGCCGCGATGGCCCCTTCGATCCGCTTGGCTTGCCGGCGCTTGTTCTTGGGAGCCCAGTCCATCTCCCGCAAGCCGTCGAGAATTGCACCCCGAATCTTATGCTCTGCATATGTCTTGAGCTGCACGTTTTGGGATGGATCGAACTTATCCACCGCGGCGATCAGACCCACCACGCCATTCGAAATCAGGTCGTCGAGGCTCACGCTCTCCGGCAAGCGCTCATGGATGCGGCGCGCAATCAGGCGCACCTGGGGCAGGTGCTCCAAGATGAGCCGCTCTCGATCTGCGCCGGTGCTCTCTTCAGCCTGATACGTGTACATATGCGCCTGGTGCAACTCTATGCGGCCGAAACGGCGCGCACTGCCGGACGTTCAAATACCAGCTCGAGCAGGCGGCCGGCGGTTGCCGGCTCGAGGTCTTCGGGGATTTGCTGGCCGCACGTCAAGAACGAAACCGGTTTTCCCGTCCTTACGGACTCACTGATCATGGCGCCTGCCGAGGAAGTCTCATCCAGGCGGGTAAAGATCAGCTTCGCCGGCGAGAAGATCTCGAACCGGTCGAGCACGCGGCCCAGGTCCGCGCTCCGCATCCAGGCAGGCGCTACCACGTGAACTTCAATGCCTGGCTGGTTGGAGAAAAACCGCGCCCACTCCGCGGCTTCGTCCATGTCCACTGCGCCATAACCCGGCGTGTCCACCAGGATCAGTCCTTTCTCGCGATGCGCTTCAATGCTCTGTTGAAGGCCGAGCGGGGTGTCGACTGCGTCGAAGGTGGCGCCGATAATGGCCGCATAAGTTCGCAGTTGTTCGGCGCCGGAGACCCGGCGGGTGTCCGCTGATATCAGATGCACGCGGCGGGCGGACGCAAGCCCGTTGCTTACCGCCAGCTTCACCAGCGTGGTGGTCTTCCCACATCCCGGTGGCCCCACCAGCGCCACCACGCGCGCCTTCTCCGGCGGCGTTTCTAGAGTTGCGTCCACAGAAACGAGATATTCCAGCTCCGTTCGAACGGCGCGCTCAATTGAACTCGCTTCGAACGGCGCTTTCCGGCGTGACCACGAGGCCGGATCCGCATCCAGGCGGGCATGCGCCTGTTTCACAATTTCCTGCGCCAATTCGGCCGAGAAGTCATACTCGATCAGACGCAAGTAGATCTCGGCGAATTCCGGCGCTGGCACGGCCAGGGACGAAGCGTGAGCCCTCAGACTGGTAAGAGCCCTACCCATTTCTTCCACTTGTTTTCGCAGGCCCGACAGCTCAAGCGTCACCGGATTTGAAGAGGCCGATTCCGCTCGCGGCGGCGCGGGAGGCTGGGATTCTTTGTTGTCAGCCTCCTCCGGAAGCAAGGCGAACACCACCTCGTATTCACCAAGCCCCCGCGCTTCCGGCGGAGCCTTACGGCTGTTGACCAGCAGCGCCTCAGGACCCATTTCGTGGCGCGCTTGCTCTATCGCTTCCTCAACTGTCGGCGCGAAAAATGACTTCATCTTCATGCCCGGCTGCTCCTGTTGTTCTTTTCCAGCGTTGCTATTCATTGAATGAGACCTTGTGAGATCACTTTGACTTCCGGCGGCACCTCGTTGTGCGACAGGCACACAACATTCGCGTGCGACGTCTCTACCATCTGCCGCAGGAAGTACCGCGCGCCGCTCGACGTGACCGCCACCACCGGCGTTTCCGGAGACCCGACCTTCTGCTCGATCCGGCTCAGAATGTCGCGTATCGCCTGGGGTGACATCGCCAGGTGGCTATTCTGTTCTCCGTGCTGGACTCCCGACTCGATCGCCTGCTCAAGCGACGGCTCGACAATGTAAGCGGGTAAGTCGCCGGATGCATTCAGATACGGCTTCACCACCGTCCGCCGGATCGCCTGCCGGACGTACTCGGTCAGCAGAATCGGATTGCGCGTCGAAGCCCCCGCATCGCTCAACGCTTCCAGAATGGAAACCCCGTCGCGGATGGAGACGCGCTCCCTCAGTAGGTTCTGCAACACTCGCTGCACTGTGGCCAGCGGCAGCAGCTTCGGCGTGAGTTCCTCCACCACCTTGGGATTGTCGGCGGCGATGCGGTCCAGCAGCTTCTTGGCTTCCTGGCGCGAGAACAGCTCGTGCGAGTGTCTGCGGATCAGCTCCGCCAGGTGCGTGCCCAGCACGCTCACCGCATCCACCACCGTGTAATTTGCCCTGCGGGCCCGCTCTGCCTGATCCGACGGAATCCACCACGCCGGCATCCCGAATGCCGGTTCGCGCGTGGCTTGTCCCGAAACGGGAGCCGCGGTTTTACCCGCCGGAATCGCCAGATCGCAACCTTGCGGAGCCTCGTAGCGCGCAATTTGCACGCCTTTCAGAGAAATCGCGTATTCGCGCGGGCGCAGTGAAAGGTTGTCGGTGACGCGCACCGGCGGAAAGATGAAGCCTAGCTCGCCCGCTAACTGGCGCCGGATGCCCGAGATTCTCCGCAGCAGTTGTGAATTGGCTCCGCCTTCCACCAGCTTCACCAGGCCCAACCCTACCTCAACCGCCAGCGGTTCCACCCGCAGCGTCGCTTCCAGATTTTCACGTGCCGGCACCGCCTTGGTTTCAGCCCCTTTCTTGGCCGCGAGGCCGCGCTTCCGCATTTGCCATGCCGACGTGCCAATCCCGGCTCCCATCAGCAGGAACGGAATGGTGGGCAGTCCCGGGAAAGCCGACATCGCCAGCAGCACCCCGCTCGCGAGCAGGAGCGGTTGCGGATTGCCAAACATCTGCTTGCGGAAATCCGCGCCCAGGCGGGCGTCCGAACTGGCCCGCGTCACAATCAAGCCGCCCGAAATAGAGATCATCAGCGCTGGAATCACAGTGACCAGGCCGTCGCCGATGGTCAGCACGGTGTAGGTCTCGATGGCGTGGCGGAGGTCCATGCCGTGCTGCAGGACCCCAATCAGAAAGCCTGCAATGATATTGATGCCCGTGATCAGAATGCTGGCGATGGCGTCGCGCTGCGTAAATCGCGATGCGCCGTCCATCGCGCCGTAGAATTCCGCTTCATTAGCTAATTGCTTGCGCCGTTGCCGCGCTTCCGATTCGTCGATCAGACCCGCATTCAAGTCGGAGTCGATGGACATCTGCTTGCCCGGCAATGCGTCCAAGGTGAATCGCGCCGTGACTTCGGAAATGCGCACTGCGCCGTGGTTGATCACAACGTACTGAATTGCGATCAGCACCAGGAAGATCACCGCGCCAATGATGTAGTTTCCGCCGACGACAAAGTTTCCGAACGCCTGAATCACTTCTCCCGCAGCCGAGGTCCCCGTGTTGCCGTTCAGCAGAATCAGGCGCGCCGAAGAAATGTTCAGCGCCAGGCGAAACAAGGTCAGCAGCAGCAGTGTCGTCGGAAACACGCTGAATTCCACCGGCCGCGTGATGTACATCGCCACCATCATCACGATCACCGACAACATGATGTCGGTGACGATCAGCACGTCCAGCACGAAACCCGGAAGCGGTGTGATCAGCGCCAGAACGATCGCCAGAACGGCAACCGGCACACCGAGGTCGCATGCGGCCGTGAGATCGAACCCTCCGAACCCCTTCCACGCTGCCGGTGCCGTGATCGCTTTCGTCTGCGCCAATTTCCCTCCCCACTACGCCGGTAAACGCCCGTTCATCAGGCGGTAAATGTACGCCAGGATTTCCGCCACCGCGCGATAGAGATGCGCGGGGATTTCCTGTCCAACCTCGGCTGATTTGTAGAGCGCCTGTGCCAGCGGCGGATTCTCGATGAGCGGAACCTGATGCTCGACCGCGCGTTGCCGGATGCGTAACGCCAGGTAGTTCTTCCCCTTCGCCACCACTTGCGGCGCCGACGTCCAGCCCAGCTCGTAGCGGATCGCCACGGCGAAATGCGTCGGGTTCACGATGACCGCCGTGGCCTTTGGAACCTGCTTCATCATGTTGCGCCGGATGCGATCGCGCATCAGCCGCCGCACCCGCATTTTCATTTGCGGGTTGCCTTCGGTTTCTTTGAATTCCTCTTTAATGTCCTGACGGCTCATGCGCAGATCTTGCGCGTACCTCCGCCGCTGCCGGACCAGGTCAATCGAGCCGAACAGCATAAACAATCCCGCTCCCCGCCAGAGCAGCGTGGTCAGCGAAACACCTACCTGCTTCGCTCCCATTTCCACGCCTTCGAGCGGCAGGACGAAGTTCTCCGCGAAGTGATCCCGAGATATGGCGTACACCGCGAGGCCGAACACGGGCAACATCACCATCGCTTGAATCAGTGCGGGAACATTCTGCCGCGGCAACTCGCGAAGGCGGGCGAGCGGGCTCAGCCGTTTGAAATCGGGGCTGATCTTTTTTAAGGTCAACCCGAACCGGGTCACTGCCAGTTGCGCCGCCAGTGTAATCACCAGCAACGCGCCCGCCGCCGACACCAGTGGAAGACCCGCGCGGAAAAGCAGATCTCCCGATATGTGTACGAGGTCGGTAATTTGCAGATTCGGCGCGAAAGCGCGCGCGATCAGAAAACGCACGGTCTTGCGCGTCTGGTCCAGCCAGACCCCTCCCCACGTCGTCACGATCGCGGTGAATCCCAGGAACTGAATGGCCGCTACGAACTGCTTGGCCACCGGGAACTGCCCTTCGCGCCGCGCTCGCTCCAGCCGCCGCGCGGTGGCCTGTTCTGTCTTTTGGCTTCGGTCGCTCATCCCTGTTCCTGCATCATCAGAACCCCGCCGCCGTTGCCACTCGTGCGAACACCTGCTCCGCGTAGCCGCGATAGACGCGGGGGAACAGGACCGCCATCATGGCGAGCAGCGCGATCGTGGCCATCATCTTGACCGGAAACGCCAAAATCAGAAGCTGTATTTGTTGATTCAGCCGGCCCAGCAGCGCCATGGCGACGTCCACCAGCAGCAGCAGCGCCAACACCGGCATGGCCAGCCGCAAGCCCACGGAAAAGATGCCTGAACCCAAACGCAGAATCTTCTCCGCGCCCGCCGGAGTCATGACAAACGATCCCGCGGGAAACGCGTCCAGGCTGCGCGCGAAAGCCCGGATGACCTCACGGTGCAGGCCCAGCGCAAAGAACAGCAAACCGGCGACCAACTGCGCAAAGACCACCAGAATTCCGGAATCCGCCTGCGTCGCCGGATCGATCGTGGATGCGTAAGCGTACCCGGCCTGCAAGCCAATGATCTGGCCCGCCATGAGAAACGCCTCATTCAACACCGCGACCGCTACCCCGATCGTCAATCCCAGGGCCAGTTCCGCCATCATCGCAACGACGAGCGCGCCGATGAACGGCTCCGTCAGGTTGACGACTGGCCAGCGCGGAAACAGCGCCAGCGTCAAGCTCAGCGAGAGCACCACGCGCACCAGACCCGGGTTCGCGTTAATGCCGGGGATCGGCACAAAAATGAATGCGCCGCTCACCCGCGCCAACACCAGCACGAAGCCGAGGGCTGCCGGAAGTGCGATGGTCAGTTGAGCGGGCACGGTTTACCTTGCGTACCTTCCCAGATCGCCCAGAATGAGGATCGTGTAGGTCGTCATTTTCTTGAGCATCCAGGGCATCAGCAGAACCGTTCCGAACAGGAACGCAATCAGCCGCGGCATGGTGCTGAATCCGGTGTCCTGAATGGACGTGACGATTTGAATCAAGCTGACCAAGATGCCCGCTGCAAAACCGATCAGCAGCAGCGGCGCACCAACCCAGAAGGTCAGCAGCAAGGTCTGGCGAATCGTTTCAACCACAAACTCAGGAGTCATGCGTTCTCACGTGTAGAAACTTTTCATCAGCGAGCCCAGCACCAGGTTCCACCCGTCCACCAGCACGAAAAGCAGGACCTTGAATGGCGCCGAGATCATCACCGGCGGTAACTGCACCATGCCGATGGACAGCGTAACCGACGCCACCAGCAGGTCGATCACTAGAAACGGCAGAAACAACACCGCCCCGATTTGAAACCCGGCCTTCAGCTCCGACACGATGTACGCCGGGATGAGGACCTTGAGATCCAGGTCGCTGGGATTTCGCGGTGACGGAGAATGTGTCACCTCCAGAAACAGGGCGACGTCTTTCTCGCGCGCGAATCGCGTCAGAAAAATCTTCAGCGGCTTGGAGCCTTCGTCAAAGGCCTGCTGATAGCTGAGCTGATTCTTCTCCATCGGCTCCCACCCTTTGTGGTACATCTCCGACGCCACGGGATTCATGATCAGGATGGTCAGGAACATCGACATGCCGATGAGCACCTGGTTGGAGGGGGTCGATTGCGTTCCGAGGGCCTGGCGCAGGAAGTGCAGCACCACCGTGATGCGCAGAAAAGGCGTGATCGACATCACCACCGCTGGCAGCAGCGTCAGCAGCGTCATCAGAATCACAATCTGCATGGGAACGCTCAGGGAGGGCCCCGGGCCTCCGCTGCCGCTGCTGATGCCGAATAGCGACCCTGCCGCGGCCGGCGGCGCCGCGTGTGCCAGCCCCGTCATGACAAGGAGCAATCCGCATCGCTCCGCCTTATTAAGAACGTGGCTGAGGCTCATCGCGCGGCTCCATCGCTGATGACGTCCGCTTCTACCGATGGGCTCCACGCCAGGCGTTCGATCATCGTACAGCCGGAGGGCGACAGCCCCAGCAGAATCGCGTGGTCCGCGACTCGAATCAGGTGCACCGAATGTTGTGGCGCCAGCGGAAGCCGCGCAATCGCCTCCAGGTGTTTGGCCGATTTGCGGCGCGCTGGCCCCCGATAGTGCGCGAAGCCGCGGCTCCGCAGCAGCCACAGTGTGGCTGCCAGCAGCCCAAGAACCAGAAACACAGCCAAAACTTGCTGGACCATTTATGTCCTCGGATCGGCGTCGGCGCCGAGCGGCATCTATTGCTTGAGATTGATGGTGTCCTGCGTGAGCGTGTCGGTCGTGGTGATGACCTTGGCGTTCGCCTCGTAAGACCGCTGCATCACGATCAGGCGCGTAAACTCAGTCGCGATATCTACAGTCGAAGACTCGAGCGACCCGCCCAGCACCTGCCCGCGGCCTCCGGTTTGCGGAGTGCCGATCGCCGGTGGTGCCGTGCCCGGTCCGATCTGGAAATTGTTCTGCCCCTCGGAAACCAGCGTGTCCGGGTTGCTGATGGAAGCCAGCGCAATCTGCGCAATCGTGTTCTGCTGGCCGTTAGAATACTGCGCAATGATCTCGCCCCCATTGGTCATCGTCACGTGCACCAGTTCAGCGGCCACTAGGCCGTCCTGGTGGTTCGAGGCCGTGGCGCTCGGCTGCGCGTACTGCGTGATGTCCGGCTGCCCCAGCGCACTGTATAGCGACCAATTGATTGCTAAATCCGCGGCGCCGTCCTTGAGACCCGCAATGGTGACGGGAACCAGTCCGTTGGTCGCGGGCGGTGGCGGGGCCGGCGTGATCAGTTTTCCGGTAGCGTCAAACGTGAGCGAGCCGGCTGCACTCGCAACCGGGAATGGAGTTCCCGCGGTGCCCGCAGTTACGTCTTCGCCCGGAAGGGTCACGTTGTAGCTCCATGTGTTGGCGGCCGTCTTCGAGAAGTTCACGGTGAGCACATGTGTGGTGCCCAGCGAATCCACCACCTGAACGGCCGTCGAGAAGTTGGCTTGCGGCGTAGCCAGTGTCGCCGACGCGTCCAGGTTCATGTTTATGGACATGTTGGTGGTCGCCGTGGGCTGGCGCAACGCCCCCGATGGGATCACGATGTTGGCGATCGCGCCGTTCGTATTCAGGACGCCATTGTTGGCTACCCAACCTTGTACGCTCTGACCGGCCTGGGTCACCAGGTTGCCGTTAGCATCCACTTCAAAATTGCCGGCGCGAGTATAGTTGACCAGGCCCGAAGGATCGCGCACGATGAAGAAACCGTCCCCCTGAATGGCGGCATCGAACGCGCCGTTGGTCGTTTGAATGGCGCCTTGCGTGAAATTCTGGACCGCGGTCGCTTGTGCCCCCAGCCCCGCGGCAGTCTGGCTCGTTCCCAAGCCCAAGGATTGCGCTACGATGTCGGCGAAATTCACCGTGCTCGCTTTGAAACCCGTGGTGTTCAGATTCGCCAGATTGTTGCCCACTACATCCACGCCCAGCTCGGCTGCAGTAAGACCGGTTAAAGCCGTAGTAAATGAATTAAACATTGCATTCTCCTTTTGTCTTGGTGCCTCTCTTTACGGTTTGGCCGGCGCTCCACTTGCCGGATTACCGGGCGTCTGCCCAACTTGGGTCAGATCCACATGAAGCTGCTGCAATTTCGTGTTGGCGTTAATCATCTGCTCCAGTTGGCTGAACTGCGCTAGTTGAGCGACGAATTGCGTTCCGTCAACGGGATTCGTCGGATCCTGATGCTTGAGCTGCGTTACCAGAAGCTGGAGAAACGTTTGCTCGTCAGCCCCTGGCAGATTCGTCGTTGGGGTGCTTGCAGGCGCCGGCGACGGTGCCGGGTTGGGATTTTGATTCGACGTTATCGGATTGCTGATGGTGGCCATACGCTGTTACTCCTTTGAAGACTAGATTCCAGTTCGCCCATCCACTTCGGCCTCTGGGACTCTGACTCGGGGTCCTGTGAATTCTCCTGCTGCCCACTCCCCTTGCCGCCGTTGTTCTGCTGCTGGGAGGATCCGCGGCGCGATGGCGAATCCTGGCTGCGGTCGCCCGCATCATTTCCGCCCGGCTGCCATGCCTCCGCTCGATAACCGCCGTGCTCCAGACGGCCGACCAGATCGGACAGGCCTTCCCGCAAGCCGTGCGTCAGCCCGGCGTCCGGAGTGCGCACCGTAACGTGCAACTCACCCGCTCTCTCGCTCAGACGGACTTGTACGCTTTGGTCCTTGCTTGATAGGTTGAGGGAAATATCGCGAACGATTTCGCCGGCGCGCTCCGCCGGCTCGTTTTGCGCTTCCAGAAACTGTGGGGCCCGGTCATCCCGTGCGGACTTCGTATTCGTTGTGCTTCGCCCGCCCGCCACGTTGCCGCTCGGAGGCCCCGCCACAGCAACTCCGGAAGAAGGATTCTGCGTCCCCGCCCCAGGGTTCGATCCCTCACGCCCGGTCGCCGCTATTCGAGCTGCGATCGTACCGGAAGTCGCCTGTGTATTTGAGGCCCGGCCTGCCGTCGGTTGCGGAGTGACGGGCGCGCTTGCTTGGGGTTGCGCTGTCATCTGCGCATCCGGGTTCGGCGCTGTTGCCGGTTGCGAAGCCGGCGAGAGTGTGAGCGTTGCCTGCGTTTTCTGAAGTGCGCCGGTAGTAGGCTGCGCCTGTGTCTCACCGGCCCCTGCGCTCGCATTGGGCTCTCGGTCGCTTGGCGCGTCACCCGAGCTGCCGTCTGAGGCTTGGCCTTCGAACCCTGAAGCCGCAACGGCCACGGCCTCCACTTCGGACGCCTGTGGCGGTTGTGGCTCCGCTACCCGTTGCGCCGTGCGTGCCGCGGATGCGCTGGGATCGCCCGCCGGACCTGCATGGCTCTGTGTCTTGGCGGAGTCGCCATCCAACCCTGCAAACCGCGAAGCGGCAATCGCCGCCTGCCCTTCGTTCGGCGTGATCCACTTGGGATCTGGCGTTCGCGCGGAAATTTGAGCCGCGAATGCTAATTCATTCGGCTCTCCCGCATTCCGCTCCGCCTCGATGGCGCCGTCGCTTCCGCCGGCTGCCTTGCTGATTTCCGATCGCGCATCGCGTGTGTCCTGCGCTTGCTGCGGCGCGTCCGGCGCGGCGCTGTCAACCGGCCGGTTTGCGCCTGCGTTCGGGGCGTCCGCCGTCTTCTCCTCGCCAGCGACCTGACCGAACGGATTCGCCACCGTGCTCGTGGGAACCGTGTAACCCGAACCAGGAAGCTGCGCGAGTTCCTGGCTGGAAGCCGGCTGAGGCTGACTGCCTTTCGGCAGAACGTCCCCCAAGATGTCCAGGAATTGCGCCCGTTCAGTGTCTGGGTTCGTCGTGGCTGGCTGTAAACGGTTCGCCGCCGGATCCGCCAACGGATTCGCCTTGCGTGCTTCTCTTCTCGCCGCCCGGCTACTGAGCCGGCCCGCCAACCGATCTTGCGGTGCAACTCGCGGAGCGTCGCTCTGGTTTGCGTCGGGATTCGCCTGGCCCGCAGCGCCCGATCCTCCCTGCGCCGGTGCCGGTTGTTGACTGCGGCCGCCGCCCGACAGAATTCGACTTGCAACCGGGCCCGGGTGGTTCGACGGGTCCGCGTGCAAACCGGCAGGCGCGCTAACGGAGTTAGAGACGAGCACGCCCCAGAGGGTGCAGGTGAAGGCCCAGGCAAAGGCCTTAGATTCTCAGGGGTTTATACGTAGAAGGGACGTCAAAATCATGACTTTTGCCGGTTTCTGGCAAAATCTTGACGCCTGGCCAGATCTCTCCTGATCTGCTTATCGGCGGAAGGTCGCTGATTCTCTAGGGCCTTTTTTCACCCCCACCCTTCGGCCTCCCACTTGCTCCTCGCAGCACCCGGATATTTTCGATGGATCCTCTTACCATTGCCGCCGCCAGCGGCTTGCGGGCCCGCACCGAAACCCTCGACCTGCTGGCTAACAACCTGGCCAATGCCGCTACCAGCGGCTATAAATCAGATCACGAATTCTACAACCTCTACGTTTCGCCCGAAGTCCAGGACTTCGCAGGCCCCGGCGCCCCCACCACCGTCCCCGTCATCGAGAAGAACTGGACGGATTTCTCCCAGGGTACCCTGCTCCGCACCGACAACAAGCTCGATCTCGCGCTTGATGGCAAAGGCTTCTTCACCGCCAAAGGCCCGTCGGGTCCGCTCTACACGCGCAACGGCAGCTTTCGGCTCTCGGCCAAAGGCCAGCTCACCACCTCCGAAGGCTATCCACTGCTCACCGAGGACAACAAGACCATTCAGTCCCAGTCCGAAAGTCCGCTCGAGGTTTCGCCGGACGGCGAGGTGCAACAGGATGGACAAACTCTCGGTAAACTGCGGCTCGTTGATTTCTCCAAGGCTACGCCGGTCGCCAAGTTCGGGAACACTTATTTCCAGATGACCGACCCGCTCGCGAAACCGGCTCCGGCCGCAAACGTCGCCGTCGAGCAGGGAAGAATCGAAAGCTCGAATGTCTCGCCCGCCGAGTCCGCCGTTCGCCTGGTCAACGTCATGCGCCAGTTCGAAATGTTGCAGCGCGCCATCACGCTCAACGCGCAGATGAACCGGAGCGCGGTCGAAGAAGTCGCAAAGGTGACCTCGTAAATGACAACCATAGGCCGCCACACGAACAGATATCTAAGGAGGAACCATGATTCGCGCACTATATAGCGCTGCCACCGGTATGACGGCGCAACAAACCAACGTCGACAACATCGCTAATAATTTGGCCAACGCCAATACCGCCGGTTACAAAATGCGCCGCGCCCAATTTCAAGACCTGCTCTATCAAAGCTTGGTGCAGCCCGGCACGGCCTCGGGACAGCAGACCATCGTCCCGGCCGGTTTGCAGCTCGGCATGGGCACGCGCACGTCCTCCAACGAAATTATTTTCAGCCAGGGCAATTTCTCGCAAACCAACAACCCGCTCGATCTGGTGATTCAGGGCAGCGGCTTCTTTCAAGTGCTCCGCCCCACCGGCGAAATCGCCTACACCCGCGATGGATCCTTCCAGGTCGATAAGAACGGGAACCTGGTAACGGGCTCCGGCGACCCGGTCCAGCCGCAAATCACCATTCCACCGAACGCTCAGGCGATCCACATTGCCACCGACGGAACGGTCAGTTACACGCTCCCGGGCCAGACCGCGGCCCAGCTTGCCGGCCAAATGCAGCTCGCCAATTTCCAGAACCCCGCGGGCCTCAACAGCATCGGCCAGAACCTCTATATACCGACCGACGCCTCGGGCGACGCCATCGTCGCCGCCCCCGGTGGACAGGAAGGCATCGGCACTCTGCTTCAGGGCTACACCGAGCAGTCCAACGTCAGCGTGGTGGACGAATTCATCAACCTGATCACGGCCCAGCGCGCTTACGAAGCGAATTCCAAAGTGGTCAAGGCCGCCGACGAAATGTATCAGCAGGTCAACAACCTGACGCAATGACGCTCCCGGCCCATCTCTTGATGGTGCTGTCGCTCGCGGCCGCCGGTACTCTGGCCGCCGCCGAACCGCCGGTTTCCTCATGCCTGAATGTCGAGGGCGACGCCATCCTGGCCCGCGATCTCGCACAGGCGCTACCCGTGTTTTCTGCCCTGCCGCCGGACACCAGGATCGGTTACGCACCTATCCCCGGTGTCCGGCGGTTTTTTTATGCGTCCGAGCTGCGCCGCCTGTCTGCGCGCTACCACATCGCCTTTTCCAACGCGGGCGGCATCTGCTTCGAACGCACCATGGAGACTCTCCAGCCCGAACGCGTCGCCCAGGCCATGCGCCAGGCTCTCGGCCAGCCCGGCGCCCACATCGAGATTAAAGAGTTGAGCCAGTATCCGGTGCCGCACGGCGAGGTCCGCTTCGATCGTTCAACCTTGCCGGCGGCACCCTCCTTGGTGAACATAGCGCCCCAGTTGTGGAGAGGCTTCGTGAAATACGGCGGCGATCATCGCTTTGCCATCTGGGCTCGGGCCACCATCCTCGTCCGCGCCGCCAGGGTTGTGGCCACGGAGGACTTGCCGGCCGGCCACCCCATCCAAGCTCACCAGGTACGAATCGAGGAGTTTGACGCTCCTCCCTCCAACCAGCCGCCTCCTCCGTCACTGGAGCAGGTGGTGGGCAAGTGGCCGCGAAAGCCGATCGTAGCTTCGGCCGCGCTGACCGCTCTTCAAGTCGAAGAACCGAAAGACATCGAGCGGGGCGCGCTGGTCGCTGTCGACGTGCGCTGTGGAGGCGCACATCTCGCACTGCCAGGCCGCGCACTCGCCGATGGCCGCAAGGGCGACACGATCCCCATACGAAACACCGTGAACGGTAAAACCTTCTCCGCCCGCGTCCAGGACAAAGACCACGTCGTGCTTACCGCCACTCTCCCTTCCATCCTGGCAAAGGACCAGAATCAATGACATTCATCCGAAAGTTCCCGCACCTGTTTGCGCTCCTTGCGCTGGGCTTGAGTGTTCTTCCCTCAGTTGCCGGCGTCAAGCCGGGCAAGAAAGAGAAACTGCCGGAACCCTCCGCGCTCGATCGCTATATCCAAGAGGCCTTGCGCAACTCCCCCTCATCGGGCGCGCCGCTGTCCTCTCCCGGATCCATCTGGAATACCACTTCCCGGCTTACCGACCTGGCTGCCGACGTCCGCGCCGCACAGAAAGACGACCTTGTCACCGTCCTGGTGGCGGAGCACGCTTCCGCCGTGGCCTCCGGCATTACCAAGACCCAGCGCCAGTCCTCTGCCGCCAACTCCATCACCCAGCTCGCCGGCGTGACACGCGCCGCCGGCCCGTGGGCCAACCTGGCCAATCTGTCCGGCAACACGCAGCTCAATGGCCAGGGCCAGACCACGCGTCAAACCGACCTGACTACGACCTTGTCCGCCCGCGTCACTCACGTGCTGCCCAACGGATATCTGGTCGTCGAGGGCGCCAAGGATATTCAAGTGAATGCTGAGCGGCAGACCGTTACCGTGCGCGGCATCATCCGCACCGCCGACCTTTCAACCGGAAATGTCGTATCCTCCTCCAACCTCGCCGACCTCGAGGTCCGCATCAACGGCAAAGGCGTGGTCAACGATGCCGTGCGCCGGCCGAACTTTCTCTATCGTTTGTTGCTCGGGCTGATGCCCTTCTAAATCCAAACGCATGACGAAACTGATTGCATCCGCCATACTGCTCCTGGCCTTATTCAGCGCCTCTCCCGCTCCTGCGGCAACTCGTTTGAAGGAGCTCGTGTCTCTCGAAGGCATGCGCGACAACCAGCTCATCGGATACGGCCTGGTCGTCGGACTCAACGGCACGGGCGACCGCAAACAAACCATCTTCTCCGCACAGAGTCTGACGAACATGCTCCAGCGCATGGGCGTCTCCATCAATCCCAACCTGATCACGGTGAAAAATACCGCGGCGGTGATGGTCACCGCCACGCTGCCTCCTTTTGCTCAGCCCGGCACCCACATAGATGTGATCGCGGCCGCTATCGGCGACGCCCAGAACCTGCAGGGCGGCCTTCTCGTGCTCACCAGTCTCCGCGGCGCCGACGGTCAGGTCTACGCCGTGGCGCAAGGGCCGGTGGTGACGGGCGGCTTTGTCGCCGGGCGCGGCGCCAACAGTCAGACCGTGAATCATCCCACGGTAGGACGCACGCCTGGCGGAGCCATCGTCGAACGCCCGGCGCCTTCGGTCAACCCCGGCGGCCAGATCCACCTGCAATTGCGCGACGCCGACTTCACCACTTCGTTCCGCATCGCCCAGGCCGTCAATCAAAAGTTCGCTCCGAGCGGCCCACCCGTGGCGCACGCCGAGAATTCCGCCCTGGTCACCGTCGCGATTCCCCCGGACTTCGCCTCGCGCTCCATCGAATTTCTCTCGGAACTGGAAAAAGTGCCCGTCGATGCCGACCGGCCCGCCCGCGTGGTCGTCAATGAACGCACCGGCACCATCGTCATGGGAGGCGACGTGCATATCTCGCCGGTCGCCATCATGCACGGCAACCTGACCGTCCAGATCCAGACGACCTTCGCCGTTTCCCAACCCGCGCCGCTCTCGCGCACCGGAACCACCGAAGTCGTCCCACAAACCGACGTCACCGGGAAAGAAGACAAGGCACGCAACGTGATTTTGAAACAGGGAGCTACCATCGAGGAACTGGTCCGTGCGCTCTCTGCCATCGGCTCCACCCCGCGAGACATCATCGCCATCCTGCAGAACCTGCGCGCCGCGGGTGCGCTCGAAGCCGAATTGGAAGTGCTCTGATATGCCCTCCATCAGCCCTTTACTGCCCCCCGCCCCGCCCACGCCCCAAACCAGCGCCGGTCCGGCCCACCCCTCCAAGGACGATCCCGCCAAGATCGAGCACGCCGCCAAAGGCTTCGAGTCTCTGCTGATCGGCCAAATCCTCAAATCCTCGCACGAGTCGGGCTCGGCCTGGACGGGGTCCGACGACGACGATCCGTCCGGCGATACAGCCACCGAAATGGCCGAAGAACAGTTCGCCCAGGCTCTGGCCTCGCGTGGCGGCCTGGGGTTGGCTAAACTGATAACGCAAGGCTTGGTCACCGAGTCCAAAACAAGAGAAGGCAGTTAACGTTATCTACTTCGTAATCGTGGATTCGCACTAGAATTTGTTCTCTTGGGGCCGATAAGTGTAAGAGAAGGTCCTACATTATGCGGATAGAGCCAACAGACAAGAGCTTCCGAGTTGGGCCCGCCTCCCCCGCTCAGCCGGACACCGTTCCGGCCTCCCCGGCGCGCTCCGGCTCCGATCACGTCGAACTTTCTGCCCTTTCCCAGGCTGCCGGCGGTCTTAGCCCGCAACGGCTCGACGAGATCCAGGCCCAGGTCACCTCCGGCAACTACCAGGCCAGTGCCGCCGCCGTCAGCCACAGCATCGTAGACTTCTACCTGATCCCCGTAAAGTAGTTGCCGAAACCGAGCCGCGACCAAAGGAAGCGGTCTGCTTCCGCGTTCCACCAGACCCCTAACGCTTCCACCAGAATGCGCTTCGTCTGAATTCGCCTGCCCTCGAAAATCCTGATGTGCCGGAACGGAGAAGCGGTTGCTCAACCGCCTTCCACCAGCTCCTTACGCTTCCACCAGAATGGGCTCGTTGGAATCCGCTTGCCCGGCGTTCGGATTCGCTCGGTACCACGCTTCGGTCATGGTCTCGAGCAACCCCATCACCTCCGCCAGCGGCGCATCCGACTGTTCGAAGTTGGCTGCCAGCAGGCGGCGCTGCATGTAGTCGTACAGCCCCGCAAGCTTTCCCGCCAGCTCTGGTGCCGCCTCGTGATTGAGCGATATCGCCAGCTCGTGCAGAATGCTCAGCGCTTTGTTGATGGCGTTCGCGCGCTCCTGAATCTCGCCGGCCGCCAGGTGCGCGCGGGCGTCCCTCACCGAGTCCAGCACCGCCCGGTACAGCGTGCGGATCAGCTCGATGGGCTCAGCCGTTAGGATACTGGCTTCCAGATGGGCGGCGTATGGATTGCTGGGCATCTTTCGCTCCTACCCTCCATATCGGCCCGCACCAGGGTTTTTGCCGCCGCCCGCGCTGCCTATCCGGGGTGCCGCAGCTCTTCCGCCAGACGCAATACGTACTCCGGCGGTATCTGCTCCACCACTTCCTTCGTGTTCTTGTTGACGATCCGGATCACCGGCAGCTTCGTGTTGCGGTCCAGCATGAAGCTGAGTTCGTTGCTGTCGCCAAAGCTCGAGGCCGCGTTGAGCGCCTTGACGGCTTGCACAATATCGCGATTCTCTGCCACTTGCTCCGGCGCGACTGGCGCAGGAGTGGCTGCGGGGATGGGCCCCACTCCGTTCACTCCCGTGATGTCCATAACAACGTCCTCTCTCCGAGGGCACCGGTAGGGCCCCCTTATGAGAACTCTTCGGCCGAAATAAGGTGGTTTTTAACCTTTTTTTCCTAAAGTTTTTTCCACTCCGGTCGATCTTCCTTATATAGAATGGCCAAACTCCCCGCCGCATGGCTGATCGTTAGCATCCTGATCGCCCCTTTCGTTAACCCCCTAACTGCCGCCGAGACCAAAGCCTCAGATCCCGCCGCCGCGCCGAAAACATCCGTGGAGAAGGCCGCTCAGAAGCAGCGTGACGCGACCCTGGCCGCCATGCAGGCCTCCATCGATAAGCAGCGCGCCTCGGTCGCCAAGGGCCTCGCGGCCTCCGTCGGGAAACAGCCGGGCCCCATGACCTCTGCCCCGACCGATTCCTTTTTCAATCTCCCCCCCTTTCCCCCGCTACCCCAACCCGTCCCACAGGAGCCCGCCGTAGCCCAAGCGGCCCTCCCCGATATCGTCTGCGATCCCGTACCCGAAACCGACATCGCGCCTATCCTTCTCGATGCCGCCCAGCGCGAGGGGCTCGAGCCCCGCCTGCTGTCCGCCGTCATCCAGCAGGAGTCCGCGTTCCGTCCCTGCGCCGTCTCGCAAAAAGGCGCCCAGGGCCTCATGCAACTCATGCCCGACACCTCCACGCAGTTCGGCGTGAAAGATCCCTTCGATCCCAAACAGAACATCGACGCCGGCGCCAAGTATCTGAAGGAACTCATTGCGCACTACAGCGGCAACCTGTCTCTGGCCCTCGGCGCCTACAACGCCGGCCCCGCCAAGGTCGACGAGATCGGTGGCATCCCGCCCATCCCCGAAACCACCACCTACGTCAAAGAGATCCTCGAAAGACTTGCCGCCCCCACCCGGCCCGCACCGTCGCCAAACGCCGATTCAACGCGCTGACATTCCGCGGCGCGCGGACAGCGCTGCACCACCCTTCACTCTCTTGACACCACCCCGCCCTCGCGCCATCCTGAGACGTGCGTCTCTCCGCCAAACTACTCGCTCTCCTTCTCGGAACTGCGTTCCTTGCGTCCCCTCAAGACGCTGCCCTGGGCCCGTTCGAATCTCACTCCGACGTCGGTGAAACCCCGAAAAAAGGTTCTGTCGAATACAGCGCGGCCACCGGCGAATACCGCATCATCGGAGGTGGCGCCAACATGTGGGAGTCCACGGATGCCTTTCACTTGGTATGGAAGCGGCTCTCCGGCGACGTCACCCTCACCGCCGATGTCCGTTTCATCGGCGCGGGTGCGGTAGAGCACCGCAAAGCAGCGCTCATCGTCCGCCAGAGTCTCGAACCCGACGCCGTTTACGCCGATGTCGCGCGCCACGGCGATGGTTTGACCTCTCTCCAGTACCGCCTCACCGCTCATGCCATCACTGAGGAAGTCCGGTCGCCTGTAAACGGCCCCGTCCGCATTCGCCTCGAGCGGCACGGCGATCAGTTCACGATGTCCGTCGGCAATCCCGGCGAAGACCTCAAATCGAGCGGCCCTGTTACCGTGGTTCTCCACGATCCCGTCTACGCCGGCCTCGCCGTCTGTTCGCACGATGCGAATATTCTCGAAACCGCGGTTTTCTCCAACGTCAAAATCGAGACGCCCTCCCAATAGAATCGCAGCCGATTTACCCCCGCCTCCGTTTGTGATATCACCACCCGTAGGAGCGAGCCATCGCCCGCCCGCCGGATAAGCGTCTCGCCACTGTCGGAGCCACGCTCTCATGCCCCGCATCCACCCATCCAGATACGCCGGGGAATGGTACCCCGAAGATCGGCCGGAATTGGAGCATCTGCTCCGCGAGGCATTCAGCCGGTCCGAGCGCCGCACCGGCCCGGTTCAATGCCAGGGAGATTTCGCGTTCATCGTACCCCACGCGGCCCCTCAATATTCGGGAACGGTTGCCGCCGCCGCTTACCGTCGCATCGCGCAGTTGAAGCCGGCATCGATTGTGGTGCTGGGTTTTTCCCACTCCCCGGCCCACGCAGGTATTCTCATCCCCGAAGCCGATGCCTATCGCACACCCCTGGGCGACATCGCCATCGCCGGCGAAGAGCGCGACCAGTTGCTTCGCGAGGAACCCTTCGCGGTCGGCGATCCGGCCGATCATTCCGTCGAGATCCAGCTACCCTTCCTGCAGTTTGCCGTTCCCGCGGCATCCGTGCTGCCTCTGTACATCGGCCGCTTATCTCGAAATGAGACCACTGAAGCCGCCCGCAAGCTGGACCGCCTTCTTCCGCCGCACGCCGTGCTGGTTGCCAGCACGGATTTCACTCACTATGGCCTGGAATTCGGCTACCTTCCGTTCCCTCTTGACGAGCGCACTCCCCAGCGCCTCCACTCGCTCGACCATCGCCTGATTGAAAGCATTGGCACTCTCGATTCGAATAGTTTCTTTGTACTATTGCGCGAAACCCAGTCAACCCTGTGCGGCGTCATGGCCGTTCACTTGCTCATTGAATGGGTGCACAGAAATGCTCCGACCGTTCAGCAGAGAGTGCTGGACTACCAAACCTCCGGTGAAATCACCGGCGATTATGGGCATTCGGTAAGCTACGCGGCGCTCGCGTTTTCGAGGTGACTATGTCGTTGGGGCCACTGGCGTTGTTGAGTCTTACGGCTTTCGCAGCCGGACTCGCCACCGTCACCGACAAAGCCGTCAAAGTGGACGCCGACCCGCGCTATGACGTCGCCACCGTCATCAACGTTGAGGCTACCGTGATGGACACACGAGTGGCGCCGCGAACCAGTCCGATGAGCGGCCTTCACCTCACTGTGAAAATCGAATCGGAGACGATCGACGTCTATCTGGGTCCGGTTGATTTCCTGAAGGAGTTCGACATCACTCTCGCCAAAGGCGACAAGATCGAGCTCATCGGCTCCAAAGTCAAATTCGACGGTGCGCGCATCGTGTTGGCGCGCCAGGTGCGCAGAGACGAAACGACCCTCTACCTGCGCGACGCCAAGGGCAAGCCGCACTGGATCGCGCAGTAATCCAGCGGTGTGCCTCTTCTTATGCGTCGCACAAAAGGAGTAACTGATATGACCGCAATGAATCAGATCCAGGATTTCCTGGGCCAGAAACGCTTCGCCATGGTGGGCGTTTCGCGTGCCCCGCAAGATTTCTCACGCGCTGTGTTTCGCGAGTTTCGCCAAAGGGGTTACGACGCCGTCCCCGTGAATCCCGAAGCTCGAGAAATCGACGGCGAGCCGTGTTTCGCTCACCTTGAGGAAGTTCAACCGCCGGTCGACAGCGTCCTGCTGATGACTTCCCCGTCCATAACGGACGAAGTGGTCCAGGAGTGCGCCGCGGCCGGCGTCAAGCGCGTCTGGATGCATCGCGGCGCAGGCCGCGGAGCCGTGAGCGCCAGTGCGGTTGAGTTTTGCAAATCGAAAGGCATCTCGGTGATTCCCGGCGAGTGCCCCCTCATGTTTCTCCCCGGAGGCTCGTGGTTCCATCGCTTCCACGGACTGGTCAGAAAGATCACGCGCGCCTACCCGCGTTGAGTTGTTCAGCTGAAAAATGGGGACTGGCTTCGCTGTCCCAAGCCGGTCAACTGCTCGGTAGCCCGTACACTCCGGCGGCGCGTGGACAGCGAAGCCTGTCCCCATTTTTTAATTTTTCCGTTCGTTACACGCTCACGACCGGGCACGGGGACTGCCGGATGATCGAATACGCATTCGTCCGCAATCGCCCGAACATGCCCGCCGCTTCACTGCGGCCGATCACTGCCAGGTCGGATTGGAAACGCTGGGCCGCGCAGTTGACCACTTCAGCCGGATTCCCCGACTCGGTTACAATCGTCGCCTTCGTGTGCGCCCCGGCCAGCACGTCGTCCAGCTTCTCCCGAATGCGCTCCTCGAGCGCAACCCGCCACTCTGGATCGAACATTTCTTCCGAGTGCGTCTCCCCGAGCGACATGGCGTGTACCACCACCAGTTCGCCCTGGAATTCCTGCGCCATTTGATCGGCCCAACGGACCACTTTCTCGCTCTGCGGCCCCAGATCCACCGCGCACAGAATCTTCCGCGGCGCCGTGGTCTTGAGAATCGGCCCTTCTTCCAGGTGCACGCCGGTCAGTACTGGGCAGTCGGCATCGTGCAACACTTTCGCTGTCACCGATCCCAGAAGGAAGCGGCGAAACGGACCGTAGCCATGGGTGGGGATCACAATCAAATCCACGCCCGCGCCGTGCGCGTGCTCCACGATCATCTGCGCCGGATCGCCTTCCAGCACGATTCTCGTTACCTTCATTCCGGCCAGTTCATTAGCAAGAAACTCGTCCAGTTCCTTCCGGGCTTCCGGAAGTCTCTCGGCGAACGCGTCGGTCATCACCACGCCGCCGAACTCAAACCCGCCCATCGCATACGGAATCGGAGGCAGCCCATGCACCAGAATCAGTTCCGCATGGAAATGGCACGCCAGGTTTCGCGCATAGTGCACCGCGGCGACGGAGCGCTCGGAGAAATCCACGGGCACAAGAATCTTGGAAACGGGTAGCATAGAAACTCCTTTCCCTTCAAGCTGCACAGGTCACACCAAATCGGTGGGGCCTTTATTTGACGCAGGTTACAGGGCTATTCGCTATGAGGATTGGGGCAAATTGCGCAGCGGGCAGCGGATGATTACGCGTTCATCGCTCCAGCGGCTTCGTCCTCGGCATGAGCCTTCGACCATTCCTCATGCCAGTGGCGGCAGGCCGAGCCGATGCATCGCAGCGCTTCGCCCGTGTTAAACGGCTGTACCAGGACATCGAAGCCTCCCAGGTTCAGCACCTCCGCCCAAAGCCTTTCATCTGCCAGCCTCGACGTAACGATCAGCTTTGGTGGAAACTCCTTACGCGCCAAATAGTTCTGCAGCGTCTTCCAGGTTCCGTCCGGCAGGGCGCTTTCCACGATCACCACCGGAGCCATTTCCACTTCGAGCGACCGCATGGCTTCCGCGCAAGTCCGCGCCGTATCCACTGCCCACCCCTCGGGCCGCAGGATGTGAATCAGAGCCCACTGATCTTCATCGTTCGGGCTCACAAACAGCACAAATCTCCCTGCCATCTCATGGGTTACTCCAGCATCTCCATTTCCAAAGGACACTGGACCGCCTACGGCCGCCCCAGGGGAACCGGGGAACCGGGGACGGAGACTGGAGTGCGCCCCTAAAGTGACACACGGAAATCAGGGACAGTTCTACATTGAATGGAGAACTGAACCTGATGAAGAAGAATCGAGTCTTTAGCGCGAAGTTCAAAGCGGAGGCGGTGCGCCGGATGCAGTCCGGAGAAAGCCCCTCCGCGCTGGCGCGATCGTTGCGACTGCGCCGGAAGCTGCTGTACGAATGGCGTAATGCGGTGTTGGCGGGCCG
>JAIQFK010000050.1 GCA_020073305.1 Terriglobia bacterium
GCCTTCCACCGCTTTGACCTCCTCGACGAAGGCATCCAGATCCAAACGGCCGACAAAGCTCCAGATGCTGCGAGCGGGGTGCTCTTCGCCGATGAGTCCCTCAATGTCTACCGGCAGCAGGACGCTCTGGGCACGATCGATCTCCTCGAAACGGAGTGCCTCGCTTGCATGTTGGTTGGTGTCCACAAATCGAGTTTACGGATTCACCGAATATTTTCAAGTGAGCGCCTCGATTTTTTCACAGCTTCCTGTTCCCTTTTCCCTCCCTCATTCCTAGTCCTCCCCCGCCGCGGAAGGCTAGCTCGCGCGGCGGGGGTGTGGGGGATATGCTTACTGAAGCGTCAGCACGGCGAGGCCCCAGATGTTTATCTGGTCGGCCTGGAAACGCACGCACGGCGCGGAGCCGCCGCAAGAGGTGAACTTCACCGACTGCATGGCTCCGAGCGTGCCGTTGTACTCGATGCTGCGGACCTTCATGCCCGCTGGCAGCGCCACCTCCACATTCACGTTTTTCGCGGGAGTGATGTCGCCGTCCAGCGTGAGGTCGTAGTTCACCAGGTGAACAAGCATGCGGTCCTTCGCGGGTGTGACCATCGAGTTGATCTCGACAAACGGGTAGTTTCCGGTCAGGCGCGTAAGTCGGTTTGGCAGCATCTGGACCACCTTGTCGGCCAAGCCTTCCAGGATCTTGCGGAGGTCCGGGTCGATCTGGTTGCGGACGACGGCGTCCGGGATATCCGCAAACAAGTCCGATTTCAGGTGCGCGCGATACTGCGATGACGGAATCGGCAGCGGGATGAATTCCACCTGCCCCTTCTTCACCTTGCGGTTCACGGCTTGCTCGGGATAAGAGCCCCCCACGAGTCCCGCCAGCACGACCTTACTGTGCGGCAGGTTGTGGCGGTCCTTTACACCCGTCCGGCCCAGGATGATCAGTTTCCCACCCTGTTCCACGTAACTGACCAGGGTCTGCTGTGCCTCCGCGCTGAGCAGCGGAAGGTAGGGCAGGACCACCAGGTCGTATTGGCGCAGCGTAGCCAATTCCAGATCGGCCTCGACCGCCACTACGTGCCCGATTCCTCGGTCGGCCAGAACCCGTGACGTGGTCAGGGAGAAAGTCAGTTCGTCCGCCAGGAACTGGTTATTGGAAGCCACCACCGCCACGTTGCTACGCAGCCGTGTGCCGGCCAGCTTGCTCTCGTTCTCGGCCCAGAATTTGTACATCTGGGTGGCGCCGGGCGGCGTTTCGAACTTCTCCCGGAACGTGAAGCCGTGCGCGGCAGCTTCGGCGATGTTCGCCTGGGCTATTGTGCTCAGGGACTTTTCCGTCGGGTGGGGAAACAGCGGGGACGTGATTTCGGTGGCATAGAAAAGCGACGGCCTGCCATGGCCCGCGCCGGACATGTACTTGAGCAGCGCTGTGTTGCTGACCTTGCTGCCGTTATCGTTGCGTGGCGCGTTGGCGAGGCGATGCTGTGTTTCGGTGTACCCGAAATCGTCATAGCCGTCGCGCAGCAGCATCTCCATGTTGGCGGCGCTGTTATAGGCGATCAGCCCGTATCCGCAGTCGTTGATATTGCCGCCCAGGATGAAGTTGGGATTGTATTTCCTGGCCGCCGTGCGCATCCGCTTGTGGAATTCCGCCACAATGTTGTCGCGATATTGCAGCCACTCCATCCAGAAGGGCTCGCCTCTTTTCTCGGGCGCTTTGACGGCGGCATAGTCCGCTACGCCGTACTTAGCCTTCGCCACCTCTTTCGGAAGATGCTCGTTCAGGTAGACGACGAAAGCCTTGCGGCAGTAGTCGCAATAGCACGTCCCCGCGCGCATGCTGGTGTAATCGATGTAGGAGCCGTCGATGCCGATATCGGCCCGGGTGGTCAGTCGCGCCTCCATGAAGCGGACGAAGTCCGGGTTGTTCTGGCATCCCCAGACCTCGAAGTTCCTGCCCACCTCCCGTCCAGGCGGTGTGTAGCGGTAGGTCTGATAGGTGCCGTCGGGCCGGATCTGGAGCCAGGTGGTCGGGTCCGCCTTGGGCTTCGGGCCGAGGTAGTCCGCGTATTCGTCCCAGTTCTTCTGGTACATCTCGTAGACCCTGGTCTGGTCCTTCCGCGGGGAATCCTTCGGCGTATCCGTGGAGCCACCCAGCGCCGTCGTGACATAACTCAGCACGATATACCCCATCTCGTGATAACGCTTGTTGAACTCCCTCTCCTTTGCGACGCGCTCGTCGTATTCCTTGCGGCTGATGGTCTCGAAGTTGGGCGCGCCGGTGCCGAACGTGACCGTCAGGTTATTGGGCTTCAGAAATTCCAACTCCGCATGGTGCCCCAGCCGCCAATGAGCCCAATCCATGTTGGGCTTGAACGCCTGCTGTGCCAGCGCACAGCCGGCCACCACCGCAATCGAAATCGCGGCGAGCGTGATTATGCGCTTACCCGTACACGACATTGCAACACTCCTTTCCGCCGGCGAGCCGGGCCCGCCGGGTTGATCAGAAACCGATGCTCCGCTCCGCGCGATCGCGGAACTCCGGCAACGTAACTTCGTAATCCCAACCCGAAGCAGAGAACTGCACCGCCTTGCCGCTGAGGGTACGGGGAGAGCCAAGTTGGGAAACCAGTACAGGATTCGCACCCACAAACTAGAATCAGGCCGCCAGCCCGGCCATCGCCGCACTCTTGAAAAACGATCTTCTCTTCATAACAACATCTCCTGTGCCAGCTAATTGATGGCTACTACGTCGTAAATCTCTATCTTCGGTATGGTGAATGTCACCGCCGCCCCGTTGACGGAAACGTCCTTCAGCTCTTTGGTTACGTTGTCCGGCGAGAGGAGTCGCATGTTTTTGGGATTGATCTGCTTGACCACGCCGGCCAGGTTCAGCCTTACGTTCACGGATTCGGCGGCCGGGCCGTAATTCACGAAATGCGCGATCACCCTGTCCGATCCTGGCTTCCGCACCAGGTTCGCGATCACGTAGCGGGCGTTCTGCACCGCCACCAGCGGGTCTCCCGCAAGCTTGAGCAGCTCGCGTTTAAATTCGTCTCTCACCGGCTGTTTCTGAATGTCCTCCGCCAGCGAGGCAGGCAGGACTGTGGACGCGGTTTTCCGCAACTCCTCCGAACTGCCCACCGTCAGCACCCGGCCTCCCCCCTGCTTGTATCTTTGAATTACGTGCTGTTGGTTTTCGTCCGTCCAGGGGACATCCGGAATCACGATCGCCTTGTAGCCGGCCAGGCTGCCCTCGCTTAACCTGGAGAGCAGCACCACGTCGTACATGAAATTCAGTTCGACCAGCGCATTGTAAAGCGGGGCCCGCTTCAGCGACATCTCGAAACTGGGAATTACCGGAGGCGCGATCAGCCCGATGTTGCTCACGGTCTTTACATCCGTGTAAAGATCTTCGTGGTCCGCCAGAAAATTGTGATACCGGCAGATGTCGGCCCACGCGGTCATGGCCATGGCATTGTCCTTCTGGATCCAGCCTTGCAGCAAAGGCCGGCCGGCTTCCGCAATGGCAAAGAAAGACTGGAACGCGGCGGCCTCGGCTATGGGCCTTTTCCAGCCCATCTTCATTTCATCCCGGACATCGTGCGCTCCCGGATTGGGCTTCCCCGGATCGGCCCCCTCGTACTTGCTCTCGTAAGGCTTCCACCCGTCGCCCGCCGCATAGTAGAACCGCGCCTGCGCGACGTTGTGCACCCACTTGCCGTCCCAGACGCCGGCCTCTTCCGTGCCTTCCGACTTGGTGAAGTCGCAACGCTCCTCCACCATGATGTTGCCCTTGCAATTGCCGTAGATGGGGATGTTCTTGCCCTTGCGGATGGTCATCTCGCGCACATCGTTGAAGAAGCCCAGCAGGTCGCTGGTGCCGCCGATCGCCCAGTCGTAGTAAAACGCATCCGCCCCGGAGTCCACGGCGATCTCCGCGGCCTTCAGAACCTCCTTGCGGTAGTCCTTGTTCTTGAGGTCCGGCCAAAAACTCCGGTTGGGCGTGCGCCAGAGAGGGAATCCCAGGTCGTCCTTAGAGACCCAGTCCCTCATCTGCGGATGCAGCAGGACGCTATCAATCGAGATGGCATTCAGCCGCACGTCGCCCGTGCCGCCGTCGAACATCACCTTGATGCCCGCGGCATGACACCGGTCAATGAAATCCTTGTATCGCTTGTACTCCGGGCTTTGCAGATTGTCCGGCGTCACGGTCTGTAGCATCGCCAGATTGATGCGGGCTTCCTTGAACATCTCGATCAGCCGGTCGACGTGGTTGAAGTCGACCCCCGCGCGGTAATACCTGACCGTTCCCCGCTTGGCCCACGGCACCAGTTCGCTTTCCTTCCTTTTGCCGGCGCCTTTATCGTTTGTGACCAGGTCGAAATCGGCCAGGCCGGGCACCGCCGCCCTGGGAAGATAACTCAAGCCCGCCACTTGCGCGGAAGTCTCGTTCACGGCCTGGATCCGGCTGTCCAGCACCTGGTAGGTTTTGGCGCTGCTACCCGGATAGGAAATACGGTTCAAGCCGTTTCGCAGGTGCTCCGGCTTCACAGGGATCACCAACTTCGCCAGCAGGCCAGCGGGCGACTGCGGAAACGGGTAGACGTTCCCGTTCACGTCGACGCTCCCTTTCGCGCTGGCGTCCGTGTTATCCACCAGAATCACCAGGCCGGGGTTCGCGATCGCCTTCACATCCTCGATTCGGATCACATAGGTCTTCTGTCCCGCGTTTCCGGCGGGCAGCGCAATGGTGGGGTACATCCTGCCGCCGGATTCCTGATACGCATAGAGGGCAGCCGCGAGACCGCCCATCAGAACAGCAATTGCGCATATACGGCTTTGCCTGGCCATAATTGGCTCCTTATCTGGAATTCCAATTTAAGACTGTAGGATCCTGTTTGAGTATATGCCAGACGCTACTGGCGTTAGAATGGATACCGTGATGAGATTCGCTCTCTTTGGGTGCTACACTTCGCGCCGCCGCGAGATGGCGCCGTTGAATTTGTCGCGCCAGTATTTCGGTAGCAGTTGATCGCCGGATCGTGGTGTTCGCGGTGGCGGTCTCGATGCCTTCGGTGATCACGTGGTTCGAGAATCGGATCTGCATCGGCGCTTCGCCGCGTTCCCGGAGGCTCGGAGTCCACAGGAGGTAGTAATGAAGATTCGCTACAAAATGAACCGGAGAGCCTGGATGATGCTATCCAGTACGGGACTGGCCATGCGGCCGGCGCCTGCCCAGGCTCAGGATGCTGCGCCGTCGCCGCCGGCCGGCGATCTTGATCATGTGCTGCCCGACGAGTTGCTGCTCAAGGATTATCGGCCTAAGTCCATCTATAAAATCCCCGTTTCGGAGATCCCGAAAGCCAGGTATCCGGCCATCGACTGCCATCACCACGCCCAGGCGCGGACCCAGGAGCAGGTTGACGAAGAAATCCGAATCATGGACGCAGCCAGACTGGAGTCTTCGGTTGCGTTCTGTCCGGTGGGCGAGGGCCCTACCTATCGTGCGGAGGCTTTCGATAACGCCTATAAGATTTACTCCAGGTATCCGAAGCGCTTCTACGTGTACTGCGGCCTCGACATGAGGGGCGTCGACCAGCCGGGATTTGGCCCGGCCACCATCAAAGAATTGGAACGGTGCCGCAAGATGGGCGCGGTCGGCGTCGGCGAGTTGCATGACAAAGGCATGGGCATTGGGGGTGTCATCGTCGGTCCCCCAAACTGGCGGGGCACGATGGGCTCGGGCCGTTCGGGTGGCGGAGCTACCACGAGGGCCCGGCAGCCGAGTACTCCAATCAAAGGATTCCACCCCGATGCGCCGCAATTGGATGCCATTTGGGAAAAGTGCGCGGACCTGGGAATGCCGGTCAACCTGCACGTGTCCGACCCGTACTGGTCCTACCTGCCGCAGAACCGGTTTAACGACGGACTGATGAACGGGTACAGTTGGCGGCTGGACAATAAGCCCGGAATCATGGGGCACAACGACCTGATCCAGAGTTACGAGGCGGCGGCGAAGAGGCACTCCAGGACGGTTTTCATCGCCAGCCACCTCGCCAACCTGGACTATGACCTGACCCGGCTGGGGCAGATTTTCGAGCGCAATCCCAATTTCTACGCCGATCTTTCGGCCCGCTTCCACGAGGCCTCGACGGTCCCGCGAACCACCGCGGAGTTCCTGAAGAAGTGGTCGCACCGGGTGGTTTACGGCACGGATATCCCCTTCAGCCAGCACCTGTTCAGCCTGACCTACCGGATTCTGGAATCGACCGACGAACACTTCTACGACCAGGACTTTTACTTCAACTTCAACTACCACTGGCCGATGTACGGTATGGGTCTGCCGGACGAGGTGTTGAAACAGGTCTACCGGGACGCGGCTTTGAGCGCCTTCGAACTGGCGCGATCGAAAGCCAAAGGGTAGCAGCCCCGGAAACGCGAAACCGCCTGCGCCACCTCTGTGCCGCAACAAGTCACCAACCCCGGTGGGGCAGGCGTTCAGCCTGCCGGACTTCCGCGCGAGCTCGAGCTCACTCGACGTCAAACGGCCTGGCTGTCTTCCACTTTCCCTTGGTGAAGTCAGGGAACTCCACGGGTATGCTGCCGCCGCCGACCGACTTCTCGGTGAGCGGCGAGATCGCGCTGCTGGTTACCGAGTCGTAAACATCGTAGTCCGGCATCCTTCCGGCACGGAGCGCCGCTACCAGCCGCTCCCAGTTCACCGGCGTCACGGTGGCGCCGCCGCCGTGTCCCCGCAAGGCTGCCTTGCGTGGCGTGGCTACATAAGACTTCAGGTACGGATGCTGGTATTCCTGAAAATAGGGATCGGCCGGCTCCCACTGATCTTCGACGGGACTGCGGCCGTCAATGTAGATCAGACCGCCCCTCGAACCGAATCCTCCCGCCGCGCGGCTGGCCGGCACGACAGGCTGCGAGCCGGCCGGAGGCGCCGCACCTCCCCGCTGGGCTGGCGCGGCCTGTGGCGCACGCGGCAGGGTGGCTCCGGACATGAAAACGCCTTTGGTGCACTGCAGTCGGAAAAACTCGCGCGGATGCGGCGTGTCCGTATCGAAGTTCAGGGTGCACATCTTGCCGCCGGCGGTGTGCAGCAACGTCACGTTCACGTCGCCCTGGGCGAATTTCCGTTGCGCAAAGGGAGTATTCTCGCCGTACTTGAGCGCAGCATAGCGAGCCAGCATGACCGACTTCGTGCTCATCGAAACCAGCGAGTCGAAGCGGTCTCCATGGTTGATGTCCAGCAGGCGCATGATGCTGGCCATGGGATGGTCCGGGTAAAGATTGCCGTTGCGCGTGGCCGAGTGCTCGAGGCGCCAAGGCTCCTCGGTGGGGCTGTGCTGCACCATCCGGAGGTCGTGAACGTAGCCGCCCTCGGCATGAATCACCTCGCCCAGGAGACCTCTGCGAACCATGTTCATGAGGGTGAGATTGCCGTAGCCTTCCAACCCCATGGTGGCCCACTTCCTGGTCTTCTCGTGGGTCTCCACGATTTCCCAGGCTTCCTCCAGCTTGATGACGATAGGCACTTCGCTGACGGCGTTCTTGTCGTTCTTCATGGCCGCCACGCAGACGGGCGCGTGATACTGCCAGGGGGTGCAACAAATCACGCAATCGAGGTTTTCCTTCTCGCACAACTGCACGTAGGCGGTCCGGCTCTCGCCGTAGAGGTGCGGGGAGGGTTGGCCTGCCTCCTCCACCCAGCGTTTGCCGCGGTACAGGGCGTTGTCGTCGATATCGCAGAGCGCGACTACCTCGATTCCCTCGATGCCCAGGGCGCAATCCAGGTGGTAGGATCCCCGATTGCCGACCCCGACAAATCCCAACCGCAACGGCTTCGTGGACGGAGTCTGTGCCGCGAAGCCGCTCCCCGAAAGGGCAAAGCCGGCGGCTGAAAGGCTTAAGAAATTCCTGCGGTCCAGTTCACCACTCATTCGTTCGTCCTCCTGCGCTCGTGCTGGGCGTGCTTGCCCGGCCGCGCAATCACAGTCTCATGGACACCAAAAGTAACACGGCGGCTCCGGCTACTACTTCTCGGATGCCGAAACGATCGGTGCAAAATCGGATGCGGATCTCAGCCGGCGCGGCGGACCGACGGCGCCAGGACGGTCATAGAATCTGCCTTGCCGCCTCTGGCGTCTACAGCCCCCACGCGGTACCACAGCCCGCCAGGATAGCTGCCGGTCATGCCCTTATCGGTGAAGCGGAAAGGCTCCTCGCTGGTCTGCGGCGCATAGGGCACGCGCGCGATCATTTCCTCGCGGCGGAATATCTCATAGCTCACGATCGGTTCCGCGCCGGCGTAGGCAGTGTCCCACGAGACTTCGACCGGGCCATTGCCCGTACGGCTGACTTTCACATTCTGGGGCGGCTGCAATCCGCTGCCCGGACGTTGGAAGAAGTTCGTCTGGGTGCCGTGCAACGCGGCCACGCGATCCTCAATGTCCCGCCTTTCCCGCGGCGAGAGCGGCCCCGCCGTCTGGCAGGCCGCCAGATCGGCCACGAATTGATCGCGTTCGGGATCGTTGTTGGGGTCGGTTTCTCCGATGCCAACCACGACCGCAGAGACGCCGCGCGCGGAGAGCGTGTAGTGCAGGAAATCCTCGTAGGAGACCTTTCCGGGCTGGCCCACCGTCTTGATCCATTCGCCGGCGTATTGCGGCTTTTTTCCGTAGAGCACGCCGTCGGCGAGGAGTTTCATGCCGATCACACCCACATTCTTGGCTTCCGCTACGGGCAGCGCGTTGGTCTGGAAGCTGAAGTAACGCGGGTCGTTGGGGTTAATGGTGCACATGAGCCCTTCGATTATGTTGGCCTTGTCCTTGCGCATGGCATACATGACGGACGACGGGTTTTCGTGGCAGCTCATGCCGATGTGGCGTATCCACTTCTTGTGCTCGGGATTCAGGCCGGTGAGATTGGTGCCGTCCCGGTAGTCGACGAGGCAGGCCAAAGCGCCCACACGAGGCAGTGACGGATCGCCCGGGTTGGCGAGCCCTTCAAAGATGGCATCCACGGCGGTCTCGGTGTTCAGGTTGTGCACATGCATCATGTCCACATAGGCGCCGTCCGGTATCGACCCCTCGCCGTCGCCGAACATCTCTGTCATGGACTGCTTCAGTTCGTCAAGCACGGACTGGCTTCCCCCACGTCCGGGAGGACCGGCCGCGGGCGCGCCGGCGCGAACAATGGAATAGCGCATGCCGGTCTTGGTGCTCACGAAGAGACGGGATCGCAAGGCGGCCTGGTATCCCGGCTGGCCGGGAATCAGGTTCAAAGCGCGAAACGCCGCGCCGTAGTTGCGCTGGCTGGCCCCATAACTGTTTCCCGTGTCCAGGAAGGTCACGCCGGCTTTGACCGCCTTGACGATGAGCGCGACTGGTGTGTCGCCCGGATTCACCAGGCAGGTGACTCCGCCGATGCCGAAGGTAGTCACCTCACGGCCGGTGCGGCCCAACACGCGGGTTTGCAGCTTGTCGCCGGCTGGGCGGACAAATGCCCGGTAACGGGACAAGGGCAAAAAAGTGGTCGCGACGGAAGCCGCACCGGACCAGCGCAGCGCGTCTCTTCGGCTGAATGTCATTGGCATGTGTCTACGCTCCAATACACCTGCAGCCAAGATTTCCGTTTGGGCTGCCTGGCCTAAGCCGATCATACTCCCAACCGGTTCTATCGGAGCCGTTTTTCTCATTTCTTGAGCCCCGCCGCAGGTTCCCGAGAAACAGCGTCAATTTTGAAACGCACGGTATGAAGGATCAATCGTGGCGCATCCGACGCTTGGCCGAGGCAGGATCACGGGCAAGAGGATTCAGCCAGTGCCCAGGGAGTCCTACGTGGCGAAGCTAATCCGCATTGTCTTTGATTGTGGGCAAAGTTGTGTGTTCCACTCGCGGGTAGAAAACAACTTGAGGGTCAGCGAGAGCCTCGCCGGGGAAGTCGAAAGATCTTTGGCCTCGGAAAGTGGCTGATCACGCGCAGTGATCCCGCGCGGGTGATGTCGCGTCCGTTGAACCCAGCTACATTATTGAGGAATGCGGATTCCGGCGATGTGAATAGAGCGTTCCGGCGGATCTGAATGGGCCGTCGAATGAGCGACGCTGGCACCTGCACTGTCAGTCGATCAGCCCTATTTCCCTTAGTGGCTCAAGGACTCCGTTTTGCAGCTTGCTCTTGTCAAAGGCCATTTGCGACTCAGCCCGGAGGCTCACCTCCACCTTGCCAGCCATGTCTGCCAGGTTCGCAATCGCGTTCCATGCATCGTAAATCTGGTCGCGGCTGGCAGTGAAGATCAGTTGAACAACCTTGTCTGTGGGCGTTGGTGACGGGGGTTGAAGCCCCGGTCCCGGCGGCGGTATGGGACCCGGTGGGGTTGGACCCGGTGGTATTGGACCGGGGCCGGGTTGAGGTACAGTCTCTGCGGGGATCGCTTGGGGGAGCATCACGAAGCCGGAGTCAAGGTCAACCTCGTCGTCGGAGACGGAGACATCGAAACGGACCTTGCTTCGGGCCACCTGATACTTGCCTGCGGAATCCAGGACAGGCACCGTGCCGGCGAAGTAGCCGAATATGCCCTCCTTGACGCCTCGCGCGACGGCCTTCTGCACGACCTCCTTGCTGGTCAACCGGGTGTACCCAAGAAACGAGTAGAAGCCACTCACCAGGTCCGCACAACGAATGCCAAGCTGCGGGGGTTGCCCCTCTCCCAGCTTGAATACCTCCACAATCTTCACTGGGTTCAGCGTTGTGAAGACGCGGGCCTGTACTACGGTCAGGAGTTCCATGCTCCGTTCAAAAATCATGGCCAGGTGCTTCTCGTTGACAGTGGTCTGGAGCGGTCGTCCGCCTACCGCGATCTTCTCAATGGTGATGGTGCCCTGGTCGAGTTTGGGGAGCCAGGTTTCCGGGTAGAGCTTCACAAGGGCAGATTCAGCAGCGCTACCGTATGTAGCTTTGCGCTCCCGCAGTTCGTCGTTCTGCTCCTTGGTGAGATTGTGTTTCTTGGCCGCCTTGCTGACACGATCAACGGCGATGAAATACCTTACGTCGCGGCGCAGGCTTTCCGTCTGGTCCGTGGCCGGAATCGCCAGAGCCAAACCGTTCTTGTACAGACGCGGCTTGCTTCCGCACTTCTCCAGATATTCCGTCGCGAGGGTGTCCCTCTCCTTGGCAGACTTGGTGGCGAAATCGAGGGGCAAATAGGCAATCTGGAAGCTGGGCTGTTGGTCAGGAATTTCGCCGGATGCGCCGGGCCAAGGAATAGCGCCGTGGTGTCCCGACATGCGCTCTTCCAGCAGAGTCTTTATCTGGGTGGTCACGAGGTTCTCATCACGCGCGACCGCATCCGCTTCTTGTTCAATGAGGAGGCCCGGCCGTCGACGTCCTGCACCGGCTACTGTGGCTGCTGGAGCACAAGCCACGGCGCGGACCTTGTGATCGCCTGCGTTGGGGCGGGCCTACGGGCGTTCACGAAGTATACCCGCGGGCGCGGCTGAAACGTCGGACGGAGCTCCACGCTTCGCCGAGCCTTCGCCGTTCTTGTCCGTAGAATGGCTCTTCATCAGAAATGGGGGCAGCCCAGGATTCCTGACTTGATAAAACATTCTTGGAGGAATTGTTTTGATCAAATCAGAGATCGTATTAGGACTGCCCGACTATGAGATTACCGATTTACAGATCAGCGGTGGTGGGGTGAGGATTTCTGCCCGGCATAACGGGCTGAAATCGTGCCCGCACTGCGGCAGCGAGCGGCTGCGCAACAAGGGCCGATACCCAAGGC
>JAIQFK010000051.1 GCA_020073305.1 Terriglobia bacterium
CCTTCGCCGCGGTTCTTGCCGATCTTCACCAAGGGCACCTTCTTCTGGAGGAAGTCCGGAAGGGAAAGCTGCTTGGGCTGGAAGTCGGGGCTGGAGAGCTGTATGCGGAAGGCTACCCGCAGGTCGTACTGCTTGGCCGCCGCAAAGGCAAGCTTCCAGACTGGTCCCAGGCTCAGCTTGCCCGGTTCACTCTGCACGTCGCGCCAGTCACAGCGGATATACAAGACATCGGCGAAGGGCAGGGCCCCTAGCGCGTCGACGGCTTTTTCCAGGGTCATCTTGCCCGCGCGTACCGCCCGCGTAGGGCCGCCCTCCTCCCAGGCATAAGGAACCAGCCCGGTGCCGAAATTCTTAATGTGGGCGTTGGACGGCGTGGTGGACGCAATGACCTGCCAGCCCTCGTCCTGCTCGACACCGAACGGGCCCTGGCTGAGACGATCGCGCGGCACCGGACCGGGACCGAAGTCATATCCGGCCCAGAGGTGATCAGGGACATCCGCGCGCGCCACTTTGGAGGCCGCGGCTGCCAGCGCGGTGGCGCCGGCTACCTTCATGAACTTACGGCGAATCATAGTAATAGCTTCTCTCTTTTGATCTCGTGCCGTCGAGGTGATGACGCGCACGCGCGTTGACGGCATTCAGGTCGAGCACGAGCGAATCGCCGGCGTGCTCACAGAGCGCGGGACCGTTGCCACGAGCACGGTCATCGATGAGCCTGGACCGTCGGGACACGCGCTGATGACGTGATCCTGTTGGAACGATTTCCTGATCACGTGTAAACCTGAGCCTTTGTCGTCGGTCACCCCGCTGGCCGTGCCGTAGGCTTCGAGAGTGTTACTAACTCGACGCTCGCTTCGCCGTTATCTCGAAAGTCCGTTCATTGAACGTTACTTTGAACTTAATCTCGTTGCCGCTAAGCTTGCCGTTGTACGTGAATGTTCCGAATGGGCGCTCTGCCGAGAATGAGATTTCGTCGCCGGCTATCTTGCCGTTCTTGATTGGCGTCTCGTCCTGGGAGCCTGCCACCGTGCCCGTCAGATTTCCATCTTCAACTTTGAAGGTGAAGGTGTTGACGCGCTGCGTCCCATCAGGAGTAGTGAACTCGGCCTTCCACTTGCCGCTCACATCCGCTGCCGCTGCCACCAACGTCAGCAACACCCCAAAGACCACAATACGCCAGGATATGCGCTTTCTCATATCGACCTGTCCTCCTTCCATGCAACAATACCACTCCTGTTTAAACCTTCCGCATACTGCCTGGGGCTCCTCATTCGATTCCACGAGCCCGTACCCAAAAACTACCGGTCCAACTCCCTCCGGCCGCAACGGTTTGCAGAGCCGAATACTTGCCCTCGTGCGCCAGGTTCACGCCGCTGATGATGGCGGCCAAGGGCTCAATGCAGATAAATTCGCGGGTCTGCCCCGGCGGCGCCACCGGGAGCCAGATGGTGGCTACCGGGTATGTCGGTCCAAACAGCGTCTCCACGACCATACCGCCTGATTGAACCCAGAAGTGTGCGCGCCCTTCTGCGTCGCGCTCGAGATCGGTGAAGCCGTCGTCCAGCGTGCGCCCCCGGAGCGGCAGAGGATTGGGAAGGTCGAGCGGACGCATCTCGCCGGTCGGGATGTTGTGCTCGTCCGCGATCACGTGCACGCGGGCCGGTAGGTGCGCCACCCAGTCCTCGCGCGGGATGTCCGGGATTTGAAAGAACGAATGAAAGCCAATGACTATGGGCATCGTCTCGGCGCTCAAGTTGTGGACGGTAGTCCTCACCTCAAGGACACCTTCGGCCAAGCTGTAGGTCATCTCGTACTCATGGGCGATCGGCCATTGCGCCGCTAGGTCAGGATACTTCCAGAACTCCAGCCGGCTGGTAACGTGCGCCGACCGCACGTTCGCCGCCACTTCCGTTACGCGCCAGAGAGGGGTGGTGGTGAGCAGTCCATGGATCGGCATGTTACCAACGACGTTCCCCAGACCCATGTTAAAGAGATATTTTTTTCCATTGGCCCAGAAGGCTGGCTCGTTCAGGAGGTCCGCCCAGGGTGCCAGGAAGGGGATGCCGCAGAGCCTGGGCCGCTTCTGAAACTCGGAGACGTCTGCGTATGGAAAGTAGAGAATGTTCTTGTCGTGCACCTTCATCTCGTAAACGAGATTGCCGATCGACGGAACCATCGAGACTTTCACTCCGTGGGATGCGTCGGTGAGGCGCACGATCGGAACTCCGTGGTCGCTGATCTCCTCCGCGCGGTAGTTCTGGGCCAACGACGTCATCGGCAACAGCAGGCAGAAGGCGCGGGCAAGACCTCGTTTCGTCATTATTGGCAACGTATCACATCACCGGCCTTCCAGGACGTATGGCGAATCGGAGGCAGCAGCAGGCCCTCTTATCGCTGCTGCGCGATCGTAGGGTGAAAGCTGGCCTTCGCCAAGTCGACATGGCGCGAGCACTCGGCAAGCCTCAGGCATTCGTCTGCTATTACGAGTCCGGAGCACGACGCCTGGATCTACTTGAATTACGTCAGATCTGTGGAATCCTTGGTGTCCCGCTCCTCGATTTCGTCCAAGAGTTCGAGAAACGTATTTCTCAACCCTCACGCCACCGCCGGAACCGGACACGAGAAAGCCGGAAACAGCGTCCATCGCTCTGACCGCGGATTTGGTCATGGGCAGACGGAGAGGCCATTTCTCGTCGCCGGTGCGCAAAAACTTGTCCCAGGTGTAGGCGATGATGGCATCTTCCTCGCGCTCGCGGCTTTCGCCCGCGAAGATCAACGGCTGGTTTGGGACCATGCTGAGTATCGCCACCACGGCGCCCGTCGTGGTGGCGATGTTGGAGGCTAGAGATTCAACCTTATCCGGCAGTGCATCTCCATTGTCGCCCCCGCTGATGATCAACAGGCCTACGTTGGTCGTCACTGTATTGGGTTTGACAATCGTGAGCCAGTGCCGCCATATCGGATGGTTCACTTCGGCGGCGGTCAGATACTGCTGCGAGGTCATGTCCAGAACGTACGCGGTATAACCCTCACCTGGAATGGTCTTCACCAGCTCATATGTGAAGTTTGGGTCAGGTGCTCTGACGTACCGGTCGAGTGCCGTCTCGGAGGCAGCAGCTTGCAGCGGAAGAGCGAGTAAGACGGCGCAAAGCAGTTGAAGAATGGCTTTCGGGGTTGCCGAGAAACCTTGGGAGGCGGTCTCCAGCCTAGGTTCACGAATCATTGGAAACATAAGCATCATGGCACAGCTACCCGAAAATTCAGATCTGCAAGGCCGACGGACTCGGCTTTCGGCTCCATCGTTCCGCCTTGCGAGTTCATCAGGAGGGTCGCCGCCTTTTGCACTTCCACCCTGCCAGCCGGGACGGTCACTTTGCCTCGAACACCAGCATCTCTGAAGTGAGATTTTCTTCCAGTCGAATGGGGATGCCTTCTAACAGGAGTTGATTGCCGGGAATCTGCACGATCTGGCCGTTATTACCGAAACTCACGCGATAGGTACGGCTGAAATCCAGTCCCCGCGGAATGCAATGGTAGATGGGGTCACCGCTCTGCGAGGTGCGGAACAGCCCTACCACGGCACGAGTCGAGTCGGGTGTCGCATACTCTAGCACGATCCACGGCGATGGCCCCATCATTGGGACTATGGGCGTGTGATGATACACCAGGCTGCTGATCATGATGGGCCTAACCGTTGTTTTGAAGCGCTCCACGGCCGCGCGAGTTCGTTCCCGAAGTAGCGGATTGAACTCCTCGAGCGTGGGGCTGAGCCCCCGGAAGATGGGCCGGGACAGCATGGCGGTTCGCAACTGCACATCCACGTCACCATCGTCTTCCAGTCCATCGGACTCAGTGCCGAAAGTGCGCAGAAGAATCTCCGGAGGCAGCACCCAAGTCATGCCGTTCAGAATCTTTAGGCCTCGCGGTGCCCGCAGCCAATCCGATAGCTCGGTGTTCTGAAACCGCCGCATGATTCCGTAATCCAGGCGGCCGCCTCCACCGGCACAGTTCTGAAAGATCACGCGAGGGAACCGCTTGCGAACGCGGTCAAAAATTCCGTACAGTGCCTCCACGTGCCGCCATTGCGTATTTTCCAGGAAACCGTCTTTCATTCGATTTCCGCCCTCTTCGGCAGTGGAGTTGTAATCCAGGCGGAACATGTCGAGATCGTATTTTTGGATGATCCTGACGATCTCGGATTCCACCCAGGCCGCCACCTGGGGATTGGCAAGGTCAAGTAGCCGTCCGTCTGCAACGGGTTTGCCGTTCCGCGTCAGCAGCCAGTCCGGGTGCTCCTTGCGGAGCTTCGATGCAGTACCAACCGCCTCGATCTCCACCCACAGTCCAAACAATAAGCCCTTCTTGCGGGCATACTCACGTACCGGTAAGAGGTCGTTGGGGAGCCATGGGCCGGCATGCCAATCGCCGACGTTGTCCCACCAGCGGTTCGGCTCCGGACCGAACCAGCCTGCATCGACCAAGAACTCTTCGGCGCCGACGTCGGCGGCAAGGTCAATCTCCCTGATGATTCCGGCCTCATCTTCGTGGTCGACGATGTATCCGCGGTGATTTGATTCGACCTGATACTCGCGTCCGGGCACGGGCGGCGGGAGCACGTTCTTCCGCACGTGCTCATGCAGCGCCTGAATCACCTGGTCCAGATCCGCCCGCATCAACAGCAGGTGTGTTTCCGGGCTCTTTGCCGTCTCGCCTGGCCCGATGACTCGCAGCACAGGATCGGCCGCACTGGGTCCTAGATCGAAAAACAGCCGGGCTTCATCGTGGGCCTCGTCTTTCACACCGGTCACATGCATGGTCCAGTTTCCGCTCCACCCAAGCGAAGCCACGAACCACTCGCCGGTAGCACGGTTCCGGGCGAAAAACGACGGATGGCCCCAGCCGGAGCGTCCCCGCGTTCCCGAAACCGTCTGCGTCCCGTTCGAGACCGGATTGAACTCCCAGGCGCCTTCGTGTCCCCACTCCTCGTACTTGGCCGTCGCTACCTCGAACGGCGCCTCGGCGCCCTCGTGAATTCGCTCTTTATATCCGGATGTGTTCCAGAGGATTCCAGACCACGGGGAGGCTTTAGTGATAGCGGTGGGCTTGTTTCCGGTGTTCGTGATTTCGAGCCAGCGAACCATCACCGGACCGCCGTGCAAAAGCGTTTGAAGTTTCACTGAGATAGGACGAACCGTGCTCGAGAGCTCGATCGTGACCAGGAGGCCGTCCGGATTCCTCACGCTCGACTGTTCCGCCCTTACCCACCGCCAGCTTCCCGCCAGATCTTGACCCTCAATTCCGACTTGAAAGGAATCGAGGGGAAGACCGGCCCGGGCCTGGCTTTGACCCTCCATATGAAAGTCCGGTTTGATCTGACCGGTTGAGGTCCAGTACCGGTTCACCCATCGGCCGTTATAGAGCTCCTCATCGCATAACATAAAGCCGGAGCTAAAGCGTGCGCCCGGGTGCGGCGCCTGGCGGATCGCCACGTTGGAGTACCTGCCGGTGCCCGGTTGACTCCAGACCGGAGCGGCTCCCATCGACGCGAGTGCAAACCCAATGAGCGTCAGTTTCCGGGGAGACGTTTGCATAAATGGCGTCCTTGTCCGTGAGCTGCTAAGTGAGTAAGCGTATCACGCTGAGCACAGGTGAATGCCTTCGCCCGTCGCGCAGCGGTCGCCAGTTGCGGGTCAAAGGTCTGCAAAACCTTTATTCGTCGGTTCAATTCCGACCCGCGCCTCCAGCGTTCTCAGCGAAGTCCCATAAGATTCAGCGCGTTCTCTTTATTGCCCGTTGGGCGAAGTTCCGGCGAAGGGCGTTGCGGAAGCCAAGTTGCCTCGGGTGAGTACCGGATCCGCGCAGACCGTGACCCGGCGCAGCCCCCTCTCCCCTCCTGACGGCTGCGATCGCGCTCAGTTGTAACGCCGGTCCGATCCAGACGTTGGAAGTACTTTCGCAGTGAAAGTTGAGGGCCCGCGACTTCCTGCGGCGCCCAGTGGCCTTTCAGTCTGGGTTATCCCCACCGCCTCACTCTCCTTTCAAGGCCGGTGGCCATTCGCAACCCAATCTCGCGCCTCCGCTGACTGACGGAATACGAGACAAGTCCGTACAAACCAGACACGCCAGCAACACGGCCGTGAACGAGAACACGCCGAACAGTCCGAGATTGAAACGGCGCCGCCCCAGGGATGACGCCTCGCCGCTATCGCGACCAACTCCGCGTCACCTCGATCGACAACTGAAGCCATTCAATGCGATCATGGGTGCTGCTTTCTGAAACTCAGTCCATCCCTGGCGTGAGCCCTCTCGAGTCGATTCCCGGATCTCAATGAGCCTCTCCCTCACCACCCTGGATTGGATCGTTTGCCTGATTGCCTTGCTGGGCAGCATCGGATTCGGCCTATCGCTAGCCCTGCGCCGCCATTCCAGTGAGAGCAGCGCGAGTTTCTTCCTGGCCGGCCGGAGCTTGACCTGGCCCATCGTGGGCGCCTCGCTGTACGCAACCAACATCGGGGCCGAACACCTGGTAGGACTCTCGGGAGATGCCTATCGCTATGGACTCTGCGCTGGAACAGTGGAACTGGCTACCTGCATTCCGCTGGGAATCGCCGCCGGATTTCTATTTCCGTACTACTTGAGCACCAGGGTTTATACCATTCCGGAATTCCTGGAGATGCGTTATAACGCCACAGCTCGCGCATTCTTTTCCGCGTTGATGCTGGTGATCTCCATCATGACCAAGATGGCGTTTCACCTGTATGCCGGAGCACTCGTCCTGCACGGACTGATCGGTTGGGATGTCATGGACGTGGTCGCGCTGATGGGCGCGATTGCCGCGGCCGTGACCATCATCGGCGGATTCACCGCGGTCGCCTATACCGATTCCATCCAGACCGGCATCATGATTCTGGGCTGCGGCCTTATGGTGGTGGTGGGACTGGATAAGGCCGGCGGGTGGGCCGGGCTCATGCAGAAGGTGCCGGAAGCGATTCACATCGCCAGACCCGCATCCGACCCGAATTACCCGTTCTGGGGCATCATCGCGGGGGCGTTTTACGGTGGGACATTCTACTGGGGCATGGATCAGGTCAACGTGCAGCGCGTCCTCGGAGCGCGCGATGTTTTGCAGGCGCGGTGGGGCGCCATGTTCACCGTACTGCTGAAGCTGTCGCCGGTTTTCATCTTTGCGCTCCCCGGCGTGATCGCGCTGGCGTTGTTCCCGGGGCGCGAATCCAAGACCACCTTCATCACTCTAATCAACGAACTCCTCCCCAATGGCATCCGCGGCTTGGTTCTGGCCGCGTTGCTGGCGTCATTGATTGGCTCCACGCTCTCTGTAATGAACTCCGTCTCCACGCTGGTGGTTCGGGATTTTGTGCTGCGTCTCCGGCCATCCACGAGCGACCGCAAGCAGGTACTGCTCGGGCGGTTCGCTATTCTGTTCTCTACCGTTCTAGGCGTGATCGCGGCTTACCTGATCTACAAAACTCCCGACGGTCTTTATAAATACCTGCAAACCATCTCGATCTATCTAACAATCCCCGTGGCGCCGTCCATCTTTTTCGGCATCATGAGCAAACGAGTCACGGTGAAGGGCGCCGTGGCTTCGGTCTTGGCGGGCAGCACGGTAGCGGCGCTTTTCGTGTGGGATCAGTTGATCGGAGAATCCGCCGGAAGACAGATGTTTCCCTTTCTGCACACGGAGTTTACTCTGAACTACACGTACCGGGGGCTTTGGGGAACGCTGCTCGTCGTCGGCACGCTCTTCGCCGTGTCGGCGTTTACGCCGCGCGCGGCCCCGGAGACATTGCAGCGGTTGACCGTCGACTGGAACAGGGCGCCGGATGCGCTGCGCGGGTTTACCGACTGGCGCGTGCAACTTGCGGCGCTCGTTATCGCCACGATCGTTCTGTATGCGTGGATCTGGTAAAACTTATAGCTAATGTCGGCTTGCGGCCGGCACAGCCACGGGACGCGCCGTCAATCGTGCGCCGCCCGCACTGAGCCTCAAAATCCGAAACCCCCAAGGCGTGGGAGGCAATATGGGATTTCAGGCGGACTACTGCGCATCCGAAGACTATGGGACGATTTTGGCGGTCGAGATGGCCGTGGCGAAGACATCGAAGTGAACGCGGGACGCCTCTACCGGCCGTGGCCCTGGAGATAAGCCGTGACTCCGTTGGTGAGGTCGTCTTCGACCTGCGCGGTGAATGGGCACGTGTGGGTTTCGTATCCGCCTTCGGCGAAAGCCTGCCGCGTCGCCAGGTAACCGAGCCAGCCATTTGAATAGCCAAAGTAGAAGGTATGTGGATAGGGCGAGCGGTCCCGTACGTTCATCGAAATCTCACAGAACAGCTCGACCGGCGCCGACCAGAGTGCGAGATCCTCATTGATGATCAGAAATCGCACGGGCAGACGGATGGTTCCCGCTTCTCCGTTGGCTGCGCGCAGGTAGTTGCCCAGGCTTTCGTCCCATCCGAAGCCGGCGCGGCGCGGCGTATCCACGGATTTCTCGCCGGGCCGCAGGTGAACCTGAGAGGTGGCCGACGCGATCGAGCGGTTGGCTGTCAAAATCCGATCGCCCAGTAGCACGTTGAATTCCGTGATGTGAAAGGAGTCGAAGCTGGGCTGGACGGTGTAGATGGGCGCCATGTTTCCCGCAGCGCCATTGATGAACAGCATCGGCACGCCGAGCTTTTCTTCGACATAAGTCGCAACCGTTCCGGGCGCGTCGCCGCTGATCAGGGTGTTTTCCTGCCCGAGCGCAGTGCCGTGCATCGAGTAGTTCGCGATCAGCGCAATAGGCGTGCCGTCCAGGTGCTCCAGCCGGATCAGACCGATCTGCCGGTCCGTGGGACCGTCAGGATTCAAGCCGAGCGAAATGTGGCCGTCCACATCGCGGGCGCGCCGGTTGATGTTGGCCGCGGAAAAGCCCGTGCCCACGGCTAGACGCGCGGGAGCCAGGTTCGCCCGCGCTGCTTTGATGCCGTCGATCAGGACCTTTTCCACCCAGGCTGTGTACTCCTGGTCGGGTTCGTGATTGTACCGCTCGGGCATGATCACTTTCAGCAGGCCGTGGGGGCCCACTTCCGGTGCGGAGTGCGTGTGGGTGACCGTCCACCATACCTGGAGCGGCTCGATTCCTGTTTCCCGCTTCAGCCGCGCGGTCATTTCGTCATACACCGAGGGAGCGAACAGGCACAGGTCGGAGGAGATGAGGAAGAATTGCGTGCGCCCGTCATCGAGTGCGACGATCCGGTGGAAGATGTGGTCGTGAACGCCGGTGGACTGCCGGGCGGGGTAACCCGCCAGCCATTTGCTGCTCGATGGAGTGATATCCACTTTCACAGCGGAAGCGCGGAAATCGCCGGCTCGTTCCTGGCCGATGGCGAGCGCGGCGGCACAGGCAGTGGCCATCAGTGTGGGAACCAACCATCGGAGTGTGAGCATTGGCGTAGCGTCCTTGAAGATAGAACCTATCACAGGCTGGGCTGCTCTAACGCGGCACCCAATCGGCGTGGTCATTTGGACGAGAACGAGAGACAGGAAAGAGCGGAGGAAAGCGCGCAAACCCAAAATACAGGTCACATGTATAATGGCATCGGTTCGTCCCATGCGAAGAGGCGGTTCGATTGCGGCGCTTCTCGTCCTGGCCGCTGTTGTTTCTGCTTACAATCCGCCCATTGACACCGCCGGTCCGCTCACCGTGCGCATCCACGAACCGTCGATCGGCAGCTACGGAGCAGGCGGCCTGGTGCAACTTACGCGGCCGGGGATCGCCATGGCCGTCGAGGTCACTCTATCGAATTCCGCCAGCGTTCCGCTCACAGGTTCGCTCCATCTGGGCGTAATCGATGGATGGGATTCCGCACCTTCCACCGCAGAATTTCGCGTACCGTCGAAGAGCAGTGTGGAACTGCGCTTCACCGTCACCGCCGCGTCGAAATTCTACAACGCCGACTACCCGATTCACGCTTACGCCGACTTCGACTACGAGGGCCGGCACTATACAGCGCACCCGATCCTGATCATGGAGGGCAGGCTACCGAATCCGCCAAGGGCGGAGTTGCCGGTCGAGTGGAAGCCTGTGCCTGTTCCCACGACAGGTGCGGTCAGCCTGCTGCGGCTGCCGGTACATCGTGAGGTGGGCACAATTTCGAGTGTGGGAGCGCCCATCGGAGCAAACGAGACGTTCCAATCGGCGCCCCTGGTCGCGTTCGATGTGACCGCGCATCGCGGCGAATCACGCCAAGCGATTGCCATGCGGCTGGGTAATCGCAGCCCCTCCTTTCGCGAAAGGATCGAAAGCTCCGCGGTCGAATACCCGCTGGCACTGCCGGAGGGTAGGCCACTCCAACTCACGTTTGCGGCCGCGGCGGACCCCGGAAGCGCGATCTTCCGCGTGAGCGTCGCTGCCTTCGACAGCACCGACCCAGGCGATCTGGTGTTCGAGCGCGTTGTCGGCACGCCCGGCTGGCATACCGAGGATGTCGATCTCAGCCGTTTTGCCGGCAAACGCGTTCGGCTCCGCCTCGAGGCTCGCGGCGAGGTGAACACGGAAGCATACTGGGCGGAACCGGCTCTGATTGCCGGAGTTCCGCCGAAGCCGGAGTCGTTTCCGCCTGCTTCCGAAGCGGGCTCCCAACTGCTTGGCCGGACTACAGCCGGTTATGAAGTCCGCCTCTGGCCTGGTCACCGGGGTCTGCTCGATACGACTTTTGGATTTGGCAACGGAACGAAGCACTTGTTCTTTCGTGGTTTTCATGCGCGCGTGATCGACGACGAGCTGGATGCCTGGAATGCGGCGAGCCAAATGGTCGAGGCTCGCACCGAGATCGCCAACGGCCGCTATCGCGTACGCCATCGGTTCCGCACCTGGGCCGGCGAATTCGACTTGCTCGCCGAAGCATGGGTCTCCGGGCCCGCTCTGCAGGTTCGGTTCTGGCTCGAGAGCGCGCCGGTGCCAAAGCCCTGGCTGGATTTCCATCTCCAACAAATCAGCGGCGGCGAATGGAGCCAACTACCGGCACGCGTGTACCTGGGCCCGGGAAACGTCATCGAAAGACCGTCGGCATTCAAGATGGGCTTCGGCGGCCACGAGTTAGCAACGTCGTTTGCCGGTTACGATTTCGACAACGGCGTCTCAGTCTTTCAGGGCTCCGATGTGCCGCCACTAGTACTACTGTGTTATAAAAGAACAATTTGATGTAGAATTGTTTCGTGGGCAAAAAGACCGCGCCAGGCCCACAGGAACAACGCTTTGCGGCATATATCGAGGGCCTGGCGGAAGCCGCAGGGCACGTTGACCGAAACATCCCACTGAAGAGCTACTGCACGGGACTGTTGTTGCCAGGCGAGCGCAAGAGCGTCGAGCCCATGGCCGCGCGATTGGCTCCAGATAACGTGCGGCGTATGCATCAATC
>JAIQFK010000036.1 GCA_020073305.1 Terriglobia bacterium
GTTCCGGAGATTCTCGGTGCGGGGTCGCATCAAGGCGCGTGCCGAGGCGCTCCTGCATGCCCTGACATTCAATATCCAAAGGTTACTGAAAATCCAGCCCGCGCTGGCGGTGTAACCGCCGCAGTAATCGGAACGCTTGGCACCGTCGGGAGTAAAATCGGATGCCGCACCACACAACGGATCCGGCGTTTTGAAAAACGCCATTACTTCACAGCTTCCTGTCCCCTTTCGTCCGAATGAGTCTGTCCCCTTTCGTCCCGATTCCGATCCGTGTTCCAGTATTGCGAGAATCGCCCGTGCGCATGCCGGAAGGTATTCGCCATGGAGGAGTCTGCTTCCGGCACAGCCACGATATGCACATGATTGGTCATGAGGCAGTAGGCCAGTAACCGCAACCGGTTGCCAGCGGCGTGTTCCGAGAGCAGTTTCAGGTAGGCGCGCCGCAATGCATCCGTTGTAAACACATCCTGACGGGCATTGCCCCGCTGCGTAATATGGGGATTGGTGGGGACAGCTGTCCCTCAGTTATCCCATAACGGGCGGGCTGGACTGCACCCCAAAAATGAGACACGGAAATTAGGGACACTTTTCATTGAATGGAAAGGAGTCGGGATTGTCTGGAAAATACCGTGTCTTCGGCGTAGAGTTCAAACAGAATGTGGCGCAGCGGATTCTGAACGGCGAAAGCGTGACGGCGCTGCATCACGAGCTACAGATCAAACGCAGCGTGTTGTACCGCTGGTCCAGCACGATCCGCTGGATCAGACGGGCACTGGCGGACCGCGCCGTCGAGCCCGGCATCGTGCACCACTCGGATCGCGGCGTGCAGTATTGCAGTCAGACGTACGTGGAGCGATTACAGGCCTACGGGTTCGCCATCAGTATGAGCCGCGCCGGCAACCCCTACGACAATGGCAACGACTTGTCAGCGAATGGTAACCTGTCCCTAATTTCTGTGCCTCAGCACAAGGGTGCAGTCCAGGCTGTCCCTCAGTTGTCGCAGATCACCCTTTTGTTGAACCACCCGGCCGATTGTTGACGATGGGACGGAGAGTTAGTATTGGCAATTATCCGATCATGTGTACCTCCGGGACTTCGCCCGATTGAGCGCAGCCTGCTCTCCGGCGATAATCCTCGTGATGAGTGTTTCCTCGGCAGGCTGCGCAGAAGAACATCATGAGATAGCGGAGTTGCCTCCAACAGGAGAGGCCAGACTGTCGCGGCGTTTTCCCACGCGCTGCTGGGTGACGATTTCGTATGACACCGAGGATGGCCGCCGCAAAATGATTACCGGGCGCGTTGTGAACATGAGCGCATCGGGAGTGCTGATGGAAGCGCTTAGACGGCCTCCCGTTGACACGCACGTGCGCATCCACGCCAATGAGCTGCCCGTGGGGACGGCATTTGTCCGACGCTGCGCCTGGGGTTCCTGGAGATTCAGAATCGGACTTGAATTTGCCAGGGCGATACGAAATCGCTATTGATTCCTGCGAGGTGTGAATCGGGAGGGGCGGAAGTCGCTTTGCGATCGTACCGTTCGACAAGGTGCTGGAAAATATGACGACCGACGATAAACGAAGGCTCCATTCCAGGATTCCGGCCAATGCTCGGCTGCACCTGCAATGGCACGACCAGCACACCGGACAGCGCCAGGTACCTGCCCGCGCTGTTGACATGAGCAAGTTGGGCTTGCTGGTTGAGGCGGAAAAATCAATTCAGTCTGGAACCATCGTTGACGTGTATACGGCACAAGGTGTGGTGGTGGGCCGAGGGAGCGTCCGGCACTCCACACCGAAAGGTTTGAATTATTTCATCGGATTGTACATACCAAATCGTCTGGCACGTGCGTTTTGAGAATCTTCCTCTGGCTGGCAGGCAGGCGCGAATCAGAGACGGAAACAAAGCGCCGCACCATGACTGCCGCCACCCGACAGGATTGGCGAAAATCGCGCAGATCGCTGTCTCTGTTTCCCCTCTTTCGATCCCATAGAAGCCAACCGGTGTGAACGGACCCTCACACAGTTGGCGCTAAGCGAAGAGGAGCATCATGCCAGACAACGAACATCTGCCAGTTGTGTTTCGTCACGCGTGGGTGCTTTTGTTTATCGCCTAGTGCGCCAACGGTGCCATCTGGTGGCGTAGAGCACAGCCACGAATAGCACAGGACCCGGCACTCAGAGAGGGATACCGCCGGCTGATCAGGGCATGGTTGATTTACGGAAACCTGCCGTGGCTCGTCATGGGGGCTGGAATCTTGTCCGGTGCAGTACCGTCCCCATGGCATTACTTCAATCCCCGGAATGGGCCGTTCGTGATTGCGTTCTATGCAACGGTTGCCGCACTTTGGATTGCCACCTTCAACTGGATGTTTTTCCACCGTGGAGCCGAGGCCCTAGTGGAGTATCCCGGTTTGCTAAATCTGCCTATAAATCGTCCGTGGGCAGTAAAAGTGCTCTTCTTGGTTTGTCTTGCGGCCGGAGTGGTTGCCCTGTCGGTAATGATGGTCGCGAACATACATATTCCTTAACGGCCCAGCGGAGCAGGATTTGGTTTCCAATGTATAAGCCAGTTAAGTTTCATGAGTTTATACGCGAAAACCTACGCTGCGCTTTAGGTCGACCTAACGAGAATCCTTCGATGCGCCGATTAGCCGGGTATGACGCATCGAGCGATCGCGCGGAGGAGCCAGCTAGGGCTGGGCATGGGCATTTTCTGGCTGGCGGCGGGTGTGGCGCACGGCCAGGTGACGGTGGCGCCGGCCAGCGTAAACTTCACTTATGTGCAGGGCGCAAAAATGCCCGTGGCGCAGAAAGTTGCTGTCAAGACGGTTACCGGGACGCCGGCCTATACGACTTCGATTGTCCCGACCGGCGCTACGATTGGCACGGCTGCTGCTGCGTGGTGGCTCATTGCCACCCCTGATGTGGGTACGTTGCCGGCCAACGTGAATCTCCAGGTGAACCCCACGGGGCTCCTGTCAGGCACATATACCGCCGCGGTGGCCTTCACCGCAGTGGGGGTGGTCGCACCGGGCACGGTCAATGTCACGCTGTTGGTGACGGCGCCTCCGCCGACACTGAGTGCGAGCGCGGCTTCACTGGCTTTTGCAACCATCCTGGCGACGCCACCGGCCTTGCCTCCGGCGGTATCCCCGCAGACCGTCCAATTGAGCACCTCCGGCAGCCCCATTCCGTTCGTGGTCTCCGCGGACAAGAAGTGGTTGACCCTCGCCCCGGCTAGCGGCCTGGTGTTGCCGGGGGCTCCGGTAACCCTCACGCTGACGGCGGATCCGCTTACTCTCGCGCCAGCGGCCCTGACCGCTCCTTACAAAACAAAGATCACGATCACGCCGAGCGGAGCGTCGAACAAGACCCTGGTCATTCCGGTGACTTTTACGGTCCTCTACCAGACTCCCACCGTGAGCGGCATTTGGCCCCCGGGCGGCAAAGTGGGTGGCGGTGATACGACAGTCACAATCTATGGGACGAATTTTTGCGCCGGCACCGTCACGAAGATAGCCACCAGCGGGGCTCCGGTCTCACTGAAAACGACTTACCTGAATTCCGATGTCATCAGCGCGGTGATCCCGGCCAAGCAACTCGTCGCCGGGACGCCTCTGACCATTTACGCGTCCAATCCCGCGCCGGGAGGGGATTCGCCCGGCAACGTGGCTTTTGGTTTCGGGCAGAGCGTGGACGCTGCCGTGAATGCAGCCAGTTACCTCGCCGGGGGTTCTCCCGGTGATCTCGTCACGCTGTTCGGCACAAATATCGGCCCTCCGATCGCAGCGACACTGGCGGAAACCGTTCCAAACTACGTGGACAAAAGCTTGGGCGGCTTCACTGTGACCGTGGACGGCACTGCAGCGGCGATGGTTTATGCCAGCCAGAATCAGATCTCGGTGCAGGTTCCGTATGAAGTGGATACCACCTGCACACCCTCCTGCACCAAGGCGATCGTGGTGTCCAACGGCAGCGTTACCGCAAACGGCAGCATTGACATCCATCCGACGGCACCCGGCCTGTTCACGGTGGACAACTCCGGCACCGGCCAGGCGGCGGCGTACAACCAGGACTGGTCCTTGAACTCCAGCTCGAATCCCGAGAAGATCGGCAGCGTCATACAGCTCTACTTGACTGGCGAGGGCGTTTACACGAACACGCCGGCGGGCCCTCCTGGACCGGATGGGTACGTCATTCCAGCGGGCAGCATACCGCTGCCGGTATCGGGAATTTGCCCGGGAGGGTCAGTGTGTATGCCGGCTTTGGCGGCTGTACCGGTCAGCGTTACGCTCGGGCCGCTCCCCTCAGCACCCCCAGGAACCGCTGCCTTTGCGGTACCGTCAGCCGACATCCAATATGCCGGACCCTTCATTGGCGGCATGCTGGGGATTATGCAGCTCAACGTGCAGATTCCGGCTGGAGCCCCCACGGGAACCGCGGTTCCCATCCAAGTCACAATCGGCGGAGTTGCCACGCAGCCCGGAGTCACCATCTCGACCAAACCGTGACGATTCGCCCGTTTCCCGCCGCGGGGGGCCGCGCGGCCTCCTGTTATACTGGGAGTGTCGCTTTATGAACAGCCGCGCGAAGTTTCTGATCGTCATTGGTTCCACGTTCGTGGTGCTCCTGCTTTTGCTGGGCACCGTTCTGGGTAAGGGCACGGCGCCCGATAGCCCGTACCGGCACCTCGCGGTCTACACCGAAGTCCTGTCGAGGATCAAGAGTGAGTACGTCGAGGAACCGGATCTGAAGAGCGTGACTCTGGGCGCTCTGAACGGCCTGCTGGAATCGATCGACCCGTTTGCCAGCTATCTCAATGCCGATCAGTACAAGGAGTATCTGAAGCACAGCGAGGTAAAAGGCGACGTGGGCCTGATCCTCTCCAAGCGCTTCGGATATATCGGCGTAGTGAGCACGGTTCCCGGCTCGCCCGCAGCCAAGGCCGGGCTGACCACCGGCGATATTATCGAAACCATCAATGGCGTCGCGACTCGCGACATGCCGCTGGCCTATACTTACCTGCTGCTGCGCGGCAATCCCGGCACCACGGTGGATGTGACGGTGCTTCGGCGGCAGCCCGAGCCGCAGAAAATGACGCTGACCCGCGCCGCGGCAAATCCGCCGGCGGTCATTGCGAAGATCATGCAGAATGAGGTCGGCTACATCCGGCCGGAGACCCTAAGCACGTCCCGGGTGCAGACCATCGCAGGCGACCTGCGCGATCTGCAGAACAAAGGCGCCAAGCGGCTGGTGCTCGACCTGCGGCAATGCGCGGTGGGCGAACCGGAGGATGGGATTGCACTGGCAGACCTGTTCCTGGACAGCGGCCTGGTCACCTATCTGCAAGGCCAGCGCGTGGCGCGGCAGGATTTCAAAGCGGACCCCGCCAAGGTTGTCTGGAAGCTGCCGGTAGTAGTGCTGACCAACCGCGGAACGGCGGACGGCGCCGAGGTTGCAGCCGCGGCCCTGGAAGACAACAACCGGGCGAAGGTGGTGGGCGAGCGAACTTACGGGGACGCCTCGTTGCGGCGCGCGCTCACGATGGATGACGGAAGCGCGATCATTCTCTCGGTCGCGAAATATTACTCGCCTAGCGGCAAAGCCATTCAGGACACCGGTGTGACTCCCGGCGAGCTGGTGCAGGAACCCGAGCCTCAGGCCGAGACCGACGAGGACGGCGAAGCCGTGCATCCAGAAACGACCGAGCCGGAACACAACGCCGGTGAAGACGTGGTCCTGAAGCGGGCGATCGAACTCCTCAACAAGTAACGCACTCCGACGCGTTCCAAATCCGCGGAAGCTGACCGAAGTCATTAACCGTTAGTTAACCTTGTGGCAAGGGGCTGGTGACAACCTGTCACAGCGTCCGGCGGGGGGCGTTAGCAGCCCTTGTAAGCCTTCTCTTTTCAGTCACCCAAATTTTGACTGGAGTGGAAGGGAGATTGCCCTACAGAGCCTGAACATGATCCGGCTCGTGCCACTTCGCTTCGCTTCGCGCGCTGTTTCGTTTCCGTGGGCGCTCATGATGTTGCTGCTCCGACTGCCCGCGCCAGTTCCGAGGCTGCCCCAGGCAGCGGCCCTTCTCCCGGGGCCGCTCGCACATCCATCCAAGGCAAGGTGTCGCTGGTCACCCACGCTGCGATGGCCTGGGGCGCTTCGGTATTTTTCTGGAACCACACGGAACTGGGAGCTGCTGCCCACCACGCGTTGCCCGGAGGAGTATTAACGCATGCCCGCCAAAGCCAAGCTGTTCATCGCTCTTGCGATCATTCCCGGTCTGGTCATGCTGTCGCTGGGAGTTTCGCACTGGGAATCAGCCGATCCGGTGCGGTTCACGATTTACCTATTACTTGCATTGGTCGCCTCAACGCTCAAGGTCCGGTTACCCGGCATCACTGGAAGCGTGTCGCTGAACTTTCTGTTTATCCTCATCGGCGTGGCGCAACTGAGCTTCCCCGAGACCCTGGCTTTGGGGGCGGTTGCCACGGTGATGCAGTGTGTTTGGAAAAGCGGAACACGGCCCTGCATCCCGCAGGTGATGTTCAATGTCTCGGCGCTGACGATGGCAATCACCACCGCGCACTTCATGTATCATCTGCCGCAAATCCAGCAGGTGGACGGAAGAATGCCGGTCTTGCTGGCGCTGGCGGCGTGTTTCTTCTTCCTCACGAACACGGTCCTGGTGGCCTCGGTATTGTCGCTGGTGGAAACCAGGCCATTCATGCGTGTCTGGCACCAGTGCTACTACTGGTCGTTTCCTTACTATCTGATCGGAGTTGGCGTTGCGAGTCTGGTCAGCTATTCCAGCCAGTACGTCGGCTGGAGGACCGCGCTGCTCATCTTGCCGATCATGTATCTGATCCACCTGCACCACCGGCTCTCTGTGGAGCGCCACACCGCGGAAGACCGAATCAAACAGTAAGGACGAAGGGTATTGCTGGGGCTCCGTAGAGGAAATCCATTGCCCGTGGTGCCACCTGTCTTAGACGTGCTGCTCGACGTAGGTTTGCAGCCAGGTGAGGATCTGAGGCCATCCCCAATGGCTGGCGCGTGAACTCTCACTCACGAGGCCGGAGTGCGTCAAACGCACTGTTGTGACGCCATCTTTCTCCTCCAAATCAAAGCGGACCAGTGACTCGGTCGCATCCCCCTGCCAGTCGGGAAGCCACGTGAAGACGAGCAAGCGAGGTGGCTCGATTTGGCGATATTCTCTCATCCCGGAAGTGACCGGTGCTGGCTCTTCTGATACAACGGATGATCATGTCCTGGAAACTCCTGGTTCCGCTCATCGGAAGCGTGCTTCTTGCGCCAGCGCAGCCGTCCCAAGTCGAGAAGATCAGCGCCAGTGTCTCAGTGGTACATGGTCCAGTGAACGGTGTTGTAATTGAACGCAATGGAGAAGTGCTGGCCATCTATGGTGATCCGCGCCAGAAGCCAGTCAGGGCAAAGCAGGTTCTGTTTACGCATCATCGGCGCGACGTAGCGTGGGGCGGGCGGCAGCTCGTCGAAGGTGGCGCCGAAGCGGTTGCGCCAGAGGCGGAGAAGGCGCTTTTCAATGATGTTGCACAGTTCTGGGAGCACTACAGAACCGCTCGTTTCCACGATTATGCGAACCAATCCAGCCGCATTCTCGCCGAACCGATCCCGCTGGCCAGGACGGTACGCGGCGGCGACACCATCGACTGGCACGGTCTGACCATCGAGGTGATCGAGACGCCCGGCTATACGCGGGGCGCAGTGTCTTACCTCTTGGAGGTGGATGGCAAGCGAATCGCCTGCGTCGGAGACCTGATCTACGGCCGCGGCCAGTTTCTCGATCTGTTCAGTTTGCAGGACGCGATTCCCCAAGTGCAGGAGGATGGTTATCATGGGTGGGCCGCGCGTGCCGGCGACGTCGTCCAAAGCCTGCGCAGGATCGCGGAGCGGAAGCCGGATATTTTGATCCCGTCGCGGGGGCCGGTGATCCACGATCCGGCTGAAGCGATCAACGCTCTCATTCGCCGGCTTCAAGGAGCGTTCGCCAGTCACTTCGCTATCGATGCACTGCGCTGGTATCGCGGTGACGACAAGATACGTGCCATGGCCGCGCGTGTTGTTGGACCAACGCCGGTCCAATGGATGCCACTGGCGGAGAAGGTCCAGGAAAAGCTGCCGGAATGGATCCTGCCCATCACGAACTCGCGCCTGATCGTTTCACGCACAGGTGCGGCGTTTCTGGTGGACTGCGGCAATCCTCAGGTGGTCCGAGAAGTAAAGCGGCTGAAGCGTGACGGCGTCATCAAGCAGCTGGACGGGATCTATATCACGCATTACCACGACGACCATTCCGACATGGCGCAGGCCGCGGCCGACGAATTCCATTGCCCTATCTACTTCTGCCGCGAAATGCGCGACATTCTGGAGCATCCCGAGGCATATCGTATGCCGTGTTTGACGCCGAATGCCATCCGCAGCATCCGTGTTATGGAGGATGGCACAAGGCAGCGTTGGAACGAATTCGAATTCACTTACTCTTACTTTCCCGGCCAGACCATTTACCACGGCGGACTTGCCGCCAAGAACGACAACGGCCAGACGGTCTTCTTTGCCGGTGACTCATTTACGCCCACGGGAATGGACGACTACTGCCTGCTGAACCGAAACTTCCTTGCACCCGAGAAGGGTTTTCTAGATTGCTTGCACATGATTCGCGGGATGCCAGGCGACTCTCTTCTGATCAACCAGCACGTGGCGCCGGCATTTCGCTTTTCGCCGCAGCAGATAGACTTCATGATAGAAACGTTGCAGAAGCGCCGAGAAGTGCTGGCGGAACTGCTTCCGTGGGATGATCCGAACTTCGGAGTGGACGAGCAGTGGGCGCGTTTTTACCCCTACACAGCCGACGTCGCGGCAGGCGGGTATGTAGAGCTGAAGGTGATTCTCCGGAATCATTCGGCATCGCGGCAGGAGTTTCGCGTCACTCCGCATGTGCCGGCGGGCTGGAAAGGGGCGCGAGATCCGCTCCGCGTATCCGTGGACCCGCGCCAGGAGCGCTCGGTGAGCATTCCGATCACAGTGGGTACGCCTGGGTTGAAGATTGTCACTGCGGACGTGGGTTTCGGACCGTGGGATTTGCGCGAGTGGATCGAGGCAATGGTCACCGTCAAATGAGGACGGATGGAAGCCGGTGGCACTGATGAGTCGCCCTGTGCGTAATAGCAGACTCTGCGTGTATTCGAGGTGATTATGACGAAGACTCTTGTTCTGACCTTGTTGGTGGTGCCCAACGTATCCTTGTGGGCGGCAGATTTTCCGACGGCCGAGATCACGAACGGCCAGATCCGGGCGCAGGTATACCTGCCCGATGCGAAGAATGGATTCTATCGCGCCACCCGGTTCGATTGGTCGGGAGTGGTCTACAGCCTGCAGTACAACGGACACGACTATTACGGGCCGTGGTTCCAGAAGACCGATCCGACGGTGCACGATTTTGTGTATAAAGGCCCGGACATCGTCGCCAGTCCTTGTACCGCGGTCACCGGTCCCGTCGACGAGTTCGCGCCGCTGGGATGGGACGAAGCAAAACCAGGCGGCACGTTTATCAAGATTGGTGTAGGGGTTCTCCGCAAGCCGGACGAACGCAAGTATGACAACTACAGACTGTACGAGATCATTGACTCCGGGAAGCGGACGATCCAAAAAAGTTCTGACTCCATCGAATTCATTCAGGAGCTGGTCGATTCGTCTTCGGGCTATGGCTACAGCTACAGTAAGTCCGTGCGGCTGGTGAACGGCGGGCCGGAGATGGTGCTGGAGCACAGTCTGAGAAATACTGGCACCCGTGCCATCCGGACCAGCGTCTACAATCACAATTTTCTCGTGCTGGACGGGCAGCCGCCGGGTCCGGGACTTGTAATTACCGTTCCGTTTCCGATTCAGACAAGGCGACCTCCTAACAAGGAACTGGCCGAAATTCGAGGAAACCAGATCGTTTATCTGAAGACGTTGGAGAAGCAGGACATCGTAACAACGCCGCTGCGGGGGTTTAGTGAGAGCCCGAAAGACAACGAAATTCGCATCGAGAACCACAGACTAGGCGCGGGCATGAAAATTACCGGGGACCGTCCACTATCCAGCGAATCGCTATGGTCGATCCGGGCCGTGGTCGCGATGGAGCCCTTCATCTCTGTGTCAATCGAGCCCGCGAAGGAATTCGCCTGGAAGAGTACGTACAACTACTACACTGTGGAGGCGGCGGCAAAGTGAACCGTCAAACTAGAATCTGTACCGGCGAACGTGTGAGTGCCGGGCCGGACATGATGTCCGGCCCCTACATCGCAGCCATCAAGGCATGCCTCGCCCCCCTGCCGTTCGCGTCGCTTTCGAAATCGCCGGGACAGCTTGCTAGCTGCTAACAAGAACCGGGCGTGTTTGAGCCCGGAAAGGAGGGGCAGCGCCTACTTTACGGCGTGCTTTGAGTGGAGGTGAAGAGACCCTTGTGGACGCCGGGGTTCACCGCTGTGAAAGCGCTTCGATCTCGCTCTCCGCGGATTTTCCGGCCAATGCTTTGTCGATGCAATACCTCAGCTTCTCAGCCAAAACCCGGACATTCGGCTCTTTGGCTATGGTGAGGTGATGGCCGGGCACGTCGACGACATCGACGCCGCCATCCGCTAGCCCGCCCCATCCGAGAAAGTAATCGTCGCGATCTCGGACGTCACGCTCGGCGCAGCGAAGGAGCGTAATCCTCCCCGGATAAACGCGCGGGACGTAATTAGCGGCTGCAAACCTGTTCGCTTCGACGATCGTGCTCAGGGGCACCGGTATTGGGCGTCCGATCATGCTGTACACTCTGTTGCGGGTTCGCAAACCCTTGGCCCGCAGCCGGCCTTTCAGGTATTCCATCCCTCCCGGTTGGAAGAACAGCTTTTTCACTCTCAACCTGTAAAGTTCAAGCCGTTCGAGCGGAGTGGGAGGACGCTGCCAATAACGCCATTCAATGGTATCAATGAAGGCCACCAGGGCGACTTCTTCCCCCTGCGCCTGGAGTTGCTGAGCTACCTCAAACGCGACCAGGCCGCCAAACGAGTAGCCTCCTAAATAGTAGGGGCCGTGCGGCTGTACCGACCGGATCGCCGGCAGATAGCTGCTGCCAATGTCTTCCATGCGTGTCAGGAAGGGCTGTTTTCCATCGAGGCCCTGGGGCTGCAGACCGTAGACGGGTTGATCCTGCCCCATATATCGCGCGATGGTTTCGAAGGTCAGTACGTTGCCTCCCCAGCCGCCGACAAAGTAAATCGGCGGCCTGGAGCCTTGCGGTTGGATGGGCACCAGCGACGACCACGGTTTGGGTCCGACCTCCGCCGTCTTGCGTGCTGCCCGGACTACGTTCGCCAACTTCTCGATGGTCCGAGCCTCAAATAGCGTCGCGAGGCCAAGATCCACATCGTAGGCTTTCTTGATCTTGGCGAAGAGCCTCACGGCCACGAGGGAGTGCCCACCTAGTTCGAAGAAATCGTCGTGCACTCCGACTCCGTCCGCACCCAGTAACTCCGCCCACCAGCCCGCCAAAGCGTTCTCCATCTCGTCTCGCGGAGCCGTCCCGGCGTTCGCCGGGTCGGAGCGGGGGGCGCGATCCGGCGGCTTCGCCAGCACCGAGAGTCTTTCCGGATTCAGCCTGGAGACTATAACGTGCGGGCCAATGCCATCTGTGGACAGTATCCGCAGCAAAGCCTCGCTGCCTTGCTCGGACGAGATACCCTCTTCGAGCCGCCGATCGAGCAGGCTCGCTTCCGATGAAAACGCCATGCCGGAATGAGAACTGCCGTTTTTCCGGACGTTGCCGGCCAGGAGGGCCCCCGGATCGTTGATGCGCCGTACCGCGAAACCCTCGATATCGATAAGAGCGCGACCCGCCGCATTCATGACGGTGATGTCGAATATTACAATCCCTTGCTGTTCGTTCCCGCCGCGAGGCCGAATGTGGCTATAGCAGACGGCCGGCAGCCGGTCCCAGATCGTGAGCTTCTCGTAGGAGAACGGCAAGTACAAATCGTCCGAGGATTCATACCCGGGGATCAGATAGAGCGCCGACCCTGTCGCGAGATCGAACAGAGCCGGGTGAATCCGGCACGTCTCGAGGTCACCACGGAACTCCTCAGCGAGTTCCAGAACGGACAAGGCTTCATTCTTGCCTACACGAATCTGCTTCAGGTTCCTCCAGCGCGGACCAAACTCGAAATACTTCTCCTGTTTGGTTCGCTGGTTCGCAAAATGGATCTCCCGGCTATTGCACCTCGCGGAGATCTCGTTCAATTTGAACGTCTCGGCCACTTCGCCAACCGGGTGGCGCGCCTGGCCGAATGCATATTCTTCCCACTGGGCACCATCCGCCGGCTTCGCGATCACGGAAAAGCGGGAACCTTGCTGGTTCCTTTGGAGAAGAAGCCGGATCTCCCTGGATTCCGCAGACCCCAAGGTGAGAGGCGCCAGAAAGAACACGTCCCGTAGTTCAATCGGTAGGGAGCTGCCATCAACGGCAGCGGTGGCCATTTCCAGGTATCCTGTGCCCGGAAACAGGGCCTCTCCCCCACGAAAACGATGCTCCTTGAATACCCAGTGCGTGTCCCAACGATATCGGCCCGAATAAATCGTTTCGTGAAGATTGTCGCTCATGCGGCCACCCAGCACAGGATGTCCCTGTGCTGTTGACCCGTTTTGATCCAGCGCACCGGCGGCCAGACCGGCGTCGCTCCACAGGCTCCAACTGACCGCGACGGTCAGCCGGCCGTTAGACGCCGCCCTGGCTTGCGCAAAAGCGTTGAGAAATGCGTTGGCCGCCGCATAGTCGACCTGGCCGACCGGTGGTACCAGTGCGCTGATGGACGAGAACAGGACGAGAAAATCGAGACTCGCGTCCGCCAGCAACCTGTCGAGCACCAAAGTCCCCTTGACCTTGGGCTCCAGCACCCGTTGAGCTGAGTCCCGCGCCTTGAGTTGAATGAGGCCGTCGTCCAGGACACCGGCGGCATGAAAAACACCGTGAAGAGTACCGAACCGCTCCCGCGTCTGTGCGATCACCTCCCGCATCTGTTCGTAATTCGCTACGTCGGCGGCGGCCACCAGCACCTCAGAACCTGCCTTTTCGAGTTCGCGAACCTTGCGAATCTTCCAGCAAATCGGGTCGTCGGCATCATGCGTGCCAAGAAAAGACTCCCAATGCTCGCGGGGGGGCAGGGCTGTGTGGCCCGTGAGCACCAGCCGCGCATGAAACTTTTTCGCCAGACAATCGGCGACAACCATGCCGATGCTGCCCAGGCCGCCCGTTATGAGATAGACGCCGTTCTCCCTCAAGCGGCTGCGAGCGGGCACGGCGGTGCTTCTTTCGCGCGCAAAGGCGGGGACCCATCGTTCGCGGCCGCGGTATGCCACGGTGGACTCGATGCGCGGCTCAGCGAGTTCCTCGAGGATCTGCTCAGGCGCAGACTCATGAGGCAGAGCGATATCGATGTTCTGGCAGGCGATGCCAGGGAACTCCTTGGGTATCAACTTGCACGGGCCGAGAAGCATCGCGCTTTCAGGATGGAGTACGGCTTCTCCGTTGACGGGTTGCATTCCACTGGACACAACCGCCAGCCGGAACTGGCCGATATCCCGCTCGCCAAAGGCCTGCGCCAGAAAGAGCAGACTGTAGAAGCAGAGGTTCTCGGCTTCCTCGATGGAATCAAGCCCGGTTGGCGCGCTCACCGCCCACAGATGCAAGATCTTCTGCGGAACGCTGTCCCGCGACACCAAATCGGCGACCAGCGCGTCATAATCCTCGCGCCGGGCCGGATTGAGCAGGTATTTTCCGTCTTCCAGGCGGGCAAAGTGAGTGCCTCGTTTAACGGTAACCACCTGCTGACCGCTTGCCACCAGCCGTTCCTGGAGTCGTGTCCCCAACGGGCTGTCGCTGAAGATCAGCCATCGAGACGTACTGACAGGCTGCGCGACCGGGCCCAGTGGCGCGCGCTTCCAGGTGACGTCGTAGAACCAGTCCGCGGCGACCGACATAGCTGGTTGCGTGACGGCACCGAACGCGTGGGAACCCGGCTCTATCCAATGACGCTGGCGCTCGAAGGGATATGTGGGCAGAGGCACGCGGTAGCCCGCATCCGGCTCTCGAAATGCTGCCCAGTCTACTTGTGCGCCCTCGATCCACAACCGGCCCAGCGTGTTCAGCAGGACCTGATAGTCCGAATCCTGTTCCTGAACGTGCCGCAATGACTGGAATACCTTCTGCTGTTTCGGCTTTTGCGGATGCTGTTTGGCGAGCGACGCCAGTGCAGTTCCAGGTCCCACTTCCAGCAGCAACAGGCCGGGATCGCGGAATAGCTCGTCGAGGCCGTCCGCGAATCGCACCGTTCCACGCAAGTGTTTTACCCAATACTCAGGATCTCTGGCATCCGCCGCCCTGACCCAGGTTCCGGTCAAGTTGGAAAGGTAGGGGATTTGAGGATCTTTCAGAGTGAAGCGGCGCATCGCCTCGGCGAATGGTTTCAGAATCGGATCGACCATCGCAGAGTGAAATGCATGGGACGTATGCAGGCGTCGATGCGGAATATCGCGGCGGCTCAGATCCTTTTCCAGCTCGCCGATCGCCGGGGCGGGGCCGGAGACGACGCACTGCCGCGGCCCGTTGATCGCGGCGATCGCAAGACCTTCGCCCAGAGAAGGAAGCAGTTCGTGTTCCGCCAGCGACACGGCCGTCATGGCGCCCGGCTGCAGGCCCTGCATGAGACGCCCCCGTATCGCCACGATCGCCAATGCATCCTCGAGTGAGAACACGCCGGCGAGACACGCCGCCACGTATTCGCCGATACTATGGCCGGCCATGGCCTTGGGCCGGATTCCCCACGACATCCACAACTTCGCCAGCGCGTATTCGATGACGAATAACGCCGGCTGGGTGATCCCGGTTTGGTTGATTTGCTGGCTGGCTCTGTCGGCTTCTTCTTTCGCCGGATAAACTAGCGTACGCAAATCCAAACCAAGACTGGGGCTCAGCAGCTCCGCGCAAAGATCCACGTGCTCGCGGAAGACCGGCTCTCTGTCGTAGAGTTCGCGCGCCATATCCACGTACTGCGAACCTTGCCCGGAGAAGAGAAACGCGATGGAGCGGCCAGCGCCGTCGGCGACGGACGCCGATCCGGAATCCCGGCTTACCAGCGCCTCCCTGGCTTCTTGCACGCTGCCGCAAACCAGCATCCGGCGATGCCGGAATTCCTTTCGCCCCAACTGGCAGGTGAAGGAAATGTCGGCCAAATTCAGTTCACGGTGGCTTGCGATGTACGACGCGAGGTTGGAGCTCATGGTGTCCAGCGCACTCGCCGACTTGGCGGATAGCACCACCAACTGCCGGGGCCGCGACCTTCCTGCCCGAGCGGTTTCGGGGGCTTCTTCCAGGATGACGTGAGCGTTAGTGCCCCCGATTCCCAGCGACGTAACCGCGGCCCGGCGAACTGCGCCGTGCGCCTCCCACTCGCGCAATTGGGCATTGACGTAGAACGGGCTGTTGGCAAAATCAATCAGCGGGTTCGGCTTTTCGAAATGCAGGCTCGGCGGCAACTGACGGCCCTTCAGCGCCAGCACCGTTTTGATGAAGCCCGCCACGCCGGCCGCGCTATCCAGATGGCCAATGTTGGTCTTGACGGATCCAATGGCGCAGTATCCCTTCGCCTGCGTGCTCTGACGAAAAGCCTGAGTGAGGGCGCTGATCTCGATCGGATCACCAACTCTAGTGCCGGTCCCGTGGGTTTCTACGTAGGAGATGGATGCGGCGTCCAGGCCGGCAACCGCTAGAGCTTCGGTGATCACTTCGGCTTGCCCGTCAACGCTGGGTGCGAGGTATCCGACCTTTCTGGATCCGTCGTTATTGATGGCGGAGCCCTTGATGACGGCATGAATTGCGTCACCATCCCGCAGGGCGTCTCTCAAACGCCGCAATACCACCACACCGGCGCCGCTGCCGAAGATGGTCCCTGTGGAGCGCGCGTCAAATGCGCGGCAGTGCCCATCTTGCGACAGAATCTCCCCTTCCCGGTACATGTACCCGAGCCCGTGTGGGATCTCGATCGTCACGCCGCCCGCCAAGGCCATATCGCACTCGTGGTTGAGCAGGCTCTGGCAGGCCATGTGAATCGCCACCAGCGACGTGGAGCAGGCGGTTTGAATGTTGATGCTCGGCCCACGCAGGTTCAATTGATAAGAGACGCGCGTGGCAAGGACATCTTTGTCGTTCCCGGTCTGCCGGATCAAAAACAACCCCGCACTCTCGACCAGCTCCCGATTGGTCAGAAGGTTGTACAGCATGTAGGCGCTCATGCCCGATCCGGCATAGACGCCGATAGATCCCTTAAAGGTGTCGGGAACGTGTCCGGCGTGCTCCAGGGCCTCCCAGGCGCATTCCAGGAAGTGCCGGTGCTGGGGATCCATAATCGCCGCGTCCTTTGGGCTGAAGCCAAAGAACGAAGCGTCGAACAGTTCGATATCCTCGAGGACCGCGCCCGCTTTGATGTAGTTCGGATCGCGAAGGAGATCGGGGCTCGCGCCCGCCGCCCGTAGCTCCTGGTCGCTCAGGGCCCTGACAGATTCGACAGCTCCGCGCAGATTGTTCCAGAACTCTCCGACGTTGCGAGCGCCCGGAAATCGTCCGGCCATGCCAACCACGGCGATAGCGTTAGTTTCCATAAGTCAGTCAGATTCGGAGTACGAAGATTCAGGCATTTTGCTAGCGACCGCCCGCTGCCCGCGAGGCTTCTCGCAACCGAAGGGGCTGCGGGACCGTTTCCGGGCGGTACTCTGGAACGAGATGCTGGAGCTGAGTGACCACACCATTTTCGTCCCGGAGTTTGACTGCGATTTCAAGCGCGGCGATGGTTTTGTCCAACCAATCGCCGTTCGCGCGCACACCCTGGAAGATCTTGATTTTCGAGTGGAAGGTCGGCAGGATACTCTCGCCGTCGGTAACCAGCTCCTCGAAGAGTTTTTCGCCCGGACGCAATCCGGTGTAGCGGATCTCGATTTCTTCATCGGGGATGCGCCCGGAGAGCCGGATCATGTTGCGCGCCAGATCCGCAATGCGGATTGGCTCGCCCATGTCGAGCACGAAGATCTCCGAGCCCTTCCCCATGGTGGATGCCTGTAAGACGAGCTGTACCGCTTCGGATATAGTCATGAAGTAACGGCGCATCTCAGGGTGGGTTACCGTCACCGGGCCGCCCGATGCAATCTGTTCCTGAAATAACGGCACCACGCTTCCATTGCTTCCCAGGACATTGCCAAAGCGGACCGACACGAACTTCGTCTTCGCCTGCGTTCGCGACGAGACGATCAGTTCCGCCACGCGCTTGCTGGCTCCCATGACATTGATCGGATTCACCGCCTTATCCGAGGAAATCATTAAGAAGTCGGAGACCCCGTTTCTCTCCGCGGCGCGCACGACATTGCGCGTGCCGAGAATATTGTTCCGCGCGGCTTCCAGAATCTGAGACTGCAGCATCGGTACGTGCTTGTACGCCGCCGCATGAAAAATCGAATCGACCGCATGCTGTCTGATGACTTCGTCAACGCGCGGGTAATCGCGGATATCTCCGAGTTCTGCCACCACATTCAGTGAAGGATACTTCCGCCGTAACTCCAGATCGATTTTGAATAATTCGCTTTCCGACTGATCCAAGGCGACCAGCACATCCGGCTCAAAGCGGGCGACCTGGCGGCAAAGTTCCGAGCCGATAGACCCGCCAGCTCCAGTCACCAGAATGGAACGCCGGGCGATGGTGGAAGAGATCCGGCTCTCATCGAGCTGCACGGGTTCCCGGCCGAGCAGGTCGCCGATTTCCACGTTGCGAATCTGCCCGCTAAGCACTTTCCCGCTCAGCAGTTCACTCACCCCGGGGATGGTTTTGCAGGGAATCCCGGCAGCTCTGGAGTTGGCCAGCGCTTCCTGCATCTGGTGGCCGGTGGCCGCCGGCATGGCGATCAGGATTTCTTCCACCGGATGCGAGTACTTGAAGCGCTCGACGATACGGGCGGCATCTCTTCCAGTACCGAGCAGCGGCACGCCCAGCAGGCTGCCATGACGTTTAGCCGGAGCATCATCGAGAAGGCCTAGCACCTCGTAACCCAAGGATGGCTTCGCTTGAATCTCCTTCAGCAGAGTCAGCCCGGCGCGCCCAGCGCCGTAAATGAGCAGCCCTTTGCGTCCCGGCTTGGACAGCTCGCGGGAGACGGTTTCGTGGTACAGCCGCACGCAGAAGCGCCCGCCGGCGGTGGCCAGAAAACAGAGCAGGAAATCGATGAAATAAACGGAGCGCGGAAAGGCAGGTCCGGCGATTGCATTATTCACCAGGGCAAACGCCAGCGAGGCAATGACATTGGCCGCGACCACTCTGACAAGATCGGGAATCCCGGCGAAGCGCCACCACCCGCGGTCTAGTTCGGCGCGGTTGAACACGATCATCTTAACGAGAAGGGCAATCCACAGCGCACGCTGCAACTGGGGCATCTCCGACCGCGGAATCGAAAAATCAAAGCGCAGCAGGAAGGCGGTCACCAGGGTGACGAGGATGACAGCAACTTCCCACAACGAAATAAACCATCGTCGGTAACGTATGAAGAAGGATTTCATGGCTTCCCTAATTCCCCCGTAATGGCAGCAGACACACCGACCGGCCGCGTCTTGCGAGCGCTGCAAATAGTCTCTTGAACGGATTTGATGACGTACAGAACTTGGTCCTCAGTCATGTTTGGATACAAGGGCAAGGAGACCAGGCGTGGATACAGCGCCAGGGCCCGCGGACAATGATTCCAGGCAAGGTTCGCGTCGGCGGCAAAGAACGGATGCAATGGGATGGGAATGAAATGAACGCTGCAGCCGATGCCCTTCCGTTTCAGGACTCGTATGAACTCGTTCCGATCGATTCCCAGGCGCTCTAGATTCAGCCGCAGCATGTAAAGGTGCCAGGAATGCCGGCTCGTATGGCACTGCGGAGGGACCTCCAGCTCCGGAAGGCCGGCGAAGGCATGGTTGTACATGCTGGTGTAAGCCGCCCGAACCTGGATGGACGTTTCCAGTTTTCGCAGCTGGTGGATACCGATTGCAGATTGAATGTCGCTCAAATTGTATTTGAAACCGCTCTCCTGAACTTCGTAATACCAGCTCCCGTGTTCGGTATAACGGTTCCAGGCGTCCTTGCTGATCCCGTGAAGACACAGAACACGCATCCGGTCGGCGAGCGCGGGATCGTGCATCGTCACCATACCCCCCTCGCCCGTGGTCAGGTTCTTGGTGGCGTAGAAGCTAAACACGACGGCGTCACTCGCGGCCCGTCCGTCTGAATCTCCGGCGCCGATGGGGCGTCCGCGATAATGAGAACCTACCGCGTGCGCGGCATCCTCAATCACAAACAAGCGGTGCTCACGAGCCAGGGACCAGATGGCATCCATGTCGCAGGCGAGCCCGCCAAGGTGGACGGGCATGATCGCCCGAGTGCGGCCCGTGATCCGCTGGGCGATGGAATCGGGATCGATGTTTCCATCCGGGCCAACGTCGGCCAGAACGGGGGTGGCACCGGTTTGCAGAATGCAGTTGACTGTGGCGCAGAACGTCAATGGAGTGGTGATGACCTCATCGCCCGAGCCGATGCCCAGAGCTGCCAGAGCCACGTGAAGGCCGGCTGTGCAGGAGTTCACCGCTTGCGCGCACGGCGATTGGACGTACGCCGCAAACTCGCGTTCGAACTGCTCGGTTCGCGGCCCGGTGGTCAGCCAGCCGGAGCGAAGCGTTTGCACGACGGCATCGATCTCCTCTTGGCCGATATCCGGCCGATGAAACGGAATATATGGGATCTCATTCATTGGGGAAATTTCGACAACGCTTGGGTTGGGTCAAAGGGCGCCGGTATGAAACTGTAGCGGACGGTCAACAGAATCAGTTTCAAATCCAGCCAGAATGATGCGTGCCGCATGTAACGGACATTCAGTATCAGCTTGGCGGGCAGGACCGACTCACGGTAATATCGCTCCGGATTGCTTTGCCCGGAAAGCATGTTTTCCTCATCCCGGTAGATGAGGCTGGCGAGATCCGTGATCCCGGGTTTCACTTCCATGACGGCGAGCCATGCGGGATCCTCGTGCACCACATACTCCGCGATCTCGGGGCGCGGCCCCACCAGGCTCATTTCGCCCGTTACCACGTTCCAGAGTTGCGGCAGTTCGTCGATCTTGTACCGCCGGAGAAATCGTCCCGATCGCGTGACCCGCGGATCGTCGCCTGCTGTGATACGCGTCCCAGGGGTTTTCAGACGCATGGAACGAAATTTGATCATTCGGAACGGCCGGAAATCGCGGCCGATTCTCTCCTGCACGAAAAGGACAGGCCACCCATCGTCTGCCAGAATCACGGCGGCTACTGCCATCAGCACGGGAGAAAGCAACACCAGGCCCAGGGCGCCGGCGACGCGGTCGAACGCCGTCTTAGCCCATGCGGTCTGGCGCCTGGTCCCCATCCGATCCAGCGTGGCGGTAGTACTCAAACGGGCTCCATATCGACTTCGAAAATACGGCTCACCTGGTAATTTCAGTAAACAGCCTCGCAGGCGGCGAAGTCTGCGACCCCATCAGAGGCCAATAAACCAAGCCGGCCAGAAATCCCGCGCCATACGAAATGTGGTAGGTGGCAAACAACAGAGGCAGCACCGGAAAGACGGCCCAAGCGGACCGCCTGGCGCCCACCAGCGCGCCTGCCAGGCACGCGAGAGCATACAAACCGGCACTGCACACCCACGCCGTGGCCGAGAAGCGAAGTAGCGCATGCTGGCCTGAAATGGCCGCCAGGCTCACGCTCAAGAGCAGTGCGAAATGGACCAGGACGAAGGCTCCGGGCACGAGATGGCGCCAGGAAGCCGGACGTCCGTGCTTGCGAATCACCGCCACTTTCCAGAACCCGTATTGAAGATACTGGCGAAACAGGCTGGCGAAGGTGGTGCGAGGCCGGTACCAGCTCACGATTCCCGGCGATTGCCAGACTTTCCCGCCGAAGCGCGTGAGCCGGAGATTCAACTCATCGTCCTGATTGCGGACGAGTGCTTCATCAAACAAGCCCAGCCGCAACAAAGTTGATTTGCGCCAGCAACCGTAGAACACACTATCCACATAACCTTCGTAGTTAATGTCGTGGGATCTCGACCCGCCAACCGCGAAGGGCGAATGATACGCCGCACCCAGCGCGCGCAGAAGAAAGGTGTCGGCCTTGACTCGTGGGGGCCCTCCCACGTTATCGGCCCCGGTTCGCTCAAGCACTTCCAAACAGCGACGGATGTAGTCCGGAGCGTATTCAGTATGAGCGTCCATGCGAACGATGACGTCGCCCCGAGCAGCGCGAATAGCCGCATTCAGCCCGGAAGAAACGATCCGACCCGGATTGTCGATCATTCGCAATCGGCCCTGATGCCGCCGATACCCATCGAGAACTTCGCGGGTACCGTCATCGCTCATGCCGTCGGCAATGATCACCTCCCACTCGACGCCATCGAGTTTTTGATGGCAAAGCGAGTCCAGGAATGGGCGGATATGCCGCGCCTCGTTCCGGCAGGGGACGACGACGGAGACCGTAACCTGACCCGGCAAACCAAGGGTCAACTGAGACATCGATCGGTCTTCTGGGTTTTGCGGTTCCACAAGACTGGCTTACGTGGAAGACAACCTGAGTCCGGAAGCTGGAATTGTTACCCGATTAGTCAGATCTCGTCAGGGTCCGGTATTGCAGGACCCGCCTTGCGCGGCCACAATCACTCGCTGGACATCCACAATATTACACGCGCCGGCGCCGCCGAGGTTGACCGTGCAGGGGGCCATTCCAAGAGCCTGATTGATGGTAAGTTGCACATCAACAATGTTAATCGCCCCATCCGAATTTACGTCACAGGGATTGGTCACCGGCTCCAAATAACAAGTAGGACAACGAACCGGCGTGCTGGAGGTCAGCCGGAAGTCTCCACCCGCCGGGTTGACCAGTTTAGGATCGACATTCTGATTGTGGGGACCTGGCAAGAAGAGTCCGGCTAGAGGGGCTATTGGCCAGTCAACGTTGTAATCGTCAGTGTTCATCCCAGGTGAGCTGGCGCCGTTGAGGGCATCAACCACCATGCTTTGCGTCACGTTGAACGCCATTATATTGTCGATGACTGTATTGCCGAAGCACCCGGACCTGTAATAGACGAAACCGACGTAGCCACCACCGGGGATGGTGCCAGGGGAGTCTCCTGTTTCTGCAACTATGTTGTACTGGAACAATCCGTCTGCCCCGCCCACGAGGATGCCGACGCCGTAGGTGTAGGCGCCGTTGTAGGCGATGGTGTTCTGAGTGACTACCGGGTTTGCCGGAAATGTATAAAATTGAAGACCATAGCCTATGTAATCCGTAAATATATTTCGTGTAATCGTAATGTTGGACGCGGTAATGTACACTCCGTGATCAAGGCCGCTATTACCGCCGACGAAGCACATATTGCCGTCCATCGTGTTGAACGTAGCGTTGAAGTCCACGACCTTAAAGCAGCCATGCGCACCATAAAACATGATGTTGTTCTGGTAGGTGTTGTAGTGCGCGCTGTTTCTGAAGTTGGCGACGGTGTGTTCCGGACCGGCCCCTTTACTCTCACCGCGGGCCAGCGTCCCTTGCACGATAAAACCATTGACGATGCCATACTGAGCGCTCGCCCCATCGAATTTGAAAACGGGCGTAAAGGGCTTCGCTTGAATGAACGCATCGGACACGGTGACCGTGCATTGATAAGCCGGAACGCAGGTAACAATGATGGGATTCGCGGCCGTTCCGGTTTTCGTCATCACTACATCGCTGTTCTCAACGTAGTTTCCCGGCGCTACCTGTACACCGTCTCCGGCCTTCGCGACCTTGCTATACGCCTCGTTGATCGTGGCGCAAGGTTGGGCTAGCGAGCAGGGATTGGTATCGTTTCCGGTAGAGGCATTGGCGTAATAGGTTGTGCCCGTAATGGCTAGGGATTCGGCGGGGAAATATTGCCGGTGGAAGGTGCGCACGGTGCCGTTTTGATAGTTGGCCGTGACTGTTTTATGGTCCGCGGATAGCGTGAACTGCGGCAGAGCCAACGTGACAGGGAGAGCGTAAGCTTGCGAAGGGCTCCCATTTACATCTTTCACGGAGATCGTGAAATTATAAGTACCTTTGTTGGTTGAGGCTGGGCCGCTCAACAGAGTGTACGTTCCTCCGTGCGTGCCTGCGGTGGCAGGGGAACGGTCCAGGAACGCGGTGTTCGCACTAACCGACTGGATGACGTAGTAGCCCACCTTCCATCCTGTGCCCGCAGTGACTTGCAGGTAGGCTCCCACGTCCGCTGTTACGAAATTGTGAGTTGCGGAATTCACCGTATTAGCACCACTGGCTACCAGATCCGTGGCCGAGAATACCTGGCTGCTGAGTTGCGTCGGCCCGCAAGACGGGCACCAGCCAAGAGAGCCGCTCAAAACTCCGGTCGAAGCGTTTAGTGCCAGACCATAAGGAATGGTTCCGGCGGTTATGGTGAACACGGGGGCGGCGCACCCGCTCGTGGCAATTTTGTTTGTGTAAGTGGTATTGGGCCGGAACGTAATGGTGCCGGGAGACAGCGGCGAGCCCGTGGTGATCGTGCAGGCAGCGTGAGCACCGCCCACCACCAAAAGAAATAGAGCGAGCCCCTTCAGTTTCATCATTCTTCCTTAGTAGGTCCCTTGTTCCACATGGTCTTCTCAGCTCACCATGGCACGGAAGAAAAGTCGTAGTGCATTCCGATTCTAAGCCCCTGAAGCTCTCGCCCGCTACACACCCGAAGGTGAACCTAGTCCTATTCACGAACAGGTATAGCCTTTTGTTAGTAGAAAGGCGAGGACCGCAAGGTGGAGAAAACCGGTCAGACATAGGTGTCGATAAGTTGGTCGAGAGCCTCTCGCCGCTTCGCCATGGGGAAGCGGTGCAGGATTCGTTGGCGCGCACTGAGGCGAACCGCTTCGGGCTGCACCAGTGCTTCCCGAATGACATCCGCCACGGCGTCGGGTTCCTGTGAGCCGGCGTACAAACCAGCCTCGCCGACAACCTCCGGCAGCGCACCGATCCTGGTGACAACGGGAATGCATCCGGCCAGCATCGCCTCCGCCACGCTCAGACCGAATCCTTCGTGCGCCGAGGCCTGCACGTAAACTGACGCCCGCCAGTAGTAGTCCCGCAGCGTTTCGTCATCCACCCGACCGGCAAAAACGACGTTCGGCGTGGCGATCGTGCGCAGGTGATCGATGGCGTCGTCGAGCCATGCGCCCACGAGCACGAACTGGACGTCCGGCAACCAGGCGGCCGCGCGAACAAACGGTTCATGCCCTTTACGCCGCAGATTCGGCCAGTCGACATTGCCGACGGTCAGTGCTATGGGTTGGCGGTGTTCCGGGGGCGGCATGCGAAATACATCCTCGACACCGAGGTAAATCGGGTGGATCCGAACCTTGGGCACCTCCGCATTGCGCACCGCCTCTTCCGCACTATCGTGCGAGTGGGTGACAAGGCAGGTGGCCAGCCGCATATCCCAGCGGCTCACCCACTTCTTGATCCCTCCGCGCTGGTGGCCGTAGCCGATCTCCGGCATGGCGGCCACGTCGTAGCCCCCAATGATCAACAGCGACGGACGTCGCAACAGGCGCGCAAACAAGAGCGGCAGAAAGCTATGCCACGAGGCGAACCAGCCAAACACCAGATCATGGTTCCGCACCTGACGCCAGATCGTGAAGGGATTTGTCCAGCGCGATGGCAGGTAGCAGTCCGTCAGCGGATAGCCACGCTGCAGGCTGTTCATATCCGCCTCCACGAACTTGGCTGATAAATTTCTGACGAAGAGAATCCGCGGTGTTTTCCGCAACATGATGGGAGCGATTTCTTCGGTACTTACTTCTTGGCGCCGGCGCCTGTGTGAACGCTTCTCTTCGACGAACGCGCCCTGGGCTGACTTAGGGCCCACCGAAAAGCGGCTTCCATCAGGACACAATGGCGCTCCAGGGTGAACTCCTCTTCCGCACGACAACGGGCCCTTCGGGCCAGCCGGTCACGCAGCCCTTCGTTTGACACCAGTCCCGCGATGGCTTCTGCCAGAGGCTCGGGTTCGCCAACGGGCACGAGGAGGCCATGCTCTCCGCTGGTTATCGCTCGGCGCATGCCTTCAATGTCGAAGGCGACGATGGGTAAACCGGTGGCCATCGCCTGAAGTAGCGACAGCGGACAAATGTCCTTCTCCACACTCGAGTAAGCGAAAATATCCATTGCCGCCAGGACTTGTGGGACATCGTCGCGGTGGCCGGTAAAGATCACCCGATCGCTCAACCCGAGTTCCCGAGCTCTACTTCGCAGCCGGTGTTCGTAAGCCTGGCTGTCAAACAACGGCCCGCCAACTAACAGAAGTTGCGTTCGCGGATCACGAGCCACGCGAGCGAAGGCCTCCAGCAGGTGGTGTTGCCCCTTCCATGGCGTCAACCGGGCGAGATTTCCGATGATGACCTTGTCCCTGCCAATTCCGAGCTCGCGACGGACCGCCGCGCCATCTATGTCGGGACGAAAGACTTTGGTATCCACCCCGTTATAGATCACCCTGACGCGCCCATGCACGTCCGCCGGCAACTGGCGGGCAATAGGCGGCCCGATCACGATGATGTTCGATGGCACGTGTCGAGCCATCTGCCCGAACACACGTCGATAAATTCCTCCGAACCTCTCGGAAATGAAATCCTGCACGTGCCAAACGCACGGGATGCCGAGCCTTTGCGCTGCTAAGCCTCCATAGAAGTGACAGGCCAGCCCTTTGGTCACCACCAAATCCGGCTGTTCTTGACCCAGCAGCCGGGCGACTCTGCGCATTGCCTCCGCAATGGCGCCCAAGTCCCAAGCCCATGCAAATGGATTGGGCAAGCGCCTGTTACCGCTGATCCAGAAGCTTGTGGAGAGCATCCTCGGCCGGGGCAAGATGTAAACCTTGACACCCGCCCGACGACAAGCTTGCGTCAGACTTCCTTCTTCGGGGGAAACCAGGAGAGGTTCCCAATACGCCCGATCTAAGGCCTCCAAAAGATCCAGTGTGGCGCGCTGAACACCACCCATGGCCGCAGCAGTCTCAACGAACATCACCTTGCAGCGTTGGTTGGGCGGTTGGGGTTGATCCACTATGGATTGTGTACTATGTTCTGTCATTGTTGATCTCGCTGGACCAGGGACCAACCCTCAGCGACCTTCGGACTTCGCTCTACGTTCAGCTCTTCCAGCTCCCATAACTTGGCCCGGGTGAGAAACACGTATATGCCCATGTACGCACAGTAAATGAACCCTCGCCAGCCATCCCGGAAGCCTTGAAGCCAGAAATATCTGTAGAAAAATGCACCCCAAGGGCGAATCACCAGATCGTCCCAGCGAAAGCCCCTTCCTCGCTTCCGAAGCTCATCTGCTTCGTAGCGGGTATATCGATCGACGTGGCGAATCCGCACCGCAATACACGGCGCGTCACTGTGCAAAATACCGTGTGTCAATGTCCCAAGCTGTCCGGATGCCATGAGGTGCGCATGCACTTCCCGGTCCTGCCAGCGGCCCTTGTCGCGCCGAAACAAGCGGATCTGATAATCGGGATAGAGTCCACCGTGCCGCATCCAGTGCCCCAGAAAATGATTCCGGCGCGGAAGGCGGAATGCGTGCGTATTGGGCGAGGCTTGTGCGATGGCTTGCTCAATCTCCTCGCGCGCGCCGGGCCCAAGGACCTCGTCGCTGTCCATCTGCAGCACCCACTCGTTGCAGCATTGGGGAACGGCCCAGTTCTTTTGTCTGGCGGAATTGATGTACTCGTGCTGGATGACACGCGCCGCATAGCCGCGGCAGATATCGAGCGTCCCGTCTGTGCTGAATGAATCCACCACCAGGATTTCATCCGCCCACTTGACGGATTCAAGAGTGTCCCTTATTGTGGCTTCACAGTTGTGAGTCGGGAGAAGTACTGAGACCGGGAGCGGCAAAGCAGTCACCTTGGTTTCAAACCAGCAGCCGCTGTGATGAGGACGTTCATCGGCGGGCGCCCCCCGGCTTCCGAATGGTTCCAACGTAGTGGGTGCGCAAAAAGGGAATCCTCTCGAGACAAAGCGACAAAATCCAGGAAATCGGTACCGTGCGACGCGCGACCGGCGGAGCGAGCGTCCCACTGCGGAGCTTCACACTGCAATCCGCAAAGAGGGAGCGAATTTCACGAGCTCCGATTCCACGCACGTTCGGGTTTCGCGGATTATCGACGCGGAAGTCATACCAAAGCACCAAGCCCCCGGGTTTGAGCACACGCAGCATTTCTGCGGCGGCCGATTTCTTGACAGTTTCGCTCAAGATCGACGTGAACACAGTAAACTGCGTCAGAAGGTCGAAGGATGCATCGGGCCATGGGAGGTTTCGGATGTCTCCGACCCTTAGATCACAGGCGGGTATCTTATACCGCGCCCTACGGATGCGTTCCTCCTCAAGATCAATGCCAAACAGGTTCCTCGGGTCCGCACCCCACAATAGGAGCTGCAATAGCCAGGTCCCGCTGCCGCAACCCAGGTCGGCAACCTTCCGGTCCCACAGAGGAAGCATGCCCTCCCGCTCCAAAGCTTCCAGGCACAACCGGCCGGTTCCCTCCCGCAGAAAGATCGCGCTCGGCTGGCGCAAGGTGTAGCGGCTCGCCGGCAGTTCACGTCCGCGACGAGCATACTCGTTGTGAATGCGAATGGCTTCGGCTTCGGACACGTTTTCGGTCATATTGTGGAGAGCTTTACTTCTTCAGGCGGTGTACACAACCGCCTTTCCCGCTGTGTCTTGTAGCGGCAGTCGAACGGAGCTGGCGAGGTTCGCCGCTCCAACGGTCTTCTTCTGTCCCAAACGGCTTTGCCGTAGCATCACATCCGCCAGAACCCAGACGAACCAGACCGGGAATGCCAGTTGGGGCGCATCCAGGACGGCCTGAGTACAAATGATTCCTCCGGCTGTCAGAAACGAGAGCAGAAATGCGGCATCGAGCGACCACTCGGCACGAGCACGGCCTCGAGTGCGAACACGCCGCCACAGCCTCAGCAAAGTTGCCACATAGGCACCGAAGAATAGAAGCCCGGCAAGAATGCCCAGGTTGGCTGCGATCTGGATGAAATCGGAATGGACCCATCCCGCTGCACCCCAGCCGCTACCCGCCGGGCTGTTCAGGCACAATTCGATCGCCGCTCGCGGCCGGTTCAGATGCTTGACCCCGCTGGTGTCCGTGGGTTTCCCGAGCAGGATCTGCGCCAGGCTGTGAATTCTTTCTTGAGTGGCGTCGGGCAGCGTCCGGTATCCCGCGAGCGAGGCCAAGGCCAACACCCCCACGAGCACGTAGCGCCTGGTCAGAACCAGGAAAAGCAGGCATTGTATCGCTAGCAGGAGCCAGAAGATGCGAAACCCCCCGGCATACACGGCGCCAATCAGCAGTAATCCGGCGCACAGGATGAACAGGCGTGCAAGCAGAGCATTGGCCCATCGCCAAAGGGGAATCGCAAAGGGCACGGCAAGGATGCAGGCGTAAGTCGCGGCGGGTCCGCCCCAGAAGGAGAAGCGTGCGCGTGCGAAGCCTTCCATCGTCTCACTGGCCTCCGGGTCTGCGATAAATTTTGGGAACAGCGCCGTGATGCCCGGATCGAAATACTCCACCAGGCCCAGAGCGGCAATACCCGTTGCAATCAGGAAGAAGCTCAACACAACGGTGCGCCACGGTCCTTTTTGCACCAGGATGGTGGAGGCCAGCATGTAAAGAGGAATGAGCAACAAAAAGACTTTCATCTCGGACAGCATGCGGTCCCAGGGCACGCCGTTCTCCTGGCCGATCATCCATCCCCAGACACAAAATGGCAGGAACATCCACACCCAAGGCGGAAGCCAACACGCCGCTCGCATGCGCCGGTCTAATGCTGCCCAGATCATCAACCAGAGCAGCAGACCCCACAAAACCAACTCACCCGGATGCACCTTGAGTATGGGCGTAACCGCGGCGGTTCGATAGCCGAGACCCAGCGTGCAGATCCAAAAAATGAAGCCCCACCGGATGCCAGCGGCGCCGGCCAGCACAACGGCAGTCGCGCTCGTGACCACCAGCGAGAGGATCGCCGCCTGGTAAGTGATATTGGCCGCCACCCCGTAACCCGCCACCACCATGGCGGCAAGCAAAAGCAGGAGGACCCAATCGAACGGCGACTCGCGCCGGATCAGCATCGCGGCGTGTTCGTCGAGGATGAGCGCGCTCACAAGGCTGCCGTTGCCGGCTTGCAATCCCCGTGGCAGCGAAACAACGATTCTTACCCTGATTGACATTCGCTAGATGCCGTTACACGGCACTGCACAACACGCGCTCGGGTGACACTAGCTGGGAGTAAAGCTGCAAGTAGCGCTCCGCGACTTCGGGCCACGACGCTGTCGAGATACGCGACCGCGGAGCCCGGCCGCCAGAAAACGGCGTTTCTGACAGCATCTCATTGAGACCTGCCACCAGATCTTCTACGGCCGGCTCGACGAGGTTCACGGGAGCACCCTCGGTGACCTCAGGCAGCCCGCCTACGCGCGTTGCCAGAACCGGCCGGCCTGCCGCGAGCGCCTCGAGCGCCACAATGCCGAATGATTCATGGCGCGACGGCACCGCCACCAGGCGGCACCCATTCAACAGGCGAATGATTTCGGGCTGGCTAGCGCGGCCCTGGAAGTAAACACGACTGCCGACGCCGGACTGAGCGCTCAGCCTTTCCAGCTCGTTCCTCTCCGCGCCTTCACCGGCAATAATCAGGTCGAGATCCGGGTACATGGGTGCGATTTGCGCAAACGCCCGCACCAGAAGGTCAAAGCCCTTCTGATAAACCAGACGCCCGTACGCAAGAAGGTAGGGCCGGGGATGCGGATAACACGACCGGTCTTCGAAGCGCTCCAGATCGATGCCGTTGTGAATCACGTGGGCTTTGGGGGTTATCGAACTCTCCACCTTCGCCGCCTGGCGCAGAAGATATCGCGAGCACGCGGTTACGGCATCGGCGTCGCGCAGGAGGCTCTTGAAGCCGGTCGAGCCGGCGTCCGTTCGAGTCTCCATGGAACTCCAGCGCTCGACATCGTTCCCATGTAAGGACACCACCAGGCGAAACGCGAATCGCCGGCGGGCCCATAATACGTGAGGAATCTGGTTGTCCGGAAAATGGACATTTACCACGTCCGGTTGAAAATCGCCCATCAATCGCCCAAGCTGGTGGAGCGTTGCGGGATAGAAGTAAGACGACGCGGCGAGCAAATCCGGCCGGCCCCGCCGCAGATGCTCCAGTCCAGGCGTCAAGAAGAGCCAGCGGCGAACGGAAACACCGTCGATCGTCTCCTGCGGGGGCAGCGACCGGGGATATCTGTTGGTGACCACGACAACGCGCTGGCCTTTTTCCACCAGGTGCCGGGCCAAAGCTCGCGTGGCGGTCTGCAAGCCTCCCAGGACCGGCGAATAAGAGGCCGATAGGATGAGAATTCGCATCAAGACTTTCGAACCTGGCAACCCATCAAATCAACGCATCTCGGCATCGCCGGCGGCGGCCATCGGCGTATTTTCCGCGCCCGACGCAAACTCGGCGGCGGCCTGCGCCAGCATTCCGCTCTTCCACGCAAGCCCGGTGAGGAACAGTAGTGGCAGAACCGCCAGGCGCGCACCCGGTGAAGGCCAGCGCAGCGCCGTCAGAACAGGTTGGTACACCATACTGGCGACAACGTTCCCGGCCTTCAAGACATCGCGGAGCTTGCGAATCCGATGGGGATAAACGCAATACATGTCGCGCCACTTGCGCCGGACCAGATAGTAGGCACGGCCGTACATGTACTGCTGGCGCACCAATTCCCGCCAGTTCGGACGGTGGTGATGATAGACGCGAACGGCCGGATCGAAGTAGATCTCATACCCCAACCGCTTGACGCGCCAGTTGTAATCCACGTCCTCGCCGCGAAACAGAGCTTCATCCAGCACGCCGACCCGCTCCACTGCGTCCCGCTTGTATGAGATGTTCACCGTTGGAAGTGTTCTGACGTAACGGCAATCGGGCCAGCCGGGGAACGTGATCAAGTCGGCCACTTTGCCGGAGATCGAGCCCGTGTCTACCCCCAACACGGATCCACCCACCGCCCCGGCTTCCGGGTGCTCGCGGTGCGCACGCTTCATTTGCGTCACCCAATCCGGGAAAACTTCCGCATCATCATCCGTCATGGCAATGATGTCCCCCTCACAGTGAGGAAGGCCCTCGTTGCGGCTGGCGGCCGCGTTCTTGTTGACCGTCTTAATCAACCGGATGCTCGTTTGCGCGGACGAGTAGGATCGCACGATTTCGTCGGCGCGTTCATCGCCGCCGTTTACAACCACGATCTGATCAGGCTTTTCCGTTGCGTCCGCAACCAGCGAACGCAATACCCCGCGTAGAAGCTCATGCCGGTTGTAGGTGCAAATCAGAACCGAAAATGTCTGGCGCGAGCTATTCATGGGTGGAGTCACCCTGCGCGGTTTCGTGTTTTGTGAGCCCGGAGGTCAGGACCCGACTACCGTTCCCAGCCGGATTGGACGACAGTCTTTTCCGCGGCGTCTGAAACCACTTCGAAATGGCACGGTACGTTTACGACTCCGGCCCAGGACTCCTGCAACGCACAGTGGTCGGGGGTAGCCACAATCAGCTCCGGGAATAAATGCATTACGTCTACTTTGCGACCCGCATCCCAGAGAGACACAAACCAGTGATAGATGCCGGGCACGACGGGCAACGAACCCAGATGACAGCGCAACCGGTACAAGCCCGGCTCCGCGGCAAGGCCTGCCATCCTCCATGCGGCTATATTGGCGCCGGTCGATGATCGCAGGACCAGGTTAAAGAAACCTGACAGAACCGGCTGCGAAATCTTCAACACGAACTCTACCGTGAAGGGCCCTTCGGTACGAAGAATGGTCGATTCGTCATCCTCTTCGTCGCCTTCTCCCAGGATCTTCCAGGACACAAATCCATCAGCATGATCAGACTCCTCCGGCGAACTTTCAACCAGGGATTTCTGATAGGCGATGATGACGTCGTCGATCGATCCCACGTCTCGGCACGTCCCCTGGCTCAACAACACGCCACGCTGGCACAGGCGCCGCAACTGGCCCAGGTTATGGCTGACGAAGAGAACCGTGCGGCCCTCGCTAGCTACGCCTCCCAGTTTTCCGAGGCACTTCTTCTGAAAGGCGGCGTCGCCCACAGCGAGCACTTCATCCACCAGCAGAATGTCCGGTTCCAGGTGAGCGGCCACGGAAAAAGCCAGACGCAAGTACATGCCGCTGGAGTAGTGCTTCACCGGCGTGTCGATGAAACGATCGATCTCCGCGAACGCTACCATCTCATCGAACTTGCGTGCGATCTCGGAGCGCTTCATCCCCAGAATGGCTCCGTTGAGGTAGATGTTCTCCCGGCCGGTAAGCTCCGGATGAAAGCCCGTTCCCACTTCCAGCAGGGAGCCGACCCGCCCATGGATTTCCCCATAGCCTTCCGTGGGTTCGGTGATCCGGGTGAGCACCTTGAGCAGCGTGCTCTTGCCGGCGCCGTTTCGGCCGACGATGCCCACCACTTCGCCGCGCTGGACTTCGAAGGACACGTCCTTCAGCGCCCAGACCCATTCCTTCCTCGAACGCCGGGCATGGCCGCTTTGATGGACCAAACCGCGCAGACTACGCCACGGCTTCCGGGCAGCATCCGCGATTAAATCGCGCAGCGTGTTGTGACGGCGTTCGGCCGCGCCGATTCTGTACCGCTTGCTGAGAACATCGACGCGAATGGCCGGATCGCTCATCGGGTACCAGCCTCAGACCAGGTCGGCAAACGTTCGCTCCATTCGGCGGAAGATGAACAGCCCGCCCACCAACATCACCAGCGCCGCCGCCGCAGACCCGGCGATGACAGGCCCGGGCGAGTAATGCGAGTTAAGCATAGACCAGCGGAAGCCCTCCACCACGCCCGCCATCGGGTTCAAGCCGTAGACAGAGCGCCAGCGCTGGGGCAGAAGGCTGCTGGGGTACACAATCGGCGTCGCGAACATCCAAAACTGAATCAAGAACGGCACGACATACTTCACATCCCGAAAGTGTACGTTTAACGCAGAAAGCCAAAGCCCTGCTCCCAGCGAAGTGGCCAGGCACAGCAACAGAAACAGGGGCATCCACAGAACTCGAGGAGTCAAGGCCCACCCATAGTAAAGCTCCATGCCTACCAGGACCACGGTTGCCAGCAGCAGGTCCACAATTCCCGCCAGCGTCGCCCCTATGGGCACTGCGAGACGTGGAAAATAGACTTTTCGAACCAGGTTCGCATTTCCCACCAGGCTGTCGGAAGCCTGACTCAGGCCGGTGGCGAAGAAGGTCCACGGCACCAACGCCGCATAGGTGAAGAGCGGATAAGGAATACCGTCCGACGGCATTTTTGCCAGGCGTCCCAGAAACAAGCTGAAAACCAGCATGGTGCAGAGGGGCTGCAGAATCGCCCAGGCAGCCCCCAGCGCGGTCTGCTTGTAGCGCACTTTGACATCCCGCCAGACAAGGAAGTACAGCAGCTCGCGATATTCCCACAACTCGCCCAGACGCAGTGGAGCCCAGCCTTGAGCTGGCCTCAAGCGCAAGACCGTGGTTCCGGCGGTGACGGGCCGGTGAGGAATCTCAACAACCGCACTCATGGTTGCGGAGTCCCTTTAGGAAGATCCATTTGCGTAATAAGACTTGTAGTATTTGTGATAGTAGTGATATCCATGCGCATGGGCTGAAGCCGCAGTGGCTGGGTTCCAATGATTCAGAATAGATCCGAGGACCCGCGCCCCATCTTCGGTGAAGCGCTGCTTGGCCGCCAAGGCACTGTCCCGGGTGGTGAATCCGGACCGCACAATCAGGACAACGCCGTCAGCCAGTTGTGCCAGCACGCGTGCATCAGGGAGCAACAACATGGCCGGGGTGTCGATCAGAACGGTATCAAACTCATTCCGCAACCGGGCTAACAATTCGCGCGTGCGCGTGGAATGAAGCAGGTTGGTGATACTGGCAGCTCCTGGACCGGCCGGAAGAACGTATAAGTCACGGAACTCGGTTGAGCGCACCAGGGCCTCCAACGGGCAGTCGGCAACCGGGTTGCGTTCTCGCAGAAGATCGCTCAGGCCCCAGCTATTCAGCACATTGAAGATCCCGTGGATGCGCGGCTTGCGCAGGTCAGCATCGATCAGCAGAACCTTCTGCCCGGTTTCAGCCAGGGCGATCGCCAGATTGCTGGCCACCGTGCTCTTTCCTTCCGACGGATTCGGGCTGGAGAGTACGATGACACGAGGGCGGTCTCCGTTCTGACCAGAAAGCAGAATGGACGTGACCGCCGACCGGAACGACTCGCCCACCAGCGATGACTTATGCAGCCAACTGGCGAGTTCCGTTCGCCGCGTAGCGGGGATGATTCCCAGCTCCGGTATATTCAGACAGAGCGAGGCCTCGCCGGGAGAGCGCACGCTGCTGTCGGACCGCTCGCGCATCAGGATCACGAACACGCCGACAAACACGCCTCCTAGCAACCCCAAAGAAGAGTTGAGCAGCCAGTTCGGCCGGTAAGGCAAAAAAGGAGGTTTTGCCGGGTCGACTACGCGAAAATTGCTGGCTCGCATGGCTGCGGTTATGCCTGCCTCCTTCACTTTTTGCAGCATGGCCTCATAGAGCTGCCGGTTCGAGTCGACCTCGCGCTTCAGAATACTGTAGTGGATGGCTTTGCCGGCCTGGTCGGAGACCATCTGAGCCTGTGCAGTGTAATACGTGGAGAGCAGCTTCTCCCGCCGCTCCGCAGACTCGTATTCATTCTTTACGCGCGTGGAGATTTTGGCGTACTCCTTGTTCAGCTCGGCCTCCAGAGTCGCGATTTGCACTTCCAGACGTTTGACCTTGGGGTGCACCGGCGTGAGCGCGGCGTTCAAGTCCGCCAGTTGCCGCCTCAGGTCCGCGAGCTTGACTTGATATTCGCGCAAGGACCCGTCGTCGACAACATCCGGTAATACCTGCGCCTGGGTGTTGGACACGACTTCGTAGCGTGATTGTTTGCCTACGCGGTCGGCCTGCGCCCTGGAGAGCTCTTCCTGCAGTTGTTTGAGCTTTTCTTCGACGACATTGTCTGTCTCTGACGTGAATAGCAGGCCAGATGCCCGGGCATAGGCTTGCAGCTCATCCTCGGACCTTTCCAGCTTGGTCTTCATGTCCTGCATCTGCCGCGTAAGCAACTCCCCCGTATTGCGGCTCAACTCCCCGCGAGCTTCAAAATTCTGCTGCACCGATTCTGCCGTCAAGGTATTGAGAAAATCCGCTGCCTGGCGGGCATCTCCCGCGTCGTAGAAAACTTCTACGATGCGATTCTGCGGCATCGTGCTGATCTTGAGTCTCTTGAGCGCGCGCGCGACGGTCTGCTCCCGTACATTATCGGCGGAGAGAGGTCCGGGAGTTTTTTGCCAAAAGGCGAAGAAGCTCGACGGCGGCTCCTGGGGCACTTGGTCCAGTTTCAATTTGGCCACGACCCGCTCGATCAACGACTCACTCTGCAATAACTGCACATGGGTCTGAATGTCCGCGTCGCGCAACATGGGAGATGTGGCTACCATGCTGACATCCGCCATATTCAGAAAATTGTCGTTAATGGACTGGATCTCAAGTGAAGTCCGTGCCCGGTAGATCGGTTTCTGCACCAGACTCACGAGGTAACCCGCCAGCATGCCGAGCAAGGCAACTGACAGGACGGTGCCGCGATGGCGCTGTAGAAGCTGCCAGTATTGCATGAGCCCGGCACGGTCCGCGTCTCCGGGCAAGCCGGAGTTCAGGGTTTCCACCTGTTGGATGCGAACGGCAGAACGCTCTGGAACGCCGCCAAATCGCTCTTCGACGAAATGGTCGAGCGGCATCAGCCCTCCGTTCTTTTCCGCGCGCCGGCCCTCGTCTGGATTCAAATCTGGAGTCGCAGGGAGATTAGTCATGGCTTGTCCTTAGCGGAGGTCTAATGGCCGTATATCGCAACACCCGCTCCAACCTGGCCGGCCATCCGGATCGCCGTCTCAACGGTGGTCAGAGCCACGAATTTGCCGGTACTGTTAGGAATGAACAAGATGTCGTCCGGCCGCAGGGGCACGTCAGAGGCTTTGCCCTCGAGAATTCTCTTCACGTTCAGCGAGATTTCCGCGCGGGCTTCGTTACCGCTGGCGGTGCGTAAGACTTTGGCGCGCTGCCCTGCCGCCGTGCGGCTCATTCCTCCCGCCAGCGAGAGGGCCTGCAGAACAGTCAGACTCTCGCGCTCATTGAGAACGAAGCCGCCCGCCTTGGGAACCTCCCCAATGACGTAGACGATATCGGCGCGTGGCACCGAGATCACGTCGTTGGGCCGAATCAGAATATTCTTTTCGGGATGACGGGCGTCGAGAATTTCCTTCAAAGGCACTTCTCCGACGGTGAATTTGCCGGTCGGATCCTTTTGTGCATCCGGCAAGGGAATCTGACCCCATTCCGCGGAGCGGGTGATCTTCACGCTGTAGCCGGCATCCTCGCGCATACCTCCCGCCAGCGAGAGCATTTCAAGAAGGGTCTTCCGACCCTGCAACTGAACGACTCCCGGTAACTTCACCGCGCCGATCACTGACACAGGCTGGCTTCGGAACTCGGTGATTGTCACGGATACGTGAGCGTCTTGAACGTAGGTCTTCAGCCGCTTCGTAAGTTCCGCTTCAAGCTGCTCCACGGTCAAGCCGGCCGCCTGAACGGGTCCCAACATGGGGAGGGTGACATAGCCGCTGGGGTTGATCCGAAATGGTTTGTTTGAAATTTCGTCAGCGTCCAGCGCCAAAAGAGTAATTTGATCGTCGGGGCCGAGCGCGTAAACCGATCGCAAGCGATCGGCATTGTCGGTTGTGGGCGATTGCCCGAAGCCTGCGGTTAACGTCATCGCGAGCAACGCAACCGGAAAACCCGCAAGCTTAAGACCCGTGAACATCATATCAATCTTCTTCCTTGGCCTCTCAACAGATCTGCCGTTTCAAAAGTCGTTTTTGAAATCGTACAACCCGAAGAGTGAAGCCCGTAAGCGGTAACGAACTGGAGAGGCCAACTATGCACGTTGGTTCAAATCTCTGCGGCGGCCGTAGCTGGTAGATAGGCGCTGTCAGGCGCCACCCAGCACCGATCGATTTCGACGGCCACCGAACGCTGCAGCAAGGTGACCGACACCACCACCCGGTACTGACCCTTGAAGTCCAACAAAAGTCCTTCTAAACCGGCAAGCGGGCCGTGTTCCAGCCGCACGAACTGCCCGATTCGAAGGAAAGGCCACGGTTGTGAGGGAAGGTGGGATTGAACGATCGCCTGCAAGGCACTGATTTCCTCATCCGCCACCGGCAGCGGTGTTTTGCCGATCCCCAAAATGGATACGACACCTGGCGTCGTCAGAGCGGTCAGCGATTGGCGACGATCGAACCGGCAAAAAACGTAACGCGGAAAAAGCGGCAGTTCCAACCGCTTGACGCGATCCGACCAGCGTCGAAGAGCCACGTATCGCGGGCAGAAGTCCTCAAGTCCTTTGGAACGCAAGGCCTCGGCCACCGTCTGCTCGTGTCTTGGCTTGACCTGCAACGCAAACCAGGATGGGTTCAGCTTTAAGGATTCTGGCACGCGAACTCACAACTCTCCGGCTACCGCGGCCTCGCCTCTTGGATCGGCGCGCTACCGCGATCTGAGCCCCACCGATGGGAGCTCACAGCACTCGCTGGAGGCGACGAGTGAGCAATCTTCGCTCCAAAGGCAAAGTCCAGTTTCCCCTGTAAATTGTTTGCGTTATGCTGCCCCCAGAAGGAAGTATCCTTCCAATACTTTTACCTTTTTTCAGAATCTGATGAATTTTTTACCAACCAGAGATAAATCGCGAGATGGATCTTCTCTGCAGATATTCCGTTTCAGCCCGCCGGATCTGTGGACCCACAATTGCTTGTCGTATCGAACCGTTATTTCCAATATCTCAGCCAATGATTCGTAGGGTGTCCAACAAGGATTGCGGTCCCGGGGGTATTGCCAGGTTCTGTTTCAGGAGGCTTTTTTTGGAGCAGGTGCACCGTTGGTTCGACGTGAAGCGGCGGCCAGTCGCCGTCACACTACGCGAGGCCAATGAGCCTTTTCTCGAGACGAGGATTGATCTATTTCTGGAGAATACACGGCTCACCCGCAAGGGAGCTGCACGGTGACGGAGAAGTACACCCCACTGGAAATCTGTCTTGATGAAGAAGCCACGTCTGCGATTCACGCTGTCTGCCGGCGGGAACAGCTGACGCCAGACACTGTGGTGGCAGGCGCCTGGGTGCTGTTGTTGAGCCGGCACAGTGGGATGGAAGAAGTGAGTCTGGGCGAGACAGTGTTTCCCATTGCGGAGCAGTTGCCCACGCGCGTTTGGCTGAAAACGTTGCCCAATCCCCACGGGGTCGAGTGCCAGTCGGCAGGAGCGAAGCTGAAAGTAGTGTTTTCTCACGGCCCCCAGACGCTGCGCGATGACTCCGTTTCACGCTTTGCGCCATACCTGAATAAGCTGCTGCAGAGTATGCCAGGGCGGCTGGACGAGCCGGTTTCTTCGCTGGAGATGCTGCCAGACGATGAGCGAAAGCGGGTGCTGTTTGACTGGAACCAGACCGCGGCGGAGTATCCTGCCGCCGAGTGCATTCACGAGCAGTTTGATAGACAGGTGACTCGAACTCCCGATGCGACGGCTGTGACGTTCCGGGATTGTAGCATGAGCTATCGCGAACTCGACGAGCGGGCGAACCAGCTCGCCCGATACCTGGTGAGGCTCGGGGTGGGACCGGATACGCTCGTCGGGATCTGCATGGAGCGCTCACTGGAACTGATGGTCGGGTTATTGGCGATTCTCAAGGCGGGCGGGGCGTACGTACCACTGGACCCAGCGTATCCCGCACGGCGCATGGAAATGGTGCTGGAGGATGCGCAGCCGCCGGTGGTCCTGACGCAAGAGCGGCTGGCCGGGCGAATCTCGACGCAGACGCATGTGGTCTCAGTCGATAGCGACCGGACCGGTGTTGCCGGGGAGAGTCGGGAACGGCTTGCACGGCGTGCCGGACCGGAGAATCTTGCTTACGTTATTTACACGTCGGGCTCGACGGGAACCCCCAAAGGCGTCATGATCGAGCACCGGAACGTAATCAGTTTCTTCACGGCGATGGATCACGTGATCGGTGCTCACTGGCCTGGCGTATGGCTGGCCGTGACCAGCATCTCGTTCGATATTTCGGTCCTGGAATTATTCTGGACTCTGGCGCGGGGATTCCAGGTAGTGCTGCAGAGCGACGAGGCGGCACGCGATGCCGACGGCGAATACTCGATGGCGCGGCAGATCCGGCGTCACGGGGTTACACACCTGCAGTGCACTCCCTCGCTGGCCCGGATGCTGGTGTCGGACCGGCACTCTTATGAGGCCCTGGGATGCTTGCAGAAGCTCCTACTAGGCGGCGAAGCGTTGCCGGTTTCGTTGGTGGAGCAGATCCGCGGGGCCGTAACCGGCGAGATTTATAACATGTACGGCCCGACGGAAACCACGATCTGGTCCACCACACACCGGGTGGAGGAGGCAGACGGGTCGATTCCTATCGGACGGCCCATCGCCAACACGCAGACTTACATCCTCGATCGCTTCCTGCGGCCGGTTCCCGAAGGTGCAATCGGCGAGCTTTTCATTGCCGGAGCTGGCGTGGTGCGAGGATACCTGAAACGCCCCGAGCTGACGGCGGAGCGTTTTCTACCCAATCCTTTTTGCCCTGATACGGACAGCCGGATGTACCGGACGGGTGACCTGGTGCGCTACCGGCCGGATGGCGCGATTGAATATCTCGGGCGCGTGGACTTCCAGGTTAAGATCCGTGGCTTTCGCGTTGAGCTGGGTGAAATCGAGGCGGTGATCGAGCGCTATCCAGGGGTGCGGCAGGCGGTGGCCACGGTACATCATGAGGAGAAAGCCGGGGATAAGCGGCTTATCGCCTATGTTGTCCTTGACCAGCCTGATTCTCCAAGCGCCACGGGCATGCGGGCTTATCTGCGGGATCAACTACCCGAATACATGGTGCCGAGCGCTTTCGTGCGCCTGGAAAAGATGCCGCTCACCGACAACGGCAAAATCAACCGGAATGCACTTCCGGCACTCAACGGCAACGAGATGCCCTTGGAATCGGTGTATGAGGCTCCGCAAGAAGAACTGCAACAGACCATCGCGAATATCTGGAGTGAGGCCCTGGATGTGGAACGGGTGAGCATCCACGACAACTTCTTCGATCTGGGGGCTCATTCTCTGCTAGTCGCAGAGGTGCATCTCAAGCTCCGGGAGGCCCTGCGCAAGGACATCCCGCTGGTGGCGATGTTCCGCCATCCCACGGTGAGCTCGCTGGCCAAGTACCTCAGCCAGGGGGACGAGGACAGCTCGGGGCTCAGGCGCAGCGCGGATCGCGCACGCGCGCGACAGGACTCGCTCCAGCGACGAGTCGGTCGCCGCTAACTCCGTTACCCCGTGAAGGCGCGGCGTATAAACGACGCCGTTTGGCGCGCAGCCGGTGCCGGATCGCCTTCCGGCACGAGAACTACGGAGGCGGAGCCGCGAAAGCTGGTTTCCCGCAGCAATTTGAAGACTACCGGCCAATCGAGGCGATTGGTTTCGGCACGCACGCCGGGAGGCCAGCGGCTTGGGTCGTAGAGGTGAATGTGATGAGCCTGCCCGCGGGCCGCGCGGATCCCGTGCTCGATGGACGGCTCCGATTCGGCGAGCTCGTAAGTGTCGAGCATAACGCTGAATGCCGGACTCGCGATGCGCCGCACCCATTCCATTGCCTCATCCACCGTGTTGATATACGACGTCACGCCGGGATCGGCCGGCTCGAGCATGATGACCGCGCCGGTGCGTTCGGCATGCTCGGCCAGTTCGCGAAAGACGTCACCGGCGAGCCGGTCCATGTGCTCCCGTGTTGCGCCGGGGATTCCCTTGCCGCGGGCTATGCCGAGGCCCACTCGCGCCCCGAAAAAGCCCGCGAAGTCAAGCATGCGTTTGAACGCGGCGATCGACCTACTGCGCACGGCCTCGTCGTCGTCGATCAGGGCCATACGCTGGACGCCCATGCGACCCGTGTTCACCACCGGCATCGCCGCGCCCGCGGCCTTGAGCGCGCGCTCCATCACCGCGGGCTCGGGAACCTTTTCCGGATCCGGCATGAACTCGATGCCGTCATACCCCCACTCGATGGCTTGCTTTGGCAACTCATCGATGTTGCCCGTCAGGACCCTGACGATAAATCCGAGGTCCGTAATATCGGGCGTCGAAGCAAAAAGGCACAGGGAGACGGGTAGCGCCATCGGGCTGGATCCTAAGAGTGCCCCGGAGCGGCCAACTGACGCGACGCGTCGTCCAGCACGAGAACCCAGTCTCCCTCGCCGGGCGGAGTGAACTGCTTTTTGCCGCTCGTCGGAAATTCTCCTGCAGAATCCGATCTTCCCGTCCGCGGATTAAACCACCAGGCTTTCGCGGTCTTCCCCGCGATTTTGGTCATGTCCACGGTGAGCGCCCGAGTCGTCGGCAGATAGGCCATCACGGTTCCGCCGTCGCCGGTTCGCGCCGCTGCCAGGTAGTCGAGGCCCCTGAATTCGCCGAGACCATCGATGACCACTTCGTGTTTTTGATCCGGGACCAGTTGGTACCAGGGCCGCGAAGTGAATAGAGCTTTGAGGCGGGCCATGTCCTGGGCGCCAGTAGAATCCAGCGCGACTTGCCAACCGGGATCGAAGAGCCACACGGGACGATTCCCCATAAACTGCCCCGTGGCGCCGCACAACAAAGCCCAGTAGGCCTGTCTCCGGATCTGGACCGCGGAAGCGTTGTGCTCGCCCTCGTAGGTGGATTCGGTCAATGTGAACGGCATGGGCGGCACCCGATTGTAGTCGGCGAGCAGCATCCGGTGCACGATGTTGTAGCTGTAGGTATCGTTCAGTTCCAGCCAGCCGGCGTTCTTGTACTGGTCGATCGCGGAGTTCTCCGGATGACAGTGCGCCGTAAACAGGTGCCGGTTGTCGAACTCTTTGATGCCGGACGCGACGGCGTCCACATCTTCTCGCGCGGTTTCGGGGTTGCGGTCGCCTCCGATCAGCCAGACCAAGTTATCGAAATCGCGATAGCGCTTTCCGACGTAACGCCCCCAGCCGCGGCACTTCTCCGGTCCATTGGCGAGCGCCTCCACGATCCATCCTTCGTCGGTGCCGATGTAGCCCAGATAGATGGGAGCTAAAAAGACCTGGAAGCCTTTCTCGGCGGCTTTGCGGATCACCCAGTCGGCGTGTTCGAAGTACTTTTCACTGGGCGTGGAAAAGTCCCCCGGCGTGGTGAAAGGCCCCTCCCCGTATCGATTAACGGGGCCGCGGAACTTGTGTTCAATGAGATTGACGATGATGGAGTTGAATCCCTGGCGGCGGCGGTGCTCGAGATACAGCTCCGCTTCGTCGCTGGTGAGTCCCGTTATGAGGGACCAGGGCGCGTCGCCCTGAACCAGGAAGGGTGCGCCGCTCTGGTCCACGAGATGCCTGTGATCGGGGCCAATGCGGACCGGGTACGGACCGGCGGCGGACGCCAGGAAGGCGCATGCAAGCGCGCCGGGCAGGATCCAGCGATGAGATCTGATCATTCCGTCTACCAACGGTATTGCCAAGCCAGGCTGGCGTCTATAAACTTCCCGTTTCATTTTGTCGGAAATGTATCCCCTTTTGGCGAAAACCGCCTTACAACAGAAATTCGTGGTTTTCTAATAGATACGGCCCTTGGATCTGCGTTAGAACGGTTGGGTCAGCGCGCCCAAAGCCGCGGAGGAAAAGAAAGTGACTATGGACTACGAGTCCCTATCCAACGATTATGTATTGCGCGCAGTCAAGCGAGAAAAATCGCTGATCTTCGATCGGGCCGAAGGATCCAGGTTGTGGGATATTCACGGCAAAGTCTACCTGGACACGATGTCTGGCTCCGCCGGCCCGGCCATGGTGGGGCACGCGCATCCCGCCGTGGCGGAGGCAGTGGCGCGCCAGATGGCGAAGCTTCCTTCGACCAACATCCTCCACGGGAGCATCCCCGTAATCGAATTCTGCCGCAGGCTGGCGGTGATCGCGCCTCCGGGCTTGACCAAAACATTCCTTTGTACCGGAGGCGGCGAAGCGATCGAGGCGGCTATCAAGTTCGCGATCCGTGTCACCGGGCGCTCAGAGGTGGTCTCGCTGACCGGCGCGTATCACGGCATGTCGCTCGCCACCATGGGCCTTGCCGGCATGCCTGCATTGCGGAAGTGGTTGCCGGGCGCGATGCGGTGGCCTACGTTCCGCCAGATCCCCTCGGCGGACGCCTACCGCCCACCGTTGGGCGAAGGTCCTGAGGGCTGGCGCGCCGCGGTTCACGCCCTGGAAGCCGATCTGGATGGCGCCAGCTCCGGGCAGGTCGCGGCGTTTCTGATGGAAGTGGTGCAGGGCCCGAACGGCCACACGGTATTCCCGGCCGAATACTATCGCGGCATCCAGCGGGTCTGCCGGGAGCGCGGCGTGCTCCTGATCGTGGACGAGATCCAGACCGGCCTGGCTCGCTGCGGCGCGACGTGGGCCTGCGATCTGTTCGATGTGCAGCCGGACATCCTGGTGGCCGGCAAGGCTCTGGGTGGAGGCGTACCGATGGGGACCTTCACGACCCGGAAGGACCTGATCCCCGAAGATCTCGAATCGGAAGCCTGGCACATGCTCACGTTCATGAACCAGCCTCTGGCGGCGGCCGCCGGATTGGCGGTGCTGGATATCGTGGAGAAGGAGCATCTGGTGGAGCGGGCCCGCGTCCTGGGAGCCACGGCGACAGAATGGTTCCGCCAGCTCGCCCGGCGCTTCGAGGTGATCGGCGATGTGCGCGGACCCGGCTTATTCATCGGCGTCGACTTTGTCGAAGACCGCCAGACAAAAGCTTACGCAACAACAGCGTGCCGCAAGGCTTGGGAGTTCGCCCTCGACCGCGGTCTGATCACACAGTTCGGCGGCATCGGCAGCAACGTTCTCAAATTCAAGCCGCCGCTAACTACGCCGGAGCCCGACTTCAAACGCATGCTCGAAATCGCTGCCGATACGGTGGCCTTCATCCAGCAAGAAGTGGATCAGCAAAAAATGAAATCGGTAGCGGCGGAGCCTGCCGGCATTGCGCGCTGAACCAGATCCCGCCTCTTCGCCAGCGATGAAAGCCGCGGCTCACTCGACGCAGCCCGGCGATGCCCGCGCGGGGCAGAGTTTCCGGCCGGTGCTGTCTCTGTGGGCCCTGGTGCTTTTTGGACTGGCGTTTGTCGGCCCGACCGCGCCGTACACTTTCTTCGGCGTAGGCTCGGTGAAATCGCATGGCCACTTCGCGCTGGTATATCTCATTGCCATGCTGGCCATCAGCTTCACCGCGGTGAGCTATGGGCGCATGGCCGCGGCGTTCCCCGAAGCCGGCTCGACTTACGCCTACGCGTCGCGCGCGATCCACCCGGTTGCTGGTTATCTGGCCGGATGGGTTATGATCCTCGATTACATTCTGATGCCCATGCTGTGCGTGATCATCGCCGCGGTGACGTCGAACAAGCTGGTGCCTACGGTGCCGTACACGGTGTGGGTGCTGATCACGGCGGCCACCATCACAGGAATTAATCTCTGCGGGATTGAGATGACGTCGCGGGCGACCATCGTATTCAATGGCGTGCTGTCCATTTCCATCGTGTGGTTTGTGGCCGCGGCCGTACGCGCCCTCCTCGCCGGAACGGGCCAGGGCACGCTGCTGTCGCTGAAACCGTTCTACGACCCTCCAGCGTTTTCGCTGGCCGCCATCATGTCCGCCACCCCGATCGCAGTGCTCTCGTTTCTAGGTTTCGACGGCATCTCCACGCTCGCCGAAGACGCCAAGGATCCCCAGAAGAACGTGGCCCGCGCAACCGTGCTGGTGTGCTTTGTGGCGGGTGTCATCTTCATTCTCCAAACGTATCTTGGACAATTGATCTGGCCCGACTACACGCGGTTCAATCCGATTGAAACCGCCTTCTCCGACATCGGGCGATTGATTGGCGGCACGGGTCTCTTCTTCCTGATTGCCTTCCTCGTGATCGCACAAGCCTGGGCCAGCGGGATTACCAGCCAGGCGAGCGCGTCCCGCCTGTTGTTTGGCATGGCTCGCGACGGCCGGTTGCCCCATGGGCTTTTTGGCTACGTCCACCCCGTGCTGCGCACGCCCATCTATAGCGTCCTGCTGATGGGCGGCATCGCGTGCGTGGGCGGCCTGGTGTTCGACCTGGACGAGGGCGCAGAACTGGTCAATTTCGGCGCGTGCCTGGGATTCATGGCGGTGAATTTGTCGGTTCTGAGCCACTACTTTGTGCGCCTGCGGCAAAGGAGCGGCTTTGGGGTCTGGACGAACCTGGCCTGTCCGGTGCTCGGTTTCGTGATCTGCTTTTATATCTGGCTGAGCATCTCGCCGCTAGCCATGCGCGTCGGCGCAATGTGGACGGCGGCGGGTATCATATACCTTGCTGTGCAGACTGGCGGCTTCAAACGAAAACTGAGCTGAGGAAAGCATGCGATTGAAGAACAAAGTCGCGATCGTCACTGGAGCGGGCGCGGGCATCGGCCGCGGCATCGCCGAGCGTTTCGCGAGCGAAGGAGCCTCCGTGGTGGTTGCCGAAATCGACGCCGCCAGCGGAGGGTCCGCCCAGCAATCGATCCGTGACGCGGGAGGTGAGGCGATCTTCGTGCCCACCGACGTCTCCGACGAGGCCCAGGTGAAGTCCATGGTGCAGAAGACTCTCGACCGCTACGGCCGGATCGATATTCTGTGCAATAACGCGGCGGTGCTGTTGATCCGTGAAGAGGCGCGCGCGCACGAGTTGACCAATGAGGCATGGGACCGCACCATGGCTGTGAATCTGCGTGGATACTGGCTCTGCTCGAAGTACGTCATTCCGGCGATGCTCCGCCAGGGCGGCGGGTCCATCATTCACGTGGCGTCGCCCACCGGCCTGTTCGGCTTCACCCGCCTCACCGCGTACAGCACCAGCAAGGGCGGCGTGGTCGGGCTCATGCGGGCAATGGCGGCTGACTATGCGCCGGACCACATCCGGGTGAACGCGATCGTCCCCGGAACCATCGACACGCCGATGAATGCCATCGAGCTTTCCGACCCGGAAATGCGCAAGCATTTCGCCGAGATCGCCCCTGCGCGCAGGCTCGGGACGCCGAAGGATCTGGCGGGCATCGCGGCTTTCTTGGCTTCCGAAGACGCGGACTACTGCGTAGGCGGCATCTTCACGGTCGACGGCGGGCTGACGGCGGTTTGAAGGCTGCCGGAGGCGGTGCGTCCCGCGTGTTGCAGGCGGTACTCGAGCGGCGTCATCCCTGTGATGCGCCGGAAAATCACTCCGAAGTAGCTCTGGTTGCAGAATCCGGTTTCCAGGCTGATCTCCAAAATGGCACGGTCGGTCGAGGCCAGTAGTTCTTGCGCGCGGGCTACGCGGAAGTGATTTAGATACGCGACAAAAGACTGCCCGGTCACTTCCTTAAACGAGTGCATGAAGCAGCAGTCGCTCATCGCGCAGAGCCGCGCGGCGTCGTTCACCCGGATCGGCTCGTCATAGTGCTGCTCGATATGCTCCAGCAGAGGCGCCAGGCGCCTCACGTTGCTCTGCTGGCGGTAGAGAGCTTCGCGCGTCGCGCCCAGTTCCGCGTAATGATTCACCAGGGCGAGCAGGATCATTTTCAGATAGGTCTTGATGGCCAGGCGAGACCTTTCGGAATCGCCCGGCAATTCGCCCCGGATGCGCTCGATGAAGTCGAAAATCTCCCGCGACAGCCCGGTGCCCGCCGGGATCACGTTCGGAAATGACGCATTGAGCAGCGTGAACGGCATCAGGTATTGCACGTCGTCGCCCAGCGGAGCGCCCGAGTGAATCAGGTTTGGTAAAAACGACAGTACGACCGATCGCGCCTCGCGCTGCGAAACCCCGAGCGGGAGGCAGCGGTGCCGGATGCGGTCTCCCACTACAATGATGTCGTTCTTGTGCACCATGCAGGTGTGATCTTCGACTTCGTAGCCCAGTTCGCCGGACTCGAAAATGACCACTTCCAGGTGATCCGGCCGGTGCATCGGCACGTCATGACGGCGATCCAGGATGAGAAAGCGTACGTCGATGGGGTACGAGTGGGCGAACGGCCAGACGTGGGATTTCTCAGCGTTGATCTGACGATCGACAAACGAATCGACGCGCTCCCAAGTCACGCCGCTCTCCGCTCGCATGGGCACCAGGCTCTCCGTACCCAGCAATCATACGCCGATCGGCGAGCCTCCGCCAAGGGGAGACGGCGCCTGTCCGCGCGTTCAAAAGACGAACTTGAGGCCAAGTTGCAGAATGCGCGGCCGGGCCGCACCGCTGACCTGGCCATTCCCGACATTGTTGTCTCCGTTACAGGGAGCGCCGGGAGCCGTCTGATCGCTGCAGAAGAGATTCACGCCGTTCCACTGTGGATGATTGAACGTGTTATAGCTCTCAAACCGGAACTGCAACGAGCTGTGTTCGCTTTTGAACCACGGCGCTTGGAAGTTCCGGAGCACGGCAATGTCCCAGTTGTTGCGCCCCGGACCGGTCAGCGCATACTTGCCCATGTAGCCGAACATTCCGGGCTGATTGTCGGCGCGAAGCTGGTCCACTGTCACATTTCCGATCAGACTGGGGTCGAACCAGGTCGGCGTCGGGCCAAACTGCGGATCGTTCACAGTGCCCTTCTTGACGCCCAGTGGTCCCAGGGAGTTGCAGCCCGTGGGCCCGCCGATGCCGGTCGCCATCCCGGCAATTCCACAGGTGACTCCGATGGGAGTTCCAGCCAGGAAACTGGTGATGCCGCTGATCTCCCAGCCGCCGAGAACATTCCGCGCCAGGCGGTTCTGCGAACTCTTGAAGAACGGCAGCTCGTAGACATAGTTCATCACCAGCATCTGGCTCTGGTTCAGGCCTCCGGTGCCATACCAGCGCCGAAGATTTTGATCGTCAATTCCGTTTGTGCCGCCGGAATTTGCACTGCCGCCCTGAAACATGTTGTCGAGTTCGTGCGCCCAGGTGTATGCTGCCTGGAACGCAATCCCATAACCGAAGGTGTGCCGGAAGTTCACTTGCAGTGAATTGTAATTGGAGTTGCCCGTCATCTGGCGCTGGTTAATCGAGGCATAGCCGGGATACGGCACGAAGAAGACGGAATTCTGCAACGTATTCATGAGGATGTTCTGCACGTCGCAGTTTCCGTGGGCGTCGCAGCCGGGTGTGCCGGCAAGTGCCGGGACGTTTTGCATGCCCGAACCCACCCGAACCTGATTGATGTTGACATTTTGCTGCAGGTGGTGGCCCAGCGTCCCGACATAGCTGACGCTCAGAATATTGTTGCCTGGGAACTGATGCTGCACGCCCAGGTTGAATTGCTGGATCTCCTGCCATTTGCTGACATTCACATTGGAGAAACCCGATGGCGGAATGGGGCCGGGACCCACGTTATCGAACCCGGCGATGTTGTAGCTGAATAGATCCGCCGCCGCCGGCGGGTTCCCATTGAAGCCGGCGCCGTTGTGCAGCGGATTGCCGCCGTCCCAGGTCAGCGCGTACCCGCCGCGGATGGAGGTGGTGGCGTGTCCGAACGGATCCCAGGCAAATCCAAAACGCGGAGAAACGGTGCCACGGAAGGAGTGGTAACAGCCTTTCGGTATGGAGCCGGTTCCGCACTCCACTAGGCCGTTTCCATAGTTTATGGGGGTCGCCCCGGTACCCGGAATGAAGTTGCCGTTGATGTCCAGCTTCGCCTCTTTTGCCGGATCGTATTGAGACGGGATGAACAAAGAATCGTTGGTGGGCTTCATCGAGTCATAGAAGGGGCTTAACCAGTAGTAGCGCACACCCAGGTTGAGAGTCAGATGGGAGGTTAACCGCCAGTCGTCCTGGAAGTAGGGCTCGAAGTCCCACTGGCGCCAGTGGCCAAGCGCCGAGCCACCCAGCAGTTGCCCGTTGACAGTTCTGCCGTATTCCTCGTAACCGGCGATGCGCCCGAGAAACATGTCCGCGAGCGCGTTGCCGGTACTCAAGCTCGAGCCGTCGCTGAATGTGTAGTTCCCCTGCGGGTTGTATCCGATATTGGTGGTGGTGTTGATATTATTTCTCAGCAGGAAGAAGCCGGCTTTCAGCGTATGGCGGCCCTTGGTCCACACCACGTTGTCTTTGAATGCAATCTGAGGATCCCAGAAAAAGAACTCGAAGCCCGTGGACTGTCCGAAATTGAAAGGCACTCCACCACCAATGGCAATGCTCGGCAGCTTTACGATGTCTTGATTGGCGGGAAAGATGGTCTTGGCATCGAAGCCGCTGGGCTTGTTGATAGACCCGGCCGGCGAGTCAAACCCCGTGTAGTTATTCACCTTGTTAACGTCCGCCGAGAAACTCGCGATGAACTCGTTCAGCAGGTCAGGCCGGATGGTTTGCGTCAAGTGAAACACCGCCGATTTTGCCGGGCTCTGCCACCTGGATTTGACCGTGCCGAAGGTCGCATACGACCACAGCGTCGGGATGTAGTCCGATTCAAACGCGTCTTGTGTGTACCGGAAAAAGGCGCGGATGTTGTCGGTAATGTTCTGATCGATCTTGAACATGTCCTCTCGGAAGGAAGTGGGCAGACTGGGCGCGGCAGTGTAGCGATCGATGCCGTTGTTCGGCAGCGGAACCAGGCCGTCCAGCAGCGCTTTGGCTGTGGAATTAATCGGAACGACATTGTTGGGGAATAAGGTCCCCGTGTCCGGATTCGTGGGTAACTTGCACCCGGAAGCGGCCACTACGTTGTAGTTGGGAGAACCTGGATCGCACTCGCTGAAGTCGCCGTTTCGCATTCTCTGCGTGGGAACCTGTTGGTCGATCACCGTTCCCTCCCGGTTTTCGCGCCATTCCTCAGAAACGAAAAAGAACGTCTTGTTCCGGTCGCGATTATAGTGTCCGGGAATGATGACCGGGCCGCCCAAGGTAAATCCCCAGTTGTTGCGCTTGAGCGGCGTTTTGGGCGCTGAACTGCCGTCGGGCGTGATCTGGCGATTGGCGAACCAGTCATTGGCATCGAACTTTTCGTTCCGAACGAACTCGAACAGGTCGCCGTGAAAGTCCTTCGTACCCGACTTGGTAACCACCTCGATGTTCGCGCCTCCCGATTTGCCGTATTCCGCGCTGTAATTCGCGGTTGAAACGCGGAACTCGGCGATCGAATCGATGCTGGGGTAGGTCATGACCGAGCCGCTGCCCGAGCCTTGATCGATATTGTTGGTGCTATCGACTTCCCAGTTCTCGATGTTAACCGGCAGGCCGTTGAAAGAAATCGCCGCGTTGGCCAGCACGCCCACGTGCGAGGTATCAAAGCCGGTTCCGAGCGTTGCGGCCCCGGGGACCAGCGTCGCCAGGTTCGCGAAATTCCTCGCGTTCAGATTGAGCTGGCTGACCTGCGAGCCGGTCACCACGTCGGAAATCGCGCCGGTCTCGGTTTCCACCTTGGCGACGTTCGCGTTGACCACCACTTCCTGGGTAGCAGAGCCTACCTGGAGCTGCAGATCGACACGCAGCGTCTGGCCAACCTGCGCGGTGATGCCACTGCGCACGAGCTTTTGAAAGCCCGCCTTCTCGACGGTAACGATGTAGTTTCCGATCGGCACGCGAGCGGCCGTGTATTCGCCGGCCGAGTCCGAGATCAGTTTTCGCGTAAAGCCTCTGTCCGGATTGGAAACGGTGACGTTGACGTCGGGAATCACCGCGCCGGATGCGTCCGTTACTGTGCCGACGATGTTAGCGAGATCCTGTGCACTGACACGAAAAGATGCCAGAAAAATCATCGCGCCTGCTATCGCAACCAGTGTTCTCACGGGGTGCTCCTTTCGCCCGGCCGCCGCTGCACCGCGCGCTCGATCACCGCGTACGCGTGCCGTCCAGCCTGCCGGATTTGCGAGAAACCTGTGGTGAGGGTAACCCGAGCGCCGAAGGGGGTCTATCAAGATTTGCTTTTTCTTTGTTAAAAGACTATAGCCACGACAGTTAGGGCGGATGGCGCAAGCAGCGGCACAGCAATCCGCACCCACGGGACTTACCTTCGTTTTGGCGCGCTTCAACTCTCCTCCTGGGGGCGCGGACAGACTCATGTGCCGTCCGGTTGGTGCGAAATGCGGTGCTACGATGTATTTCCACAAACTGCAGACTGAGGAACTATGCGTCGTTACACGGGATTGCTCGCCGGGGTCGCCTTAGCGGGAGCGCTGGCTGCGGCGCCTCTGCTCACCACCAACGGGCGCTACTTTGTCCGCAATGGCGAGCCGTTTTTCTGGCTCGGCGACACAGCCTGGACTATCGCCAACCTCTACACACCCGCCGAGGCCGAAGAATACCTGGATCACCGCGCGCGCCAGGGGTTCTCGATCATCAACGTCATGATGGTGTTTACCGGCGGACCCGGGATGAAGGCGGTTTCCGAGGACGTGGAGGGCACGCTCCCGTTTCTCAACTGGAACCCGGCAACGCCTAACGAGGCGTTCTTCAAGAATATTGATCGGGTCCTGGCTGTCGCGCGCAGCAAGAATCTGATTCTGGCGATTCTGCCTTGCGGCGGCAGTTCCGGAGCCTTCGTCAAAAAGCAACAAATCTTCACCGAGGCGAACGTTCGCGAATACGGCCGATGGCTCGGCCGCCGGTACAAAGACGTGCCCAATCTCATCTGGGTGAACGGCTTCGACCTGAAGTCTTCCGAATTTCCCGAAATCACCCAGGCCCTCGCGGCCGGCTTGCAGGAAGGAGATGGCGGCGAGCATCTGATCACGTTCCATCCCGGAGGTGGCAACTCATCCAGTTACTTCCACACCGAGAAATGGCTCTCCTACAACACCATCCAAACATGGAGCGACTACTGGCGCATTCACCCGCTGGTCCTGGCCGATTACTGTCGCCTGCCCGTGAAACCCGTTGTTCTGGCCGAAGGCGCGTATGAAGCCGGCCCCGAATATCCGAGCCGGCCCATCACACCGCTGATTGTTCGTAAACAGGCGTGGTGGGCGTATCTGGGAGGCGGCTTCCACACCTACGGTCACAACGACATGTGGCGGAAAAATCCCACGTGGCGCGAGTCGCTGGATTCACCCGGCGCTCGGCAGATGGGCATCTTGAGGCAGGTGCTCTCGGCGCGCACCTGGTGGAAGCTGGTGCCCGACCAATCGGTCATCGCCGTCGGCGCAGGCAGTGATAAAGATCTGAACGCCGCGGCGCGTTCAACCGACGGTGACTGGGCGATCCTTTACCTCAGCACGCGCAACCCCGTGACCGTTGACTTCGGCAAAATCACAACGTCCGAAACCGTTCGAGCCACGTGGATCAATCCGGAGACAGGCGAATCCACCGTCGTCGGCGTGTTTCCGAACTCGGGCCTGCGCCCTTTCACTCCTTCGCTGCAGAGCGACGACGCGGTGCTTCTGCTGGAAGCGGCGAGCGCGCGCTGACGGTGGCATGAAAGAGGAAAGCTACGAAATACTAATGGAGCGCGACATCACCGCGCAGATGCGCGACGGCGTCATCCTGCGGGCCGATGTCTTCCGCCCCAAAGCCGAGGGAAGATTTCCAGTCCTTCTGCAGCGGACCCCGTACAACAAGGCCAACTACAATGCCAACGGTACTCCCTTCGCCATCCGCGCGGCAACCCGTGGCTACGTCGTGATCCTGCAGGACGTCCGCGGCCGTTTTGCGTCGGATGGCGACTGGTATCCATTCCGGCACGAACTGGAAGACGGGTACGACACCGTCGAGTGGGCCGCCGCGCTACCGTATGCAAACGGCAAGGTGGGAATGTTCGGGTGGTCCTACCTGGGCGTGACGCAGTTGTTTGCCGCCATCGCGCAGCCGCCACATCTGGTTTCCCTGTTCCCGGTTGTCACCGCGTGCGACTACTACGACGAATGGACGTATCGCGGCGGGGCGTTCCAGCAGTTCTTCAATGAATCGTGGGCGTCGTTCCGGCTCGCTCCCGACACGCTAAACCGGCGGGCGCAGAAAAGCGCCAACGCCATGAACCGGGTGTGGGAGTTGCCGCTCCGCGATTTTTCTTTTTTTGAAACCGGTTCGGTGCGCGACCTGGCTCCCTACTTCCTTGACTGGCTGGACCATTCCTCGTACGACGACTACTGGAAGCAGTGGTCAATTCACGGGCGGTTCGGCAACATCGCGGTTCCGTGTTATCACGTGGGCGGCTGGTACGACATCTTCCTGAACGGCACACTGCGAAATTACATAGGCCTTAAGTCGTACGCAGCGACGGAAACGGCGCGCAAAGGGCAGCGGCTGATGATCGGCCCCTGGTATCACGATACGGTGAGTTTCCGCGATGGCAAGGCCGGTGAGGTCAGCTTCGCGCCAGAGGGGTGCCGGAACGAAGAAGACGAAATGCTCCGCTGGTTCGATCACACTCTGAAGGGCGTGGCAAACGGCCTGAACCGCGAGAAGCCGGTCAAGATCTTCGTTATGGGAGAAAACGTGTGGCAGGAGGAGGACGACTGGCCCCTGGCGCGAGCTCGCAACACCCGTTTTCACCTGCATTCCGGCGGCCGAGCCAACTCGCTCTCGGGCGATGGAGCCTTGAGCACAGGCCCACCAGAAGCCGAGCCAGCCGATCAATTCCTCTACGATCCCGCAAATCCGGTGCGCACTCAGGGCGGAGGAAATTGTTGTGACCACGACCACCTCGCTCCGGGCGTCTATGACCAGCGGCCGGCGGAAAATCGTGCCGACGTTTTGGTTTACTCCACACCGCCGCTCGATGCCGACATCGAAGTGACCGGCCCGGTCAGTGCTGAGTTGTACGTGAGTTCATCGGCTGTTGACACCGACTTCACCGCCAAACTAGTGGATGTCCATCCGGATGGATTCGCGCGGAACCTGGCCGACGGCATCCTCCGTCTTCGTTTCCGCAATTCATTCGAGAGATCCGAACCGCTGGTTCCAGGTGAAATCTACAGGATCAACATCGATCTGTGGGCCACCTCCAACCTGTTCCGCAAAGGGCACCGCATCCGGCTCGAAATCTCCAGCAGCAACTTTCCGCGCTACGACCGCAACCTAAATACCGGCGAGGATCTGCTCACCGGCCAGCGCATGGTAGCGGCCAGCCAGGTCGTATACCACGACCGCGAGCATCCATCCGCTTTGATCCTACCCGTCGTGCCGCGTTGAGCCGGTCTGCTCGATGAAGCGGAACAGAGACCGCATCCGGCGCGAGGCGGGTTCGCGGACCTCAATCTGCTGTCGAGGATTAATGGCTACCATCTGCCGCCGAGAACCCAGGCCCACTTGCCGAGGGTGGTCGTTCTCCAGAAAGTGACGGCGTGAACGAGCAGCACCCAGAGCGACTCCAACCGGCCGGGCGCCCATAAACCTGAACCACACCAGCGCTGCTGTCGGCGCGAAAACATCACGAGTAGAGCATAAAAGGCGGGCATGATGTAGTCGAGCAGATACGGTGCGCCATAACGAATGTTGACGTAGGCGAAAAAGACCAGCCCCACTACGCCGAGCGCAACGCCACCGCGGGCGCCGAAAAGAGCTGCCGCCAACGTGATCAGGAGTGACACGGTGAAAAAGGGAACTTCATCAGCGGGAAAACCGCGTGCAAGCCAATACTCCGCTTCCATGCAAGTCAGACCAACAGCCGTCGCGAGGATGGTAAAGGCGATTTTGTCTCGTGACCGGGCAAGCATGATCAACGTCGCGCCACCTGCCGCGGCCACCAGTGCCGGTGAGTATCGTAATAACAAGGCCACCCAAACCGGGGATGTCATTCTCCCTCAGGAAGGATTCGCTGTCTGCTCGATGAAGCGGAAAAGCTCCTGGTCACATTCCTCCAACTCGCGCAGCCTTGCCGGAAAACTGCCAGGCTCGATGCCCCGCCCGTCTTTGATGGTGAGAAACGGCCTGATCCGGCGCGAGGCCGACTCCTTGCGCAAGTGAGTGTCTTCGAGCGGAAAGCTGCCCTCTTCCAGTTCGAACACGAAAATATCGGCCACGGCGCCTGGTTTCAGCGTTCCCAACTCGCCCGCGCGGCCAATCGCAAGAGCCGGAGCCCAGGTCGACTTGAGAATGACATCGGCGAGCGGCATGCCCATGTGAAGAAACTTGGACATCACCGAGGGCATGTCGAAGGCCCAGCGGGCAATGGAAAACCGGTGCAGATCGGTACTGATGGTATCCGGGTAGAAGAAGTACTCGAACGCTTTTCGCGCCACGTCCCAACTGAAAGCCCCCGCGCCGTGGCCGACATCGAACAAGACGCCGTTTTTGCGCGCCGCAACGACTTCCGGCAGCAAGTGATGGTCACTTTCGGCGAGAATCCCATCGCCCCGTCCCTGAAAACAGTGTGTGACGATGTCGCCCGGTCTCAACCTTCCCAGGATATGGCGCGTGTCGGCCCCCTTGGTGATGTGAACCATCAGCCGGAGGCCGGGGAAACTCGCGGCCTCGAGCGCCTTTTCCAGTGCTTCCTTCCCATGGCGGCCGGTCATGGTTCCCTCGCGGAGCTTCACGCCGACGCACAGATCGCGATTACCTTCGATCACCCGGCCGGTTTCAAGCGGGCGGGCGAACCGGATGTCCTCGAGTTCCCCCACCAGGGTAGTCGGGATTCCGATGCCGCTGATGTTCACAAAAGCGAGCACGCGAACCGTCGCGGCGCTCACTTGAGTTTTGCGGAAGGCAGGGAAATTGATGAAACCTGTGGTGCCGGCATCCACCACGGTAGTGACGCCATGGTTCAAGCAAATGTCCGGGTCGATTCCCCACGAACTGCCCTCCCACCAATGCCCGTGAAGGTCGATGAGGCCCGGGCAAACGTATTTTCCGCGGAGATCTCTCTCGACCAGGCCCGGCCCGAGCGCACCGCCGACCGCGGCGATCCGTCCCTCTTGAACGGCAACGTCCGTCACGCGATGCAAGCCCTGCGAGGGGTCAATGACGTGACCGTTGCGAAGCACCAGGCTGTAATCCACAACTCCTCCCTCACTAGCTCGCGGAATTATACGTTGGCGCCGTCGGCCGCGGCGCGGCGGTACGCCTCGAGCACCACAGCCGAGACCTTGCGCGCCATGCGGCCGTCAGTTTCGGGCGTGCGGCCCGTGTCCACGCATTCGAAGAAGTGCTCGATTTCCGGTGCGAGATCCAGCCCTTCGTCGCTTTCAAGCAGCACCTCGTCCTGCTTACCCTGCGCAACAATCCGCGTTTGCCACCGGCACCGCACTCCCTCGGTATTCTGATCGCCGAGCGGCGTGCAAGTGAGTGTGACGTGCGCCTTCTCGCACATGGCTTCCATGGTGTACCAGATCCGCACTCTAGGCGAGGCCCACGTATGGCGCGCCACGCCGATCGACCCGTTCTTGAACTTCAAGATGCAGGCAGCCGAATCCTCGCCCTCCATCGGCACTCGCCCGCGCGTTCCCACCATGTATGCCGCGTGCACGTCTCCGCTGATCCACAACATGATGTCCAGTTGATGGCCCGAAGCGGAGAACAGGCAGCCGCCTCCCAATGTGGCTTTCCGGGTCATCCATTCCGCAAGGTAGCCTTCCACCATATCGTCCATCAGACTGTCGAGCATGATCAGCCTGCCGTACCGGCCGCTATCGATGGCTTGCTTGAACAGCCGAAAGCTCCTCTTATAGCGATGTGGATACGCCACCATCAACGTTCTCCTGTTTTGCTCCGCCGCCGCGATCATCGTGTCTGCTTCGGCCAGGCTATTGGCGATTGGCTTTTCGAGAAGCACGTGGCACCCGGCTTTCAGGCAATCTACGGTGACCTGTGGATGCAAGTGATGAGGTATCAGGACGAACGCACAATCGATATCCGAGAGACCCGTGCGGTAGTCGGTGATGGCGCGGGCGCCCGCCTCGCGCGCCAAAGTGCGGGCGTGTTCCTCATCGGGATCAGCCACCCAGACGATCTCGCCCCGCCGTCCCAATTGGCTCAGCCCCGCAACATGAAAGGGAGCAATCCACCCGCAGCCGATGAGCCCGATCCGGTGAGCAGCCATTGATTTGTGCCTTTGCCAGCGAGGTTACCCGGCGTTCCTAACGGAGTCTATCGAAATCTGTTGTTCGTTTGTCAGAAAAATGAAAGCGGATGCTACGATGAATTTCGCCATGGCGAGGGAGATCACCGGAACACTGTCTGCCGGGATCGCGGCAGCATTCCTGGCTTGCTGCATGATGCTTGGCCAGCAAACTGAACCCGGTGATCCGAAGGAAGTGTTTGAACGGGGACAGCGCGCTCTGCAGGCAGGCAGATATGCCGATGCCGAACACGACTTCGACCGCTTGCTCAAGATGGGCTCGCGCTCAGCTCCGGTGTACACCAATCTGGGCGTCGTCTATCTGCGCACCGGAAAACTCGAGAGCGCCATTCGCGTGTTGAAGGAGGCGAAAAAGCTGGCGCCCGGCATGACGGGCATCGACCGGAATCTCGGCCTGGCCTACTACAGGCAGCGTGAATTCAAGCACGCTGTCCCGTTTTTCGCGGCCGTCCTTTCCGCTGACCCGGCAAACGTTCAAGCGCACTACCTCAAAGGCGTATGCCACTTCATGATGGATGAGTTCGACGCCGCGGTCAGCGAACTGGCTCCCCTTCAAGACCGCGAGCAGGACGACCTCGAGTACCTCTTCATGCTCGGTATCTCCTACGGAAAACTGAAACGCCTGAACGATGCGCAGCACACCTTCGCACAGTTAGTTCAGGCGGGCGGTGACACGCCGCATTTGCACCTGCTGCTGGGCAAAGCCTACCTGGCCCTGGATGACTACCAGAACGCGCAGACGGAACTGGAGAAAGCCGCGGCGAGTGACGCGCGCCTGCCGTATTCTCATTACTACCTGGGAGTGCTCTACCAGAAGTTGGGCAAGTCCGACGCGGCCGCCGCCCAGTTTCAAAAGGAAACGGAAATCAGCCCGAACGATCCCTGGGCCTATGAGGACCTGACCCGGATCAAACTCGACCAGGGGGATACGAATGGCGCCATTTCTCTGCTGGAGACGGCCGTCGCGCGCAATCCCGATGCGCCCAGCTTGCGTTCCGCGCTCGCCAAGGCTTATCTGGAAAAGTCGGAGCCGGATCGGGCGATTCCGCATCTCAGGCGCGCGATTGCATTGGAGCCGAACAACGGCAATTACCATTACCAATTGGGCCGGGCTTACGCGCAAGCCGGACGGCAAAAAGAAGCAAGGGCGGAGATGGCAAAAGCCCGCGGGCTCCAGGTGGAAGTATTGAAGGGCCAAATGGAGGCGCTTTCCCGTGATCGTGCCCCGGCACCGGCGGCGGATTCCGTGAAATGAACCCGCTCGACTTCACTCGCCCTCGCCCGTGACCGGCGATTGCGTTCGCCGCGCGACTCCGATTACTCTGTAGATGTTGCTGGCGTAGCTCAGTTGGTAGAGCGGCAGTTTTGTAAACTGCGGGTCGGGGGTTCAATTCCCTCCGCCAGCTCCATTTCCCTTCTGTCCGGTGTTCCGGCAAGATATACCTGAACGCGCAAAGCCGCGCAAGCCAACTGGTGTATCATTCGCAGTTCAGGATTCCGAAACATGCAAACCGCTCGATTAGCCAGCGCAAGTTTCCTTTTCTTACTGTGGGCCCCTTTCAGCACCGCACAGACGGCGCCTGGCAAAGCGCTGCTCACCCTCGACGAGTTCTTCAACACGGTTGAAATCATCGGCGTTCGCATTGCGCCCGATGGCCACGCCGTGGTCATTGAGACGTCGCGCGCGGATTGGGAGGCCAGCCGGTTCCGGACGGACCTCTGGCTCTATCGTGATGCGGGCTCGGGATCACTGCTGCCACTCACGCAATCCGGCCATGACAGCAGCCCGGAATGGTCGCCCGATGGCCGGTGGATCGCCTTCCTCTCCGATCGTAGTCCTGCTGCTGAAACGCATAAGGATGCGGAACAAGCCGCTGAAAAGGGCGAGAAAGCTGAGCAGGTCTACGTGATTCCCTTCAGCGGAGGAGAAGCTTTTCCGGTGACGCGCGGTGATGAAGAGGTGCACTCCTTTGCATGGTCCGCCGACTCCCGAACGATCTACTTCGCAACGCGGACCCCCTGGAGCAAAGAGCAAAAGGAAGCGTACAAGAAGGAATGGCAGGACGTGGTTCAGTTCCGCGAAGAGGAGCGTGGCGATGTCATCCGCCGCATTAGAATCGCGGAGGCGCAACACTGCTCCTCAGGAATGACGCCGAAGCCCTGCGAACCGGACACGGGCGTCGAGCCGGTGTCGACCACCCCCTTTCGAGCGAAACACCTCGAAGTCTCGCCCGACGGGCGGCGCCTCGCTCTCCTGACGCAATCACGCACCAAGCGCTGGGAGTCCGTCGCGGAATGGGGAATCTACCTGGTGGATACGGCGGGCGGCGAACCCCAGCCGCTGGTCCGACCCCAGGCCTTTCTCGACGATCTGCGTTGGGCGCCCGACAGTCGGCACATCTTCTTTTCTTTCACCAACGGGTCGGTGGAAGGACCCTATCAGGACACGCAGCCGCGGATTTATTGTGTTGATACGAACCGGGAGATCAAGCAGTGGGCCTCCAAATTTCACGGCGCTCCCGCGTCGTATGCTCCATCACTCGAAGGCGGCCTCATCGCCGCTGGACAACTCGGAACCGAAGCGCAGATTTACTCGCAAAATAGCATGGCGGGTGAGTTTGCGCCATTGCCCGGATGGCCCGGCACTTACGAACACATCTCAGCAGCCGCACACTCGCCCAGCCTGGCGTTTGTTTACTCCTCGCTCCAAAAACCCGCGGAGGTCTACCTGGCCATGAACGTGAACGACCTGCCGCATGCGCGGCGCATTACCGCGTTCAACCAGTTTCTGAGCGACGAGGCTCTACCTGAAGGCAAACCGTACCGCTGGACCGCGGATGACGGCGTCGAAGTGGAAGGAATGTTGATTTATCCGCCCGGCAAATTCGGTGTGAAGCATCTCCGGATGTTGACCTTGATTCACGGCGGACCGAACGATGTGGATGGCAATCGTTTCAAGGCCGATTGGTACTACTGGGAGAACATGGCCGCCACGCAGGGCTGGCTGGTGTTTGAACCAAACTACCGGGGCTCAATTGGCTATGGCGACCAGTTTGCGAACAATATCGTGCCCAACATCGTTTCCAAACCCGGGCGGGACATTATTGAGGGGATCGACGCGCTGGTGAAAGACGGGATCGCCGACCCCGATCGATTGACCCTCGGCGGTTACAGTTACGGCGGGTATCTGACCAATTGGCTCTTGACCCAAACGTCGCGCTTCAAAGCCGCAGTCACGGGCGCGGGGGCGGTGGAACACGCCGTCAACTGGGGCAATGACGACACGACGTTGGACGATGCTTATTTCCTGGGTGGCAGGCCGTGGGAGGCGCAGCCGAGGTATAACGACGAAGCCGCGCTCTGGCAAATGAACAAAGTCAAGACGCCCACGCACATTGTGAGCGGCGCCGACGATATTCGCGTTTATGTAGGCGAAAGTTACCTGCTCGAGCGCGCGCTGCACGATCAGGGCATACCCAGCAAACTGTTGATTTTCCCCGGTGAAGGCCACGGAATCGACAAGAATCCCTGGCACGGCAAGATCAAGGTGCGGGAGGAGCTGAAGTGGCTGGAACGCTGGACCTCAAGAATTGATTGAACCTGCCGCGTCAATCACTTACCTCGTCGCGGGTTCTGTTGTACAATAGCCTTTATCGTCAGTTCCACGATCGGACCTGTTTTACAATCGAGCGCCGCAATTAGTGGATAGGTTTGGACGGGTGGCCGAGCGGCTAATGGCAGCAGACTGTAAATCTGCCGCCCCTTGCGGGCTACGGAGGTTCGAATCCTCCCCCGTCCACCAGTAACGCTGGCGGAGAGTTTTCGGGCCGTTGTAGCTCAGTTGGTAGAGCGTCCGTGACGGAAGGTCACCAGGTCGGGGCGCTCCCGGCACTTGGCGGTGTGAAGTTTTTCGGGCCGTTGTAGCTCAGTTGGTAGAGCGCGTCCTTGGTAAGGACGAGGTCACCAGTTCAATCCTGGTCAACGGCTCCATGGTTTTGGGAGCCTGCGATAGAGCGTCCGTAGCGGAAGGTCACCAGTTCAATCCTGGTCAACGGCCCCAGAGTTCTGAAGTACTTTGTTTACGTCCTTCGGAGTATTCCCACGGGACGTCATTACATTGGGTCGACGGCTGATGTTGCTCGCCGGCTCAATGAGCACAATACCAGAAACGGCCGCTGGACCAGCGCATTCAAACCGTGGGAGGTTGCAGCCACCGAGGAGTTCGAAACCCGGGGGGAAGCACGAAGCCGGGAAGCGTATCTGAAGAGTCGAGCGGGGATTAGCGAGCGCCTTCGGCTGTATGGCAGTTTAGAGGATTCTTAAATGGCAAAGGAAAAATTCGATCGGACCAAGCCGCACGTCAACATCGGGACCATCGGGCACATCGATCACGGCAAGACCACGCTGACGGCGGCCATCACCAAGGTGCTGGGGAAGAACAACCCCAAAGTCAAGTTCCGCAGTTTCGATTCCATCGACAACGCGCCGGAAGAGAAGGCCCGCGGCATCACCATCGCGGTGGCGCACATCGAGTACGAAACCGCCAACCGGCACTACGCCCACGTGGATT